>DATJAS010000078.1:0-16201 GCA_035516035.1 Bacteroidota bacterium | reverse complement strand
ACGTGCGGCGGGGCCCCGGGGCGCGAATTTGCCGTCATCGCCTATTATAACGGGCACGGCAGGGGACTCGATGCCGTCCCGGCCGGCAAACTCACACACATCATCTACAGCTTCCTCCACCTGAGCGGCAACCGGCTCGTCCTGAACACTCAGGCCGACAGCGCGGGCATCGCGCGGCTGGTCTCGCTCAGGGAGGTAAACCCCCGGCTCAAAGTGCTCGTTTCGGTCGGCGGCTGGGGAGGATGCGCCCCCTGTTCGGGCGCATTCTCTTCGGAAGCGGGGCGGGAAGAGTTCGCCCGCTCCGCGCTGGAGCTCCTCCGGCGAGTCGGCGCCGACGGGCTCGACATCGACTGGGAGTATCCCGCGATCGAGGGATACCCGGGACACCCGTTCTCCCCCGCGGACAGGCACAACTTCACGCTCCTCATGCGCGCGCTGCGGGAGGCGCTGGGCGATCGCTACGAGCTGAGCTTTGCCGCGGGCGGATTCACGCGCTGCATCCTCGAGTCGTACGAATGGACGGCGATCTCCCCGCTGGTGAATGCCGTCAATGTCATGACGTACGACCTCGTGAACGCGAACAGCACGACCACCGGCCACCTGACACCCCTGTACGGCACCCCCGGCCAGGAGGAGTCGGTGGTGCACGCCGTGCACCTCCTCGATTCCCTCGGCGTCCCCAGAGAGAAAATCGTCATCGGCGCGGCCTTCTATGCGCGCCTCTGGGAAGAGGTCCCCGATACGAACAACGGCCTGTTCCAGCCGGGGCGGTTCTTCCGGTTCCTGAGCTACAGGGACATTGGCGGCTATCTCCGGCAGCACGACGGCTTCAGGACATTTCTGGATACCGCTGCGGCGGCGGCATACAGTTACTCCGCGCGCGATCGTCTCTTTGCGACGTACGATGACGTACGCTCCGTGGCGCTGAAAGCCTCGTTCGCGATGACAATGCACCTGGGGGGGATCATGTTCTGGGAGCTTTCGGGCGATCTCCCTGACCACCCCCTGCTGGAAGCAATCGACAGCGTGAGGACCGCCTCGGGGAAATCACGCGCGCCCTGAATCGACGCACAGAGACCGGTGTCTCTTCCTGGGTAGCGTGGTTCATAAAAAATACAAGAGAGAAGTCAGAACGACCCCCCGCCGCTCATGAATGTGGCGCAAAATCCGCAGATTTGCACGATTGTCCGGTGGCACACACGTTGAGCCATATCACCGTAACCCAACACTCCGAACAGAGGGGACGACACTGTGGGACAGCAACAGCTCTTGCTCATCATCCTCAGCGTCATCGTGGTCGGGATTGCGGTTACACTGGGCATCACAATGTTCTCGGACAGTTCCATCGACGCGAACCGCGACGAGATCACGAACGACCTGAACAATCTGGCATCCCGCGCCCACCAGTACTACCGCCGCCCGTCGTACCTGGGAGGAGGCGGGAATTCGTTCGCAGGGTTGAGCGCGGACGCCACCGGCATCGCCAAGCTGACCAACGCTCCGAAGAACGACAACGGACAGTACTCGATCGCCCTCGCCGGCACGGGATCAGGAACGAGCGCCTGCGTGGAGATCGTGGGGATCGGCACGGAACTGTATGAGGGCTCGCCCGTGGCCGTCCGCGTCCGCGTCTACCCGGACAGGGACAGCACCTGGGTGGTCAACTGAGCCAGTTCACCGGCTGAGAAAACGCTCCTCGAACGTGGGCTGCTCCCCGGCCATCGCCATGAACACGTCGAGGGGAACCACCTGGAAATCCCCCCCCAGCTGGTCGAGTATGCCCTTCACCCGTTTCACATCGCTGTACTCGCGAACGTGCACGAGGAGGAAGTACGGCCTCTTCGCGTTGACAGTGGCAAGCTCCCTGAGATCCGCGGCCGCTTCCGTGTCGGGACGGACCGGGGAGAGATAGTAGTCGTATGAAACGAACGCCCTCCCCCCCTTCGCGGTAAACGTATAGCCGGGACCGTACCCGTTGATGAAGCCGATTGCCTCCGGCATCCCGCCGTAGTACTGCGCGACAACATCCTGCGGCAGGTCCGTGTTCCCCTCGAACTCTGATCCCGCCGACCAGTCCATCGTCTCGAACACCTGCAGGTCCAGTGTTCTCATCTGGTCCCTGGCGATCGCCATGAGGCCGGGGAGGAGCGCGCTTGGCACGGCCTTCGGGTAGAGGTACCCCGGGCCCGAGAGACAACCGATAAAGTAGTCGTTCGGCGTCGCCATCGAGTAGAAATACTCCGCCATCCCGGGCGCCATCCAGGTGTAGTTCATCAGCACCTCCCACGCGTAGGGGATTTCTCCCCTTCCCGGCTTCTGCCACGCCCCCAGGCCTATCCCGTCGGTCTGGACGCACGAGATATACACCTTCTTCTCCACCGGCGGCCGTTCCCCGGGAGCGACGTGGTGATTGTTCCTGAACGTAAAGCCGTGCGAGAGAGGCACCTGGGCGCTGAAGCTCAGGTTGGGAAGCGTGTTCAGTCCCTCCACGCGGTGCCCGAACGTGGACGTCAGCGTGACGAATTCCTCCTCCAGGTCCTTGGCGTAGGAATGCCACCCCATGACCATCGACATCGGCTTCATTTCGGAAAGGACTCTGCGGGCCAGCGCATATTCGGCCGTGTCGGTGGTGCGGCAGGAGAGGTCGCTGAAGAAGACTTTCTTGTGCATCCCCCAGTCGGCGACGGCGGGCTTCATCACGCTGCCGTGCTCCCCCCCGAGCCAGACAATGAACTCGCGGCTGCACCTCTCCCAGTACCGATTGTACGCCCACCGGTAGATCGCGGCATCGTTCATCCCCTCAAATTTTCCCCGGAGATCCTCCACGGGCCTGAGCCCCGCCTTCTCCGCCAACGGGATCTCCCGCTCGCTCACGACCACGGCTTCTTCGAGCCCCGCCGCGGTAAACGCCACGATGAGCGACGTGCGGACAGCGGTGTCCCAGACGACGTAGCCCTTTGCCGAGGAGGCGAGAGCGCCGAGTGCCTCGGCGGGGGAGCGGAGCTGCGTGAACGCGTACCATCGCCTGTTCCTGTAAAAATCATACACGGAATTCACGTACGTGAACGGCCAGTCATCGGCGTACAGGAGATAGAGTTTCGGCCCGTGCGCGTTGGCGAGGGCCTGCAGCGAGATCAGCATGGCGTTCGTGGAGAGCCCGCCGTGCACAGTCCAGTCGTTGTCCGTCCTGGCCACCCAGGCCTGGCGCGCTCCCCTGCGCCGCAGGATGTACCTGATGGCCGGTCCCGCCCCCCTCGTGGATCGGACGATGGAGTAAAAGAGGATGTCCCCGTCCTCCGCCACCTGGAACGTGTGCCGGGCGCGGACGGCGGCGATCCCCTGCGAGCCGTGGACGGTCATCTGCTCGTCCAGGCAGAGAGCGCTGTCCCCCGCCCATGAACACTGGAGGCGGCGGGGTTTGCCCTCCGCCATCCTGATGCCCATGAAGATGTTCGTGGGGAAGACCCACGCGCTCACGGGGAGATCAACCGGGGGTCCCCCGGGGACGCACGCAAGCGTATCGCGAAACGCTTTGCGCCGCGTCCAGGTCCGCACGATCGTGACCCGGTCCCCCTGCAGGGCGATATCGATCGTGAGCGCGCCGAAGTGGTCGATATCGGTGCTCTGGTCCCTGAGAAGATCCCAGGTGCCTTCCAGCTGACGCACGCCGGGAGTCCCCCCGAACGCCGGGAGACACCCAACGCACGCGAGCAGGAGAACCGCGGTACAACGCACAGACATGGGTATTTTCATGGATTTTGCCCCTTTATGATTGACAGAGAGACCGCAAGAGCATATATTGCGGGAGACACGCCACGCCGGCTGATCACCTGGCTGCGCCGTTGGACTTCCCGAAGGCCGGCTTCTGTTCCTCAAAAATCCCCAATTCATTTCCTGACATCCCCATTCCGCGGAGGATGTATGACGCACAGGTACGTTGTTCCCCTGCTGAGTGCACTCGTCGTCTGTGTGAGCACCGCCGGAGCGGCGACGGGGCACTTCCGCTATCTCTACCCGCTCCCGGGATCGACCATGGTCTCGTCTCTCACGGACATCATCATCCGCCCCGACGCCGTGCTCGCGCGCGGCGCGCTCACGATGCACTGCGCTGCACGCGGCGAAGCGAGCGGGCCCCACGACGGGAGGACGCTCCTCTCCGACGACGGGGCGACGACGATATTCCTTCCGTCCGTTCCGTTTGCGCCCGGCGAGCGCGTGACTGTCGCCGTCTCCCGTGAAGGGGGAGCCGCCGCCGAAGAATTCTCATTCACGATCTCGCCGTACGGGGCGTCGACCGCGGTCCGGGAAAACCTGCGCGGACCCGGTTCACCGGAATCGGGACTCCTGAGCGTCGCCGCGGCCGGGCTTCCGCCGGACTTCCCCGCAATTACCGTGTCGGCCGTGTCAAACCCCGCCCCGGGCTGCCTGTTTCTGAGCAACATGACCATGGGCTCGGGGGCGGTGAACACGCCGTTCACGATGATACTCGACAACGGCGGTCAGCCCCTCTACTACCGCCGCACGGCGGGGGAATCCACCGACTTCAAGCCGCAGCCCAACGGTCTGCTCACATACAACGACAGCGGGCTCGGATGCTTCCTGGCGCTCGATTCGACGCTGGCGGTCGTCGATACGTTCCGGTGCGGCAACGGGTACCCGACGAACTGGCACGAGCTGCGGATACTTCCCGACGGTCACGCGCTGATTCTGGGGGACGATTCCCGGACGGTCCGGATGGACACCATCGTCCCCGGCGGAAACCCGGCCGCGACGGTGATGGGGATCGTCGTCCAGGAGCTGGACAGGTCAAAGAACGTGGTGTTCGAGTGGAGAACGTTCGATCACTTCGCCATCACGGACGCGACGCACGAGGACCTGACGGCCGGGTATATCGACGCCGTTCACTCGAACGCCCTCGAGATGGACACTGACGGCAACATCCTCCTCTCGTCGCGGCATCTCGACGAGATCACGAAGATCAACCGCCAGACGGGAGCAATCGTCTGGCGATGGGGGGGAAAGAACAACCAGTTCACGTTCGTGAACGACACGCTCGGCTTCAGGCACCAGCACGCCATCCGCCGGCTCGCCAGCGGGAACGTGACGCTCTTCGACAACGGCGACTTCCGGATCCCGCTGCTGTCGCGGGCGGTCGAGTATACGCTGGACGAAGTCCACCTGACGGCGACGCTCGTCTGGCAGTACCGCAACACCCCCACGATCTACGCGTCCGCCATGGGATACACGCAGCGGCTCCCGAACGGCAATACGCTCGTGGGGTGGGGCGCTTCGAACACCGCCGTGACGGAAGTGACCCCTTCCGGCACGCTTGCCTTCCAGCTCAACTTCCCCCCGGGGGTCTACAGCTACCGCGCGTACAAGTTCCCGTGGCACGGCCCGGCGCTTTCCGCATCGGCGGGCGCGGCTCTTCCCCGCGCGTTTTCGCTGGAGGGGAACTACCCCAACCCGTTCAACCCGTCCACGACGATCGTCTACGACCTCCCGTCCGCCTCCCGGGCGACGCTCCGGATCGTCGACATCCTCGGGAGGGAGGTCGCACGGCCCGTGGACGGCTTCCAGGAAGCGGGCCGTCACACGGTCGTATTTGACGGCGCCGCGCTCGCGAGCGGCGTCTACGTCTGCAGGCTTGAAGCCGGCGCGGTGAGCGCGGCCAGGAAGATGATGCTCATCCGGTGACCTCTGCCGTCATTGCGAGCGAAGCGAAGCATTCCGGCCGGAGATTGCCACGCCAAAGAGGGCGTGGTCCAAAGAGCGGACTTCGTCGCAATGACGGGGGCTCACTCGATCTCGACGCGCCGTCGGATCGTGTAGCGGCGCTCGCTGCCGCAGGATTCGAGGAGCGAGTCGGTGCAGACGCGCTCGAGCACCTGCACGTGATTATCGAGCGTCGCCGTGAGCACCTTCCCGGAGCCGAGGCGCAGCGTGATCGTCGCGTCGAACGTCTCCCGCCCGACGGAGGCCACGTACGTCGCGGAATCGGCGCGCGCAACCTGCACCCAGTTGTTCGGCGTCCCGGCAACCGGGACGCGCATCCATGGCGCACGGAGGGCGATGGCGGGGTTGGCCGGCGGCACATGGCGCACGATGAGCGTCACCGCCGAGTCCCTGGTGTTCACGTCCGCGAGCGTGATGTCGAAATCGATCGCGTCCTCCCCGGTGAGAATCCGCTTCCCGTCCGCCCAGGAATTCGTATTCCCGTCGTTCACGTAGACATGGTCCCCGCTCTGCCGGAGCGACTGCCTCATGGCAATCTGCACGTCCGCGTAGAACGTGAGGAGATCAACCACCGGGCCGATGAGGCCGGGGTGGAGGTGCGCAAGGGCGGGAATCGACAGGCGGAACGACGGGGAGAGGGAGAGCCGCTCGCGAAACGCCCTGCTGGCGGGGGGGAGCGTGACGCGCGCGTCGTTGACCCGGAGGTCGGACCAGGAGTATTCCTCGTACATGGTCCCGTCGGTATCCCGTTTCACCACCCCCGAGGCGAGGGCCTCGTAGTGTGTGACTGATCCCTTCCCCTGGTTCGTGGCGGTCATCCGGTAGGCGAGCTCTTCCCCTTCGGTGTACCGGCGGACGAGCGTGGTGGTATCGGCCTGGGCAAGTGCGAGCCGTGGGATGCACGCCGCCGCCGTCACCAGGACGACAAGCGTCCGTGCGAACAGGGACGCAATCGCGCGCCGGTTCGGACCATTGTCTGCGTTGCGCCCCTCCGGGGTGAAGAGGTACTCAAGCCTCGCCCCCAGGGCGGAGACGATCTTCCCCCTGACCATCTTCAGCGTGCTGTTCAGGAGCCTGTTCTGCTCGGTGAAGGGCTCATCGAGGACGCCGATCGCCGAGGGGAGCCAGCGGTCCGGGAAGAGCCCCCCGAACTCTCCGCCCGAACGGAACTTCGCAATTTCGCGTTCCAGGAGCCGCAGGGCCGGTTCCGCCCCCGCCGGTCCCGGGGGTCGCGCATGGCGGTGTCGGGTGAGCCACGCGTCGATCGCATCCCTGTTCGGCACAAGCAGCGCGACGGTCGAGGGAGACTGGTTGTTGTACAGCATGATCTGGTCGATGAACGGGGAATGGCCGACGATGTATTCTTCGATCCCTTCGGGGCTGTACTTTTCCCCGTCGTGGCCGATGAGGAGGCTCTTTTCCCTGCCGAGCACGAAGAGGAAACCGTCCCGGTCCACGTACCCGATGTCCCCCGTATACAGCCACCCCTCCCGCAGCGCCGCGGCGGTCGCTTCGGGGTTGTCCCAGTAGCCCGCCATCACGTTTTCCCCCCTGACGACGATCTCGCCCTGCTCCCCGGGGGGGAGGTCGCGCCCGGCCTCATCGCAGATCCGGAGTTCCAGGTCGGGCGCCGGCATGCCCGAAGAGCCGAACCTGTGGCGGGCCGGCGTGTTTGCGGAGATCACCGGCGCCGCCTCCGTGAGCCCGTACCCCTGGTACATCGGGATGCCGATCGCGGAGAAGAACTTCTGGAGCTCGATATCCAGGAGCGCGCCCCCCCCGATAAAGTATTCCAGCCGTCCGCCGAACCCCTCCCTGACCTTCCGGAATATGAGGGCGTCAAATGCAGCCCGGAGCGGCGCCAGAAGTCCCCGCCAGCCCCTCCCGCGATCCCAGCCGTCGCCGTCGTGGGCGTACGCCACGGCCAGGCCCGCACGGAACAGGAGACGCGCCGCGCCCCCCTTTGCCCGCACGCCGGCCTCGATGTTCTTCCTGAAATTCTTCGCCAGGGCGGGAACGCTCAGGAGAAACGTCGGCCTGACCTCACGGATGTTGCCGGGGATGTTGCGCAGCGTCTCCATCGGCGTCCTTCCCGCCTGGACGGAGGCGATGCTCCCGCCGCACGCCGCGAGCGCGTAGATGCCGTCGGTATGGGCGAACGAGTGATCCCAGGGGAGGATGAGGAGCGTGCAGAACCAGTCGGGGAGGGGATAGAGCGTCACGCTCTGCGCGATATTCGCCGTATAGTTCCTGTGCGTCAGGATGATGCCCTTCGGATCCGCGACGGTGCCCGACGTGTAGCAGATGTTTGCGGGATCATGTTCTCCGACGGACTGCCACGAATCCTCGACCGCCCCGGGGTGCGCCGCCATGAAGCGGTCTCCCTCACCGAGGAGCGCGGCAAACGCCATCTCGCACGCTCCCTCCCCGGAGCCTTCCGCTCCATCCAGGAGGATCACGCGCCCCAGGCCGGGAAGCCCGGGGCGTATCCCCCTGATCTTCGGCGCCTGGGTCGCGGAGACGATCGCCATCGTGCAGCCCGCGTGCGCGAGCCTGAACTTCAGCTCTCCGGGCTCCTCGATCTTCACGGAGAGAGGGACGTTGACTCCCCCGGCGTAGAGAATCCCGAGCTCGGCGACTATCCAGAGCGCCCTTCCCTCCGACATGAGCGCGAGCCGGTCACCCCTGCGCACGCCGAGCGCAAGGAGCCCGGCAGCGCACCGCCGGACGTCGCGGCGCACGTCGGCATACGTCCGCGAGGCGTAGCGGTCGCCGCTCTTTTCCCACGCAAAGGCGTGGTCCCCGTAGCGCTCCACGCTTGCCTCGAAGAGGGCCGGGAGCGTGCGCGCACGCGCGTCAGGAGTCATGTGATCCGGGGGGAGCGCCTCGAGGCGCTCAACCGGGAGTCTTGAAGAGCCGGATTGCCTCGTCATTGAGGAGCACCCAGATCGAATACGCCCCGAGCGCGGTGCCGAGGGGGACGCGCAGGAGGTTGATGAACGACACCACGAGCATGAGCACCCGGCCCCAGGGGCGCCGCTTCAGCACGCCGATGCCGGCCACGATCCCCGCGACAGACGCCACGAACATGAGCGCCGCAACGACGACCAGAATCACCGGGATGATATCGAGGAGCTCGTACGGGACGTCGCGGGCATCGAGCTGCCCCATCCGCATGAGCATGCCGAGGAATCTTCCGAAACAGGCAGCGATGAGGACAAGGATGAGCGAGCCGAGGAGAACGAGCCCCCTGTACGTGATATTGAGAATGCCGACCACCTGGACGTGTTTTTCCATCGTCTGTCTCCGTGAGGTTGCACCTGATGAACAGTGCGGAGTGCGCCCCCTCCCTTCAGGAGGGAGCGCCTCTCCGGTAGAGGGGAAGGCCGGACGCGCGGGCGACGGACGCGGCAAGGGCGTCCCCGCCGCCGCTGAACCCCCAGTAGAAGAGCGCCCTGAGGGGATGATCCCGGCGGATCTCCCCCACCGCCGACAGCGTGAGCGCGCGCGCGAGTCCCTCTCCCCGCCGTTCCGGGAGCACGAGCGCGGAGCAGAGGTAGAGCGCGTCGTACGCCACGTCGACAGGCGTCCGCTCGAAGAGCTCCCTCTCGTTGATGCTTGCGCGGAGGAAGGCTTCCATCAGGGGGACCGTGGTGGGGACGACCAGGATCCACGCCACGGGGCCGTTCGCGTCCCGTTCCTCGGAAAGCGCGCGCGGGTGCATCCGGGAGAGCTTTGCGATCACCGCGTCGTCCACCGCGAGCTGCTCGGGATCGTTCTTCATGTCGAAGAACTCTTCGGCCAGGCGGATCATCCGTTCACGGTTGTTCTCGCCCACGGCTACTTGATCCCCAGCTCCTTGCACATCCGGTAGAAATTGGACGGCGCCAGTCCGAGCTTTTCGGCGGCGTTTGAGTCCGAGCTTGAGATGCTCCGGACGTACTTGAAGTAGCGCGTGCGGAACACGCGCTCGACCTCCCGCAGCGGGAGCACCCGCCCGTTGGTCATCTCCTCGAATCCGCCCGCGTCCTTGCCGAGCACCGAGTTCGGGAGAATCATCGGGTTCGAGACGTCCTTCGCCGTAATGCGCTCGGGGCAGTTGAGCACGAGCCGCTGCGCGACGCTCCGCAGCTCGCGGACGTTCCCCGGCCAGCGGTAGTTCTTCAGAATGTCGCGGGCTTCCCGGTCCACGACGGGGACGGGCACTTCCATGTCGGCGCTGAAGAACTCGAGAAAGTAGTCAAACAGCAGGTCGATATCGTCCCCGCGCTGCCAGAGCGGCGGGATGTTCAGCGGCACGATGTTCAGCCGGAAGTAGAGGTCCTCGCGGAACCGCCCCTCGTTCACTTCCGCGGCCAGGTTCTTGTTCGTGGCCGCGATGAGCCGCACGTTGACCGCGAAGCTCTTCGTGCGGCCGATCTTCTCGATCTCCCCGTCCTGGATGACCCTGAGCAGCTTGACCTGCGCCGTCGGGGAGAGCTCCGAGACCTCGTCCAGGAAGACCGTCCCGTGATTGCCGACCTCGAAGAGTCCCTGCTTCGCCGCGTTGGCCCCCGTGAACGATCCCTTCTCATACCCGAACAGCTCGCTCTCGATCAGCTCCTGGGGGATGCTGCCGCAGTTGATCGGGACGAACTTCTCGAACTTCCGCCGGCTCTTGAGGTGGATGTTCCACGCGACGAGCTCCTTGCCGGTGCCCGAGGCGCCCGTGATCAGGATGTTGACTTCGCTCTTGGCGTACTTGTCGATCGATTCCTTGAGCTGCGCCATCGGCTTGGATTCGCCGATCAGGCGCCGGGATTCCAGCATGCGCTCGATCCCCTGCATCAGCGTGCGGTCCGCCTTGATCGAGCGCTTTTCGAGCTTTTTCTTTTCATAGGCGTTGAAGATGCTGAGCAGGAAGTCGGTGGGCTGGTAGATGTACTCCTCGATGTGGCCGGGGTACTTGGTGCAGTACCAGAAGGCGCCCGCCTTGAGCAGGTTGTTGGCGAACTCGTAGTCGGTGATGTTGATCGTCATCTTGGTGATGACGATGATCTGCAGGCAGGGGTCGATCTCCTTGATCTTCCTGATCAGCTCCTCCCCCTTCAGCCCGCCGGAGATCTGGTAGTCCAGGATGACCACGTCGTACGCGTCCGATTTCCGCTGCAGGTGCTCGATCGCCGCACGGCCGTTCGACACGACGTCCGCGATTCTGATGCGCTCGGAAAAGAAGCGGAGCGTGTTTCGCACGCGCGCGACATCGAATTCTTCGTCTTCCACCAGGAGAATGGCAATCGCGTTGTTCGTACTCATTGGACACCCTGCATGATGTGCACCGTCCGCCGGCGGCCGCGCCGCCGGCGGCCGCCGTCAATCGTTCTGTACCGTGATCGTGAACCGGCACCCGCCGCCGGGAACGTTTTCCGCCTCCAGGTCCCATCCGCACTTGCCCACGGCCATCTGGTATGCGATGTAGCACCCGTAGCCCGAATGGAGGCCCGGTCCCCCTTTCGACGTCTCGTGCTCCAGGAAGAGCCGCCGCGCCCCCCGCGGGCCCACCTCCAGCAGCTCCTGCCGGATCCCCACGCCGTCGTCCTCGATGGTGATCACGGTGCGCCGCTCGGCGGGGATGAAGCGGGTGCGCACGGTGATGGCAAGGGAGGGCTTGCCGCCGTGATCGATGCTGTTCTGGATCAGGGGCTCCAGGATCTCCCACACGATAAACTCGTTGACGTGGACGGGGGGGATCGACGGCTCGAGATCCAGGTGAAACTCGAACATCTCGTTCTTGCTCGTGATGCGGAGGAAGACGTGCCTGATGATGAATTCGATGACCGCGTTGATGTCGGCGTTGAAGATGGGGTTGACGATCGTGTTGATGTCCTGATCGTACCATTTCATGTCGTAGATGATCCTGGAGATGAAATTGGAATAGGTCAGGACCCGCGCCTTCAGCTCGTCGAGATTCCCCGGCGTCATCCGCCGCGCGTCTTCCTTGATGAAGCCGATGATCTTCTCCGCCTTGTGATGGGTGTGGTAGATGCGGCGCGTGAACAGCGTCTCCTTCTCCAGCCGTATCTGGTTTTCCAGGTACTCCTGGTGCTCGGCAAAGAGCTTCTGCTGCATCTCGTCCCGCTCGCGCACCGCGCGGGACGACACCACGAAGATGGCGATCAGCCCGACGACGATCAGCGCCGAGAAGACCACCGAGAGCTGGTCGGCGTTCGCACGGACTTCGTTCGTCAGGAAGGAGAAATCGGGGCTGATGCGCATGTAGAGCACCCCGATGTACTCCCCCGCGGGCACGAACGGCACCACGACGTCGAACGTCTTGCCGTTCGTCAGCCTGCTCAGGATCTTCTCGTGCGCGTTGAGGTCGTCCCGCACGGACAGGAAGTACTGCACTCCCGTGGCCGCCTCCGACGGGGCGCCGACCGCGTAGGGCTGCAGGCGCCCCTTGAAATACGCGTACAGGGCCTGGCCGTTGCTGATGACGTAGATGTCCCTGTCCTTCACCAGGATGAGCCGGATGTCCTCGATGCTCCGCTGGATGAGCTGCTGCTTGAAGAAGACGTTGACGGAGTAGACCATCGGGTTGTCGGTGCTGTCGTATTCCGCTTCGCCCACCGACTGGTTCTGGAACAGGAGCTCGAGGCTCGCCGAGGTCACGATCGCGATCCGCTCGGCGTAGTACTTCTGAAACCAGTTCTGCGTGCCCTGCAGAAAGCCGCCCAGGAGAGACTTCTGCAGCAGGGCCAGTATGATCTGGAACGTGATCAGGACGGCAAACAGGACGATCACGTGGCGGATCTCGAACCGGTATTCGGAGAGCTTCCGCCTGAGACGGCCCGGGATGAACCTGCTGTACCACGCCATGGCGCTATCTCGCGGTCTCGAGCGTCTGCCCGGACCTGATCGCCCGGGTCGCCTCTTCCGCCGCCCGGTCGACCGTGATCCGGTTCTTCATCGCCAGGGAGAAATAGTGCGACATGATCTTCGAGTAGCCGGTGTAGTCTTTCACGGCAGGCCGGTGCACGCCGGTGCCCAGGAACTCCCTGATCGACGCGATCTCCGGGTGCCGGCGCAGGCTGGCGGAATCCGTGTAAAACGAGGAGACAACGGGATAATAGCGGGCATCCGTATAGAGGACCTCCTGCGATTCGTCGCTGAGGAGGAACTTCACGAAGTCCACCACCGCCTCCTTTTTCTTGCTGAACTGCGACACCATGAGGTCCCACCCGCCGAACAGCGAGGCGGTCCTCCCGTCAGGGAAATGGGGGACGGGCGCCTGCCGCAGGTGCGCCTCCTTCGCCCTGTCGACCGGCTGGTCCTTGAAGTCCCTGTCGTAGGTCGTCCACCCCCAGAGGAAGAGCCCGTCGTTCTTCACGTAGTACTCGTAGCTTGCGGCCTCGATGAACGAGGTCACGATCCGCGGCGATGCGCCGTCGGGTCCGACGAGATCGACAAGGAGGGCGAGCGTCTTTTTCGCCGCGGGCGTGTCGAGCTCAAATCCGTGCGCCGCGGAATATCCCGGGTCCAGCCCCAGGAGGTTCTCCCAGTAGAAGCAGATCAGTCCCTCGTAGTCCGCGGCCGGGAAGACGAAAAACGGTCTGCGCCAGCGGAGCCGCGACCGCAGCGCGAGGAAGCCGGGCCACGTCATGCCCTGCCGCACCTCCCGGATCACATTCTCGCCGCCGGGGAGCGCCCTCAGGAGGTCCTCACGGTAGTAGAGCGTGCTGAGGCACATGTCCAGGGGGACGGCGACCAGCGCGCTGTCGGCGTAGCAGGAATGGAGGGCGCTCGGGCTGATCCGCTGCAGCTCCGCCGCGGTGAAATACTTCCCGAGCGGCTCGCACCAGCGCGCGAACCGCTTCACCCAGATCACGTCGACGGCGATCAGGTCGATCCCGTCGTCCTCGCCGCGGAGCGCGCGGGCGAGGATCTCCTTCCGCTCGTTCGTGCTGAAATCCGCATTGGGAAAGTCGATCGGGATGACGCGGACCTTCCCCTCGTGCAGCGCGTTGTAGCGGTCGATCAGCGTCCGGTGGGCGTCGGTGATGCGGTCCGCAAAGTAGATTTCCGTCACCCCGGGATCAGGGCGGCGGATGAGGAGCGTATAGGAGACCAGGTACAGCACGGCGAGCGACACAAGGATCAGGGTGCCGGATCTCCACTGCAATTGCCTGCTGGTGCGCATGCGGTGCATCCTCTGATTGCCCCCCGGGCGCGCGCGGCGCGCCGGGGGGCCTCGGCTACAAGAAACGCAACTGTCGTTCCAGAATCAAACCGCAGCGGCCCGGGGCGCCGCTCACTTCGGGGAAGGGAAGTCGGCATGCGTCATCACGCGCGGATCGCCGTACAGCGTCCGGATCTGCGCCGGCGAGTTGTGCGTGTCCACAAAATCTCCCCAGATCATGAACCAGGCCCAGAGGGGCTGCAGCGACAGGACCTCCGGCGAGGGCACTTCCCCCACCTCGCCCAGGGCGATCAGCTTCCCTCCCCCGAGCTCCAGCAGCTCATCGTGATGGCTCTGCCGGAAATCGGCGTGGTAGACATCCGCGGCAAGGATGTCGACGCAGTCGAGCCCGGGGAAATAGTCGTCGTACGCATACGCTTCGTCCCCGGGCAGGCGCCGCGACGCGTTCGCGTCCCACACCCAGAGGAGGTTGTCCAGGTGGTGCACGCGGACAAACCTGTCAAACATCATCCGGTAGAGCCGCGCGGACCCGTCCGGTCCCCTGCGGTTCCCCCACCAGAACCAGACGCCGTTCTGTTCATGGAACGGCCTCCAGAGCACCGGGATGCCGAGATCGCGCAGCCGCGCCAGGCAGGAGGCGATCGTGTCCACGCGGGCCTGCCAGTGCGCATTGAGCGGTGTCCCGGGCGTGATCAGCTCGCGCCACTGCGCGTCAGTCAGCTTCCCCTGGACGCTCTCCTTCCACGGGAAGGGGGGATCGTCCTGCGGACGGCCGGTGTGCCACATCAGCGTCACGATATACCCCGCGCGCCACTTCTCCTCGGCCAGGCGCACGAGCTCGTCGACGTAGCCCTTTGCGTAGTACCCGGCGAGATCGCACCCCCACACTTCGGGCAGCGCGCCGGTGAGCGTCCTGATCCGTTCGGGGTAGAGGTCGGGCCCGGCGACGGAGTTTTCATGCCCCGCGATAATGCGGGATCCCGCGACGCCCTGGAGCTGTTCCAGGAGGCGCCTGGCCGCCGGCGTCGCCTCCGGGTTGACCGGCGCGTAGGCGCCCTGGCGGTGGAGGATATTGTGGAGGCGGCGGATGCAGTTGATCATCGCGCGGGACGTGTGATAGTCCCCCTTCCAGATCGTCCCCTTCGGACCGTCGATGTTGCGCGGGGCCTTGTCGAGTCCCCCCCAGTACCAGCCGCCATGGACCGTATCGATCAGGTAACGCTTGCAGAACTGCCATTGCCTGGCAAACAGATCGAAATACCTCATTGCGTCGTGCGGGTAGAGCGCCGTCATCATCAGGAGCGAGTTCAGCGCTTCGACCTGCGCCCACCACTCCTTGGTCTGGCGCACGACGGCGACCTCACCCGGGGAGTCCCTGAGCGCCCCCCCGTCGTAGATCCCCCCCTCGGCCTCGTCCCAGCCGTGGCGCATCGCGAAATCGACCTTGGTTTTCGCCGCCGCCAGCGTCACGCTGTCGTCCCTCAGGCCCAGGGCTTCTGAGGCGTCAAGCATCAGGTAGGCTGTTTCGACATCGTGGCCGAATGAGATGTGATCGATCTCGAACGGGACACCCGGCCGGGCGGGCGTGCGAACGACGGGCTTCCAGTCACGCGTGAAGAAGAGGTGCATGTACCCCGCGGGCGTGGAGATCGTGTCGCGCACGAAACGGAGGAGCTCCGCGAGGCGCAGCCTGAGGAGCGAGTCGGGCCAGACCTCGTAGAGCGACGTGAACGCCTCCAGGAGGTGAATCGTGGAATTCTGATCCTTGGGGGGGGTGTTCCTGTAGCCGTCCGGGAGCGGTGTTCCCTCACGCGTCAGGAACTGGAAATACCCGCCGCGCTCCGGGTCGTGGCTGTGGCGCTCGAGCCAGCGGAACGTCTCCACCGCCAGGCGGAGCGCCGAGGTGTCGTCGGACGCGCCGTAGTACGTCGACAACCCGTAAATCGCGAAGGCGTTGCCGTACGCCGACTTGGGGGGCGCCCCCTCCAGCGCCAGCGGGGCTCCCTCCCTGCTCACCAGGTCATAGAATCCCCCGTACGCACTGTCCCACATCTTCTCGCGGAGGAACCTGACACCATGGGCGGCGGCCGCCAGGAGCCCCCGGTCGCCGTGGCGGAACATCGCCGCGTTGGAGGCCGACCAGACGTGCCGCGCCTGCGTCACGATCATCTTCTGCTGGGGGCCGTCGAGCTCCCACCGGGAATTCACGTCGCTGAAATACCCCCCGTCCACCGTGTCGAGGCAGAGCGGGTACCAGTGCCGGAGCTCATCGTCAAGCACCGCCTG
>DATJAS010000077.1:0-16983 GCA_035516035.1 Bacteroidota bacterium | reverse complement strand
CGTCAGGGGGCTTCCCGGCATGTCGACGAGCACGCGGGCGAGATTGCCGCGGAGATTCGTTTCCAGGGCGTCGGTTTCACCGGGCGAGAGCATGTAGCGCCCCTCCGCCCTGTGCGCGGCGGTGTCCGCGCTGATCATGTCGTGGATCGTGCGGGCCAGCAGCTCCAGCGCGCCGCGGTCCGCCTCCGCACGGCTCGGATCGAGCACGCTCGCCATGTAGCGGATCCCTTTCGCCTGCGCTTTCCTCCCCTCGATGATGCTCTTCACGGAGAGCATGCGCTGGTCGACGCTCTGCTTCTCGCACGCAGGGTTGGACCGCTCGTCGAGCAGATCCAGGACCACCCACCCGAGGATCGGGGAGAAGAGCGCGGGAGAAACGCGCCTGCCGGCGTTCAGCGCGAACGCCGGCTCCTCCAGCGACTCGTCCTGCATGCCGAAATTCATCGTCACACTGTCCCGGGAGATCAGCCCGGGGCCGAAACCGGCCGCGGCAACGCTGTCCAGGTCCGACACACGCGCGCGCAGCGCCCGCCCGACACGGCGCGCGGTCTCCTCCGAGCTGCAACGGACGAGGAGCACGCGGAGCTGTCGCGCGTACATCCGGAGGCCCGCGGCGATTTCGCCCGTCCCCGCGCTCACACCCCGCTGGACTTCGCGCCGGTACAGCTCGTCGCGGACCAGCGCCCTCTCGAGCCCCGCGAGGTGCAACCGGGTGAGCGAATCCGATCCGATCCCCCGCACGGCCGCCTCCGCGGCCAGGAGCCGCTCCGCGACGATCGACTGGAGCGCGTGAACTTTGAGCGAGTCCGCCTCCGCCGGGCGGTCCTTCCCGGGAAACGGCATGAGGTCCACGCGCTCGACCAGGTCGGCCGCGGTGACCGGCCGCGATGCGACGACGGCGAGCGTGTCCTCGCCGGGGGGCGTCTGCCCCGACAGGGGGAGTGAGGAAGCGGCAACCGCGCAGGCGAGGGCTGCGGCCGCCGGGACGGACACGGAGAATCGCCGTGTGCTCATGAAAATTCCTCCCCCCTCAGTACGTGAACTCCACTCTGGCCGGAAGCCGGGTGATCCGCACTTCCGTCCCCCGTACGGGGCGTCGTGCGCCGCCGACGGAGAGCCTCTTCAAGGGGCGATCGAGCGGGGATTCCAGGAGGAGCTTCCATTTCGCGGGATCGATCGTCCCCGAAACCTCCACGACGACGCGGCTCCCCGCCGCTCGAAGGGAGATATTGATCTCCCCGCCGTACGTCCGGAGCCCCTGTATGGCGACGCCCGACGTGTCGGCGATCCATGCGTCGGGGATGCCGGCGCACAGGACGAGCGCGGTGTCGCGCTCCCTCTCGTAGGCGAACATCGTAAGGACGGACCGGATAAAATCGGATCCGACCCAGGTGTGCGGGAGATCGCCGATGTACTTCGGCGTGTCGGGGTTCCGCCAGACGACCTCGGCCCAGGAATTCCACCCCGGTGGACGCCGGTCGTTCATGAAGAAGTTCATCGCCTCCGCGGCCCGCCCCTTCTGGCCGAGCAGGACGAATGCCCCGATCGCGCGCGTCTCGTACGGGGTATAGTTAACCCACGCCGAGTGCGATTTCCGTTCCTCGAAAAACCTGTAATACTTCTCAAACGTGTTGTGGAGCGCGGGCTCCGGGATGTTCCCGAGCTCCCCTCCCGGGTCAAGGCCGATCGTCGTCGACGTGGGATCGAAATCACCCAGCTCCGCGCACCCCGGGATGTAATCGATCCCCTTCAGGGACATGGCCAGTCGCATCGAGGCGTACAGGTCCTTCCGGAAATCGTCGCGCTCGGCCGCAAATTCATCCTCCACCGTTTTTTCCCCCAGCGCGTGCGCGATTGCAGAGGCGTCCTTGATGCCCCGCAGGTCGAAGAAATCGTCCCAGTACGAATGCCGCGGGACGTCCCAGTACCCTTCGTGGCTGATGGACTCCGGGATGATCCCGTAGAGCGCCTTCTGGAGCGGCGTGCCGTCGCGGTAGGCCGCCGTTTTCCGTTCCTCCCTGAGCGACTGGATGAACCGGGCTGCCCTGACCACCGCGTCCATCTTCCCGCGGAGCCAGGCGGTATCCCCGGTGAAACGGAAATACTCCCGGACGGCATGAATGAATTCGCCGTTGCTGTCATGCTCATTGGTCGCGTCGGGTCCCCGCGCGTCGATCACGCAGGGGATCTTCCCGCCGGGGAACTGTCCCTTCGCGTACCAGTCGAGGTAGGCGCGGACTTCATCGCTGTGCCCCAGCCGGAGGAGCGCGGCGCACATCAGCGCCCCGTCCCGTATCCAGGAACGGTCGTAGTTGCGCGAGCCGGGCTGGATCGCGGGCCCGTTGCGGTTGATGAGCATGTATGCGAGCTGCGACCGGAGCGTGTTCGCGACGGGAACGGCATTGCCCGGGAACGTGAACCGGACCCTGTTGAGCTCCTCCTGCCAGCGTCCCGCCACGGTCCCGGTCATCAGCCGGTAGTAGGTCTCCGGCGACCCGGCCGACATGTTGGGCGCGGGACTCCTGCGCCAGCCGTGCAGCGGCAAGGCAATGACGACGTCCGCCTCCTGGTCCGCCTGGAGGTCGAAGTCGTACGCGAGCGCCGCCGACGCGTAGCCGAAGTGGTCGCTCACGGCTGCCGCCGAAGGGAGATTCCCATGCGCGAGGTAGTCGGTGACGTCCCCCTGATCGAACGGGGCCGCGCCGAATCCCGAGGGGGGCGTCATGGGGACGATGGTTTCGTCGTTGACGTCAAGGAACCCCCCCTTGTACCGGATGCTGTCGATCCGCGCGGGGCCCCCGGCGCCGTTGAGCGACTGCCAGGGGGGATTGACCTGGAAGGGGCGCACGGCGATGAATATCTTCCCTTTCCCGAGAGCGCGCCGGGCGGTCAGATTGTAGTGAAGGCCCAGGAGCGTGGTCGCTGCCGGGCCTGCGGCGGTCCCCTGGATCGTGAACGTCCAGTCGCCGTCCGCCGTGGTCCACGTGACCTGCGGGAAGGGGATGTAACCGTCGAAGAGGAGCTGCGTCGATTTCACGCCGCTCCAGCTGACAAGCCGGTTGTCGATGTAGAGGAACGGCTCGATCGTGAATTCCCCTTTCCCCACCTCGACCGCCCCGTCCTCGCTCATCAGCGCTTTCTTCGAATCCCCGCTTGCGCCCATGAGCGTCCAGTACGACTGGCGGTCGCGGAAATACCGCGGGTAGTATCCCTCGGGGGCATCCGTCGCAATCGCATGAAAGAAGTCGTTCGGCGTCTCGGAAAAACCGGCTCCGCGGATCTCCATGCGCCTGATCCCGTAGCCGCGCCCGGCGCCGCTCCGGTTCAGGTCAATGCGGAGGTAGCGTCCCTCCCCCTCATGCGTGTCGATGTAATCGCGGCCGCCGTTCCCCTCTGCGACGCTGTACGCCGTCGTCCACTCCTTCCCGTCAACCGAGAGACGGACGTCGTAGGCGGATGCCCATGCCAGGGAGTCCCAGTCGATGACAAGTCCCCCCACGTCCCTGATCCTGTGGAAATCCACCTGGAGTGACGCCCTCTCCTCCCCCCTGCCGCTCTTCCAGTTCCCGAGGAGCGTCCCCGCGGAATCAATCGCCGGGACGCCTTCCGTGCTTCCCCCCGCAGGCATGACTTCCGCCACCGCGGCCCTCGCAGCGGCGTCATCGACGGGTTCGAACCTGAAATTGTCGATCAGGATCCTCCCTTTTCCCCCCGTCCCGCATGAGACGACAAACTCGATCTTCCGCACGCTCCGGATCGTCCCGTGCCCGGCCGGTCCCCAGGCAAACGTGATCTGCCGTTTCCTGATCCTCTGCCTTGCCCACGCGACCGGGTACGTCACGTCGAGTTTCTTGATCCAGTAGACGTTCCCCCCGTCGTCGGTGAGCTTGAATTCGAAATTGTTGACCTGCGTCTCACCCCGCATGTCGAACGTGAATGCGTAGTCGTCCGGCAGGTCGAACGCGAAGTCCTTTTCCGCGATCGCGTACCCGTAGACGCCGCTCAGGTCGAAATTCAGCACCAGGGCTTTGCCGGCGCGCCCTTCCGCCTGGGAGAGCGTGAGCCTGGCCCCTTCGGAGGTGACGGGGCGCCATGCGCTGATGTCCGAAAAGTCATCGAGGAGGCGCGACTGGGAAAACGCCGCCTGGGAGAAAAGAAAGAGGAGGGCGAGAGATAGTCCCGCCTGCGGCGGGACGCAAAGAGCGCGCTTCGCAAAAAGCGCTCGCAATGACGGCCTGGCTGTCGTTCGACGGATCATTGTTGCCTCGTAGGCGAATATGTTCAGTACGTGAAGACGACGTGCGCGGGGAGGCGTTCAACGATCGCCGTCCGGCCGTCGGGAGCGGCCTCCCCCCCGATCGAGCGGGGTTTCGCGGCGAGGGGGGACGCGATGCGGATTTTGCCGGGGGGAATATCCGTCCCCGCGGCGATTGCCACAGTGACGCGGCCGGGCTCTCCCCTGACGGTGAAGCTCAGGGGTCCGTAGTGCGTCGGGAGGTTCTCCACCGCAATGCCCGTCGTGTCGAGCACCCACGCATCGGGAATGCCCGCGCAGAGGACAAGTGACGCGTCCGCATCCCGTTCGTACGCCAGCATGGTACGAAATGATCGGATGAAATCCGCAATCGCCCAGCTGTGCGGCATGTCGCCGATCCCCTTCGGGGCGCGGGGGTCCCGCCAGACCACTTCCGCCCACTCGTTCCAGTTCTGCGGCCGACGGTCGCGCATGAGCCACTCCAGCATCTGTGCGGCGCGATCCTTCGCGCCAAGGAGGACGTACGCCCCGATGAATCTCGCCTCGTACGGAAGGTAGGAATCCCAGGGGACGACGCCGTTCTTCCGCGCCAGGAACATCCGGTAGGACTCGTCAAATGTGTATGCCGTCGCTTCCGGCGGCAATGCATCCGTGACCTGGCAGGGGGTCACCGCGACGGTCGTCGAGAGGCCGGCGAAATCGCCCAGCTCGGCGCAGCCGGGGATGAACTTCACGCGCGTGTTTTCCATCGCGCGCCGGATGGACGAGTCGATGTCCCGGGCGAGATCGTCCCCTTCGCCGGCAATAGCCGCCGCATCGCTCTCCCCGAGCACCCGCGCGATCGCAGACGCATCCCTGAGTCCCCTGAGCGCAAAGAAGTCGTCCCAGTAGGAATGCATGGGGGCCGGACAGTATCCCTCGTGGCTGATCGATTCCGGGAGGAGGCCGTAGCAGGCGCGCTCCGCCGGCGTGCCGTTCACATAGGGGCCGGTCTTCCGGAGCGACCTGAGCGCATCGATGTAGCGGACGGTGCGCCGGGCAACGTCCCATTTCCCCGCAAGCCAGGCCGTGTCGTGCGTGAATGCAAAGTACTCCCGGATCAGGTAGAGAAACTCCCCGTGGCTGTCGTTTTCAGGAGTCGCTTCGGGGCCGCGCGCCTCTACGACGGCGGGAATTTTCCCGTCCGGCTCCTGGTAGCGGGCGTACCAGTCACAGTAGCGTCTGACCGGGTCGTCGATCCCCATCTGGAGGAGCGCGGCAGATGTGAGTGCGCCGTCCCTGATCCAGGATCTCCGGTACGTTCGGGCGCCGGGCTGGAGCGCGGGGCCGTCCGCATTCATCAGGATAGCGGCGATCCCGCTCCTGACCGTGTTCCAGGCCTCCCTCCCTGCCGGTGGGAGCGTGATCCGCACGCGCCCAAGGAGAGACTCCCATCCGGCCGCCGTGCCGGCGGAGGTTCGCGCGTACCAGTTCCCGGCATTGAGCCTTCCCGGCATGGGTGAACGATCGCCGTGATACGGAATGGCGATAATGACTTCGCGGAACCCGCCGGGGCGGAGGTTCCATTCATACCGGAGCGCCGCCGAAGCCAGTGATGATGGATCCGAGGCGCTGCGCGCCGGGGGAAGCACCCCGCGCGAAATGTATTCGGTGATATCCCCGTCGTCGAAGCGCGCCGCCCCCATGCCGTCGGGAGGGCTCACGGGAACCACACGGGTGCCGTCGATGCGGAGTGTGCTGTCCGCGGCGATGCTGTCGATGCGCGAGACGCCCCCGACGATCGTGAACGTCTGCCACGGGGGGTCCACCTGGAACGGCCGCATCGCGACAAAGAGCGTCCCTTCACGGGGACGCGCAGCCCGGTTTTCGACGACATAGCGGACGAGGAGCGTGCTCGATCCGGCGGCCCCCGCCGCGCAGGCCGTCACCTCGAGCCCGACCGAATCCTGCGTCTCCCACCGCACAGACGGGATGGGAATGTAGCTCCCCGCAAGCGACTGCGTGCGGCGGGCGTCGTGCCAGGTGGAGAGACGCCCGCCGGAGTAAAGGAACGGCTCCAGTGAAAATGAGCGCATGTCCGTCTCAATCTCCCCCTCTTCGTTCATGAGCGCCTTGCGGGAGTCGGCCGGGGCTCCCACGACCGTCCAGTACGATTGTTCGCCGGAGAAGTATCGGGGATAACTCCCCGGCGGCGACGCCGAAGCGATCCCGCGGTAGAAGTCGTTCAGCGAGAACCCGAATTCCGGCCCCTCGATCTCCAGAGTCTGCACACCGAAGCACCCCCCGTCATTCCTCCCGTGCAGACGGAGCCTGACGTACCGGGTCCTGGCATCGCCGAGAAATACCCAGTTTCTCACGCCCGATGCCCCCGCCGATACGTACGCGGAACGCCAGCTCTCGCCGTCGTTGGAGAGGAGAACGTCGAACGAGGCGGGCTCTTCTCCGCGCGACCAGTCGATCCGTACGCCGCCGACGTCGCGCATTGCGCCGCAGTCCACCTGGAGCCATTCCCCCGTCTTCCCCGTCCGGCACTCCCAGCTTCCGAATGCGGCAGCACCCGCCGCGCGAGGTTCGTGACCCGGTTCCGCAGAGGAGGCAATGGCACCGCGGAGTGCCATCGGTTCAGCCTCCAGCGGTTCAATCTGCAGGTTGTCAAGCCAGATCTTCCCGCTCCCTCCTTCCACGACGTCGATCATCACCATGATCCTGTCCAGCTCCTTCAGCTCTCCGGGCCCCGAAGGCCCCCAGCCGTAGGCAATCTGGTCTTTCCTGACCACGAAGCGCGTCCATGCCGCCGGGGGGGTGAACTCGGTCCTGTTGACGACCCAGACATTCCCGAGCGTGTCCATCAGGCGGAGAATGAGATTGTTCGGCAATCCCGTCCCCCGGATGTCGAACGCGATCTGGTAGTTCCCCGGAAGGTTGACGCCTATGGTCCGCTCCGCCGCCGCAGAGCCCATGTGACCCAGAAACGAGTATTCCATCAGCATGCCCCGCCCCGTCCTCCCGCTATCGCAGTGGAGCGCCAGGCGCGACGCGCTGCCGTGGCTCGTCACGCCGTGCCAGGCGGTGATGTCGTCGAACGGGTCGGAAAAGAGGGGGATGTTCTGGGAGAGTGCACAGGCGGGGAGGAGAAGCAGAAAAGCCGGGATTGCTTCGCGGAAAGCGCTCGCAATGACGGGCATGGGCGTTCAATGACTGTCGAGCCAGCCGCCGGTGAAGCCGGCCCGGCGGAGGCCGCGGGAGATCGTGGGATGCTTCTTCATCAGATTCCACACGAACCCGTTGCGGAGGTTCTCGATCATGATGGCAATCGGCCCCTGATCGATACCGAGATAGTCGCGGTCAAACCACCCTTCGGGGCCGGTGCGCGGAGTGACGAACGTGGGGTTGAATGCGTCGACGAAACCGAATTCCTTCCAGAGATGATCCCCGTAGCGCTCGCGCATCGCTTTCAGAGCCGGGATGCAGATCTCAGGCGCGAACGCCACGGATCCGCCGGCGGCCGTCGGCGTCAGCGTCCCGTCGTCCAGGACCCAGTCGAATGACACGCCCCGGCCTCCATAGCCGATAAATTCGCGTTTCGTCCCGTTCACGGAAAACGCGGTATCTCCCGGGCCGTCGCATGCGGACACCCCCCAGACGTCCGCGCCGTAGCCGCGGAAGCGGCGGGGATTCTCGATGCCGTACGCCTGTTGAGTATATGTCGCGCGGCGGGAATTCTCAAAGTAGTCAATCCCTTTCTCTTTCATATACCGGTCCCGGATTCCGCGGAAGTCGATCCAGCACCCGGAAAACTGGTGGCCAAAGAGGGGCCCGAAGCTCACGAAGTCCCGCCCGTAGTACCGGGCCCAGACGTATGTCGACGTCCAGTAGTCCCAGACGCTCGGCTCCACGGGGTGTGCGGGGGAGCCGAGCGCAATCACGTACATGATGGACGCTTCGTTGTACCCGTGCCAGCTCTGTCTATCCGCCCCGCGCTCGGGCGTCCAGCCGAGCATGATCCCCGGTCTCCCCTCCGCCGTCCAGGTCCAGTCCACGCGGCGTTCGAGCGAATCGGCGAGCGCCCGGATTTCCTGTTCGGCCGGCGAACGGCCGTCAAAGTAGACCCTGTCGCAGAGGACCCCTGCGATCAGGAGCGCCGTGTCGATCGTGGAAAGCTCGCAGTTCCAGGCCCGCGTCCCGTCGGCGACGGCGACGAAGTGGTAGAGGAGACCCCTGTACCCCCCCACGCCCGACGTTCCGTCGTTCTGCGGAGTGCCGAGGAGCGTGCGGAACGTCGTCAGCGTCCGCGCGGCGGCTTCTTCGCGTGTGATCATTCCCCGCTCCGTCGCAATGGGATAGATGGTCAGCGCGAAACCGACGGCGGCGACGCTCGAGGGGGAGGGAGAGGGCCACCGGTCGGGCGTGAGCCCCGTCGATTGCGGTGTTGCCTGGAGGAACCAGCGGATCGTTCGCTGCTGGAGCGTGTCAAGAAAGGGGTCCCACCGGGGCGCTGCGGGCTGCGAGGGCGCCGCGGCGCACGAGCCGAGGAGAATCAGGCAGAAGAGCCGGGATCTCATCGCGATCTCACCTGACGAGGACCATCGGCGTGACGGCGGTGAATTCTCCCGCGACAAGCCGGCAGACGTAGACGCCGCTGGCACACCTGCTGCCGTCAAACGTCACCTGGTGCTTCCCCGCCGGGAGCGTCCCGTCCTGGAGCGTCGTCACGAGCCGGCCGAGCACGTCATAGACGCGCACCGATACGGGTCCCCCGCGTGCGGTCGAAAACCTGATCGTCGTTGCGGGGTTGAACGGGTTGGGGTAGTTCTGGCTGAGCGCATACCCCGCCGGCGGCGCGACGGGGGTGGTCCCGGTCACTGTGAGAAAGCCCGCCACACGGAGGCCGCGCTGGACGTCGGGGTTCTTCATGAACCGCGCCCAGACGCGCCCGTTCAGGTAGTTCTCGATCATGATAATTTCCGGACCCTGGTCGATCCCGATGACGTCCGTGTCCCACCAGTTGAGCTTCAGGTTGAACGCGTCGCGGAAACCGTAGGGGGTCCAGAGCTGCGTACGGTAGTGCTCCCACATATTCCGGATCGCGGGCATCACCTCGTTCGGCGCGAATGCGATCGAGCTGACCGGCGCGGTCGGTGTGATCGTGCCGTCGTCGTTCTGCGCCGGCGGGGCGCCGCGCGCCGCGTATCCCCCCTGGATATCGCTCGCGGTGATCCCCCAGAGCGAATCGCTGTAGCCGGGGAACCCCCCGGGGTCGGCCGTGCAGTAGGCCCGCTGTGCGAGCGTCGCGCGCCGGCTGTTCTCGAAATACGTGATCCCCTGCGTCCGCATGTACGCGTCGGCGACGTTCCGCAGGTCGAGCCAGCACTGGGAGTACTGGTGGCCGAAGAGCGGAGCGAATGAAACGTACGAATACCCGTAGTAGGTGTTCCACGTATAGCCCGAGACCCAGTACGCCCAGCCGAGCGAATCCACCGCGTGCGATGGGACGGCCGAGCCCATGGCGAGGATGTACATGATCGAGGCCTCGTTGTAGCCGATCCAGGGGCCGTAGTTCAGGAACCCCGTGCCCGGCATCCACCCCATGAGGATTCCCTCGTTGAAGTTGCGCATCAGGTTCCAGTTCATCCTGTGGTAGATCGAGTCGGCGACAGTCCGCACGAGCGTTTCCGTCGAATCCGCGCCGTCGAAATACTGGCGGGCGTCCACGATGCCCGCCAGCAGCAGGCCTGTGTCGATCGTGGAAAGCTCGCTCGACCATGTGCGCGTGGCGGTGTTCATATCGAGGAAGTGGTAGTAGAGCCCGTACATCCCGATGTACCCGTCTCCGCTCCCCTGCGGTCCGTTCAGGAATGTCTCGAGCGTGGTCAGGACGCGGTCGCGCGCCGCGGCGCGCGAGACCCACCCGTGGTCGACGCCGATACAAATGGCGCTCAGGCCGAAGCCTGTGGCGGCGATGCTGCAGGGGGAACCGGATGTGCTCCTGTCCTTCACCAGGCCGTTGGCCGGGTTGGCCTGGGTCCAGAAGTAGTTAAATGCGCTCTCCTGAATGGTATCCAGGATGGCCGCAACAGGCGTCTGCGCCGCGGCCGCCGCTGCGGCGGCGACGCACAGGAAGAGCGTACCGAGAACTGTTTTCATGGGACTGCGCTCATGCATTGTGAAGACACGCAGGGAAGAATCACTTCCTCCCCATTGTGACGAGAACCGTGTGTTCCCCGCCCGTCGGGAACAGGGGGAGGAGCGCGCCGCGCTCCCCTTCCCCGGGGGAACGCCGCTCCCCGTCGACCACGAACTCCAGCACGCCCCGCTCGACGCGCGAGGGGTTCCGGACGGTTATATGATAGAGGGCGCCGCGGAAGGACCGCCGCACGCTGAACGTCTCCCACCCCGCCGGGATGCACGGGTCGACGATCAGCCCGCCGTGTGAGGGCCGTACCCCGAGGACATATTCGAGCCCCGCCCTGAAGAGCCAGGCGGCGGATCCGGTGTACCACGTCCAGCCCCCACGTCCAAAGAACGGAGATTCGGGCCCCTCGATGTTCCCCGCGGTGACGTACGGCTCGGCACAGTAGCGCACCGGGTCCTTACCGCGATTGACAGGGTTGAGCCTGGCGTACACCCTGTGCGCGCTCGTCCCGCGCCCGAGTATCGCGGCGGCGACGATCGCCCATGTCGCCCCGTGCGTGTACACCCCCCCGTTTTCGCGCATCCCCGGGCTGTAGCGCGTCAGGTAGCCGATGGAGTTGTCCGGCTTTGTGTACGCCGGGTGGAGAAGGAGTGGACCGATTTCGAATTCAAGCTCCTGTTCGACCACGTCGAGGACGGCCTCCGCACGGTGGGGGTCCGCCACGCCGCCAATGACCGCCCACGTCTGGGGGTTGAGCCAGAGCTTTCCCTCGGGGCTCGAGCTGCTCCCGATCTTCTCGCCGGAATCCTTTGTCGCCCCGAAATAATACCGCCCGTCCCAGCCGAGCGTGTTCAGGTTCTCCCTGAGCGCCGCCGCCGCGGCGGCATATCGCGCGGAGCGCTCCGCGTCCCCCCGGGCGGCGGCGATTGGCGCAAAATCCAGCAGTATGCGGTGGATGAAGTGGCCGAGCCAGATCGATTCCCCCTTCAGGTCGAGCCCGACGGCGCTCAGCCCGTCGTTCCAGTCCCCTTCGCCGATCAGCGGGAGCCCCCTCGGGCTGAACCGCTCGCGGGCGCGGTCGATCGCGCGCATGCAGTGGTCGTAGAGCGAAGCGCCCGAGGAGTCGTCGACGAACGGTTCCCGCATCTCGAGCACGGCCTGGTCGGCAGTTTCCTGGAGGTACGCGTGCACGACATAGGGGAGCCAGAGGAGATTGTCGGAGATCCTGTTCCGGAGCCCGACTTCGGAGAGGGGATGCCACCAGTGATAGACCGAGCCGTCGGCAAACTGGTGGCGCGCGTGGAGCAGAATCTGGCGCTTCGTCTGTTCGGGATCAATCGCCAGCCACAGGAGCGAGTCCTGCAACTGGTCGCGGAATCCGTACGCTCCCCCCGTCTGGTAGTATGCCGTTCTCCCCCACATCCGTCCCGAAATCGCCTGGTACTTGAGCCAGGTGTTTTCCATCAGGTCCATCGACGGATCGGGCGTCTTCACGCGCACGGTGCCCAGGAGCACACCCCATTTCGCCTTCACAGCCCCGAGCGCCCTGTCGGCCCCCTCCGGCGATCCGAACGAGCCGGCAAGCTCGGCCGCGTGCTCCCTGGAATCCGCGCAGCCCAGCGTGTAAACGATCTCTTTCTCTTCACCGGGACGGAGCTTCAGGGCGTGGTGGAGGGAGGCGCAGGGATCCAGCCAGTTGCCCGACCGCCCCTTCAGCCGCTTCATCGTAACGCCGGCGGGACGGGCGATGGTCCCGTACGCGCCGAGAAACGACTCGCGGTCGGTGTCGAATGAAGCGGGAGTGAGGCTGGATGCGTGGAATGCCACGTAGGGCCACTCGGTGTTCCAGTGCCCCCGTTCGGTGGGTACCTCCCAGAGGCGCTTCCTGGCGTACAGGATGCCCGTGAGGGGATCAAACGCCGTCTCGATGAACGACCTGTGAAACTCCCTGTGCCAGTCCGGCGCCTGGCCGAGGCCCCACTCAAGGTAGCTGAACAGGTTGACGGACTTTGCCCGGCGCGAGGCGTTGCGCACGCGGAGCCGCCACACCTCCAGCGGCGCTCCCTCCGGGACGAACATCGTGAGCTCGGTCTCGATCCCGAAATTCCGGGACTCGATGACCGTGTAGCCCGTCCCGTGGCGGCACCTGTACCGCTCCGGTTCGGCGCAGACCGGTTTCCATCCCGCAGACCAGATGTTCCCCCGCTCATCGCGCAGGTAGATGAACTTCCCCCACTCATCCCTGACGAGGTCCTGTTCCCAGCGCGTCAGCCGGTTGAGCTGCGCGTGCGTGCGCCAGCTGTAGCCTCCCCCGGCCTGCGAGACCGTGAATCCGTAGTCGCCGTTGCTGATCACATTGATCCACGGCCGGGGGGTCCGGGGAGTCGCAATCACATACTCCCCGCCGTCGCGCGTGAACGAGCCGAACCTGGTCCTGAATGTGCTCATCGGCCGAAGGAGCCTCAGAACGCCACGCCGAATGTCAGGAGCTGCGTGTAGTCCAGACGGCCGTGATCGGCCCACGCGTAATCGAAAGAGATCTTCACGTCGTTGAGGTCGTAGTGGAGCCCGGCGCCCAGCGTCAGTCCCACTTCCGAGTCTTTCAGGAAGAGGTTCTGGTATCCCCCCCGGACGGCGAACGTGTTGAAGAACATCCACTCTGCGCCCGCGCTGACGCTCTCGTTGTTGTCGCTCGGGTGATAGGCGTCGACCTCCACGCGCACCCTGTTGTTCTGGTCGATCGCCACGGGAAGTCCCACCCCGACCCGGAAGAGGATCGGCAGGGGAAAATCGGACGTGGTGAGGGAGCCGGGGATCGCGGGATTGTCGCCGTTGATCAGCTTGTTCTGGTCGTACAGGATGCGGAGATCGCGGCCGTCAAACTGGGGACGCGTGCCGAAGTTGGCGATGCTCGCGCCGATATAGAGCCCGTCCGGCGCGGTCCGGTAGAGCGTCCCCACGTCGAGGGCGATGCCCGACATCGAGCTGTGCCAGATCGTCTCCTGGAGGTACTTGACCTGGAGCCCGACGGAGAAGCGCTCCGACACGACGCGGCCGTAACCGACGCCGAGGGCAAAGTCGGTCACGGTGTAGTTCTCGCCGGTGCCCAGGGGCTGGTCGACCGTGCGCACGGCGATGTCCCCGGAATTCAACGCGGTCACGGACGCGAAGATGTTGCCGACGTTCCCCAGCGTCAGGGCCAGCCCGGCGTAGTCGAACGTGATGCCCGCGAGCCAGGGGCTGTGCGTGAACTGGACGCCGCTCGCCGTGACGTGGCCGATCGCCGCGGGGTTATAGTAGGCGGCCTCGATCTCGTCGTACATCGTGGCGCCGGCGTTCCCCATGCCGCCGATGCGGGCGCTCGGTTCGATCAGCAGAAACTGCCCGACCGTCGTGCCGGTCTTCGACTGGCCGGGGGCCAGGCCCGCGCAGAGCGCCGCGGCCAGAGCAGAACAGAGTATGCGTTTCATCATGGCCGTCCCCGGTTACTTGATTATGGCGAATTTGCCGATGAACGTCCCGATCGCCCCTGCATCGACGTGGTAGATGTAGAGGCCCGGCGCGACTTCCAGGTTGTCCTTCGTCCGGAGGTCCCATGCCACGTACCCGCCCGTCGACCCGTCCTGGCGCAGCGTCTGGACCAGGTCCCCCCGGACGGTGAAGATGCGGATGGTACACGACTGCGGGAGATTGCGGAACTCGATGCGCCTGTCGCCGCGCCCCTGCACGCCGAAGGGGGCCGGCTCGAAGCTGGCCGCCCCGACGTAGGGGTTCGGCACGACGTACGGCGCTCCCCGGAACTCCTGTGTGGCTGCCGCGGCGGAGACCGCCTCCGCCGTCGAGGAGAACGTGAACGCGTCCCCTGCCGTGAAGGGGCGCAGGAGTCTGAGCTGGAAGACGTCGCCGTCGCCGGGCGTCCTTGTCGAGATGTTGTCCCCCGTGAGCTGGACCCACCACGTGTCGTTCGTGTCGGGCGGAGCGTTCGTGCCGCCGGTCAGGATGTGGATGATCTCCCCGGTCGTGGCCCCCTCGACGTGGCTCAGCGTGGAATCGCCGTTCAGATCGAAGAAGATGAACGGGAGCTTTTTATCCCCCGAAGGGGTGTGCGCGATGACCGTGAACTTCACCGGCTGCGGGCTGAACGGGAACGCGCCCACCGAGGTGTCAAGCACCGTGCTCGCGAAGCGGATCGTGATATCGTCGGGAAACCCGTCCCGCTTCCTGTTCCTGCTCATGGTAGACTTGTACGTCACGGCGAGCCGCGCGTTTGTCGGGCTCCCCGGGGCAAACCCGGTATTCACGGAGTCGATCAGGATCGACGGGGGCGTGTAGACCACCGGGAGCACACCCGAGGCGACCTGGCCGTTCAGGGACCCGTCAAACACGTTGCCCGTCGCATACATCACCGCGTGCGCCGTCGTGTCGGTCAGGACGTACCGGAGCGCGTGCACACTGTCGGGGTCGCTCGTGAACGTCACGCTGAAGACGTGATTGTTCGGTACCTGCGGCGAGTTCACCACGCGGACTCCCACGCTCCCGAAATCCGACCCCGTCACCCGCGTGGCGGGCGTGACGCCCGCGAGCGAGTAGCCGAGGACCCTCGGATTCGGGCGGACGGCGACCACGTTCTTCGGGAGCACGATGCCTCCCAGCAGCGTCTGGGAGACCGTGATCGGGCTTTCCGAAGGATAGTACGTAAACGCAATGTTCCCCTTCGTCAGCGTGGGTCCCCAGTCATAGGAGCACACCGCGTAGTAGTACTGCTGTCCGTTCGTGACGGTCGTGTCGCGCCAGGTGTGCGTCAGGCCGTTGTTCGTGCCGAGGTAGTACGCGACGCCGAGGACGGTTTTCGCGCTGTACCCCGCTACGGTGTCCTTGAGATCGAACTGAGCGATCGGCTTCCCGTTGCCCAGGTACCCCGTCCCCTGTCCGTTCGTGATCACGCGCGGGTCCAGGAACGTGTAATCCGTCGAGCGGTAGATCTTGTACCCTTCAAACGCGTTGATGCGCGTGATGGGGTTCGTTGCGTTTTCCGCGGCGTCGTCCCAGGTGAGCTGGACGTAGTGGTCGCCCGCCTCCGCCTGGACGGTCGGCGTCGGCGGCGGCTGGGAGAACTGGTAGTTGGCGTTATAGATCGCCTCGACCACGGCGATCACGGTGCGCAGCTCGGGCAGATCCGCCCCGTACGCGAGGGCGAGGCTGAACCGCTCGTGGTCCCCCGATTTCAGCGTGAAGGGGCCCGAGGCGAAGAGGAACGCGATGTTGTAGTTGTTGACCACCGCGTAATCGAAGCGGTTCACCGGCGTGGGATCGGTGAATTTTTCGTAGAGCCGGTGCGGCCAGTCAAGCGCGTCGGTGTAGAAGATGATCCCGTCGACGGTCTGATCGGGATTCCCCTTCCCCGGGTTGATCCGGTTCATTTTGAATCCGGTGAGGCCGATCTGGTCCGATTCATCGGGATCGGTCTGGTCGAAGTCGGGCTCCCCCGCGGTGGGGATGCCGTCCCCTTCCCCGATGTCGTGCGTGTTGGGGACGCCGTCCGCCCCCACGTCATCGTACTCGGCCACCCAGTCCATGTCCTCGTCGCCCGTCCACCACACGCCCGCCTTGAACGCGGGGCGATCTTCGAGCTTGCCGTAGTACTTGACGAAATCGGACATGTGGTACTGCGGGCTCGAGTTCACGTATGCGGCGATCGCGCTCTGCCCGACGATTTTCTGCCCGGGGCCGCTCGCGCGGCTCTCATCGACGATGCCGTCGAGATCGTTGTCGATCCCGTCATAGGGTTTGCCCGGCGTCTCGAGGTAGGCGTACCCCACGTAGCCCGTGGGGGCGCAGAGCGTCCCGAGTCCCACCCCGTGCCCGTAGAGATCCCACGTATAGACCAGGTTCAGCCCGGGGATCGAGTTGTCGTAGTAGGCGTTATCGTCGTCCGATTCCGCGATCCCGTCGCAGGAGATGGCCGAGCCCCCCACGCCGGAGTCCATGTAGAGGCCGAAGATGATGTTCTCCGCGTGCCCGGGGAGGGGATAATCGGTTGTCCCCTCGTTGGTAATGTCATAGTGCCAGAAGATCACGTCCTGCGACTCGACGTTGGACCACTGGAACCCGCGGACTTCGACGCGCATGCCGAGGCCGTGGCGCGTGAGGTCGCGGCTGTCCGGATGGTAGTTGGGCCAGAGCGTCTGGTCGTCGTAGAAGTCGTCGTCCATGACGGTGTAGCTCTCCTGGTCGGCCGCAGGCCGCTTGCCGAAGTACCCGTCCCAGGATCCATCCCACGAGTGGTCTTTGTCCGGCCAGGTGTTCGGCCAGGTCCGTGGATCGTTGCTGATGGCGGGGGAGAGCGCCACGTTGATCGCCGTGCTCGCCTGGAAAAATCCCGGGCGGGGCTCGAACCGCATCATCTGCCCGTTTGTCCGCTGCGCCTGGCGCTCGCGGTACCCCGTTTCCATGATGTAGACGGGGACGCCCGTCCCCGGGTCGATCTGCGCGAGGACGAACGGCGTTGTGCCGTCGCTGTAGTTCACCCCTGATCCTTTCGGCACCTCGACGGAATGGAACGTGGTCAGGTCGACGTTGAGCGGATCGGGGGGAT
>DATJAS010000076.1:0-12747 GCA_035516035.1 Bacteroidota bacterium | reverse complement strand
ACACGATGGACAGGTACGTGTACCGGACACAGGACGGAGGGGTTCCCATCCCCGTCGGCGTCGTCACGTATCTTCGTTTCCAGTACTACGACATGACGGACTCGCTTCTCTCGTTCCCGATCTCGGGCCTCTCGAGGCGGCAGATCCTGAAGGTCCAGGTGACGACTGAGGTGCAGAACTCCTATGCGCCCTACCGCCCGCAGAGCATGGTACAGTCCGGGCAGCAGGACGCTCTCTATGCGAGCTTCATCTGGAGCCAGACCCGTCTCTCCGGCCAGAACCTCCGGTCACTCCCGCGGCCCGCGATACCTATCAGGCCGACACGGGGGCCATCGGGAGGGGAAGGAGGAGGGGATGGAGGAGGCGACGGTGGGAGCGGTTCGCAGTCACAGGGGCCGTATACTCCCCCCCCCAGCAGGCCTCCGGTGAACACGAACCCCCCGGCCCCTGCGCCACCGCTTGCTCCGAAAACGCCGCCGCCACCGCCGCCGCCGCCTCCCCCCCCGCCGCCGGCACTCGGTGTGAACTAGGAGGAATGCAACTCACGCTGTAGCCATGTAGAGGGGAGGGGGGGGATATGGCTGGTCGGGCGCAACTCATGCTCGTGCTGGGGCTCGGGCTCCTTCTGGGCGGTCTGTCGCTCAGCATGAACAGGTGGGCCAGGTCTGCGAACAGCAACGGCGCCTACTTTTACGAGGCGTTGACGTCACATAACCTGGCGCTCGCAGGTGCGCAGGTGGGAATCGAGAAGGTCACGCAGGACACGACCTGGTACGGGTCCAACACATACCAGGAAAACACGTCGGGCGGATCGTACACCGTCACCCGCAATTCATCCACGCCGCTCCTTGTCGAATCGGTCTCCACGTACACCACGCTGACAGACGTGATGCACGATACCGTCGACGTCTATTTCGCCTACCCGGGATTCACCAGTTTCACGCTCTTCTCCTGGATGTCGAACAACGAGGGTCCGTGCCAGTGGGTGACGGGAGACTCGGTGCAGGGGAGACTGCACAGTAACGGGCCGATTAACATCAACGGGTCTCCCGTCTTCAACGACCTGGTCACAACGGTCCACAGTTTCTCACCCCCCCCCGGCCACGGGGTTGACCAGGCTATATTCAAAAAGCAATTCAGGACCGGCGTCGACAGCATTTACTTCCCGAACAGCCTCCTGACCGTGTTCGACAGCGCGAGCACCGGCGGCAGATTCTACAACGTGCCGACGATCTGGGTCACGCTCAACGGGGGGAACCCTGCGGTTGCGGGCGATGGATACGCCCTCGTCAGGACATCCGCGTCGGGGCCCGTCCTCGATTCGATCCCCATTGCATCGTCGGGGTTCAACGGCGTCATTATGGGAAATCAAACCGTGCATGTCCAGGGAACTGTGGACGGACAGGTCACCGTGTCATCGAATCTCGGCAGCATAGTCGTCGAGGACAACCTGCTCTATGAGCGTGACCCCCGGTTTGACACGACCTCGACGGACCTCCTCGGCCTGGTCGCGGAGGACTCGGTGATCATCGCGGACAATGCCGCGAACGCGACGGACTGCATCGTACAGGGGAATATCTTCGCGCGGACCGGGTCGCTCTCGGCGCAGGACTACGACAACGGCGTCCTGAGAGGAAGGCTGACCGTCCTGGGCTCGATCGTCCAGAACGTCAGGGGGGCCGTGGGGACGAACCTGAACGGCGTCCTCAACTCCGGCTATTACAAAAGTTACGCATACGACACGCGGCTGTACAACCCCACGGTCCGCCCGCCGATGTATCCCGGGTTTGTCCCCGCGGGCGGGATGGTCGTCGGCTGGTGGGAGAGCCTCCGCGTGCCCGACTTCAGCAAGTACGAGTGAGAGGGGCGGGACGCCCGTCCCGCCCGATTCTTCCCTGCGCACACCGCCTGACCTGTCATTGCACGGAGTGCCGCCGAAGCAATGACCCTTCCTGCTTGAATCTCTAGGGGGCAATATGTAGGTTCATCTTCCGACATGAAATCCCCCATTCCGTGGATTCTCGCCGCAGTCCTTGTGGCTGCGCTCCGCTTGGGTACGCCTGTCGCAAAGATCATGACGGACGGCGCGGAATACCTGAACGTTGCCACGCACGGGCTCACGGCGGATGCGCACCTGGGGGCCCCGTTTGCTTACCGGTTCGCAGTGCCGATGCTGGTACGGCTGGCGAGCGCCCTTACGGGGCTAACGCCGGTAATTCTGTTCCCCCTGTTTGTGCTCTGTGCGGCGTTCGGCCTTCTTCTTGCCACTTGTGCGCTTGCCCGTGACGCGGGGGCATCCCTTCGCAGCGCGCTCCTCGTCATGGTCGTGATGGCCTCCTCGCTCTTCGCCGTGCGTTTTCCGCTCTATTGCCCGTTCGACGTCGATATCGAGGCGTGCCTGGTCTCCTGCGCGGCTTTCGCCTGTTTCGCCCGGGGATACGAAGCCGCTGCGCTTGCGGTGTCGCTGGTCGGGTTGCTCTTCAAGGAGTTCCTGCTTGCACCGCTGGCGGCACTCACGGCAGCGTACCTCCTCCGGTATGCGCGCGAGCGGTCCCTTCGTCCCCTGCGGCTGGCCCTTCTCACTGTCCTTTCGGCGCTGGCGGTCTTTGTGATTCCCCGGGTGCTGATCCCTGTGACATCCTCATTCGGCGCGATCACCGAATACCGCCTCCACGCTCCGAGCCGGACGCTCTACTTCTCGCAGCTCCGGATGTTCCTCGCGTGGCCTCCCAGGACCGGCACGCTCCTCAACATCATGCTGGCCATGGTCTCCTTCTGGCTCCCGGTGCTGATGCTCTGGACTCCTTCGCGATGGGGGGCCGTCGTGCGCGCCGCCGGCGCCGGGAGGATCCCCCTTCTGGTCTGGATACTCGGCATTCTCGCGCTCATGACCGTAGGGGGGACCAAGATCATGGTATTTGCCGTCTACACCGCCCCCTTCCTCGTCACTGCGCTCGCCGCACTTCTGGAGGCCGGGCCGTCGCCTTCCGAGGTCGTGTTCGTCGTCTGTGCGACCGCGCTCTTCAACAGGATCGTACTCCCCCTGGGCTCGCCGGGGGGAGACCCCGGGTTCGATATCGGGTTCTACGGTGGGTACGGGCTCGACGTCACGGAGGCGACGCTGCGGAGATTCGGGGAAGCGGCCGGATGGGTCGTCTCCGCCGTGCTGCTTCGCGCATGGCGGAGGCCGGGGAGGTGGACACGCCTGACCGGAAGCAGTGTGTGATAGAGAGGAACAATAACATGAACGCCGATCAAAAGAGACGCCTCCTCCGGACGCTGGTGGAACAGCGGCGGCTCCACCGGCCGCTCCTCCCCATCAAGGGAGAGGCCCGCCGGTTTGCCGAGGAGCTGCTCGAGTTTCTCTTTCCGCACTTCTCACGGAGCGTGCGTCCCCCCGCCGGGGATCCCCGCGCGCAGCTCGCACGCCTCGAGCGGGAGCTGAAACACGTGCTGGGCGTGCTCGCCCCGGGGGCGGGGTTCTCCCCCGGCGACGTGGCGCAGCGGTTCTTCGCCGGCATTCCCGGTATCTACGAGAAGCTCTGGCGCGATGCCTCCGCGATCACGACGGGCGACCCGGCTTCGGAAAACATCGAGGAGGTGGTGCTCGCGTATCCCGGATTCCTGGCGATCGCCGTCTACCGCGTCGCGCACGAGTTCTGGTTGATGCATGTCCCCGTGTTTCCCCGGCTGCTGACCGAGTACGCGCACCAGCTGACGGGGATCGACATTCACCCGGGGGCGCGCATCGGGACGCCGCTGTTCATCGATCACGGGACGGGCATCGTCATCGGCGAGACGACCACGATCGGGGATCACGTCAAGCTCTACCAGGGGGTCACGCTGGGCGCGCTCAGCGTCGACAAGTCGCTGGCAAACACGAAACGCCACCCCACGATCGAGGATAACGTGATCGTGTACGCGCAGGCGGTGATCCTGGGAGGAGAAACCGTGATCGGTCACGACAGCGTCATCGGCGGGAATTCCTGGATCACGCGGTCCGTCCCGCCGTATTCCTACGTCTACCACGAAATCAAAATCAACGTGCGGACCCCGGACGAGACCAACGGCGGCGTCGAGTTCGTCATCTGAGGGCGCGACCGGGGATTCCCGACAGGAGGAGGAAGCGTCATGAAAGCTGCGAACATTCTCGAGACCATCGGGCGCACGCCCGTGGTGCGCATCAACCGCCTCTTCGGCCCCGGTGCGGAGGTCTGGGTGAAACTGGAACGGAGCAATCCCGGGGGGAGCATCAAGGACCGGATCGCGCTCTCGATGGTGGAAGACGCGGAGCGGCGGGGGCTGCTCCGGAAGGGGAGCGTGATCATCGAGCCGACGTCGGGCAACACGGGAATCGGGCTCGCTCTCGTGGCGGCTGTCAGGTCCTACCGGCTTATCCTGGTCATGCCGGAGTCGATGTCCATCGAGCGGCGCCGCCTGATGTCCGCCTACGGCGCCGAGGTCGACCTCACGCCGAGGGAAAAGGGGATGAAGGGGGCGATCGAGCGGGCGCGTGAGCTTGCGGCATCCACGCCCGGGGCGTGGATCCCGCAGCAGTTTGAAAACCAGGCGAACGTCGAGATCCACCGCAGGACGACGGCCGCGGAGATCCTCGGGGATTTCCCGGAAGGGATCGACGTGCTGATCACGGGAGTGGGGACCGGGGGGCACATCACGGGCGTGACCGAAGTTCTTCGCGGGAAGTTTCCCGCGCTGAAGACGTTCGCGGTCGAGCCGGCGCTCTCCCCCGTCCTGAGCGGAGGCGCTCCCGCCCCGCACCCGCTCCAGGGGATCGGCGCGGGATTCATTCCCGCCATACTGAGGCGGGAGCTCCTGGACGGCGTGATCCAGGTGACAAAGGAGGAGGCGTTCACCTATGCCCTGCGCGCTGCGCGCGAGGAGGGGATATTTGCCGGGATTTCCTCCGGCGCGTCGCTTGCGGCGGTCGCGAAGAAGCTCCCGGAACTCCCGGCGGGGAGCCGGGTGCTGACGTTCAACTACGACACGGGTGAACGGTATCTTTCCGTGGAGGGACTGTTTGCGTAACTCGCGACAATCGACCCCGGGGAAAAAACGAATGGGCACACAGGAAACGACCGGCGCGTACGCGATCCGCGAAGCCGCTGCCGGCGACATCGAGACGATCATGCATCAGCGGCGGCTGATGTTCACAGACATGGGATACCCCGCGGATTCAAACCTGGAGGACGCCCTCTCCGCGTCGCGGGAGTTCTTCACGGCGTGGATGACGGACGGCAGGTTCCGTGCCTGGCTGGTCGAGTCCGGGGACGGCAGCATCGTGGGCGGGGGGGGAGTGATGGTGGCGCCGCATCTTCCGAGCCCCCGGGATCCGCGCCCCCTCCGGCCGCTGATCGTCAACGTGTACACGGCCCCCGCGCACCGGCGCAGGGGGATCGCCCGGAGGCTCATGGATGTCATGCTCGAGTGGTGCCGCGGCCAGGGGTTCGGCTCCGTGACGCTGTACGCGAGCAGCGACGGCAAACCCCTCTATGCATCAGCCGGGTTCGTCGCGACGAACGAGATGCGGCTGATGCTGCGCAAAGCCTCCTCGCGCCCCGGCGGCTGAGCACCCCTTCCTGCGTGTCCTATACCTCGGCGACGACGGGGATTCCGCCGCGGTTCCGACGGACCATCCGCGAGAAGAGCGATATCCCCGGGTCCGACAGAAAGCGCCAGAGGAGCCTCGACCAGGACGCGTGCCACACGAGCGTGTCGTATAATTCGGGCGCAGCGGTCCTGAGCCGGGGGAGCCTGTTCCAGGGGACGCTGGGGAGATCGTGATGCTCGTTGTGGTACCCGACATTCAGGGCCACCGTGTTCAACGGGCCGTAGTAGCTGTACGTCTCCTGCGGGGGGGCCGTGAGGTAGTGCTCCTGGATCCAGCGCGCGCCGAGGGGGTGAAGGCCGATCGAGAAGAAGAACGAGAGCCCGAGGTACAGGAGGGCCCCGGGACCAAAGAGGGCGACCATGGCTGCGTCGTAGCCGAAGACCACGGCCCAGTTGCAGAACGTCCAGGTATTGGCAAACGTGATTTCTTTCAGCCGCGGGGGACGAAGCGCCTGGAAGAGGGGAAAGAAGAGGAGCCAGAGCGCCTTCCCCGCACCGGAGCTGCCGACGAGGCGCGCCTCCCACCTGCTCGGCAGGTCCGCGTCAAGATCGTAATCGCCCTGGAAGCCATGGTGTTTCAGGTGGTACGACCGGAACGAGACCGAGCTGGGCACGACGTTGGGGCAATCGGCCAGCATGCCCGCGAGCATGTTTGCCGCCTTCGCGCGGAAGACCAGGTTGTGCGCGCATTCATGGACCAGCACGAAGAGGGAGTGGTTCGCAAATGCGCCCACGGCGTATGCAACGATGAGCGCGAGCCACCACGGGCCGTGCCCGAGCAGAGCGGCGATGGCGCTCTGAAGGGCCACGACGCCTGCGATGAGGAGAAACGAATAGGGGTTGCGGCCGATCAGATCCCGGGCGCCCGGGTGGTCCCGGAGGAGTGTCTTCGTCCGTTCCCGGTGGGGCTCGGGTGTCTCGGTGAAGAGGAATTCGCGAGGGGCGCTCGTCATGGGGGGGGGCCTTTCGTGGTCAGTGAGGGGTCGTCGGGTCAATGATAGAAAGGCCGGCAGGCAAATACAAGCCTGTCCCTTTTGTGCTTGACAGACCGGCGCTCCCGCCGTATCGTATAGCGTTTCACACTTCGGCGGAGAGATCGTGCGCGGCTGTCGGGCGGTGATACTGGCGGCTTCCCTGGCACTCTGCGGGGGCTGCAACGAGGAGCTGGGCCCCGTCAATTCCCCTTCGGGTTTTGGCGGGACGATCCGGTTCAGGAACTGGCCCTCCCCCGACAGCCTGCATGACATGCGGATCGTCGCATTTGTCTCCTATCCGGCGGACAGCGCGAACATCCTCTCCACGCTCCTTGCGGGAGGAGGGGCTGTCTACCCGGCGATCGGCACGAAGTTCCCCACGATGATCGACAGCCTCGCCTACGAGTTCACGACGTCGAACGGGACAAACCTGCAGGTGGGATCGTACGCCTACGTGATCGTCGCGCAGCAGTACGGGCCGAACGTCCTTGCAGACTGGCGGCCGGTGGGCGTCTACGCCGCCTCCGCCGGGTCGTTCGCCCCGGCGCCTCTCCGCGTCATTCTTCACCACGTCCTGGAGGGAATCGACATCGACGTCGATTTTGACAATCCTCCCCCGAAGCCATGGCGCTGAAGACCGGCATACTCCTCCTCCTCGTCCCGCTCGCAGCGGCCCGCGGCGGCGGCTCGATCGCCGGGACCGTGAGCTCAGCCGGGGTGGGGCCCCTGGCCGGGGTCAACGTCCGGCTCGCGGGGACGCTCCGCGGCACGACCAGCGACGCCGGCGGCCGGTACCGAATTGCGGACGTCCCCGCGGGCACGTGGACGCTCCTGATTTCGCTCGTGGGGTACCGGAGGGAGGAGCGTAGAGGCATCGCGGTCGAGGAGGGGAAGGAGACGCTCGTGGATGTGTCGATGGCGCCCGGCACAATCGAGACGGAACAGGTGGTCGTCACGGCCGCCAAGAGGGAACAGTCGCTCTCCGACGTGCCCCTTTCCGTCTCCGTGGTCGATGCCGCGGCAATCCGGAGCCGGAACACGGTCTCTCTCGACGACGCGCTCAGGTATGTCCCCGGAGTCACGCTGACCGGGACGCAGGTCAACGTGCGAGGCTCGAGCGGGTACAGCCTCGGCGCGGGGAGCCGCGTCCTCATGTTGCTTGACGGCATCCCGTTCCTGGCAGGGGACACGGGCGAGATGAACTTTGAAACGATCCCCATGGAGCAGGTGGAACGGATCGAAGTCGTGAAGGGGGCAAGCTCGGCGCTCTACGGGTCGAGCGCGCTGGGAGGCGTGGTCAACATCATCACGAAGCCGATCACGGGGACTCCCGAAACTGTCGTCCGGACGTACGCGGGACTCTACGACAGGCCGACGTACGGGAGCTGGGTATGGACTGACTCGCCCCGCCTCCTGAACGGCGAGTCCGTCAGCCACACGCACAGCGAGGGAAACCTGGGCGTGTCTCTCTTTGCCTCCCGCCAGGAGGACGACGGCTACAGGCAAAATGACGAGCGCCGGCGGTACAACCTCCTGATGAAGGTCAGGGAGGAGAGGGAGGCCGCGGGTGCGTTGACGCTCACGTTCGGGCTGGCCTACCAGGAAGCAGGGCAGTTCCTGTACTGGAGAAACATCGATTCGGCGCTGATTCCCCCGATCCGCCATGCGAGCGACAACATCCGCTCGACCCGCTATTTCGTCAGCGGGAATGAGGGGATCCCCCTGTCGGGGAATGCCGTGCTCACGGTGAAAGGGATGTGGTACCACAGCGACTGGGGATACCAGCAGACGGGGGACCCCGAACGAACGGAATCGGTGTCCGACGGCATCCGCGTCGAAGTGATGACGACGCTCATTCCCGGGGCGGGGCACACGGTCACATCCGGCGTCGAGGGAAACGTCGACATGATCAGGGGAGACATGTTCGGCACCCGACGCCTCGGGTCGCTCGCGCTGTACGCTCAGGACGAAGCGCCTCTTGCCCGGTCGCTCACGCTCACCGCCGGTGCACGGTGCGATCTGGAATCGGTCGGCCTCAACGCCGGCGGCGCCGTGGTGACGCCGAAAGTGGCTCTGCTCTTCCGTCCCGGCGGGTGGCCGGCGCTTCGGGCATCGTACGGGGAGGGGTTCCGCGTCCCGTCCCTCCCGGAAGCGTTTGTCGCGGCCGGCTCGACGGGTCTGCTCGCCGTGCCCAATCCCGACCTGAAGCCGGAACGGAGCCGTTCGTACGAGGCCGGTGTCGCGGGAGCAACCGGGGATCTCCTCTCGTTTGACGCGGCGATCTTTCGCTCAGACATCACGAATCTGATCGAACCGGGCCTGACGGTGTCCGGGGGGAATCTCCAGCTTCAGTGGCGAAACGTGACGCAGGCGCGCGTGCAGGGGGTCGAGACCACGCTCGAGGCTGCTCTTCCGGGCCTGGGCGCAGCCTGCGAGGCCGGCTACACGTACGTCTACCCAGAGGATGTCACGCAGCACGACATACTCAAGTACCGCCCACGGCACGTGCTCCATGCGGGGGCCCGCTGGAAGGGAGGGTGCCTTTCGGCCTCTGCCGATTTCCGCTACTCGAGCAGGATCGAGCGCATCGACGACCAGCTCGTCGATGCGGGTGTGATCCCCGACGGCGACCAGCGAGTCCCGATCTACGTCACCGACGTCAGGGGGGCGGTGGAGTTCACGCTCGGCGGGGTCCCTCTTGCGGCGTCCCTCATCGTCAACAACGTCTTCCAGCACAACTATGTCGAGCTTATCGGGAACGTGATGCCCCCCCGGACGTACATGATCGCGATAGAGTCTCGCCTGTAGCGTCACGAGCAGTCATCCTCGCGGCGAGCCCCGTGTTTGCAAATGAAGGGGATGTTGAGCACATTGCATCCCCCCGCAGAGCCCGGACTCGATCATGAACGCACAGTTCGCCGCAGCTCCCCCCCGTCCAGATTCCCGCACGTCCCGTGACTGCTGACGCGGGTCGGACTCCGGGGCCGCACACGGCGGCGTTTCCGCGGAAGAGGCTGACGCGGTACGCGTGGCTCTCGATCCGGCCGCCCTCGCGACGATCGCCCTGAAATCGGGCGCCTATCTCCTCACGGGTTCCGTCGGCCTCCTCTCCGATGCAGTGCAGGCGACGGTCAACCTGGTTGCGGCGGTGATGGCGCTGGCCATGCTGACGATCGCGGCCCGCCCCGCCGACAGCACACACGCCTACGGACACGGCAAGGCGGGTGCTCGCCGGTTCGTTTCACTCCACGTCGTCGTTCCCGGCCAGTGGACGGTGCACCAGGGACACAAGCTCCTGGAGCGCATCGAGGAGGGGATCCGGAGGGAGCTGCCGGGGACGACCGTGTTCACGCACCTGGAATCACTCGATGACCCGGCCTCGTGGGACGACGTGACGCTCGATCGCGCGCCGCGCCCGGTGAAGCCCCCCGGCGACCCGCCGGGGGAGAGTTGACCTTCCTCGTTCCGATCCGTACATTTCCCCGTCATCCCTGTTCTGCCACCTCTCCCCTCATCACCATGACGCACAGAGACCGCGTGCTCGCGGCGATCAACCACCGCGAGGGCGACCGGGTCCCGATCGATTTCGGCGGCCATCATTCCTCCGGGATCTCCGCGATCGCGTATGCCAGGCTCCGCGCATCTCTCGGGCTGCCGGCGCGCACCGTCCGCGTCGTCGAGCCGATCCAGGAGATCGCCCTCGTGGACGACGACGTGCTGGATTTCTTCGGCGTCGACACGATAGAAATGGGAAGGGGGTTCGCGCTCCGGGAGAGCGACTGGTCAGACTGGGTGCTCCCCGACGGGACGCCCTGCAAGCTCCCGGCCTGGGTCAAGCCCGAGCGGGAGAGTGGCCGCTGGATCATCCGGTCCGGGAGCGGCAGGATCGTCGGCCAGATGCCCGATGGCGCCCTCTATTTCGAGCAGACGTATTACCCGTTCGCCGGCGGCGCCGCCGATTGTTCCCGGATCGAGGAATCGTTCGCCGACTGCATGTGGGGTGCGATCAAGTCGCCGCCGGGACCGCTCGCGTCGGGTCCCGCACGGAGCGCAATCCTCGCCGCCGGGGCCCGGACGCTCAGGGAGAAGACCGACCGGGCGATCGTCGGGCTGTTCGGGGGGAACCTCCTGGAAACGGGGCAGATGCTCTACAGGAATGACAACTTCCTGATGCTCATGGCCGGCGATCACGGCGCAACGCACGAATTCCTGGACCGCCTCCTGGAGCTCCACCTGAAGAACCTGGAGGCGTTTCTCGGCGCCGTCGGACCCTTCATCGACGTAATAAACTTCGGCGACGACCTCGGCATGCAGACGGGCCCCCAGATGTCCCCCGCAATGTACAGGGAGTATTTCAAGCCGAGGCATGCCGCGATGTGGCGCCGGGCGAAGGAGCTCGCCGATGTGAAGGTCATGCTCCACTGCTGCGGCGGAGTCCGCGAGCTTCTCCCCGACTTGATCGACGCGGGGCTGGATATCATCAACCCGGTGCAGACCTCCTGCCGGGGAATGGAGCCCGGGACGCTGAAGAGGGACTTCGGCCGCGACATCGTCTTCTGGGGAGGGGGGTGCGATACGCAGAGCATACTCCCGTCCGGGACCCCCGCCGGCGTGGCTCGCCACGTGCGCGAAAGGGTGAAGACGATGTCGCCGGGGGGAGGGTTCGTCTTCCAGCAGGTGCACAACATCCTCGCGAACGTTCCGCCGGAGAACGTGCGGGCCATGTTTGAGGCGGTGCTCGGGTCATGACAGCGCCCCGTCTCCTGCTGTGCGCGCTCATCGCCGCGTGTGCGGCGGTCCCCGCCTGCTCGCGCAGGGGGGATCTGCCGCAGCACCGGACGATCGCAGGCCTCGTCTATCAGGAGGACCAGTTCTTCCGGTTCGTGCTCCTCGGGATGCACGATGCCGCGGCCAGGCGGGGCGCGGAGCTGCTGGAAGCCAACAGCGACGGGAAACCCGACCGGGAGATCCAGCTGATCAACACATACGCGGCCCGCGGCGTTGACGCCATCGTGATCTCGCCGCTGAGCGCCCGCGCCTCCTCCGCGGCGCTCACGCGGGCGCGCGAGAAAGGGATCACCGTCGTCACGTACAACACCACGGTCGAGGGGGATATCCCCCGTGCGTACGTCGAGAGCGACCAGGAAGATCTCGGACGGGAGACGGGACGGGCGGCGCGCGAATATATCGAGCGGCGCCTCGGCGGCAGGGCGCGCGTTGCGCTGCTCGAGTTTCAGTCGCAGGCCCCGGAGCAGAACATGATGCGCGTATCGGGATTCAAGAATGAAGTCACGCGGCTCCCCGGCGTCGTCATCGTCGCGGAGCAGGACGCCTGGCTTGCGGAGCAGGCGGTGCGGCGCGCCGGCGATATCCTCACGGCGCATCCCGACCTCGATATCCTCTGGGGAGCGAACGAGGGCGCGACGGTGGGGAGCGTCATGGCGGTCAGGAACGCGGGGAGGGGGAAGCGCGTGGCGGTCTTCGGCACTGATACCGGGGAGCAGATCACGGAGTTTCTCCTGAGCGATGACGGCATACTCCAGGCGGTGACGGGCCAGCAACCGTTTGAGATCGGCTCGCGCGCCGTCGGCGCGGCGCTCGACGCGCTTGACGGGAAACCCGTCCAGAGCCGCCAGTCCCTTCCCGGCATTCTCCTCACCCGGAGCGATCCCCCGGGGGTCCGGGCGTTCGCGCTGCGCCTGAAGGAACTCACCCGCTAGCGCTCCCGTGGACGGGGCGCTCCATACGCTGGAAACGGTGTCGCTCCGGAAGGAGTACCCGGGCACCGTCGCGCTCGGCGGCGTCTCGATCCGCTGCACGGGCGGGCGCGTGCGTGTCCTGCTGGGGAAGAACGGGGCCGGCAAGAGCACGCTCGTTTCGCTCCTGGGGGGAGCGCAGCAGCCCACGTCCGGCACGATACGCATCGACGGGGCGCCGGTCGTCTTCCGTTCCCCGGCTGATGCGATCGCACGGGGGATCGCCACGGTCCACCAGGAGCTCACCATCATCCCGCACCTCACGGTGGGGGAGAACATCCTCCTGGGGCGGCTCCCGCGACGGGGAGGAGGACTGATCGACTGGCCGGGGGTGTTCCGTCGCGCCGGGGCGGAGCTCCAGGAGCTCGGCCTGTCGCTCGATGTTCGCC
>DATJAS010000075.1:0-63850 GCA_035516035.1 Bacteroidota bacterium | reverse complement strand
CTCGATCTCATCCTGCGAGAACTGCCGCATCAGCTTCGTGGCCGTCTCGACATCGAGGGACAGCATGAGGAGTGCCGCCTTCTGTTTCGGCGAAAGCCGTTCCGCCCCGTGCGTTGCCTGCTGCGCCATGTCCTGTGTCCGCTTCTCCGTTACTTGTCGGTCACTCTTCCGCGAGCCAGACCTTCATCAGGCGTGAGGCCTCGGTCGGCTTGTCCTTGATATACTCCGAGATGACGCGCCGTTTCTCCGCGCGCAGCATCGCCTCCTGCGAGATCTCCTCCTCGGGCGCGGGAAGGCGCACGGCTTCCCTGTGCCGCCTGAGCTCCGCCGTCGCCGTGGCTGCCGCCACCTCATAGCCCCCTCCCGCCGTCCGCCCCACGGAGACGCGCAGGCGACCCAGGAGCGAGCGGATGAGGACCACGCCGCCGGCCATCGCGGCCACAAGGAAGACCTTCTCGATGATGTCGTTGTAGTCCGACAGGGGGGGAGACTGCCGGTAGACGAAGTCCTGCTCCTGGAGCGGCGTGCCGAAGGAGAGGTTCGTCACCGTGACCTCGTCGTTGCGCTGCGCGTTGAACCCGACGGCCTGCTTGACGAGGTCCGTCATCTTGTCCATTTCCTCCTTCGGCCGCGCCACGGTCTCGGTCGTCTTCTGCCCGTCCTTCTCCACCGCGCGGGGGGTGCCGTTCACGAGGGCGGCCACGGTCAGGCGCCGGATGTTCCCGAGGTTCTCGACGATGTGCTCGACCGTCTTGTTCACCTCGTAGTTCGTCACGGTGTTCGAGCGCGTGGAGGGGGGCGCGGAATCGCTCGAGGCGTTTTTCTCCTCGGAGATCTGCTCGCTCCGCACGGCCGTGTTCTCGGGGTCATACTGTTCCAGCGTGCGCTCCACCTGGCGGAAGTCCAGGTCCGCGCTCACCTGCACGACGGCGTTGCCGCCGCCGACCACGCTCTCCAGCAGCGTCTGGGCCTTGCGCGCCAGGTACGTTTCGACCTGCTGCTGCAGCTCATACTGCGAGGATGTCATCGCCGCGACCGTGTTCCCCTTCGCATTGTCGGAAAGGAGCACCCCCCTGGAGTCGACGATGGAGACGTCGGAAGGATCGAGCCCCTCGACGCTGCTCGAGACCAGGTGCGCGATCCCCTGCACCGACTCGTGGCGGAGAGGCTTCGCGGACTTCAGCTTCAGGACCACGGATGCGGTCGCCGGTTTCTCGTCCTCCCGGAAGAGGGCCTTCTCCGGGATCGCCAGGTGGACCCTGACCGCCTCCACCTCGTCGATCTGGAGAATCGTGCGCGCAAGCTCCCCTTCCAGCGCCCGCCGGTAGTTGACCTTCTGGACGAAGTCGGACACGCCGAGGTTCGTCCTGTCGAAAATCTCGTACCCGATCACACTCGACTGCGGGAGGCCGTCGCCGGCCAGCGACAGCCGCAGCTCGTACACCTGCTCCTTCGGCACCTGGACCGTCTTCCCGTCGTCGTCGATGCGGTACGGGACGGATTTCTCCTTCAACTTGTCGATGATTTTCGAGGCGTCCTGCGCGTTCAGGTTGTTGAACAACGTGGCGTACGTGGGCCTGTTGACAAGCGTGACCATGCCCGCGATCGCCGCGATGACGGCGATCGTGACGCCCCCCAGGAGGATCTTCTGCGCAAGCGTGGTCCTGCGGATCACGTTCACGATCTGCTGCTGCGCGCCAAACTGGTTGTCGGCCATTGCTTACACCTGCATGCGCATGAGTTCCTGGTAGGCGCTGATCGTCTTGTTCCTGATCTCCATGAGGAGCTCGAAGCTCGTCTTCGCCTTCTCGACCGCGACCATCACGTCGTGCAGGTCGACGGCCTCGCCTTTCACCATGCTCTCGGCGGCCTTGCCCGCCTCCGCCTGCAGCGAATTCACGTCCGCGACAGCCTTCGCGAGCGTCTCGCCGAACGACGCCGTCGTTTCCGTGAGCGACTGCTCGAGCACCTTCGAGCGGTCGGCCGCGCGGGGGACGAGCGTCAGCACCTGGTTCACGTTCATGTCCTACCCCTTCCTGTCGACGATCGACCCCGTCGGGGGGGAAGGCGCCGTTCCCTTGCCGCCGTACGTGTCGACCGCGGTTGCACCGGGGAAGAGCATCTCCAGGTAGCTCCGCTCGTCGTCGCTGAGCAGGTCACGCGCTTGTGGCGCAGAATGCGCCACCTGGACCCCGGCTTTTGGCGGAGCAGGTGGCGCTTGCGGAGCCACGTTCTGCGTCGCAGCTGCCGGGGCGCCCGCAGCCTGAGCGCTGCGCGCCGGCGCGCCGAGGGGATTTGCGTATTGTCCGATACCCGTAATGTCCATGTCAGATCTCCAGTGAGTCCTTGGCCATATTCTTGGCGGCGTCGATCGCAACCGTGTTCGCCTCGAATTCGCGAGACGCCGTCATCATACCGACCATCTCTGTGACGATGTTCACGTTGGGCATGTTGACGTACCCGTCCGGGTTCGCATCGGGATTGCCCGGATCGTAGACGACGCGCGGGGGGGACTGGTCCTCCGTTTCCGTGGCCGACACGACCTGGTCGACTTCGTCGGTGCCGCCGGAGACGACGGGGACACCGCTCAGATGGGCCCCGTTGGTCGTCGTCATTGTCAGCCCCGCCTGCCGGAGCGCCGCGCCGAAGAGGTGCTCCCCTTTCGCCTTGAGCTGGACGATCTTCCGGCGGTAGGCGCCCCCCTTCTCCGTCTTCGTGGTCTCCGCGTTCGCCAGGTTGCTCGCGATCGCGTTCATCCGCTTTCGCTGCGCGGTGAGCCCCGCCGCGCTGATATCCAGGCCCCCGAACATCCTGTCTATTTTCACTGCGACCCCCTGATGCTTTCCTGGATGTCCTTGAACGTCCCCGCCAGGAGCCTGGCCGCAAACCGGAACCGGAGCTGGTTTGTGGCGAGAGCCGCCATCTCGGCGTCGATATCAACGTCATTCGTGCCGCTTGCATTGGGGCCGGCCGCGCTCCCGCTCCCCGGGGAGACATCCTCGAGCCGCGGGGTGACGTCCGCGGGATTGTCCGATCCCGTCGCGATGTGGCGCGGATCCGTGACGGCAACGGTCACGCCTCCCCCGGAACGGCTGGCGGCGAGCTGGTCTTCAAACGAGACGGCCTGCGCCCTGTAGCCCGCGGAGGAGATATTGGCAATGTTCGACGAGATCGCCTTGTGGCGGAGGGTGTACGCGTCCAGCGCCTTGCTGAGAAGGGGGATATTGGTGCTTGCGAAGAGTTTCACAGTCCGGGTCTGACCGTTGAGTTGCCGCCCGCGCACACTGCGCGCGCGGCGCACACGTTCCGCCTCATGCGGTTGCTTGTACAGGCAGGAAACCTCCGTGTTCCGGCCCCTGAGCGGGCGTCAGACGCCCAGCATATCGTCAAATTCACCTGCGACCGGCGTCAGTCCGTGCCCGGCGTTGTTCTTCCGTTTCGCAACGACGATTGCGGCGACGAGCGCCGTGAAAAACCCCGCGACAAATGCCGCACCGCCTACGCGAACAGTTCTGGAGATCGTCATGTGCTGCTCCCTGGTATCTGATGGCCGGTCGTGAGGCCCGGCAGATCCTCAGTATCAATCGCGGTGCCAACGGCCGGACGATCGAAAACCCTGCCGGAGCGGGGGATTTTCACTCGGCAGATCGGTCCCGCCTCCCTGCGTGGCTACATTGAGCCAGGTGTCTGAGGACGTCACGCAGATCTCCCGTCATTGCTTCGGGGCGTAGGCGCCTACGGCGCCACCGTTGGCCTGCGGCGCCCCTGCAATGACTGGGGGAATTCGCTCGCATGACGGGGCTATTCATAGTCAAACTCCACGGTCGAGGTGCGCCCGCAGCGGCACGTGAATTCGATCTTCACGATCTTCTCTCCGTCGCGGTGGACCAGCACGTCGGGGTCGCCGTCCTCGACGGGGCTGACCGTCCCTCCGCGCTTCACGGAGACGAGCGACGCCTTGATGACGTTTCCCCCCGCCTTCGGGCGGGCCGTACACTCGCCACGGTAGGCGGCGAGGGGGGTAAATTCTGTTGCAGTGTTCATAGGATTTCCCGTGAGATTGCTTCGCAAAAAGCGCTCGCAATGACGGCTAATTGAACAAACGCGTCATGCCGCCGGGGATGGCGTCGAGCGGCAGGATCGCGTCCGCGATCCCGTCATCCACGGCCGCCCGGGGCATGCCGTAGACCACGCAGGATTCCTCGTCCTGTGCGAAGACCACGCCCCCCTTCGCCTTGAGGCGCCTCAGGCCTTCGAGACCGTCTTTTCCCATCCCCGTCATGATGATCCCCAGGAGGGGGGCGTTGAAGACATCCACCGCCGAGGAGATCATGATGTCGGCCGAGGGCCGGTAGAGCGTGTTTGATGGCTCCTCCGTGACGCACACGGCCACGTCCCCCCCCTTCCGCCGGAACGTCATGTGGCGGCCGCCGGGAGCGATGAGCACGACGCCGGGCACCAGCACGTCCCCGTCGCCGGCCTCCTGCACGTGCAGCGCGCTCAGGCCGTCGAGGCGGTCGGCGAGCGATTTCGTGAACCGCGGCGGCATGTGCTGCACGATGGCGATCCCCAGGGGATAGTCGGCCGGGAGCTTCGGTATCGTCTGCAGGAGCGCAAACGGCCCTCCCGTGGAGATGCCGAGCACCGCCGCCTTCAGGCTCTTCCCCGCACCGGTCGCGACGTTCCAGAGCCTTCCCGCGTGCGCGACCGGCGCACGCGGCTGGATCTTCGGTCCTGCCGGCCGGAGGCGGCGCGCCCTGCTCCGGACGATCGAGCGGACCTTGGCGATCAGGTCTTCCTTGATCTTCTTGATGTCGACGGAGACGTAGGAGAGCTCCTTGGGGATGAAATCGACCGCGCCGATATTGAGCGCGTCGAGCGTCGCCTGCGCTCCCTCGCTGGTGAGCGAGCTGATCATGATCACCGGGAGGGGCATCTCCTTCATGATGACGCGCAGCGCCGTCAGGCCGTCCATCACCGGCATCTCGACGTCGAGCGTGGCGATATCGGGATGGAATTCACGGATCTTGTTGATCCCGTCCTGGCCATCCCTGGCCGTGGCGACCACCTTGATCCCGGGATCGGACTCGAGCATCATGGAGATCGATTTCCGCATGAACGCGGAATCGTCGATGACCACGACGCTGATCGCGCGCTCCGCCTGCACTCCGGCAACAGCATCCATTGCGTTCACCTGCGGTATCAGTTCATCGAAGCGAAAAGATTCATGAACTCCGCGATATCGAGTATCATGATCACTTTGCCGTCCCCCAGGATCGTGGAGCCGGCAATGCCGTCAACTTCGCGCAGGTACGCGCCGAGCGACTTGATCACGACCTCCTTCTGGCCGGTCAGGCCGTCCACGATGATGCCGAGCTTCCGTTCCGCCACGCCGACCACGACCACGTAGATCCACTCTCCGCGCTCACCGGCGCCGGCGACGCTCAGCACGCGCTCCAGACGCGCGATCGGCAGGACCGAATCGCGGAGCCGGATGACCTCCCGGCCGTGGATCGTGGTGATGTCCGAGGCGCGGACGCGGACCACCTCGAGGACGGAACCGAGCGGCACGGAGAACGTCTCCTTCCCCGACTGCACAAGAAGGGCCTGTATGATGGCGAGCGTCAGGGGGAGCTTGATCGTGAACGTGCTTCCCTTCCCCACCGCCGAGCCGATCTCGATGATCCCCTTCAGGCGCCCGATGTTCGTCCGCACCACGTCCATCCCCACGCCGCGGCCCGAGATGTTCGTCACCGATGCGGCCATGCTGAACCCGGGAATGAATATCAGGTTGAGCGCGTCCTGGTCGCTCATCTCGCGGGCCTGAGCCTCGGTCAGGATCCCTTTCTCCTGGGCGCGCGCCCTGAGCTTCGCCGGGTCCATCCCCTTCCCGTCATCCGTGATCCGTATGACGATGTGGTTCCCCTCGTGCTCGGCCGAAACGCTGACGGCGCCCATGGCAGGCTTTCCGGCCCCCTGCCGCACGTCGGGAGTCTCGATGCCGTGGTCGACCGCGTTCCGGATGATGTGAATCAGGGGGTCGGTCAGCTCCTCGATAATCGTCTTGTCGAGCTCCGTTTCCTCGCCGCTCATCTGCAGGTCCACCTGCTTGCCGGTCTCCTTCATGAGATCGCGGACGAGCCGCGGGAGCCTGTTGAACACCTTGGCCACGGGAATCATGCGCGTCTTCATGACCGCCATCTGGAGCTCGGTGGTCACGAAATCGATCGCGGCGCTCGTCGTGGCCAGCTCCCGCGTCAGCGCGTGCCCCTCGTTCTCCTGCGAGAGCTCGAAGGCGATCTGGGCGAGCCGGTTGCGGCCCAGGACGAGCTCTCCCACCAGGTTCATGAGCGCGTCCAGCCGGGCCACGTCCACGCGTATCGTCGTGTCCGCTTTCGGTTCCAGTCCCGCTTTTGCGGCCGCCTGCTGTGCCTCCCTGGGCGCCGCCCCGGGCGCCGGCTCCCGTTCCGTTTTCGGCGCTGGCGGGGCCTGTTCCGGGGCTTCCGCAGAGGACGCCCCGGGCACATTCCCCCCGGCCGTGCCTGAGGAGGATCCCGCCGTCCCGAACGCCGGGTCCGCCGCCGCCTTCAATTTCCCCAGAATCGGGTCAAGGTCGATCGGGTCCGTCCGGCGCGCCTCGATCTTCTCCAGGAGCACGCGGAGGAGGTCGTATGCCTCCAGCATCACGTCCATGCGTGCGGGGGTCGCGAGGAGCTCCCCACGGCGAAGCTTGTTCAGGACGTCCTCGAACCGGTGCGCGAGCGACGTCATCTGATCCAGGCCGAGGAACGAGGAAGTCCCCTTGACCGTGTGCACGGCCCGAAATATGGTGTTGAGGAGTTCCCGATCCTCAGAGCCCTTCTCCAGCACCAGGAGGTCCTGCCCGAGCCGTTCCAGGATCTCGCGCGTCTCGACGATGAAGCTCTCCAGGATCTCGGCCATCTCCTCTTCGAATGCGGCGGGGGTGTCAGCCATGATGTCCTCGCTTCCATCGCTCCACGATTTCGTCCGTGTGCTCCTGCCGGTCGGGCGAGCGGCTGTACTGCGCCTCCGCGTTGAAATGGTCCCCCGCGGGGAGCGCGTCGCCCTGGCCCGCCGGGATCGTCTCGCCGTCCACGAGCGACTGCAGGACATCCGCCAGGTTCATCCGCACCGCCTCGATCACGTGGGCGACGCCGGCGATCTGCTGCGTCGTGATGTCCTGCACCTGGAGGGCCATGCCGATGCTCATCGCGTCTGCGCTGATCGAGCCGCACTGCGCCTCCATGTCCGCCGGTATCGCGGCCCCGCCCCCTGCCGCGCGGTGCTCCCGCCACAGGGCGGCGATGTCCGGCCGGGCCGCCGCGAGCGACGCCATCAGGCCGTCCATCGCCTGCAGGCGCGATGCCTCAGCTTCCGCGGCCGACCGCAGACGGGCCGCGGTGTCGCCGAGCGAGGCGGCACGCGCCGACAGGCGCTCCAGGAGATCGAGGATCTCCACGGTCGCCGACTCGGTCGCCTTCGTGACATTATCGAGCTGCTGGGAGACCTTCGGGATGGACCCGGTACTCTCCTCCAGCGAGTGCCGGATGGAATCCAGCAGCGGGATCACGCCCGAGACCACCTTGATGAACTTGTCCAGCGAGTCACGCGTCGGCCACGCTCCCTGTCCCGCCGGCAAGCTCCCGTTGTTCCTTTTTTTCCCCATGACGAGCCTCGAACCCTTGTGTGTGTGGTGTGCGGGCCGCTCAGGCGGCGCCGGTGCCGACGGTCTTCAGTATCTGGTCGATCTTCTCCTTCAGCCCGGGCGCGGTGAATGGCTTGACGATGTAGTTGTTGACCCGCATCTTCATCGCCTCGATGACGTCCTCCTTGTTGCCGCGCGTTGTGATCATGAGGATCGGGATTTCCGCGAACTGCTGGTTCGCGCGGACCCACTTCGTCAGGTCCAGGCCGCTCATTTCCGGCATGTTCCAGTCCGTGATCAGGAAATCCGCCCCCTCGCTCATCAGCTTGGCGACGGCGTCCTTCCCGTCCGCCGCCTCGATGATGTTCTCGAACCCGATGCTCTTGAGCGTGTTGATGACGATGCGGCGCATCGTCAGCGAGTCGTCAACCACAAGAAACTTCGTTGTTGCCATGCTGTTCATCCCTCCTGTGCAAGAATCACCCCGCGGGCGGCGTCAGTCCGCCCAGCTTATGTATTTCGACACTTCGTACTGTATCTTCTCCAGGCTGAACGGCTTCATCAGGTAGGACTGCACCCCCAGCTCGCGCCCCCGCGCCATGCTGTCGAGGTCACCCAGCGACGAGAGAATAATGACGGGCACGTCGCGGGTGATCGGGTTTTCGCGAAGCGAGCGGATGAACTCGAACCCGTCCATGTTGGGCATGTTCAGGTCCGTGATCACGAGATCGAACGTCCCCGACGGTAGCTTCTCCAGCGCGTCCATGCCGTCGCACGCCGCCACGACGGTAAAGCCCTGCATCGTGAGGGACGCGGCAACGAACTTCCGGACTGTCGCGGAGTCATCGACAACCATGATGAGCCTGCCCATCGTGCGCTATTCCTTCTTGTAAGCGACGGTTTTCGGGAAATTGATCAGCTTGAACGCCGAGGAGATCCCGTGCAGCGATTCCGCGTACCCGATGAACAGGTATCCCCCCTTGTTCAGCGAGTCGTAAAGATTGGACACGACCTGGATCTTCGACTGCATGTCGAAGTAGATCAGCACGTTGCAGCAGAAGATGATGTCAAAGCCCATCATCTGCCGCATCTGGCGCTGGTCGAACAGGTTCACGTGCTCGAACCGGGCCAGACGGCGCACATCCTCCCTGACGGCGTAGCGCCCGTCGGCGCTCTCGAAGTACCTGTCCATATAGGGCTTCGGCGTGTTGCGGACGGAGTATTCCCTGTACACCCCGCGCCGCGCCGTCTCAAGCACGGTGGGACTGATGTCGGTGCCCACGATTTCCAGCTCCAGCGCAGGGAACCGCGGCTTCAGGCGTTCCAGGTAGATCATGGCAAGCGAGTACGCTTCCTCGCCGCTCGAGGAGGCGGCGCTCCAGACGCGCAGGCGCGACCGCCCGTTGGTCCTGCGGGAGGCCACAATCTCGGGCACGAGCGTCTTTTCGAACGCCTCGCACTGGGGCTCGCTCCGGAAAAAGAACGTCTCGTTGATCGTGATCGCATCGTAGAAGGACTTCATCTCCTCCGCCCGCCCGTTCCCGTAGCGGAGGAGCTGGAAGTACTGCGCGAAATCAGCCATCCCGAGGATCTGCAGGCGTTTGCCGAGGCGCCCCTCCAGGAGGTATTTCTTGGAATCCTGGAAGTAGATCCCGGTGAGCCTGTAGATGAAATCGCGGATCTCCCGGAAGAGGTCGTCGGTCATCTTCGGCCCCGCGGCCGCGCCCGGCACCACAATCGGCTGGCGGAAATCGACCAGCGGGGCCCCGCCCGGGGTGTGCGTCTCGCGCTCAGGGCTCATCGGCCACGAATCCCTTCGCCCGGAGCAGGTTGTCCGCAAGCTCGCGCACCATCTCGTCCTCGTCGTCCAGGAACCTGGCGATGTACACGGGGGCACGGCTGTCCGCGATGGCGGCAATCACTTCAATGACGTGCATGCGCAGCCACGGATCGGGCTGCTCCATCACCGCGTCCAGGAACTGGACAGCGCGGTCCCCGTCGAGCCGGAACATCGCGTCGATCAGCGAGGAGCGCGTGTCCTGGTCGGCGCGGTCCCACGCCCGGGCGATCGCTTCGAACCCCCGGGGGATGAGTCCCTCGTCCCCCGCCGACCGGCCGCGCCGCATGATGGAACGGATCCTGGCCAGCACGAGCTGCGAGAGGAGCGCGGCCTTGGCGCGTGCGCCCGACCCGGAGTCTCCCTCCAGCGCGCTCACCATGCAGGAGAGCGCATCGGGGCGGTCGCGGAGGGCCGGCCCCAGCACCGCGTCAAGCTCGGCAGAGGACCCGTACGCGCCGGCGAGGGCCGCGGTGACATCCTCCCCGTCCAGCGTCTTCAGCCAGGCGGCGGCGCTGGACGCGGCCTCGCTGCCGGCGTCAGCGAGCATCGCGACGAGCGTCTCCCGCACGCCCGCCAGCGGCGGCAGCGGGGAGTCGTACCGCACGGCGATGCGGACGATGGCGTGGAGCGCTGCGCCGCGGAGTCCCGAGGGGAGGGCCCCGTAGTGCCCGGCGATGAGGGGGAGGGCGTCGGTCCCGCACACGGCGCCGGCAGCTTCGAGGAGTCCCAGGAGCGCGAGGGGATCCACATCGGCCCCGGCCAACGCTTCCGCGAGCCTCCCGCGCACGAAGAAGGCAGAGGCCGGCGCGGCGATTTTCCCGAGCGCCTCGGCCACCGCGGGGCGCGCCCAGGCGTGGCGCGCGTAGGCTTCCTCAAGCGCGGCAACCGCGTCGGGGTTTCTCATGTTGCCAAGGGCTTCGACGGCGGAGACGACCACGTTCTGGTCCCCGTCGGCGAGCAAGTCTCTCACCGGCACCACCGGGACGGACGGGCCGATCAGCCCGAGCACGTCGACGACCGACTTGCGCACGTCGTGGTTCACGTCGCTCAGGTAGGGAAGGAGGGCCGGCACGCCCGGCTCGCCGATCTTCACCAGGAGGTCGGTCGCCAGGTTCCGCGTGACGATCTCCCTGCTCGCAACGTACTCCACCACCGCCCGCGCCGCTTCGGGTCCCCCGATAGCCAGCAGCGAGCGACAGGCAGTGTCGCGCACCCCCTTGTTCGCGTCCTGGATCGCCGCGGCGAGCGCGGCGATCGCCGCGAGTCCCCGCTCGGAGGCAAGGTCTTCCGCCGCGTGCCTGCGCTCGTCGGAGTCCTCGTCCGTGATCAGCGTCGCGATATTTCTCCGCGTCTCATCGTTCATGAATCGCCCTGTCTCATCGACCAGATCAGGAGTCGGCGCTCGCTTCGATGGCGCCCGCGTGTTCCCGGAATATCACCCCTTCCAGGGCGGCATCCATCATCTTCCTGCACCCGTTGATCTCCACTATCGTGTTTTCGAAGACCGTCTCCCGGACGGTGATCGTCACCGCCTGGTTGATTTTCAGCTCCTCCTTCAGTGACTGCTGCTCCGCCCGCAGCGCGGCCACCTGCTGCGGCAGCTGCTTCTGCGCTTCCTGGAGCCGCGCGAGCGCCTGCCGCTTCGCGTCGTCGAGCCCCCCGGCGTCGAGCTGCATCCTGACCAGCCGGTAGACCGTGTCTTTCACTTCGGCCATACGCGCCTCGGCCTGCTTCAGCTCCCGCTCGGAGGCCGCGATCCTCTCCACGATCCTCCCCCGCCTCCCCGCCCGCACTTTTGCCCCGGCGCCGTCGGACGACCCGATCGTCCCAACCACCACGTCGCCGTCCGCGTGGATCGTACCCCCGGCGATGACCGCCCGGGGAGCCTGGACGCGGCCCCCCGCGGAGACAATGCCGTTGACGGATTCCTTCCCGATGCGGACGTCTTTCGCGGCGGTGATCGACTGGTTGAGGACATGCAGCACGCTCACGGAGCCGCCCGCAACGATCCGCCCTTTCCCCCGGCCGACGAACCCCTTGTCCACCACCACGTCTCCCCGCGCGTCGATATCGGCGTCGTCCACGTTCCCGTGGACCGTGAGCGAGCCCCCCGCGCGCACGGTCACCTCTCCCGCGATATCGCCCCGCACGACGATGGAGCCGACGAATTCGATCTTCCCCGCCGTGTAGTCTAGCCCGGAGCCGAGCGTGAGAAGGGGCTGGACTTCGATATGACCGTCCGCAACCACGATATTGCCCGCGGCCGTCGCGACCACCGCCCGCGGATCTGCCGCGTCGGGCGCGGTGTTCGCACCCGGACGCAGGCTGGCGGTCTTCCCGGGCCGCGGCGCGAGCGGAGTCCCGAGGACTGAGACGCCGGGCGTCCCGGGGGCCGCTTCGTGCACGACGGCGAGCCTCTGGCCCGGCACGGCGTTCCGGTAGAGGGCTTTCGCGCCGGGCTCGGGGCTGAAGCACCATTCGATGCGACCGTCGGTCCCGGGCACGGGGGCTTTCCCCGCGGCAACCGTGACCGTCGTGCCGGCTCCCTCCCCCGACGCAATCTTCGCAACGGCATCGTCGGACACCCCGAACGTCACGCCGGATGCAGCCAGCGCACGCACGAGATCGGCCGCGCACGGGGCGGGGGCCGACGCCTCCAGCACGACTGCCGCGGAGAGCCCGTCCGCGGCCACCATGATCCTGGGAGCATATGTCGTCGTTGCGGAATCCATGCGCACCTCCTCGAGCGCTCAGCCAGCCGCGTTCACTTCGCGGCCTTCTGGCGCTTCAGCTCTTCCATCTCCGGTTTCACGATCGTTGCGTAGCACTCGGGACAGATGCCGTGCGACAGGTGGGCGTCCGTGCGCTCGGTGAAGAACTCCTCCACCGAGTGCCACTCCCCCCGGTCGTCCCTGATCCGCTTGCACTGCGGGCAGATCGAGAGGAGCCCCTGGAGCTGTTCGACCTCGGTCTGGAGCGAGAGAATCCTCTCCGCCACGCGGAGCCGCATGTTCAGATCGACGATGTCGCACGGCTTCGTGACGAAGTCGTCCGCCCCGGCGCTCATCCCCTCGAAGTATCCCACCCTGGCGTCGAGGGCGGTCAGTATGACGACATAGGTGTATCCCGGGCGCGGCACGCCGCGGATCCTCCGGGTCAGCTCGAGGCCGTCCATCACCGGCATCATCCAGTCGGTGATCACGACCTGCGGCGGGGAAGCCAGGAACACCTCCCAGGCATCCTTCCCGTTCACGCTCGCAGTGACGTCGTGCCCGAGCTTGCGCAGGCGCTCGATGAGCACCAGGCGCGATGTCTCGTCGTCTTCAGCGATGAGGATCTTCATCAGGACCTGACCTTCCCGAGATATGTGTCCTCCAGCGCAGACTTCACCCCGCGGAATTCCTGCTCCAGGCCGTCGAGGCAGGGAGAAGCGCCGGCGAGTGACCCCGCGGCGCTCATCGTCTGCAGCTTCTCACAGAGCCTGAGCATGGACGTCATTCCCAGATTTCCGGAGAGCCCCTTGAGCGAATGCGCCGCGTGGAAAAACGCCTCCGCGTCGCTTCGCCCGAGGGCATCGCGCATCGTCGCGATCCGGGCCGGGGCGTCCTTGACGAACCCCCGCACGAGATCGGTGAACATCGACGGATCGCGCCGCGCGCCGAGATCCTGAAGATAGCGGAGCCGCTCCCAGTCGATTCCCGGCACTTCGGGGAGGAAGCCCGGAGCCTCAAGGGGGGTCGGGTCAGACCCAGGTCTCGCCTCCGGCGGGACAAGCCCCGCTTGCAGCGGGGCAGGCCTCGCCTCCGGCGTGACGGCATGCCGGTCCGGGGCCGGCGTCCAGCGCGAGAGCGATTCCTCCAGGGCGCGGAGCATGATCGGCTTGGTGATGTAATCGTCCATCCCGGCCGCGATGCATTTCTCCTTCTCCCCCTGCATGGCGTTGGCGGTCATCGCGACGACGGGGATCCGGCGGGCCTTCCCTTCCGCCTCGCGGATCTCGCGCACGGCTTCCAGCCCGTCCATGACGGGCATGTGGCAATCCATGAAGACGACGTCGTAGTCGCCGCTCCCCACCGCCGCGACCCCCTCCCGCCCGTTGGCGGCGATCGCCACCGTGCATCCGAGTTTCTCCAGCATCAACCGGGCGACCGTCTGATTCCCCTCGTTGTCCTCCACGACGAGGACCTTCGTCCCCTTCCGGACCGCGGGCGCGGGCGCCGCGGCGGGACGGGCGCCGTTCCCCTTTCTCACGGCCGCGGCGTCGACGTTTCGCACCGTGACGGTGAACCAGAACTTGCTCCCGCGCCCGGGCGTGCTGGAGAAGCCGATGGCTCCCCCCATCAGCTCCGCGAGCTGCCGGGAGATCACCAGTCCCAGCCCCGTGCCCCCGTACTTCCTCGTCGCCGACCCGTCCCCCTGCGAGAAGGGCTGGAAGAGCGAGGGCTGGATTTCCGGGGGGATGCCGATCCCGGTGTCCGTGACGGTGAACCGGAGGATCGAGGCCGCCCCCGTGTCCTTCTCCCGCTCGGCGTCGATCGTGACGCTCCCCCGTTCCGTGAACTTGAGCGCGTTGCCGACGAGGTTCGTGAGGATCTGCATGAGCCGCACCTGGTCGCCGGAGACGAGCAGGGGGACGTCGGGCGCGACCCGGCCCAGGAGGTCGATTCCCTTCTCGGTCGCCTTCACGTTCAGCAGGCGTTCCGCCTGCTCCACCGCGTCGCGCGGGGAGAAGGGGATGTCCTCCAGGACCATCTTGCCCGCTTCGATCTTCGAAAAGTCGAGTATGTCGTTAATGACGGCCAGCAGGGCCCTGCTGCTCGTCTCGATGATCGTCAGGTATTTCTTCTGCTCTGCGCCGAGCGGCGTATCCAGCAGGAGTCCCACCAGCCCCATGATGCCGTTCATCGGGGTCCGGATCTCGTGGCTCATGTTCGCCACGAACTGCCGCTTGGCGTCGTTCGCCACCTCAGCCCTCTGGAGCGCCCGCTCCAGGTCGGCCGTGCGCTCCTTCACCGTCTGCTCGAGCATCCTGTTCTGGTCGTTGATCCGCCTGTAGAGCGCGGCGCTCTCCAGGGCGTTCGCGCAGTTCAGCAGGATGATCGAGAGGAGGTTGAGCGAGGCGTCCGTCACCTGGAGCGCCTCCTCCGGCAGCACGCCCACGAACATCCCCAGGACCTTCGAGCGCGTGGCCAGCGTGTGCAGGACGAGCGTGTTGCCGTAGTTCTTCGCCGGCACCAGCACCGAGCGGTTCTGGTTCAGCGCCCAGGCGAACGTCCCCTCCCCCACCTGCAGGTCGACTTCCTCCTGCAGGAGCGGGGCGTCGGAGGCCGGCTCGCAGTCGATCATCGCAAAGTCGAAGTCGGTCTCGCTCACCGTCAAGAACGCGACGGCGCGGAAGGCGAGGAGCCGGTTCAGATGCGTCCGCGTGGCCGTCAGGATCCCCGCGTCGTCCTGCTCGCCGTTGACGCGGCTGTGGAATTCCCCCAGCGACGCGACGAGGTCGAGAGAATCCAGCACCCAGCGATTGACCTCCTCCAGCCGCTTGACGCGGGTCTCGGTCTCCCGCAGGTGCTCCACCAGTTCCAGGAATTCGCTCATGACCGGTTGTGCACTCCCATTGAGTCAATGGCATCGTCGTACTGCTGCTCGACGGTTTTCATCGTCGCACGGAGTATCCCCTCGGTGAACCCCAGGAGGTTCCAGGCGGACTTCTCCAGCGGGGGGACGTAGTGTTCGCCGCTGCTCCCGAGCTGCATCACGTGCGCGACGATGTCCGCCACGTGGATGATGGCCGCCTCGACGGGATAGTGGACCGCCGTCCCCGGATCGTGGTGGCAGCGGACGACCTCTTCCAGGCTGATCGGCAGCTTCCAGAGCTCCATCAGCGATCCCCCGATCGCCGCGTGGGAGTACCCGATGACCTCCCGCTCGGCGTCGTAGAGCATCATGTTCTCCTGCGTGCAGCGGGCGATGGTCTCCTGGGAGAGATCCTCGGCCTTGGTAAACATGACCAGCCGTCCAATGTCGTGCATCATGCCCGCCACGAATAAGCGCTCCACGTTCGGCTCCCGGCGGAACGTGGCCAGCGTGCGCGCCGCAAGCCCGCACCCGACGCTGTGGCGCCAGAACGACTCCATCGTCACGAACTCCTTCGGAATCCCCTTGAAGAGATCGACCACGGACGTCGCCAGCGCCAGGGCCCCGAGCTGCTGCGTCCCCACGATCGTGACGGCGTGCGTGATCGTCTCCACCTTCGAGGGGAAGCTGTAAAACACGCTGTTCACGATCCTGAGCAGTCGCGCGCTCAGGCCCGCGTCCTCCCGGATGATCTTCGCGATGTCCGCCATCGACTTGCGCGGGTTGTTGATCGCCTCGTCCAGCCGGGCGTGGATTTTGGGAAGCGACGAGATCTCGACGTATCCGCGCAGCAAATCACGAGGGCTCGTCAGCATGGTCATTCTCCGCGGTATGTTCCACGATATAGTGGTGTTTAAAAAGCCGGATGAGCTCCCGGACCACCGGGTCGTCCGCGTCGGCGTGGCGGAATTTGTCCCGCGCCACGCGCTCCGCGGCCTCCAGGAGCGCCGGGTCGATCTCCTCGGCGGCGCGTGCCTCGATCACCGCCTGGTCGACGCCCCGGATGTCCAGGTCCGTGACTCCCCACATCTTGAATATCTTCAGGTGCTTCTCCGTGATCGCCTCTCCCTCCTTCAGGAGGACGCGTCCCTGGCGGTCCTTCACGTCCGCGGCCAGCACCATGTCGGCCCTGATGTCTGCGATATTGATCACTCCCATACGGCCTTCCGCATTAGGATGGTGGATTCAGTGACTCTGTTCCGCACACTCAGCGGCGCACGCGGGACAGAGCTCTCCCGCAACCGGCGCCCCGGCACGCCCGGCGACATACTCGTCGAGGGGGCGCCAGGCGCTTGCGCCGTCCCGGATCTGCTTGCAGTACGAGCAGATGGGGAGGAACCCCTCGAGCGTGTGCACCTCCGCCTGGAGCCGCAGCAGGCGGTCCGCCACACGCAGGCGGACCCGCAGGTCCTCCCGCGCGCACGGCTTGGGGAGGAAATCGTCCGCCCCCGCCTCCATCGCGGCCCGGTACTGGGCGTGGCCCCCCATGGAGGTCAGCACGATGATGTAGGCATACCGCGTCCGCCGCGCGGCGCGTATCCTCCGGCACAGGTCCACGCCGTTTTCCGCCGGCATGGCCAGGTCCGTGATCACGACTGCGGGCATCACCGTCTCATACGCGCGCCATCCCGCCATGCCGTCGGCGGCGGTTGTCACGTCGTGGCCCAGCGCGCCCAGCTCCGCTGCGACCGTTGTGCGGATCGCCGGCTCGTCGTCCACCAGGAGCACGTTCACCGGGCCCCGTCCTTTCCAAAGAGCGCCCGTTCCAGGCGGGGCTCGGCTTCGGCCATCGCGCGTTCCAGGTCAGCGATCAGCGGCGCCGCCCCGGCGAGGCTCCCGGCGCGGCCCATTGCTTGTAGCCGCTCGGCGATCGCCCGCATCGGGGTGACGCCCAGCGTCGCGCAGCTCCCCTTGAGCGCGTGCGCGACCTCCTCGAACGCCCGCGCGTCGCCCCCGGCGAGGGCCTCGCGGAGCTTGCCGACACGCCCCGACGCGTCGAGCATGAAGTGCTCGAGCAGAGATTCGAGCCAGCCCGGACCGCTGTCTCCCCCGAGCTCCCGGAGCTCGGCAACTTTCTCCGGGTCGAGCCCCTCCTCGGAGGAGCGCGCTTCCCCTTCATCGGGCGAGTGTTCGCCCGTCCCCGACAGAGCGAGATCCCACTTCGCCAGGAGCCGCTCGAGCGATTCCTGCGTGACGGGCTTGGGGAGGTAGTCGTTCATCCCGGCCTTCATGCAACGCTCCCTGTCCCCCTGGAGCGCACTTGCCGTCAACGCGACGACGAGCGTCTCTGCCGCACGGCCGTTCAGTTTTCTGATTGTGGCTGTCGCCTCGAACCCATCCATCACGGGCATCTGGCAGTCCATCAGGATGAGATCATAGGGAAGTCGGGCGACGGCCTCAACGGCCTCCTTCCCGTTGGCCACCACGTCCGCCCTGCATCCCAGCTTCTCCAGCATTCTGAGCGCGACGCGCTGGTTCACCTGGTTGTCCTCCGCCACGAGGACGCGCCTGAGGCGCTCGGGCCTGCCCGACTTTTTTATCGCAGCGACATCCGCCGGTGGTATCGCTTGCGGGGCAGACTGCGCGAGGAGCCGGACGGTAAACCAGAACTCGCTCCCCTTTCCCTTCTCGCTCCTCACGCCGATCTCTCCCCCCATCATCTCCACGAGCTGCTTGGCGATGACCAGTCCCAGTCCTGTCCCGCCGTGCTTGCGCGTCGTGGAGCCGTCCGCCTGGGAGAACGACTTAAACAGCCGCGGCAGCTCCTCTTCCGAAATCCCGATGCCCGTGTCCCGGATGACGATCGTCAGCGGAGTGACGGGCCCCTCGGAGGCCCCCGCGCGCACGCTCAGCGCGACCTCTCCCCGCTCCGTGAACTTGACCGCGTTGGAGAGGAGGTTCGTCAGCACCTGCCGGAGGCGGCCCGGATCCCCCCTGAGCGACGTCGGGACGCCCTCGTCGATCCCGAAATGCACATCCAGCCCCTTGTTCCGCGCCCCGGCTGCGACGAGGTCTATCGATTCATCGATCGTCGTGCGGAGATCAAAGTCAATCGTTTCCAGGTCGAGTTTACCCGCCTCGATCTTCGAGAAATCGAGGATGTCGTTCACGATCCCGAGCAGGGCCTGCCCGGACGTTCGGATAATCTCGGCGTATTCCCTCTGCTCGGCAGTCAGCTCTGTGTCGAGCAGGAGGCCCGCCATCCCCAGCACGCCGTTCATGGGGGTGCGGATTTCGTGGCTCATGTTTGCCACGAATTCAGACTTCAACTTTGAAGCCCTCAGGGCGTCTTCCCGGGCCTTGCGGAGCTCAAACGCCTGGACGCCGAGCCTGATCGCCTGCTGCTCCGCGCGCGACTTGGCCTGGAGAAGGTCTTCGGCCCTGCGCGCAAGCTCCGATTCAGCCTCCTTCCGCTTCGTGATGTCTTCCTTGATCGCCACGTAGTGCGTGACCGTCCCGCGGTCGTCGCGCACGGGAGCGATGGTCGCGTACTCCCAGAAGAGCTCGCCGTTCTTCTTCCTGTTGAGAAGCTCGCCGCTCCATTCATTTCCCCCGGCAAGCGTCTTCCAGAGCCCTTCATAGACTTCTTTCGGGAGCTTTCCCGCGTTCAGTATCCTCGGGTTCTTCCCGACGGCTTCCTCCGGCGCGTAGCCCGTCAGCGCGGTAAACCGGGGATTGACGTACTCAATCGTCCCTTCCGTGTCCGTGATGACGATCGTGGAGGGGCTCTGGTCCACGACGCGGGAGAGTTTCCGAATCAGCTCCTCGCTTCCCCGCGCGTCAGTGACGTCGCGGCTGAACCCGCAGATGCCGATCACGTTCCCGGCGGCATCCCTGATCGGCGATTTGAATTTCTCGATATAGTGTCTCCGCCCCTGCCGGTCGACCGCCTCTTCGTGAAAGAGCCGGCCGCCCGAGCGCATGGCTTCCTCGTCGGCTGCGCGAATCCTCCTCGCCTCCTCCTCCGGGTAAAGATCGAAATCGGTCTTCCCGCGAACTTCCTCGGCGCTCGACCGTCCCGTCTCTTCCACGAGCCGCGAGTTCAGGTCCAGGTAGACCCCCGTCGTGTCCTTCAGCCAGACCCGGTAGGGTGAGCTGTCCATGATGGCGCGGAGACAGGCTTCCCGGGCCTTGAGTGCCTCGAGGGCGCGTTTCCGCTCCGTGATCTCCAGGAGCGTTCCCTCGATGCCCGATACGTTTCCATGCGCGTCCCTGACCGCCCGGGCGTTCATGGAGAACCAGCGGCCCGGAGCCCCCGCGCGCCCCTTCGACTGGAATTCGAAGTGTTCGACTTTCCCCTCGCCGGAGAGCCTCCGCAACAGTTCCAGGCGGGTTCCGGGATCGGCGTACAGTTCAGCGGTGTCGTTGCCTTCACCGGAGAGGAACTCTTCCGGTGTCGCATACCCGAAATACCTCGCGAGCTGCGGATTGGCCGCGACGAGCCTCCCCTCCAGCGTCGACTGGAATATGCCTTCGATCGAATTCTCGAACAGGCCCCTGTACTTTCGCTCGCTTGCCAGGAGCGCCTCTTCCGCCTGCCTGCGCTCCGTGACGTCGCGCAGCACGATCACCGCTCCCCCCAATTTCCCGGGAGCCCCGGCAATCGCCCTCACCGTGCACTCGACGGGAAGGGCAACCCCCTTCGCGCCTTTGAGCGTACCACCCAACGGCCCTCTCTCCAGCGCATCCCCGGCGATCGCACATCGCACGCGCCGGGCGAGATCGTCAGCCTCTGCCGACGAGTTCATCCTGAGGATGTCGGCAAACGGCTTCCCCGCCGCGCCTTCGTCGTCAAGGCCTGTCATACCCTCGGCGGCAAGGTTGACGAACGTCACGAGCCCCTCCCCGTTGACGATCACAATACCCGCCGCCACGCTCCTGAGCGCAGCGAGGAGCTCTTCGTCATGGAATATCCTTGCCATCACTCCTTCACCTGGCGAAGCGGAACTTCGAGGCGGATATGCCGAGCGTTGTCCCGCATGCTTTGGTCTTGTGCGTAAACAGGAGTATCCCTTCCGGGGGAAGACCCGCCTCGATCCGCCGCCGATTAACCTGGTAACCGTCGAGGTACATCGAGCGGTCCGCGAGGAACTCCTCCCGCGTCAGCCACTCCTTCCGGCACATTGAGCAGCGTTTGAACGGTGCCTCGGACTTGTCCATTGTCGTTCTCAGTGTTGTTCAGGCGCCCAACAGCCGCAATTCGTCGCAACAGCGGGCTGCATACCGTGTGCCACCTCCTTTTCCCTTGTTTCCCCCTGCACCGCCCATATTTGCCGGATTTTCAGGGTGCGAAGCGTGCCGGCGGAGGCCGGGAGAGGAGGAGCTGAACGGGGTTCCTCACATGTACAATATCAGCCAGCAGGCATCCAGAGGCCGCCACCTCTGCGCCGGAAACATCGTTAACAAAAGCAGTTGCCGTATTCTCAGGCCCCCCTCAAGCCCCGGGCAGGTGGCACTGAAATTGTACCCTCCGGCTCACGTCGTGGATACACTGACATCCCCAACTCCAGACATTGCCATGAATTTCATACCCAGGAACCTCTCGCTCAGGATGAAGCTCGGTGCAGTCACCGGGGCATCGCTCACGGTCGTGATACTTGTCGCAGGATGGCTCGTGCTCTCGTGGGTCCTCCGCGATGCGGAGCGGGCGTACCTCGACAGGCTGGAGATGCTCGCGGTAACGTCTCGCATGATGATACACTCGGCCGCGGAAGAATACGCCACGGCGCACCAGTTCGAATTCCTCCGAACGCTGGAGGGAGGAGCAACGGGGTCGGGGCAGACCGAGGCGCTCGAGCGGCGTGCGCTCGATGAATTCCGGTCGCACCGGGACATGGCTGTGTTCGACACGATCATCGCCACGGATTCGGGACGGCGGGTCTATGCGTTTGCCCCGGCGTCGGTCAAGGATGAATGCATGACGTGCCACACATCGTACGGCCTCGACACGTTCAAGGGAAAGACGACCGGGGACCTGGTGGGGCTGTTCGGGATATCCGCATCGATGGGCCAGCTCGACGAGGCGAAGAAGACCACGGCGATAGCGCTGGCGGCGTGCGCCTGCGCGGCGGTCGCCGCGCTCTTCCTCGCGATATCGTTCTTCCTGAACAGGTACGTGGGCTCCCCCCTGAAGAAGCTGGGGAGCGTCGTGGCGAGCGTCGCCGGGGGTGATCTCACCCCGCGCGTGGCGGTGGCATCCGCCGACGAAATCGGGACACTGGGGAGAGGATTCAACGAGACGATCGACCGGCTGAGGGAGACGCTTCTGAAGGTCGCAGAGGCGATGAGCGCCGTGACGGCCTCCACGACGCAGATCTCGGCGAGCACGGAGGAAATCGCTGCGGGGGCGCAGGAGCAGGCCTCTCAGGTCGGCGAGGTCGCCGCATCGGTGGAACAGCTCACGGCCACGATCACGGAAAACGCGCGAAACAGCCGTATGGCATCCGAAACGGCGACAAAGACGCGATCTTCGGCTGAGAGCGGATCAGTCGTGGTCGGCGATACGGTGGAGGGGATGGGGCGAATCGGCGATGCGGTCAGGCGTTTCGCCGGCACAATAACGTCGCTCGAGGCGTCCAGCGGACGGATCGGCGGGATCGTCTCGACGATCGACGACATCGCCGACCAGACGAACCTGCTCGCGCTGAACGCCGCAATCGAAGCGGCGCGCGCCGGGGAAAACGGGCGGGGATTCGCCGTGGTCGCCGACGAGGTCAGGAAGCTCGCCGAGAGAACCACGCGCGCGACGAAGGAAATCGCCGCTATGATCCGGCAGATCCAGGCCGACAGCGCAAGCGCAACAAAAGAGCTGGCTTCAGGGGTGGGTCAGGTCGACGCAGGCATTGCGCGTGCCGGGGAGGCGGGGGCGGCGCTCGATGCGATTGTCGAGCTATCCAAAGGAGTCTCATCGCTCGTGACCGATATCGCCGGGGCCTCCGAGCGGCAGGAGAGCGTCAGCCAGGAGCTTGCACGGACGTCGGATGCGATCAAGACCGTCGCCGCACAATCGGCAGACGGTCTCCAGGAGGTCGCCCGCGCGGTGAACGACCTGAACACGCAGGCCGAAAACGTACAGGCGATGCTCAGGTGGTTTACGCTGGGTGCGGAGGAGAGAGCCGGCGGCCGGTCGGCGACGCCCGGTGCGGGACACCGGGCGATGGGCGCGAAGGGGAGCCCGGCAAAAACTCGTGCGGGGCACCCGGCGAAGGCCGCAACGGGGGGGCCGGCGACGGCGGAAGCACTCGTCTAGCGGGGCACCGGGAGGAGGACGACGAACTCGCTTCCCTTCCCGGGGGCCGAGAGGACGTCCACGAACCCGTTGTGCTTGGCCACGATCCCGTTCACCACGGCCAGACCGAGACCCGTGCCTCTGTCAGGCTTCTTGGTCGTGAAGAAGGGATCAAATATGCGATTCCGTGTGGCCTCGTCCATACCGCATCCGGTGTCGGCAACGGAGATGCGCGCGTAGCGTTCGGCTGACGCGGCCGGAAACGCTGAACGGACTTCCACGCCGGCCACCGACGACGTAGCAATCGTGAGCGTGCCCCCTTCCGGCATAGCATCGCGGGCGTTGACGCAGAAGTTCATCAGTACCTGCTGGAGCTGCCCGCCGTCCGCCACGATCTCCGGTACGTCCTCTCCCAGCGAAAGGCGGATCTCGATATCCCGCGGCATCGTCGTTCGCACAAGATCGATCGCCTCGCGGATCAGCTCATTCACGGCCAGGGGGCGCTCCACGATCTCCGTCTTCCTGGCGAACGTCATGAGCTTCTTCACGAGCTGGGCGCCGCGGTCGGACGCCTTCGTGATGTTGTTGATCCGGCGCTTCCCGGAATCCGGCACCCCGGCGATCCCCCCCAGGAGCTGGCAGTTCCCGATGATGACGTTGAGAATGTTGTTAAAGTCGTGCGCGAGCCCCGCGGCCATCGTGCCGATGGACTCCATCTTCTGGGCCTGAAACAGCTGCTCCTCCAGGCGCTTCCTCTCGTCCTCCGCGCGGAGCCTGTCCGTGACGTCCCGGAGAATCCCCTCGTGATAGAGGATCTCACCGTCGGGATTGCGCTCCAGCCTGCCATGGTCCTCGACCCAGACTGCTGAGCCGTCCTTCCTTCGGAGGCAGAAGATCGCCATCTCCTCATTCCCGTCGGTTTCTATCCGCGCTTCCCGGTCCACAGGGTCGAAATAAAGCTGCGAGGGGATGTCCACCGCCATTAGCTCCTCCTTGCTCTCGTAGCCGAGTATTCGCACAAACGCCGGGTTGACCTCGATGAATCTCCCCGCATGCGTGCTCCTGTACACCCCGTCGGGGAGCTGCTCGATCAGGTCGCGGTAGCGCTGCTCGCTCTTTGCGAAGGCGAGCTCGGCCTGCTTTCGTTCAGTGATGTCGACCTTCACGGCAACGAAATGCGTGACCCCCCCGGTCTCGTTCGTCACCCCCGAGATCGACGCGTCCTCCCAGTACAGGTCGCCGTTTTTCTTCCGGTTGCAGAATTCCCCCCGCCAGACGCCGCCGTGCGTGATTGCATTCCAGAGACGCTCGTACTCGGCAGCGGGCGTTACGCCCGATTTGAGTATGCGGGGATTCTCTCCCAGCACCTCCCCCTCCGTATAGCCCGTCAGGTCAAGGAACTTCGGATTCGCATACTCGATCGCCCCGGTCGTGCTGGTGATGACGATCGATGCCGGACTCTGTTCCACGGCCCTGCGGATGACCCGCAGGTCCTCTTCCATCCTGCGCCTCTCGGAGACGTCGCGTATTGCCGTGAGGCGAACCCTCTGGGTGCCCGTCCCGACGCACTTCGCGCGGACTTCCACGGGAAAGCGGGAACCGTCCTTGCGCAGGGCGAAGTGCTCGTAAGGCTCATCGTCTCCTGAATTCATCCGCCGGCCGACGAGTTCGCGCGATTCGGGAGCGACGAACGCGGACGCCAGCTTGCCGATCATCTCCAGGGGTTCGTACCCGAACATGCGCGCAAGCTGGGGGTTGACATCGACCACGCGCCCCTGCTCCGTCACCGCGATCCCCTCGAACGACGCCTCAGCCAGCCTTGCGAACCTCTCCTCGCTCTCCCTGAGCGCTCCTTCCGCGGCCATCCGGGCCGTGATATCATGGCAGACCAGGAGGATCCCCGTCACCGTCCCCGCTGCATCAAACAGGGGTGCCCCCGTGACTTCCACCCAGAGCGGATTGCCGTCATCGCGCACAAGGCGCGACGGCGGTCCCGCGTATTTCTCCATGCGCTCAACGACGCGCGCGATGTCGCGGAGCGCGCGCGGCCGCTCCCCCGGGTCCAGCCAGTCCAGCACGGACCGGCCGACGAGCGACTTCCCCTGCGGCGCGCCCAACATCTCGGACACCTGCCCTGACGCGAACGTGACACGGCCCGAGCGGTCGATGATCACGATCGCCTCGGGAGAGGTCTCCACCAGGGTCCTGTAATACGCCTCCGATTCCCTGACCTTGTCTTCGGAGCGGGTGAGCAGTTCCGTCTGCCGGCGGAGCTCCCTCTCCTTGTGGAGGAGCCGGGCGATGTTCTTCTGGTATGTGTCCGCCAGGATGCGCACCGCGACCCCCGTCACGCCCGTCATGACCAGCATGTCGAGCACGTCGCCGAGGCCGGTCTCCCTGCTGTGCCGGCTGACGACGATGCCGGTGACCTCGAGCGCGCCGAGCACGCAGACAGAACCGAGCGTAAACAGGGTGAGGATGGTAAAGTTCTTCTTCCGCAGGACGATACTCCCCAGGACCAGCACGCCGGGAAATGCGATGAGCGCGGTGTCGTGCAGTCCGTCGTGCTTCCACACCATGTATTCCACGAATGCGAGGAGAGACCAGGTGAGGAGTCCGGCCGCGGCGCGCTCATGCTTCCTGTGGACAAGCGCCATGGCCCCCACGACCGTGGCGGCAAGCGCCGCGAGCTCCGCGAAATTCTGCCAGGCTCCCATGGCGATCCTGTACGTGAGGAGCACGGCGAGACCGAGGAGTACTGCCGCGGAGACCGTGGTGACGATCATCGAGACGCGCGCGCCTTCCTCCGTCCTGACACCGGGAGGCGTGAAAAAGGCCTTTATCGCTGAAACAATCACAGGCACTCCTCCTCACCTGCCGGATGGACGTTCCGTGAGAGCTCGGAGACCGCAAGGCAGAGCCCGTCGATCTCCTCCGGCAGCATGAAGAAATAGTCCGCCCCTTCCCTCAGGCACTCCTTGCGCGTCTGGGGATTCCGCGCGCTTGAAGTCATGATCACCACCGGGAGCGGCCATGAGCGGCGGAGAGCACGCAGGACCCCGAGCCCGTCGCCGTCAGCAAGGAGGAGGTCAAGTACGACGAGATCGGGGCGGGCGGCGGACACCTGCGCGACCGTATCGCCCGCCTCGCGGGACTGGCCGATCACCTGGACGCAGGGGAGCGCGTTCAGGCGGTGAATGACGCGGGCCCCGATGTGCCAGGAGCCGTACGCGACGAGTACTGTCAGGAGAGGTTTCATAGGCATCCGGAAATTCACGCTCAATTTCGCCATTGGCAGAACCAGGCGAAATCGCGCAGGATGCCGAATTCGCATAGCAAAAACTACGAGGGAAAACCGTGGAAAAGGGGGCTATTCGGGGGACTCAGAGAGATTGTGGTCCAGCACGTAACGGACGAGCTGCGCTGTGGTCTCCAGGTTCATCTTCTCCAGCACGTGCGCGCGGTGCGTGTGCACCGTGGAGACGGAAAGGGAAAGCGCCGAGGCGACATCGGATACCGATTGCCCCCGGCCGAGCATGCACAGGACCTGGAACTCCCTGTCCGAGAGACGCTCGTGCGGCAGCCGCTCGACGTCGCCTGTGAGCTCGGCGGCAAGAAGGTCGGCAAGAGGGGGGCTGATGTATTTCCCCCCGTCACGGATCTTCCGGACCGCCTCCAGCAGCTCCTCGGGGGCGCTGCTTTTCGTCAGATACCCGCGGGCACCGTTCCTGAGGCACCGCACGGCGTACTGCCGCTCGGGAAACGTACTGATCACCAGCACGGCGAGATCCGGCATCTCGGCGCGAAGCGTCTTGAGCACCTCCAGGCCGCTCTTCCCGGGGAGCGCGATGTCGAGCAGGACCAGATCCGGACGGATGTCGCGCGCCTTCGCGATCGCCTCGTCTCCATCGGCCGCCTCCCCCGCGACGACCACGTCGGGGGCCTCCCCGAGCGTCGTCGCAAGGCCCCGGCGGACGACAGGATGGTCGTCAACTATCAGTATGCGTGTCTTCATTGCTTCCATCTCGTGCAGTCGTCCGGGGGAGGCGGATGGTGACGCGCGTCCCCCCCTCCGGCGGGTTTTCTATGGTACAGGTTCCGCCGAAGGGATGCAACCTCTCCCGCATGCCGAGCAGCCCGAGGGAGGAAGGATCGTTGATCTTCCCGGCTGCGATGCCGACGCCGTTATCGGCAACGATCATGACCAGGGCGCCGCCCTGGTCAGCGAGCGAGACAGCGACTGCGCTCGCACGCGCGTGCCGGGCGACGTTCGTCAGTGTTTCCTGGAATATGCGGAAGAGTGCGGTGGCTTCCTCGCCGTCCAGCGCCGGCTCTTCGCCGGGAAGCGCGAGGGAGACCTTCACGCCGCTTCGCTTCTGAAATTCCTCGGCCTGCCATTCCATCGCCGCCAACAACCCGAGGTAGTCAAGCATCCCGGGACGCAGCCGCGCGGAAATCCCCTGCACGCTTTCAATGGCGTGGTCGGTGAGATCGAGCATCGACCTCACCTTCTCCTCGAAGAGGATCGCCTGGGCCGGACGGAGCCCCCTGAGGCCCATCAGGTCCATCCTGAGGGCCGTCAGGATCTGCCCCAGCTCGTCGTGGACCTCGTGTGAGATCGCCTTCCGTTCCTCTTCGCGAACGCGTTCCATCCGGCGCGCGAGCGCGTGCAGCTGTTCCATCGAGGCATGAAGGCTCCTCTCCGCCTCTTTGCGCACGGTGATGTTCCTGTTCATAGCGAGAACCGACCGGACAGTTCGGGCATCGTCGAATTCCGGGAACGCGCGCCATTCGTACGTCTGCAGCCGGCCGTGCGTCTCAAATGTCAGTTCCGCTTCGATGGGGTCACCGGAGGCGAAGACCCGGCGCACCATCTCCTCCCGCTCCGCGGCCTGGCCGGGGGTGAACCCGACTTCGGTGAGCCGCTTGCCGACGAATTCCCTGGAAGGAATCGGGGAAACCGAGTGGATCGCGGAGTTCACGAAGAGATACCGGCACTCCGGGTCAAAACGCGCGATGATGTCCGGCGTGTTCTCCACGAGCGCCCGGTAGCGGGTTTCGCTCAGGCGCAACGCATCCTCCGCGTTCTTCCTCTCGGTGATATCAAGCGTCACCCCCAGGATGTGCTTCTCGCCGTTCAGGTCAAGGATCTCCGCGGAGGCGATCGAGTAGCCAATCTCCCCCGACTTTGTCTGGTGGCGGGCTTCGAGATTCCTGACCGATCCGCTCTCCCGGAGCATTGCCGCCATCCGCTCCCTGTCCCCCGGGTCCGCCCAGGCGCCGATGGCAACCGCGCTCGAGCCGATAAGCTCTTCCCTCCGGTAGCCCATCGCCTGCATGAAGCTCTCGTTGACGTCGACGTAGACGCCGTCGCGAAGGCGGCTGATGCTCATGGGGGCGGGGCTGACGTGAAAGATCTTCTCGAACTTCTCTTCCGATTCACGCAGTGCGCGCTCTTCCCGCTTCCGCTCGGTAATATCCCTGACGATTGCCAGGAGGTCCGGCGATCCTGCCGCAGGGCCGAGCCTGTTGAGCATCACCTCAGCGTCGAACTCCGAGCCGTCGGCCCGCGCGTGACGCCACTCGAACCGCTGCGGCGTCCCGCCAAGCGCCGCGCGTATCAGCGCGCGGGCCTTCTCGTCTGACGGCGTCCCATCGGGCTGCACGGGAGGTGAGAAATCCTGCGGCGTGCGGCCCAGGATGCCGTCTGCAGGCGCCCCGAACATGTCGAGCGTCTTCCTGTTGCAATCAACAAACACGCCGTCGTTCATGAGGAATATCGCGTCGGACGCCGAGTCGAAGAGCGTCCGGTACTTCAGCTCGCTCTCGCGAAGAGCCGCGTCGGTTGCCCGCTGATCGGTGAGATCCTGCACGTGTGAGACGAAATAGCTTTCTCCAGCAGAGCTCTCGCGCACCAGGACGGCGCTCACGCGCGCCCAGACGGGCACGCCTGCTTTCGTAAGGAACCTCTTGTCAAACGTCGATTGCACGTGCTCCCCGGCAAGGGCGCGGGCAATGACTGCATCCCCGATCCCAATGTCGCCGGGGTGCGTCACGCTGCTCACGTCGCGCCCGACAAGTTCGCCGTGCCCGTAACCGAGCATCGCGCAGAACGCGGGATTTACGTCGAGGAACCTCCCCCTGGCGTCCAGCAGGCAGACTCCCTCTGCGGCGTTTTCGAAGGCCGCCCGGGCGCGCGCATCCCGCTCTTCGAGCGCCAGCGGGATGAGACGGAGCGGCAGCGAGAACGCGATCGCGACGGTGCCCAGGGCGACAATCCAGAGGACCCAGGCGGCGGGCGAGACAAGGTATGCTGACGCGTCGAGCGGGGGCTGCAGCACGCCGCGCGTGAATAACCATCCCGCCAGGATGATCAGGAACAACGCGATCCAGACACTGAAGAGCGACAACCGCCTGTGCCCCATCGCGGCCAGGAAGAGCGAGATGGCGGGCGGGAGGAGAAGCGCCGCCGAGAGGAGGCCGAACGTGAAAACCCCGGCGACAAACAGGAGCGAGAGGCTCGCGGAAATCGCCAGTCCTTTCTGCTCGACCGTCATTCGCCTGCGCATGAGCCATACCATCGTGATGCCACAGAGGATCACCGCGTCGATCACGACGAAGGGGCGGATCCCCGTCATCTCCAGGCGCCCCAGGCTCGCCACGGCAAATATCCAGAAGCCGGCAGTCAGGAGCGGGAGAAGGCGGTCGACGAGGACGGTTCGCAACGAGTTTTCAGAGGCAAACAGGGGGGGGCGCACGTCGTCCATGTGTGTGCTCCTTCAGCTGGAGGGACGGGATAACGCGGCTACATCCCAATATATGCGCCCGCGCGCGTCGGGTCAAGCCCCGGCGCGACGGGGACGCGGGCCGCCGGGGATCGGCTTCAGGCCGGTATCTCGTCCAGTATGTCGCGAATGGTCTTAATGAGGACGTCGGGGCGGACCGGCTTCTGTATCGCCTTCAGGTCTTCCTCCGCCAGCAAATCGGTGATGACACGGTCGGACATGTAGCCCGTACAGAAGAACGCCTTGACCTGGGGGTTCATCTTTTTCAGCTCCAGGAAGAGCTGGCCGCCGTCCATTCCGGGCATGACCAGGTCGAGGACCACGACGTCGATCTTCTCCCTGTTTGACCTGTAGATCTCAAGGGCTTCCTGGCCGTTCGGTGCGGTGAAGACCGTGTATCCCTGCTCCTCGAGGAGCTCCCTCGCGAGGTCCAGCATCACGACTTCGTCGTCCACAATCAGGACACCTTCGGAGCTTTTTTTCCGGCTCGCCTTGCCGTCGCCGCCCGGGCCTTCCCCGGGTACCGGGGGGAGGAAGACCCTGAATGCCGATCCCTTTCCCTCCTCGCTCTCGACCAGGATCGTCCCCTTGTGGTTGCGGACGACGTTGTAGGCCACGGAGAGCCCGAGGCCCGTCCCCTTCCCCCGCTCCTTGGTCGTGAAAAACGGCTCGAAGATCCGTTCCCGGATATCCTTCGGGATGCCGGTCCCGGTATCCGTGACGCGGAGCTCGATGCTCCGTTCTCCGCGCTCGGGAAGAAGCTCGGGACTGACCGTGCCGGAGGCGTTGCCCATCACCGCCTCGATCGTCAGCACGTGCCCCCCGTCCGGGCCGGGCCCACCCATCGAGTCGCGCGCGTTGACGCAGAGGTTGAGCAGCACCTGGTAGAGCTCGCTCCGGTCTCCCAGCACGCGAGGGAGCCCCCCCGCGACGATCTTCCGGACGGCGATCGCGGGAGGGAACGTCTCGACGCAGAGGGCGGCCATCTCGTCGATCAGCTCCGCGATATCCACCGGGGCCGTCTCGCGCCGGGCCTTCCGCGCGAACGAAAGGAGCTGCGCAGAGAGCTCCGCCCCGCGGACGGCGGACTTCTCGATCGTCTGGCTATACCGCTCGACCTTGGCAATGTCAGCGGCGTGTTTCCGGAGCTGCATCGTGAAGCCGAGGATGTTGTTCAGGATGTTGTTGAAATCGTGCGCGATGCTGCTGGCCAGCGTGCCGATCCCCTCCATCTTCTGGGCCTGCGTGAGCTGGAGCTCCAGAAGGAGCCGGTCGGTGATGTCCCTGACGACCGTGATCATGCAGGGCTCGCCGTCGATGTCGATCGGGCGGGCGGAAGCCAGGCCGCTCCGGGTCTCCCCCCGCTTCGTGCGGAGGCTCACCTCGAAGTTCCTGACCTCCCCGTGGCTCCGCAGCTCCTTCACCAGCCTCTCACGCTGGGCGGGGTCGGCCCAGAGCCCGAGCGCGAGCGCGCTCCGGCCGATCATCTCCTCGCGGGGATAGCCGGTCAGCTCCGTGTACCCCTGGTTCACCTCGATCAGCGTGCCGTCGTCGATCCTGCTGATCCCGACGGCGTCCGGGCTCGTGCGGAGCGCCTTTGCGAACCTGTCCTCCGACTGGCGCAGGTCGCGCTCGGTCTTTTTCTTCTCGGTGATGTCCTGGAACACCTCGAGCACCGCGGGTCTCCCCAGGTACGTCATCTGCGTGTGCGTGATGGAGAACGTCCTTCCCCCCGCGATGCCGGCGACTTCGATTCCCACGAGGGAGCCGAGGTCACGCGGCGACCTCAGGGGGCACCCGTCGCACTGCGTTTTGTCCTCCCGGTAGACATCCCAGCAGCGGTCAGCCGCGCCTGTCCCGGGGAAGAGCTTCTTCATGTTGTCGGACATGAAGAGTATGCGACCCTCATTGTCGACGATGTCCATGCCGAATGGGATCGTGTGCACCAGCAGCTCGTTGAACGCATTGGTCTCACGGAGCTGCTGCTCCATGCTGTGCTTGTAGAGCGCCATCTCGATCGTAATCTGGAGCTCCCGCTCCTCGAAGGGCTTCAGGAGGTAGCCGAAGGGCTCGGTCACCTTGGCGCGCTGCAGGTTCTTCTCGTCGACGTAGGCGGTCAGGTAGACCACCGGCACGTTGAGCTGCTCGCGGATGACGCGCGCGGCCTCGATGCCGTCCATCGGCCCCCTCAGCATGATGTCCATCAGCACAAGGTCGGGGCGGCTCCCGCGCGCCCTCGCGATAGCCTCCTCTCCTGTCGCCACGGGGGGGGCCACATCGTAGCCGAACTGTTCGAGGCGGGCGCAGATGTCCCGGGCGACGATGTTCTCGTCTTCGACGACGAGTATTTTTGCTGGGGGCATGGGGGTCCTTTCAGAAGGCGATGCGGAATTCCGTCCCGGCGGTGCGGTCCACCTCGAGCGAACCGCCGATCTGCGCCACGAGCGTGTTCACAAGCTGAAGGCCGAGAGACGAAGGGCGGCGCACGTCGAGGCGGTCGGGGAACCCGACGCCGTCGTCCCTCACGGTCAGCCGCGTCTTTCCCCCCTGCTCGCGGAGGGCCAGCGTGATCGTGCCTTCACGACCGCCCGGGAAGGCGTGTTTCAGGGCGTTCGAGAGGAGCTCGTTGATGATCAGCCCGCACGGCACGGCGGCGTCGATGCCGAGCGTGACGTCGCCGAAATCGACCTGGAGCTGCACGTTGCTTTCGGCAGCACGGTACGAACGGAAGAGCGTGGTGGCCAGGCTCCGGGCGTACTGCGGGAAATCCACGCGCGAGACGCTGCCGGACTGGTAGAGCTTTTCGTGAATGAGCGCCATCGAGCGGATCCTGTTCTGGCTCTCGCGGAATATCTCCTGGTCGGCCGAATCGCGGACGTACGTCGACTGGAGGTTCAGCAGGCTCGAGATCACCTGCAGGTTGTTCTTCACGCGATGATGGATCTCCTTGAGCAGGACCTCCTTCTCGTCCAGCGACGAGCGGAGCTGGTCCCTTCCCCGCTTCTGCTGGAGAATCTGCCAGACGCTGTTCATGAAGAGCGTCAGCTGGTGTATGTCGGCGTCGGTGTAGTCCCCTTCCTTGTTCGCCACGCCGGCGAGCGCGACCACGCGGTCCCCCTCCATCACGGGGACGTGGAGCGTGCGGCCGATCGGCGTTTCCGCGCACGGCCAGCAGCCCGCCGCACCCTCCCCGAGGCGGACTGCCGCGCGCCGGCGGAACGCGTCGGCCCAGGGGTCGGCCACCGGGAGACGGACTTCCCCGCGGTCCTCCGGGAGCCCCTCCCCGGCACCGGGGAGGACCTGGATCGCGATCGTGCGGCGGTCCTCGCCGATCGTCGCAAAATAGCCCGTCCCGCTCTCCGTGAGACGCGTCGCCTCGGCCAGCGCGACGCCGCACATCTCGCGCACGGACGTGTCGAGCATCTGCGAGAGCCGGAGGTTCGCCTTCAGCCGCGCCTCTTCCCTGGAAAGCGATTGCTCCGCCAGCCGGCGCTCGGTGATGTCGTGCGACACGACCACGACGTGCGTGACGTGCCATCCCCCCTCCTGCTGCCAGTAGGGATAGTAGGTGACGTCGTACACCTTCACGCGGTCGCTCGGGAACCGGAACGTGGCCTCGTAGTTGACGGTGCGGCCGAGCAGGCAGGCATCGACGGCCGGCTTGAGCGTGGCTTGAAAGACCTCCTCGCCCCACAGCTCGCTCATCGTGCGGCCGATCACGTCCGCGCGTTCCTTCCCGTGTGCGTGACAGTAGGCGTTGTTCGCCGCCGCGTACCTGTAGCCCCGGTCGACCAGCGTCATGAGGCTGCCGGCAGTGTTGGCGATAAACTCGTACTTCCGGAGGGCGTCCTCCGCCTGCTTCCGGTCCGTGACGTCACGGATCATCATCTGGAGCAGCGCTTCCCCGCCGATTGCGACGCGGCCGAGCGTCACCTCACCGTCGAACGCCGCGCCCCCCTGCCTTGCGAACTGCCATTCGAACGATTGCCTCGCCCCGTCGAGCGCGGCGGCAAACAGTCCTTCCAGCACCGGGTGCGACGGCCGGCCGTCCGGCTGCCGCGCCGGCGAGAATTCCAGGGGGGAGCGCCCCAGGAGCGCGGCGCCATCGGCCGCAAACATCGCGCACGCCCGCTCGTTGCATTCCGCGATGCGGGAATCCCGTATGAGGAGGAGGGCGTCCCCCCCGGCCTCGAAGAGCACGCGGCGCTTTTCCTCGGACTGGCGCAGCGCAAGCTCCGCGCTGCGGCGGCGGCCCACGTCGCGAAGCACGAGTACGGCGTCGCCACCCCGCTCCGTTTCGCACGTGGCAACCTCAACGGCCGTTCCACCATCCCGCACGTGCGTCTCGCACCTCGTGCGCTGGCCTTTCCCCTGCAGCGCGCGCGAGACCGCGTCGGGATCGGCGAAAAGCCCGGCGACGTCGCTCATCGCCAGGATCTCCTTCCGCGTGCGTCCCGTCAGCCGGCAGAAGCCGTCGCTGACCTCCACGGGCCGGCCGCCCCTGCAGACCGCGGTGCCGCCGCCGAGGTCGTCGCCCGAGGCAACGACCGCATCCCAGAGCGCCCCGCGCGAGGCCGCCGCAGGACGCCGGGGGGCGCCGTGCCCCGTCGGCCTGGCCCTGGCCGGGGATTTCACCGGTACACCATGAGCGGCAGTGTGGGGGATTCCGTCGCCACGACTTCAGCCCCGCGCGGCGGTATAACTGCGCTGCTCGGGATGGATGCCGAGCTGCTCCATCCGGTAGCGGAGCTTCGAGCGCGTGAGTCCGAGCGCCTTGGCGGCCCGCACCTGGTTGCCGCCGACGGTGTCCAGCGTCTTGAGAATAAGCTCTCGCACCACGTCGTTCATCTTCACCCCCGCGTTCCGGATCTCCAGGCGGAACCCTTTTCCGTTGTCCGGCATCACCACGGGGCCCTGTGCCTCCTGCCTGTTCAGGAACGTGAAGTGCTCCGGGAGGAGCGTCTGCACGTTGCTCAGCAACACCACGCGCTCGATCGCGTTGCGGAGCTCCCGGACGTTGCCCCTCCAGGGAAGCTGCGTCAGATATTCGAGCCCCGCCCCGGAGAGGACCGGAACCGGTTTGTTCTGCCGGCGCGCGAACTCCCCCAGGAATGCGGAGGCCAGGTCCGCGATGTCCTCCTTCCTGTCGCGCAGCGGGGGGATCCGCACCGTGGCGACGTTCAGCCGGTAGAAGAGGTCCTCGCGGAAGCGCCCCTCCTCCACCTCGCGGGCGAGGTCCCGGTTCGACGCCGCGATGACGCGCACGTCCACCGTGATCTCCTTCGTCCCTCCCAGACGGTAAAACGTCTTCTCCTCCAGGACGCGGAGCAGCTTCACCTGCATCTCCAGAGAGAGCTCGCGGATCTCGTCCAGCATGATCGTGCCGCCGTCCGCGAGCTCGAATTTCCCCTGCTTCATCCGCTCCGTGGCGCCGGTAAACGCGCCCTTCTCGTACCCGAAGAACTCGCTTTCGGCGAGGTCCTTGGGGATCGCCCCGCAATTCACCGTGATGAGGGGCCGGGCGGAGCGCCCGCTCCGCTTGTGCAGGAAGCGCGCCACCAGCTCCTTCCCGGTCCCGCTTTCCCCCTCGATGAGCACCGTCGTACTGTCGCCCACGGCGAACTTCTCGGCTGTCTCCAGGACGCGGAGGATCCCTGCGCTCCGGCCGATGATGCCGGACTGCGATCGCGTCGTCTCCAGCTCCTCCTGCAGGAGCCTCACCCGGGTCTGCAGCGAGGCAAACTCCAGGTTCTTCTCAATCAGGACGCTCAGGTGGTTGAGGTCGAACGGCTTGACGACGAAATCCGCCGCCCCTTCTTTCATGGCCTTCACCGCCAGCGCGACGTCCGAGTGGGCCGTCATGATGATGACGGGCGTCTCCCACCCGGCACCACGGAGCCCCGTGAGGAGATCGATCCCGTTGACTTCGCCCATGTAGATGTCCATCAGGACGAGATCGGGCTTGCAGGCGTTGAACTGCTCGTCGAATTCGTTCCCCTTGTTGCAGACGGCGACGGCATAGCCCTGCTCGCCGAGGATCTTCTTCAGCGTGTTGCTGAGGATCGTTTCGTCGTCCACCACCAGTATGCGCGCTTTGGCCATGAGTCGTTCTCCCCTACCCCTGAATTGGAAACACCAGCTTCACGATCGTCCCGCCGCCGACCGCCGGCTCGACGCGGATTTCCGCGTTGTGCCTGTCCATGATGAATTTCGAGAGGGCAAGGCCCAGCCCCGTGCCCCCCGCCTTCGTGGTGCGGAATGACTCGAAGATCTGTTTGATGTGGTCGGGCGGAATGCCCGGGCCCCGGTCCCTGATCTCCACCACCGCGCGCCGGACCGAGCCGCCGGGGGCGTCGGGCGTCGGCTCGACCGCGGCGCCGGTCGTCACGGTGAGCATGCTCCCCTCCGGCGACGCGTCGATGGCGTTCTGCAGGACGTTGATCATGACCTGCTGGATCTGCCGTGCATCGGCCTGGATGGGCGGAATATTCCTCTCGAGCCGCGCCTCGATCGTGATCCGCTTCTGCTGCAGGGCGATCTTCAGGTAGCGGATGACCTGGTCGATCAGCGCGTTCACCTGGTTCTGCTCGAGCACCGGCGGGGCAACCCGCGCGAGGTTCAACGTATTGCCGATAACGGTCTCGATGCGCCGGGCGCTCTCGAGCATGTCGTCCAGCGTCTGTTTCATCTCCTGCTCGCCGCCGAGCTTCCCCACCAGGTACTGCAGGTTCAGCGTCACCGCGGCCAGGGGGTTGCGGATCTCGTGGGCGATCCCGGCGGCCAGGCGTCCCATGAGCGTCAGCTTCTCGGCCTGCAGGAGCTGGGCCTCCATTTTCTTCTTCTCGGTGATGTCGCGCACGAAGAGCATCACCCGGGGGTCCTGCGGGCGCGTCACCGGCCCGACGACGACGTCCACCTGGATCATCTCGCCGGATTTCGTCCGGATCGTCGTCTCCCCCGACGCGTACAGGGCGGAGCCCGATCCCGGCCGCGCGGGCACGGTCTCGGCGCCGAACGGCATGGACGGCATCGCCAGCAGGTCTTCCTTCCTGTAGCCGAGCAGGGCCAGCGCCTGGCGGTTGGCGTCCAGGATGCGTCCCGACTCGTGATCCGTCACGAAGATCGCGATGCTGGCGTGGTCAAAGAGGGCGCGGTACCGTTCCTCGGACGACTGGATCTCCCGGTTTTTCCGCACGAGCGTGTCCGCGTACATCTCAAGCTCGGCCATCTTCTCTTCGAGCTTCCGGATCACGATTGCGCGGTGCTGCTCCAGGAACGCATGCTCGTCGATCTGCTCCGTCGCGGCGACAGGCTGCGTGGCGCGGAGGCCGTACCGCTGCTGGACGAGCTCGTTCACCGCGTCGACCAGCGCCCCGAGTCCGGCGTATTTCACCACGTAGCGGTCGACGCCGATCGAGCGCGCAAGCCTCTGGTCGGTCTCGTCGATGTAGTTCCCGGTGTAGATGATGAACGGGATCGCGGCGCAGCCCGGGAGCGTGCGCACTTCCTTGCAGAGCTGGAACCCATCCATCTTCGGCATCATCGCGTCGGCGACGATCAGGTGCACGCGCTCGTGGCGCAGCTTCGCCAGCGCCTCCACGCCGTTGCGCGCGAGGACGGACGCATAGTTGCTCTCCGCCAGGACATCCTGGAGAAGCTCGAGGTTCTCCTGGATATCGTCCACGAGGAGGATCTTCAGTCCCCCGGACGGTCCTTCTCCTTCATCCTGGCCGGGAGGAGACGGCCGGGGGTCGGAAATTTGTGACATTGATTGAAACTGCTCAGTGTGTGAAAGATCGCCACGTGCAGGATGGTTGCACAATGTATCAGTATTGGCCAGCGGCGGCAATACGCGGTACCGCGTATTTCGGGGAGGATGTTTGGTGAGGGATCAGAACAGAACTCTGAATGTTGATGTCTGAGTTCTGAATGCTGAATTGAACTACGAACGCGAAAACGAGGAAAATGACAGAATTGTTAGCGGGGAAGGATCACTATTCCGTTCTTTATTGCGTAGGTGACGAGACTTGCGACATCGTGGAGGTTGAGCTTCTTCATGATGTTGTTCGTGTGCGTATCGACGGTGCGGATGCTGATGAAGAGCCTGTCGGCGATCGCCTGGTGCGTCTCCCCTTCGGCCAGGAGCTGGAGGACCTCCCGCTCGCGGGACGTCAGGGGACTGCCGCTCATCGCCTCGCGCGCCGCATCCGCGTTACCCGCCCCGCCGGCCTCTCCCCACCTCCCGGAGAGCGAGGGGCTGAAAAATGCCTGCCCGGAATGGACAGCGCGGATCGCCGCGTTCAGCTCGTCGGGGGACGTGTTCTTCAGGACGTAGCCGTTGGCGCCGGAACGGACGACCTGCGCGACGTACTCGTCGTTGTCGTGGGCGGAGAGTATGAGGACCCTGATGGCGGGAGCTTCACGCTTGAGCTGGTCGGTCGCCTCGAGACCGTTCAGCACGGGCATGCTGAGATCCATCAGGACCACGTCGGGCTCGAGCCTGAGCGCCATCTCCACGGCCGTCCTGCCGTCTCCCGCCTCGCCGACCACCTCGATCCCGTCGTTCAGCGAGAGGAGCGACACGAGTCCCCTGCGCAGTATCGTGTGATCGTCTGCGATCAGAACGGTGATCTTTGTACTCATGACGCGGAGCCGTGCCGCATGCGTTTCGTGCGCTCGCGTGACGTCGGGAGAAGGGTGGTCGGAAAACCGCAACGCCAATGTAGCGAAATCGGCAGTCGCGGTCAACTTCGGGGTTGACCGGGGGAGAGAGACCCCGGGGGAATGCGCGGCGGGCCGCTCAGGCGCCTTTCAGGAGGTCATCCATGATGCCGTCGACGACCTTTTCGGTGACGTCCTGCGAATTGTAGTAGCCGCTTTCCAGCCGCTTGCGGATCTCGTCCAGGCGCGCCGCCTGGTCTGCTTCGAACAGCGTCCGGGCGCGCCCGGACACCTGCACGCGGTCCTTCGACGCGGAGGCCTGTTTCGCGCCTGACGAGTCCTTCTTCCCCTTGAGGGGGTCGATGGGAGAAAAATCGCCTTCTACGCCTTTGATATTCATCGGTTCCTCCTACCTCGCGTACGCCGAGAGCTTCCTGTGCCCCTCCGCCTCCGCGATGCAGCGGATGATCTCCCGCTGCCGCTCTTTCAACGCCTGTATCAGTAACGCGTTCTCCTGTGCAAGTTCCGCCAGCATCGCCGCGAGCGCCTCGCGCTCGCCGGCCGGAAGGGCATGCCCCTCTTCCATCGCGGCAAGGCCCGCAGCCGCCTCTTCCACCAACTCCCCGCGCCGCGCCATCTGTTCCCCCAGCGAGTCCGTCACCCCATCCGTCGCCGCACGGCGCATCGCGCGGCTCAGCGCCATCACCTCGCGCAGCGATGTCACGACCCCCGCGCTCATCCGGCGGAAGCGTACGATGAGAAGCTCGCCACCTCCTGCTGCGTCTGCGTCGCCTGGTCGAGCAGGATCTGAATCTGTTCGAACTGCTGCTTGTACGCCGCGACCTGGACGTCGATCCGGGCGTTCAGCGTGTTAATCCGGTCCGTGATGTCCTTGATCTGCGCGTTGGTGTTCTTCGTCTCCGTATCGAGCGTTCCGCCGTACGTCACGTACGGCTTCAGCTTCGCCACCAGAGCCCCCGCGAGCCCGTTCGTCGAGTTGAACAGGTCCGACACCTGCTTCGGGTTCGCCGCGAGGGCCGATTCCAGTTCCGACGTATCAGAAAGCGACAGCGTCCCGTCGTCATTCGTCGTGATCCCGACCGCGGAGAGGAGCGCCGGGGCTCCCGCAGCCACGCTCGTCACGGGCTGCAGCATCGTCGATCGGAGATCCGTTGCAAGCACGTTCACGTTCGAGTCGTCGGCGAACGTGCCGCGCGTCCCGGAGGACGTGACCCCGGTGTTGTTCGCCAGGTACGTGATCACCGCATTGTACTTGGTGATGAAGTCGTTGATCGTCGATTCGATGGAAGTGCTGTCGGCCGCGATCGTCAGCGTCTGCGACGTCGCCGACGTGTTCTTCAGCTTGATTGTGAGTCCCGGCACCGCGTCGGTGATCGTGTTCGTCCCCCGCGTCATCGCCACCCCGTCGAGGGAGAACGACGCGTCCAGGTTCTCCGCAAACCCCTGCTGGAAACCTGCCTGCGTCGTGGAGGCGAGCGTCCGGGAGGCGCCTCCCACGGTGTCGGCGAACGTGACGCCGCCGTAGCCCAGGAGCGCCGCCACCGTCGAGTTCCCGTCGGTGACCGACGAGATCCGGTTGGCGAACCCCGTGCTCCGGGAGGTCAGGGCGAGCTCGGAGTTGTTGCCGTCGATGTTCAGGACGGACGCCGTCACCGTGATCCCGGTGGTGTTATTGATCGCCGTGGCAATGTCGGAGAGGACCTGCCCGTTCGTCTCGCCGTCGGTGAGCGTGGCGGTCACCTGGACGCCGTTGATGGAAAACGTCTTGGCGCCCGCACCCAGCGCCGTGATCATCGACGTGTCGCCCGCCGCGAACTGGCCCGAGAGGAGCGTGTCCGATTTTGCCAGGCGGGTCACGCTGTCGATCGTGTGCGACCCGACAAATGCGTTGCTGGTGGCCGTGGCGTCCACGACGGTACTGTCGGAGCTGTCCACCGAAAACGCGGACATCGGGGAGGACGACCCGATCGCCGCGAGCGACTGTGCGCTCGTGTAGAGCGCGTTCAAATCCGTTTTCAGCGTCGAAATCGAGCTGATGTATGAATTCAGCGTGCTCTGTTGCGTCTGGAGCGGGACCACCGTCGTCGACTGGAGCAGCGCCTGGTATTGCGCACCGAGCTGATCCAGCGAGGATGATGCAGCAGTCGTTGCTGCGCCGACTGACGTTGCCATATCAGGCTGCCTCCCTCAGGTGAAATGCCTCCGCCCAGCTTGCCCGGAGACCCTCGAGGATCTCGAGCGCCTCGGCATACCGCCGGGCATAGATGCACTTCTTCGTATAGTCGTAGAGCCGGAAGAGACCCATCGCCACGTCCCGGTACTTGAAATCCAGCGCCAGGATGAGCGCGTTGACCGCGCGGACGGCCTGCGTCCTGTCTCCCTTGCGGCACCCCTGCACGCCGAGCGACATGACCTTGTAGATGACCTGCTCGGGCGTGAGATGCGAGAACTCCTCGCGCCGGTACGCCTGGAGCGCCGCCTTCTGCCTGCCGTCGCCGAAACCGTGCTCAGCCGGAGAGTCCAGTGGTGTGTATTCCTGTTCCATGATCCAGTCCTTCAGTTCTCGTTCGCCGGTTCGAAAGCGCCGGGCGCCGCCCCCCAAGGGACGGCACCCGTTGCGTCTGCGGCCGAAGCTCCTGCCGGCGGGGACCGACCGCCCGAGGTGCGACCGGTACCCGCGCCGGAGGCGCTAGAGGCCTGGGTGGTCGGCGCCGTCAGTGACCCGGCGCCCGCCACCCGGTCAACGACCTCACTGAAACAGCTTCAGGAACACCTGGTTGCCCACGTTCGCCTGCGCGAGCTGCGTGACGGCCGTCTGCTGCAGTATCTGCAGCTTGGACGCGTTGAGCTGCTCCTTGGCAATGTCGGCATCCATGATCGTGCTCTCCGAGGCCTGCGTGTTCGTGATCGCCACGTTGAGGTTCTGCGACTTCGAGTTCATCCGCGCGATGAGCGAACCCATCGTCTGCAGGGCGGACACGACGGTGTTGACCTCCGATGACACGTCGAGGCTCGAGATCGTCGCCGACGTCTGCGTGGCGATGCTGGCGAAGCTCGCGCTGTAGGTCACGTCGATCGAGTCGGCAAGCGTCGCACCGACCTGGAACTTCTGGCTGAAGTTGGCCACGTTGAACAGCGACGTCCCGTTGAAGTTCGTCTGGGTGATCACGTCGTTGATCTCTGTGGTCAGCTCGTTGACGTCGTTCGAGAGCGCCGTCTTGTCGGACACGGGATCGTTCGCCGCGGCGACCTTCTCCTGGATCGTGGTGAAGTCATCGCGGACGGACTGCAGCGCCTGCTCGGCGGTGTCCAGCATGTTGTTCGCGTCGCTGATGTTGTTCACTGCCTGGCCGAGAACGCCGGCGGTGGCTTCCATCTGCTTCGCGATCGTGTACCCGGACGGGTCATCGGAGACGGTGTTGATCCTCAGTCCCGTCGCAAGACGGAGCTGCGTCGTCCCGAGCTGCTGGTTGATGTTGTTCAACGCGTTGTAGGCATTGTACGCGTTGATAGGGGTGTTGATGCGGGCACCAATGGATACTGCCATGACTACCTCCCTGTAGTGTGTTGAAGTGATGATCGGGGCTTCCGTGCCCCCTGTCCTGCTGAGTACTTCTTCAGCGTCTACTCAGGTTATCGGCGGCACTCGGGAAAACTTTAGGCGACCGCCGGAACTCCTCACCCCGAAACGTGTGAGGCCCCTCACAGCAGTCACCCCTGTGTCGACGGGGGGGCAAAGGCACGGAGGGCCGTGCCGAGGTTCGCGCGGAGCGAGGAGTCGGCGGGGTTGAGCTTCACGGCCTCCGCGAAGCTCCGGATTGCGCCGGCGCCGTCCCCGGCCTTCCAGAGGCATTGCCCCCTGATCTGCAGGATTTTCCATGTATCGATCCGGATGTCCACGGCAATGCCGGGCGGGGGAGGGGGATCCGGCCCGCAGAAAATGTCCAGGATTTCGTCCATGGGGGGTATCGCGCGGGCGAAATCCTTCCGTTCGATGAACGCTCCGGCAAGGTACCACCGCGCGGCGACCTGGACCGGCGCGATCGCGAGCGAGGCGAGGCAGCACTCGGCGGCTTCCGCCGCCGCACCGGATCTCAGCGCCCCCTCGGCGAGGAGGTTCCACACCAGCGCCTGGAGCGAGGGGGGGAGCCCGCCGGGACGGAGGGCACGGCGCAGGTACGGCCTGGCTTCCGCGTAGCGCATGAACATCGTTTCCGTGTTGCCGATCTGGTAGGCGGCGTACGCATCGTCCGGGTCGCGCGCAAGACGTTTTCTGAGGAGCGGGAGATTCCGTTCCGCCTTGCGGCGAAGGACGTCCTCCCCCTGGTCGTAGCCGAGGTGCTCGATGAGCAGCGTCGAGGGAAGTATCCGGCCGCCGGTGCGCTCGATCGACGGTGAAATCTGCTCGTGGACCGTCCCCTCGAACCGGACGCGGGCGTCCCTGCGGAAGAGCCGTGCGTACGGCATGATCTGGAGTGAGCGGCCGGTCGGCATCGTGTGGGGGCACCGGATCAGGATCGAAAATGCGGCCGCGTGCGGATCCGCCATGCACGCCCGGAGCTGCCCCTCCTGCCCGGCGGCGAACCGCTCGTCGGCGTCGAGCACGAGAATCCAGTCCCCCGTGCAGTGACCGAGCGATGCGTTGCGGGCTGCGGCGAAATCCTCCCGCCAGGGGACGCTGTACACGGCGGCCCCGTGCCTCCCGGCGATTGCCGGCGTGTCGTCCGTCGAGCCCGTGTCAACGACGACGATTTCCCCGACGAGACCCCGGACGCTTTCGAGACACCCGTCCAGGAATTTCGATTCATCACGGACGATCATGGCGAGCGAGAGGCTAGGCATGATCGGCCCCTTTCTCCCTGTCATTGCGAGCGGCGGCGCCCGCGGCGCCGCAGGCGCCGCGAAGCAATCCGGCCGGAGATTGCTTCGCAGAAAGCGCTCGCAATGACAGGGCGACTTCGTTGATCACCCCTTCCCAGTCGCCGTGGGATTTCTGCCGGAAGAGCCTCATCGAGGGATACCAGGGAGAATCCGCCCGGCCCGAGAGCCACCGCCAGTCAGACCTGTACGGGAGGAGGAGCCAGACTGGAACCCCCATTGCGCCTGCGAGGTGGGCAACGGACGTGTCGACGGCAATCAGCAGGTCGAGATGCGCCAGTGCCGCTGCCGTCACCGAGAAGTCCGTCAGCTCCGGCTCGAGGTTGCGCAGGGTCCGGCCCGGCGGGAGCGAGGAGACTTCGAGCGCGGGATTCCCCTTCTGCAGGCTGTAGAGGCAGACTCCCGGCACGTCAGAGAGCGGGAGCATGCCGGCAAGCCGGCACGACCGGTTGTGGTCGTTCTTGTGCAGCGGATTCCCTCCCCAGACGATCCCGACGTTGAGCGTCTCCTCCCCGAAGAGCGGGCCGAGCCTCTCCACGAGCGGCGGGTCAGCGTGGATGTAGGGACCGCTCCAGGGGATGTCGCCGACGTTCTTCGTTCCGAGCATACCGGGAAGGCTCAGGAGCTCTACAAATGCGTCGCAGGCGGGAGGGGGATCGCCGAATGCGATGAGCGTGTCCACGCCCGGGAACTCGCGGAAGAGCCCGATCACCTCCTTCGGGCACTCAAACGAGATTTCCGCCCCCCGGGCAGCAAGGAGAGGGAGAAAACGCGCAAACTGGAACGAATCTCCGAATCCCTGCTCCGCGCGCACGAGTATCCTCTTTCCCGCCGGATCCGAACCGTCCCAGCGGGGTGTGCTGATTGCCGGCGGAACGTAGAGCCTCCGCGGGTCCCTGACGCGGATCCGCCATTCATACTCCTTCCATCCCTCCTCGAACTCCCCCGTTTGCAGGAGTATGAGGGCCCGGTTGAGCCTGGCCTCGGCGTAATCCGGTTTTATTCTGACCGCTTCTTCGTACCCCCTGAGCGATTCGGCGAACCGGTTCTCGAACGCGAGCGCAGATGCGAGGTTGAAATGGACTTCAGGAATTCCCGGATCCTGCGCGATGACGAGGCGATATATCTGTTTCGCTTCGTGGAATTTCCCCTGCCCTGCAAGCGCGTTGCCCAGGTTGTTCCAGGCGAGGAGGTAGTCCACCTGCAGGTTGACAGCCTCCCGGAACTGCGCTTCCGCCTCCTGGAAACTCGCGCCATCCAGAAGGACCGTCCCGAGGTTATTGTGCGCCGTGGCGTATGAGGGATCGGACCTGATCGCAAGCGTGAAGCACTTCTTCGCGATCCCGGGCCGCCCTTTCTCCTTCATCACCATCCCCAGGTTGTTGAGCACGCCGGGGAAGTCGGGCCTGATCCGGATCGCCCGCTCCAGCGCCACGAGCGCGGCGTCCGCTTCGCCGTTCAGGACGAGCGCCGTCCCCAGGTCCGCCCAGGCATCGGCGTTGTCCGGGTGGAGATCCACTCCCTTCCTGAACAGCGCGATCGCTTCGTCGAGGTTGCCGGCTGATTGCTTCAGCGCCCCGACGCGGTGAATCAGGGCGACATCGCCGGGATCGACGTCGATGGCACGCTCGAACGCCTCGAGCGCCCCCGCGGTGTCACCCGTTTTGAGGCAGAGTTCGCCGACCTGTTTGAGCAGGGAGGACGACGTCGGGTCTATCGCGAGCGCGTTACGGTACTCTTCGAGGGCACCCGAGGGATCTCCCATGTCGTTGAGGACAACGCCCAGGTTCACCTCGGCCTGTATGAGATCCGGGGATTCCGCGATCGCCTCCCTGTATGATGCCGCCGCCTCGCGGAGTTGTCCCTGCTGTTTCTGGACGTTCCCCAGGTTGTACCGGGCTTCAGCGTTGCGGGGATCAAGCTCAATGGCCCGGCGGAGCTCAACGGCGGCCGCCTCGAGCTCACCGCGGTGCGTCAGGACCACGCCCAGCGCGTTCCGCGCGCGTGAGTCGGCGGGGTCGGCCGCAAGAGCCTCGCGGAAGAAGCGGAGCGCTCCCTCAGTGTCCCCTGCATTGAAGCACGCGCTGCCTTTCTCAACAAAGCCGGTCGACAATTCGAGCGAGTCCCCGCTTCCCTTGATTCCCGCCGCGGCAAGAGTGAGGTCCACACTGATCCGCCCGACCGGAGAGCTCCAATCGCCCGTCACAGTCTGCCGGAAGAGCCGCATCGTGGGATACCATGGCGTCTCTTCACGGTCGAGCTGCCAGCGCCAGTCGGGGATGCGGGGAATGAGTACCCAGACGGGCTTTCCCATGGCCCCCGCGAGGTGGGCGATCGCCGTGTCCACTGTTATCAGAAGATCAATGTGCGCAAGATACGCGGCGGTCGCCGCGAAGTCCGACAGGCGGTCGGAGAGATCGATCGCGCGCCCTTCCAGAACTCCCTGTCCCCTCACACCTCCCGGGAGAGTTTTCTGAAGGCTGTAGAGCTGGACGCCCGGGACGTCCGCGAGAGCCTCCAGGTCTGAAGGGGAACATGAACGAGCAGGATCGTTCGGGTGGCAGGGATTACCCCTCCATGCGAGACCGACGCTGAATACCCCGCGCTGAAATTCGCCCCTGCAGGATTCGACAAGACCCGGATCCGCCTGGATGTAGGGAACGGAGGCCGGGATCGAGTCCGCGGTGGTCCCGAAAATGCGGGGAAGGGAGAGAAGGGGAATAGTGAAGTCGTAATTTCGCGGCGGAGATTGTCCCGCCTTCGGCGGGACGCAAAAAGCGCGCTTCGCGGCGCCGAAGGCGCCGTGGCGCCGGAGGCGCCACGAAGCAATCACGGCGTCCGCGCCGGGGAATGTGCGGAGAAGGGGAACAAGCTCCTCCTGGCATTCGAACACTACCGTCCCCCCCCGCTCTTTCACAAGGGGGAGGTACCGGACAAACTGGAGCGTATCCCCCAGCCCCTGTTCGCACCAGACAAGAAGCGTTTTTCCCCGGAACCCGGACCCGTCCCAGGCGCATTGCCGCCGTTCGGCGGGCTGCCGTGATGCGTTTCTCCCCTCGATCCTGAAGCGATACTCATAGTCCTCCCACCCCTCTGCGTAGCGGCCGAGGAGCAGCAGGAGGTTGCCCCTGTTCCACCTCCCGTTCACGTGGGCGGGTTCGGCCTGGAGCGCCCTCGTGAACCAGTCGAGCGCCCCCTGCATGTCCCCCGACTCGAGGGACAGGACCCCGAGGTTCACCATCGGGTCTGCAAGCTGTCCGTCGATCGCCAGCGCGCGGCGATAGTTTTCCGCCGCCGCCGCGTCGTCACCCCGTGCCTTCATCACGTTTCCCAGAACGACATATCCCGGTGCATGGCAGGGATCCGCCGCGACGGCCCGCCGGCTGAATCTCTCGGCAGACTGGACATTGTTCAGCCCGTCGAGGAGAAGGAGCGCGAGATCGGAGAGTGCGGACGCCTTTCCCGGCGTCATCGCCAGGACGTTCTGGAACTCTACCAGCGCCCCCCTGAGGTTTCCCCGTTTCCACTCCGCCCTCGCGCGGCGGTGGTGGTCCTCGGGTCGCGAGAGCACGCCCGCGTCCTGAGCGGGATTCACAGCGCGCTCCCTTCCTTTCCGAGCTGCGCCGCCAGGTTGCTGTGACCCACGGGGAATCCGAGCGCCTTGTTCGACTTCGCCAGCCCCGCGCGCCCGAGGAGGTTGTTCTCGGAGAGCGCGACGGCGTGCTCAAACATCACCTTCGCCTCACTGTCCAGCCCTGCAAGGTAGAACACCTCTCCCAGGCCCGCACACGCCTGCGAAGAGGAGGGCTGCATCTTCAGCGCCTTCTCGAACGACGCCCGGGCATTCTGCAGGTCGTTCATCCCGAGGTAGCTCATGCCGCGCACGGTTTCCACTCCGGCAACCGCCTCATCCAGCGTCGGGGACCCGTTCATGCCGCCGAGGAGATTCTCCACGAGCTTGAGCGTCTGAAGCGCCCCGGCAAATTCCTTCCTGCCGAACTGATCCCCGGCCACCGCAAGTCGGCGGGCGATATCCTCGGCCGGGAGCCTTGACGCGGCGGGGGAGACCGGCGTGAAGCGCGCGATGCAGAAGCCCGCCTTTTCTCTCACGGAAGTGATGATCTCGAACCGGCTGTCCGACGACATCTGCCGGAAGCTCCGCTGGTGCTTGACGTGGAAGATGTCGTCGAGCGCGATGAAGCACTCCCCCCTGATAAGCGAAAGGAGATACGTGAATTCAATGAACCCCATGTGCCCGCCGCTATCCAGCAGGACGAAATCCGGCTTCCCGCCGAAAATCGACATGACGCGGCCCAGGAGATCGTCGGGAACGTCGGGGAAATCCGTTTCCGCGAAGTACCTCTCCACCCGGTCCGACGGATCGTGATCGACATAGACTGGCTCCACACCGACGTTGCGCACCGTGCGATCCTCGATGTCATCCCTGCCCGGGAGGAGCCTCCGGGGCACGGAAAGTCCGTTCAGGAGCTGGACAAACGGGGAGAGGCCCGAGGCCTCGAGGTTCTTCCGCGCGATCGCGTGGAGCCCCGGGTTCACCTCGATGGAATAGAACCTCGCGTCGGCGATCCCCAGGTCGCGGAGCGCGGAAGCGATCACCGTGGTCGTCCCTTTACCGATGAACGTCCCGGTCTCGACGAGCTTCGAAGGCCGGTGTCCGGAAAACACCGAGCGCACGGCGCGGGCGAACGCCGAGTCCGTCCGGACCGCCGTGATATCGTCGATCGTTTCACCTTCGGTGGGCGCCTCCTCGCGCGGCATGGGACCGGTGGAGGCGCTCTCCAGGGCGGAGAGCCCCTTGCGCGCGGCCGCATTTTCAGGATCCTCTTTCAGGGCCCAGCCGTACATCGTCGACGCCTGTTCGGGAAGCCCTCCAAGTCGGAAGACGTCGCCGAGGCCCGCGCACGCCTGCGCCGATGAGCCATCAATAGCCAGCGCCTCGCCGAACGCCTCCTTCGCCGCGGGGAGGTCTCCCAGGGCGATGTGGCAGAGCCCCAGGAAATTCCTGTACTCGCACCGCGCAGCCGCCGGAATAGCCTCCGCATCGGCAACGTGCGAGGCCCCGCTTGCGGCCTGAAGGGCGCCGGCCACGTCCCCCCGTTCCATCAGCTCCTTCGCCCGTGCCATCGATTGCATGAGCGTATCTTCGGCTCCCCGTGCCTCGTCGTTCATCTGAATCTCCTTTCCTGTATACAGTGCCAGAATTCTTTCCAGTTCATCCCATTCCATTTTCTGCGGCCGGGAGCGGGCAGTGGCAAGTCCCCCGCGCACGATCCGCTCTCTGAACGTGCCGTCGTGCATCACGCGCCGTATTCCTTCCGCAAGCAGATCCGGCCTGCGGACGGGGACGAGAAGCGCATTCTCGCCGTCCCTGCAGTACTCGAGAGCCCCCTCCGTCGACGTGCAGACCACGGCCGCCCCCGCCGCCATCGCCTCCAGCGGAGGCCGCGGACAGGAGTCGTAGTGTGACGCATAGACCAGAATGTCGGCGGACCCGTAGAGCCTCCGTTTTTCCGCGTCCGGGGGAGCGACGTGGAACTCGCAGGGGAACCCGGCGAATATCGTGCGGGGCGTGTTGGATATCCGGACCGTCGTGAACCGCTCTCCCTGCGACCTGAGCTGTTCGAGCGCCTGGCGGATGTCCGGGATCCCCTTGAACGCGAGAGGCTCAAGCTCCGTCCCCTGGTCGTCCGGCCCCACGACGAGAAGGCGGGGAATGCCGGGTTGCGGAGATCTGGCAAGGGGCGTAAACAGCCCCAGATCGACGCACACCGGGAGCACACCGTCCGCCTTCCTGCCGTGCGCCTTCTCCACGCGCGCGGCAAGCGCGCCCGAATTGGCGATGAACCGGACGCCCGGAAGGAGATACGACATCCGCGACATCTCCTTCAGCAGTGCATGGAGCTTTCTCGTTTCGGCGCCACGCGCCTCGCAACGGCCGTCGAAGACAAACTGGTCCCCCTGCGCGAAGTAAATCTTCACCGGGGAGTCGACCGAGGCCAGCTCCGCGGTATTCATGAAATACGTGCTTATCACGGCGTCCGACTGAGGAACCCATGGCCACATGGGGCCGGAGGCGGGAACGCGTATGATTTCAGGTCGAATCTCGCACCACCCGGGCGTCGCTGAACGCGTGACAATCGTGACGCGGTAGCCCCGGTCGTGGAGTGCGTTGGCCTGGGCGAGAAGCGTTTGATTGCCCCCGGTGACGCCGAGGATGCTCGTGATCAGATACGTTATCGATGTTTTTGGGGGTCGCCCCTCGGCGGCGCCCGCGGCGCCGCCATCGGGGCGCCCTGCCAACCTCTCCTTGGGCGGGGTGGTTTTCTTCACGATCTCCGCGGCGCCTTGTTTGTCGCCGTAGGAGGCGAGGATTTCAGCGGCGCGGGCGTGCGCGAGTGATGCGGCGCGTTCGGGGCCGAGTGCCGTCCAGCCGGCGTCCGGGAAAAGCTCACGGAGCGTATGCCGTCCGAGCAATCCGCGCACGATGCGGGCTTCGTATCGGGTGTCGACCTTCTTCCCCGACCCGGCGCCGAGATTTCCGCCGTGCCAGCGCCATCGGTAGACCGTGGCCGGGTTATGCTTGAAGAGCGCGGTGGGAATAGAGCGGCACCACCATTCGTAGTCATGCGCCCGGGGAAACTTCTCGTTGTACGAACCCGTTCTCGCGTAGCATGATTTCCTGATGAGCGTCCCGCCGTCGGGGATCACGTTCGCCTGAATCATCGCCGCGGGAAGCTCCCCGTTCCGGCCGAACCACTCACTGTAGCCGAGGAGCCTCACGTCCTTCAGCGACGCATCGCAGAGCATGACGTTGCCGTAGACGATATCCGCGCCGGGGTGAGAGGCGAGCACGGAAGCGTGCGACGAGAGCGCACGCGGCTCGAGCACGTCATCCGCGCCGAGCCAGAGGATGCATTCCCCCTTCGCCTCCGCGATCCCTCGGTTGCGCGCCGAGGGGGCACCCCTGTGCTCCGTGGCGATATACCTGAGCCGGGGGCTCGCTGCGGAGCGGACAATGGATGCGGTGTCGTCCGTGGAGCCGTCGTCGACGACGATGATCTCGTAGTTATCGTAATCCTGCGAAAGCGCGCTCGCAATCGTCTCGGCCAGCCAGGCCGCCGCGTTGTAGGCAAATATGACCACGCTGATCATTGGGTGGACGAGCGCGGAAGCCCGCCCGGCGATCCGGAGCGCTGCGGCTTCACGCTCCCCGGGCGATTCGAGATACCGGTAGACCTGTTCCACGAGGTCGGCGGGTGACGTGAACATCGGCACGCAGGAGCCGAACCGCTCACCGATGAGCGGATCCGTTTCCGCCAGGACGAACGCCCCGGCCGCGGCGGCCTCGATCGCCCGGCGGATGTGCGAATCACCGATGGCCGGGCGGAAGCACACAACGATGTCTCCCGCCGACGCACGTAACGGGGCTCCGTCGCTCCGCTCGTTGTACATCGCAATCCCTGCGGGAAGCCGGCCGGGAACGGCTGAACGGACAGAGAACCTCGCATGAAATTCGCTTCCCCACCTGTACCCCCATCCGAGCGTCCCCCGGGCGAGCGCCTTCATACACTCCTGCTGGGCAGGCGTGAGCGCTTCCCATTTCGCTTCGGCGATGACCGATGGGCAGGCAGGCATATTCACGGGATCTCCACACGCTGCCGTTCGACAAAGAGTGCGTGCCAGAGGACGAGATTCAGCATGATCGAGAGGCTCACCACGTGCCCCCATTCCCGGTACGTCCAGTCCCCGGCCCTCATCCGCTCCTTCAATCCACGCGCCGCATCCCGGCCGTCCCAGAACGGATTGTCGTTCCAGAACGGATGTTCGAACAGCCGCAGCGCCACGCGCTTCATCGGGCCGTTGAACCACTCGACAAGAGGGGCGTTAAACCCGATCTTCGATCTCCTCGTCCGGACCGGCTCCGTGAGTATCCCCTTCACGGCATCCCTCAGCACACGCTTCGTGAACCCCCCTCCCAGCTTCGCTTCCGGGGGAAGCGAGCACGCGTACGTGACGAGCCTCCAGTCAAGGAGCGGCATGCGGACTTCAACGCCGTGCGCCATGGAGCAACGGTCGTAGTTTCTCAGTATCGACGGGAGCATCGTCCTGTGCACGTCGCCGTAGAGCCGGGCGTTCAGCTCCTCCACGGGGACGTCGAGATACCCCGCGTAGCCCCCGAGCAGCTCGTCGGCCCCGTGCCCGTCGAGCGTGACGACCACGCCGCCGCGCCGCATCTCCCTGTATATCCCCCAGACCGGAGAGGCCAGTATGCCGTGGACATATTCCACGGCCCAGACGGCATCCTGGAGAGACCGGACCGACTCCTCCGGGTCAAACGCGCTGTAGCGGACGTCGGCGCCGATCGACGCTCCGACGGTCTCCGCCCAGGGCCGCTCGTCGAGGCGGCTCCCGGGAAATACCGCGACAAACGCTTTCTGCCAGTCGGCTGCGCAGCGCTCCAGGCCGCCCGCCCCCTCGCGGTGAAGGTACGCCATCGCGGAAGCCACCGCGCTCGAATCGACGCCGCCCGAAAGTGAGGAGCCCAGGGGGACGTCGCTTCGCATCCGGACGCGGACCGCGTCCAGGAAGAGTGAGCGGAATTCCTCCACCTGATCCTCGTATCTCGACGGTACCTCCCTCATATGGTCGCGCGTCTCCCACCATTTCCGGATGCTGTACCTGCCGTCGGCGGCAACGCGCATGCAGTGCCCCGCGGGGAGCGACCGGACGCCGAGCATCATCGTCTCATCCGTCATTCCCTCCCACGGCTCCGATGCTTCGAGTATCCGCTTCACCAGAGGCTCGTTCATCCGCGCACGGAATCCCGGCAGAGAAGTGAATGCCTTCATCTCGGAGGCGAACACGAGCCTGCCGTTTGCGTGGTAGTAGAGAGGCTTCACGCCAAACCTGTCGCGCGCCAGGAAGACCTCATTGCGCGTCTCGTCGCGGAGCGCGAACGCCCACATGCCGTTGAACTTCTCCAGCGACGCCTCCCCCCATTCGGCATATGCGGCCAGGACGACCTCCGTGTCGCTCGCGGAGCGGAACCTGTGGCCGAGCGATTCCAGCTCGCGCCTAAGCTCCAGGAAATTGTATATCTCCCCGTTGAACGTGATCCTGTACACGTCACCCGCCGGGGCGACGTATGCCATGGGACACTTCCCGGCGTCGCTCAGGTCGAGTATCGCGAGCCTGCGATGGCCGAGCCCGGTCCCCCCTCCGACCCAGACGACGCCGCCGTCGGGTCCCCTGTGGGCCAGAGCGTCCGTGAGAGCACGGACGTCGCCGGCCGCCACTGACCGCGTCGGGTCAACGATCCCGGCGATGCCGCACATCGGCGCCTTCCTCCAGGAGGTTTTTCAGTTTCCGGATTTCGTCGTTCTGTGCGGCCACCTGCGCCCGCAGTGCAATCTGCATCTGCCAGAGATCGATGACCTGGGCGGAGACGGCCTCCGAAAGGAGATTCTGACGGGAGCCCCCGGCAGTGATCTCGCTGCGGGTGTCGGCGGCGATGGCCAGGAGAATATCCTGTGCATCAAGCTCCGCGTGAAGTCCGGCCACCGTGCCGAACGCCGGTGGAAGAAACCAGAGAGGGACATCGAGGTCTCCCCCCTCGAGCATTGCCGGCTCCGGCAGCCGGAAGAGAACGCCGCCGGAGACGCACTGGAGGACGAGAAGGCTCTGTTCTCCCCCGGTGCGCTCTCCCGGGACGAACGCAATGTGGGATCCCCGGCGCCCGAGCGCGCCCGGGAGTATCCTGCCGGGGGATGCCCCTGCGTCGAGGAGAGACCACCGGGGAACCGCCTCGATCGCGCGCGAGGATTCTTCCGTGCGACGAAAGAGGCATACGCATTCGCTCCTGTCAACCCGCGTGACAAGCGAAGGCCACCTGTGCGAAAGCGCGGCGTCTGCCAGCGCCCCGTCGACTGTCCCGTCAAGCGTTTCCTGGGAGCCCTCGTGCATGCAGGCCGGGCAGCGGGAGCGCTCCCATGAGCCTGCCAGGCCTCCCCTTGCGCGCAGCAGCCGTGTGGCGCGTTCGGCCGCGCCCATGACCGTGCCGCTGAAAACGACCGTGTCCGCCCTCCACTCATCCCCCAGCAGCGTGATGACGCTCTGCGTGTCAAATCTCCGCTGGTGGTGATTGACATGGTAGACCGTACCGCAGGCGGGGCACGCGGTCATCCCGGCTTCCATCCGTTCGAGCAGGGGAACCGTCACCACCACCCACCGGCGCGCGACCCGCTGCAGCTCCGCGAGCGCCCGGGAGAACTCCGGCCCCGGGATATGCTCGACCACATCATTGGCCATCACCAGGTCGAACTCCCCGTTCGCAAATGGTAGAGCCGTAACCTCGCCAATTCGCGTTTCCCTCCTGAGGTGCTTCAGGGAAGCCTCTCCCACGTCCAATCCCACCACCCGCATATTGGCCGGCAGTGCGTTCGTGATGTACCCGTCACCGCACCCGACGTCGAGCACGCTTCCGCACGAGGCGGGTATGACGGAAAGAAGATCGCGCCGCACCGTTTTCTGGTACGCGTCGGGAGCATTCCCCCAGATCCCGTCCCTGTCATAGAGCGCGGCCGCTTCACCCATGGATGCCCACCCCGGCCGCCTGGACGGGCCGTGCATCGCGCTCGACTGTTCTCCCGTCGCGGGCAGGACGATCGAAGAGATGATCGTACATGTCGACAACCGCCGGCCCCTCGTGATTCTGCCAGAGGAATCGGGGGCTCACTTCGGCGAGCCGGGCCCGGAATCCGCCGATGTCGGCACCGAACATCGCGTCGATCGCGCGCGCAACCTCCGTGGCGCTCTCCATCGGAAGATTGAGGCCGATCCCCTGCCCTGAGACAAACCGCGTGAGTTCGGGAAGAGCGTTCGCAAGTATGGGGAGCTCCGCCACGATGAATTCGTACAGCTTGTTGGGAGTGCAGAATTTCGTGTTCCAGTCCACCGCGGTGTACGGGATTAGCCCGACGTCGGCGGAGGCCGTGTACGAGAGCAATTCGTCCTGTTTGACCGGCGGGTGGAAGTAGACCGACCGGCCCAGAAGGCCCCGTTCGCGCGCGAGCGCGACAAGCTCGTTCCCTCCGCCGTTGTCGGGACCCATCAGGACCAGTGCGACGTCCCGGGAGGAGAGAAGCCCCATCGCCTCAATGATATTTTCGAGGTTCCGGATTCTCGCGACGATGTTCCCCTGGTACAGGAGTATCCTCGTATCCCGCGGCAACCTGAGCGACTCACGCAGTCGATCCGTCCGGGGAACCGGGAATGCCGTCGCGTCAATCGATGGGCAATTCAATATCACTTCCGACGCGACTCCATACCGGGCTGCAAATTCCGAGCGCATCGATTCGTTCACGACGATCACACTGTCCGCGAGTGGGGCGACGTGCCGTTCCAGAGCTTCCAGGAGGGGCCGGTCTTTCAGGACGAACGACTGCTCGGGATACAGTTCGTGTGAATCGTAAACAAGCCGTGCGCCGTGGAGCGCCGCCGCCATCGCCGCGACGGGGACCTGGGGAAGGTCATGCGCCACGTACACCGACGCGGGGATGTCCGCGGCGATGATGTAGAAGCTCCTCCGGTCGTGGAGAAACCGACGCCATTCCTGTTTCGGCAGTATGCGCGAGAGATGTTCGCCGCGGAGGACGGCACTGGCTTTTTTCCGGTACCAGGGAACGGTATACCTGTACAGTTCGCCGACGCAGGGGACGGAGAGCATCCGTTCGTTCGCGCGAATGATCCTGACGTCGGGATAGCATTCTTCGTCCCAGAACGGGTTCTCGTCGGGCGGCTCTCCCGCAACGACAGTCACGTCCCAGCCTGCCATGCCAAGCGAACGCGCCTCATCAAGAACGCGCCTGTCTATTCTCCGGTCATCGACGAGCATCACCGCAGATCTCGTCGCCGGCTCCGCCGGCGGTTCGGGCGGGTCCCCCCTGCGCTCGCGGAGCGCCATGCGCTTCAGCGCGACCGACGCGCGCGCATTTGCCGGGTCCCACCTCAGGACCTCGCGGTACAGTATGCGCGCGGACGGTCCGTCTCCCTCCAGCTCGTGGATCTGCGCCAGCAGGCCGAGCGCGGAGGTGTCGCCGGGGAACGTGCGGATCGCCCCACAAAGGACATCACGGGCATCGCCCTTGCGCTGTTCCTGCAGGCAGAGGAGCGCCAGGAGCGTCGCAGCCTGCGGGGGGCACCCCGGCATGCGGAGCGCGGCCTGAAGCAACCCCGCCGCCTCGGCGATCTTCCCTGACACGGCGTAGCCGAGCCCCAGGTGCATCCGGATCTCCGCATTCGCGGAAGGGATCTTCCCGGCCCGCTCGAACAGCGGCAGCCATTTCTCCACAGGATACCCGTACCGCAGGAGGTAACTCCCCAGCCTGTCGAGCACGACAGGATCGGCGGGGGCAATCGCGCAGGCCTGCTGGAGCGTCTGGAACGCGCTCCCCCACTCCCTCCTGTCCGCCAGTTCGTCCGCGGAGACCAGAAGCTGTATGACAGCCGGTGTGCTCACGTCCGTCCTTTTTACGATCCGAGTATCTCTCCCGCGCGCATCGCGGGCTCGCATTCCGTCACAAGCAGCAGCCCCGAATTGCAATTCACCACGGACGCTCCCCCCCCGAAGACGGCGAGCACCTCTCCTTCGCACGCGCCGGGAAACGCGATCCGCGTATCGAAGGGCTGCGCGCTCCAGAGCGTGACGCGCTCCCCCCCCAGCGTGGTGAACGCGCCGGGGTATGGCCTGGTTTGAGCCCGTATGAAATCATAGATCTCCATCATCGGGCGACGCCAGTCGATCCGGCCGTCGGCCGCGCAACGCGCCGGGTAAAACGAGGGCTCCCCCCGCTGGGGCGTCAGCCCGTACTCTCCTGCAATAAGCCGGGGGATCCAGGAGGCGAGCACGCGCTCCGTCACCATCGCGATTTTCATGTAGAGCGTCCGGCACGTGTCCCACGCATTCACGTCGAACATCTCGTAGTGAAAGACGTCTCCGTCGTCGATCCCGGGCGTCATGATGAAGAAGTGGAGGATGAACCTTTCCCTCCCCTCGATAAGCGACCAGTTGACGGGCGAGCGTCCCCTCCCCTTCGGGAGGAACTCCGAGCTGCCGTGCACGCCGACTCCCCCCACGCGAAGCGTCGCCAGGACGTCCGCCGGGAAGAGCCGCTGCCATCCCCCCTGTATCAGGAGGTCGAATTTCATGTCCCGGAAGAACGCGATATCCTCGCCGTCGTTGAGCGAGTATTTCTTCGCCGCGCGGATCGGGACGCCGAACCGGGCGGCAAGATCGTCGAAGGGGCGGTACCCGCTCGCCTTCAGCCGTGCGGCCTTTTCCGGGGAGATCGTAACGAACTGCGCGATCGGGACGCCGTGTTCCAGGAGATAGCGCGCGATCTCGTGCCCGGTTTCCGTGCACCCGCACATCACGACGCGTCCGCCGACTGCCGCAGGCAGGAGGCGTCCCGAGGCGCCCTGTGCCGAGGGCGTCAGTCCCGAGGCGTTTTTCGCCGAGGGAACATTCACGGCAGAAACGTCCTCAGCCACCACTCGAACGAGAGGAGCGACCAGATCAGGAGCCGGCGGTTCTGCCTCCCGTCCAGGTGCTCCTCCACGAGGCTGCACACGGAGTCCCTGTCCAGGTACTCAAAGAGCCTGGCGCGCGGGCTCATGATCTCGCGCCGCACGTAGTCCATGCTCTCCCCCTTGAACCAGCTCCCGTCGGGACCGGAGAACCCCTGCTTCTCCGCCTCCGCGACCTCCCGGGGGATATACTTCGCCATCACGCTGCGGAGCAGCACCTTCCCGTCGTTCGTCCTCTGGAAGTATTTCGAGCGCTTCGCCCCCGGTTCGTTCTCATTCATCCTGCAGACGTCCCCGAGGTTCGCGAGCTTGAGCCGCACCGGGAGCTTCATGGCGAACTCCACCAGGTCGTTGTCCAGGAACGGGACGCGGGTCTCGACGCTGTGCGCCATGCTCAGCTTGTCCTCCACCGTGAGGAGGCCGTGGAGAAACGTGCGGGCCTCCAGGTAGAGCGAGCAATTGATGTAATCCTCCGGCCGCGCAAGAGTGCGCGGAGCCCCCGCGAACACGTCGCGGAATATGTCGCGCGTCCAGACCCCCGCCACGTCGGACCAGATCGGCCGGAAGACATTCCGGATGACCCTGTTGGGAATGAGCCGCTGCCAGTAGACGTAGTACCTGTCGATGTACTCCTCGAACGAGGCGCTCGTCGCGCCGCGGTAGTATCGCCAGGGATACCCCCCGAACAGCTCGTCTCCCCCTTCCCCCGAGAGGACCACGCGCACGAACTTCCCTGCCAGCTGCGAGGCGTAGTAATTCGGGTAGCTCTGCCCCACGCGGGGCTCCTCGATGTGGGCGGCGACGCGGGGAAAGACGCGCTCCATGTCCCCGGCCTTCAGCACCATCTCGTAGTGCTCCGTGCGGAAGCGGTACGACATGATCTCCGCCTTCGAGCGCTCATCGAACGCCAGCTCCATCCCGGAGGCGGAGTGGAGATCGAAGCCGCACGTGAAGCTCTTCAGGTAAGGGAGGTGCCCCGCCGCAATGGCGGTGAGCGTCCCGGAGTCCATTCCCCCGCTCAGGTACGCGCCGACGTCCACGTCGCTGACAAGCTGGCGGCTCACCGCCCGGCGGACGAGCGCGTCGAGTTCCTCGGCATACTCCCCGTCGCTTCGCGGCGACGAGGGCTCCTCAAACCGGTAGTCCCAGTACCGCACCGGCGCGGGCAGCGAACGCGCCCCCAGGGGGATGCGCATATACGTGCCGGCAGGGAGCAGCCGGACGCCGGCGAAGAGCGTCCTGTCCGTGAAGAAATTCTGGAACGTGAAGTACTCCAGGAGCGCCTCCCTGTCCAGCCCCCCCGCGTAGGAGGGGTGGGGGATGAGCGCCTTGACCTCGGAGGCGAACAGGAGCGTGTTTCCGAATTGCGCGTAGTAGAGTGGCTTGATCCCGTACCTGTCACGCGCCAGGATCAGCTCCTGCGCAGTCCTGTCCCAGAGGGCGAAGGCGTACATGCCGTTGAACCGGTCGAGCGCCGCCATCCCCCAGCGGGCGACGGCAGCGAGCACCACCTCGGTATCGGTGCGCGAGTGGAAGCGCTCCCCGAGGGCCTCCAGCTCCACGCGCAGCTCCTGAAAGTTATAGACCTCCCCGTTGTAGCTGATGACGCGCTGTGCGTCGGCGGTCATCATCGGCTGGTGCCCGGCGGGAGAGAGATCGATGATCGCGAGCCGGCGGTGGCCGAGACCGATGAAGCTGTCGGTATAGAATCCCTCCCCGTCAGGCCCGCGGTGGGCGATCGCGTCGGTCATGCGGCGGAGGATCACCGGCGAGACCGGCTCGCCGTTCAGGTTGAATATGCCCGCGATGCCGCACATGGCGCCTCCCCTAGGGGCACTCTGCAACGGCGCCGCCGCTCAGGCGGTAGAGGCGCCCTGACCTGGAGCAGCGCGCCGTCCCGTCGGCGCCGAAGGCAAGTTTCTCCCCCGCCTCGCTCACCCACGCGACGATGCGCGCGGGGTTGCCGACGGCAAGCGCAAAGTCCGGGATGTCGCGCGTGACCACCGCTCCCGCGCCGATAAACGCGTGGCGGCCGATCGTGTGTCCGCAGACGATGGTCGCGTTGGCACCCAGCGTCGCGCCAGAGCGGACGAGCGTCCTCCTGTAGAAGCGGGCATCCGCCTGCGGGTACTTGCTGCGGGGATCGATCACGTTCGTGAACACCATCGAGGGACCGCAGAAGACGAAGTCTTCGAGCGTCACCCCTTCATACACGGAGACGTTGTTCTGGATCTTGACGCCGTCGCCGATCGTGACGTTCGGGCCCACGTTGACGTTCTGCCCCAGGACGCAGTTGCGCCCGATGCGGGCGCCCGCCTGGACGTGGCAGAAGTGCCAGATCTTCGTCCCCTCGCCGATCGTGCACGGCTCGTCGACGTACGCCGATTCATGCCTGAAGTAGCTCATACCTCCTCAACTGCCCGAATCCCCGCGCAAGGAACGGATGGGCGAGGTCCATCTCCGCGCTCACCCGCGCGCTGCGGATATCGTACACCAGCCGGATCGAGGGGCGGGCATCCTGTATGCCGAATCCCCTCCCCGCAAGGATCTCCTCGTAGACGCGCGTGTGGAGGTCGGAGAACCCCTCCGTGAATTCCAGCTCTTTCCCGTCGACCGTGATGGAGCGGTACGTCGTCCTGCCTCCCGTGACCTCGGCGGGAGGAAGATCGTCCCGGTCGGTCGAGAGGAACCAGCGGACGTTGGCACGCTTCAACTCCAGGAAACCGGACATCCGCGCGGGCTCGGCGAGGTGGACCAGGCTGTACCCGGGATCGCCGAAGAGCCACAGGAGGAGGTCGAAGAGGTGGATCCCGATGTTCGTCGCCAGCCCCCCCGAACGATCCGGGGCCCCTTTCCAGGAATAGTGGTACCACGGGCCGCGCGCGGTCACGTACGTGAGCCGCACTTCGTGGCGGCGGCCTGCCGGAGCCTCACCGAGCGTCCGCTTCAACTCGCGCAGCGCCGGGTGAACGCGGAGCTGGAGCACAGTGCTCACCTTCCCGCCGGTCTCCTCCTCGAGCTCCTGGAGCGCGTCCAGGTTCCACGGCTTCAGGACCAGGGGCTTTTCACAGATGGCGTGCGCCCCCGTCCGCAGGGCAAACCGGATGTGCGCGTCGTGGAGATGGTTGGGCGTGCAGATGCTGAAATAGTGGATCCTGTTCCCCTCGGGACCACGGCGGAGCATTTCCACGTGCCTGTCGAACCGCTCGAACTCGGTGAAGAAGCTCGCCTCGGGAAAGAAGCGATCGAGGATCCCGACGGAGTCGTGCGGATCGACGGCGGCCTCGAGGCGGTTTCCCGTGTCGCGGATCGCCTGCAGGTGGCGCGGCGCGATGTAGCCCGCGACCCCGGCGATGGCAAAATTCTTCATGGGCATTCCTTCTTGCTACGCGCGAGATTGCTTCGCGGCGCCTGCGGCGCCGCTCGCAATGACGGCGTCTCCTACTGCGAGCGTGCCCTGCGGCGCAACCGGCAGCCGTCCATCCGGGAGCTTCACGACCAGGCACTGCCCGCTGGGAAGATACATGGGGCGCTCGGGCGTGCCGCTGAAAAACTCGTCCACGCCCTGTTTCGCGCCGGGGCACGTGTCGAACCCGTAATCGTCAAACACCATCATTCCGCCCGGGACCATGCGGGGATAGAAGAAGCCGCAGCAGTCCAGCACGGACCTGTAGATGTCGACGTCGATGTGGGCCAGGGCGAACTGCATGGACTCCACCGGCGGCGCGGTGGCGGGGAAAAACCCCGGGTAGAACGCGACGTTGTCGAGCCCGGCGAGGTTCCTCTGCACGGATTCGAGCGACGTGTCGGAAAAGTCTCCCTGCCTGTGCTCGTCCTTCGAGGGATCGGTCGCGGGCATTCCCTCGAACGTGTCGAAGAGATGCACGCGGGCCGGCGACCCCCGCAGGGCCGAGGCGATCAGGCGCGCCGTTCCTCCACGGTAGACGCCGACCTCCGCCGCATCGGCCCCCAGACGGGCCGCCTGGAGGGCGCACTGGTAGAGCATGTAGCACCTGACGGGGTCGACCAGTGTGTAGGGGATCTGCTTCAAAAGCCCGCCGAACCCGGGATCCGTGTCCCAGTACGCCGCCGGCCTGACGACACGCGTGATGACCGTCCCCTGAGCCGGACCGTCCGGCGAACGGCGCCTGTGCCCGGCGATCGACTGGAGCGCGCGGCTTGCCCTCATATCCGTCGGTTCCAGGGCGAGTACCCTGTTGAAGAACTGTGCAGCGGTCCCTGCGTCGTTGAGCTGCAGGCAGAGGTAGCCGAGCCCGTTGAGGACCGCGCAATTGTCGGGATCTGCAGAAAACAGCTCCCTGTAAATTGCCAGCGCCTCGGCCGCACGACCCGCCGCGGCATGCGCCACAGCGGCATCGAGCTTTGCAGCAACCGGTGCGCTTTTGAGGACCGCCTGCGGGGGGAGCACTCCCGACGACAGGTCCGCCCCCACCCCGCGGACCTGTCCGGTCGCGCTCCCCCCGCTGTTTTGAGCGGTCAAATTCCGGGGGAGTTCGCTGGACTGTTGCATGCCTCCTGCCGAGCAAGAGACGTACCAACTCCCCCCGCCGCCCGGAGGCAGCGCTCAGGCCCGAACCGCTCGCTGGAACGTTGTTTGGACAGACGGGACAGTGAGCGCGCCCGGGCATGATGGCTGATATTGTCCAGGTGGGGGGAAACTCGCACACCACGCCTCTCCTGACGCCTGGAACAGTACCGTGTGGCGGGCCGAACATGGCACACGATTGGCTTACACAAGGGGAGCAGGGGATCGTTTCAGGGGGGATCGAGATCGAATGAAGATACTGCTTGCGGAAGATGAGCCTCTTTCAAGCTTCGTCCTGGCAACAAGACTCAGGAAGCTCGGCTATGAGGTGATCCAGGCCGTCGATGGGCGGGAGGGGTGGTCGCTCTTCAAGAGCGAGCACCCCGACGTGGTCATCACGGACTGGATGATGCCGAATATCGACGGGCTCGAATTGACGCGGATGATCAGGGCGGACAACAGGCCCGCCTATCCTTACGTGATTATCCTGACGGCGCTCAGCGGGAAGGGAAGCGTCATGGAAGGGATGACCGCGGGGGCGGACGACTTCATGACGAAGCCGTGCGACATCGAGATTCTCACGGCCCGCTTTGCCGTCGCGCAGCGGATGCTCAGCATGCACGCCGAGCTGTCGCAGCTCAGGGGGCTCCTCCCCATCTGTCCCGACTGCAGGAAAATCCGGACGGCCGATGCGAAGTGGATACCCCTCGACGCGTTCGTCGCCGCCCAGTCGGGTCTCTCGTTCTGTCCCACGAAATGCCCCGAGTGCGACGGCCGCGGCGCTGACTGACGTCAGGATGCGTCGATGACGTTCCTGACGACGGTAAGGACCTCGGAGAGCCCGTAGGGCTTGGCGACGAGCGCACGCGCTCCCCGCCTCGTGAGCTCGGCCCGTGCATGCGGCTCGAAAAATCCGCTTGCCACAACCACCGCGACGCCGGGATTGACCGACTTGAGGGACTTGAGGAGGGCGGCCCCGTCAGCCTTCGGCAACCCGAAGTCCGTCAGCACGAGGGCGATCTCCTTCGCGTGTTCCCGGTACACGTTCAAACCCTCGACCCCGTCCGTGGCGGTGAAGACCCTGTAGCCGTTATCAAGGAACGCAGACTCGAGGAGGTCCATCAGCGGCGCCTCGTCCTCCACGACCAGTATCCCTTCCCCCCTCCCCCGGGGTACGGCGGCGGACCCCTGGCCCGTCTCCAATGAAGTGGTGGCACCGTCGGTGACCGGGAAATAGAGCCGGAAGACCGTCCCCTCCCCCAGCCGGGAGTCGACGTCGATGAACCCGCCGTGCGTCCTGACCACGCCGTAGACCAGCGCGAGCCCCAGGCCGGTCCCCTTGCCGAATTCCTTCGTCGTGAAGAACGGCTCGAAGATCCGCTGGACCGTCGCGTCCGACATCCCCACCCCCTGGTCGGCAACGCTGATCTCCACGTAGCGCCTCTCTGGATCGGCGTCCTCGCGCGTGGCGAGGACGTCTCCGTCGATGACCATCGTGCGGATCGTCAGGCGTCCCCCCTGCGCATGGCCGGGGGACTGCTCCATCATCGCGTCGCGGGCGTTGATGCAGAGGTTGAGGAGCGCCTGGTGGAGCTGCGTATTGTCTATCGAGATCAGCGGGATCTCCTCGCCGAGTTCCAGGACGATCTCCACGACGCGGGGGAACGTCTCCTGCACCATGCGCGCGAGCTCCTGGACGGCGCGGTTGACGTCGACCGATTCCGGGTGCACCTCCGATTTCCGCGCAAACGTCAGGATCTGGCGGACGAGGCCCGCCCCGCGCTGGATCGCGCTGTTGATCGCCCTGATGCTCTGCGCGAACGCCGCGTTCTCGTTCCTGCGGATCTCCAGGAGCGACACGTGTCCCAGGATGATGCCCAGGATGTTGTTGAAGTCGTGCGCGACACCGCCGGCGAGCGTCCCGAGGGATTCCATCGTCTGCATCTCCCGGAGGTGCAGTTCCATCTCCTTTTTTGCCGTGATGTCTTCCTTCACGGCGATGAAGTGCGTGATCGCCCCCGACGCGTCCTTGATCGGCGAAATCGACGCCGACTCCCAGAAGAGTTCGCCGTTCTTATTCCTGTTGTGGAATTCGCCGCGCCACTCCCCCCCCGCACTGATCGTTTCCCAGAGCCTGGCATACTCTTCGGGGGCCGTCGCGCCCGATTTCAGGATGCGGGGGTTTCTCCCCTTCACCTCCGCAGCCGTGTAGCCGGTCACCTCGGTGAACTTGGGATTGACGTATTCGATCTCACCCCGGAGATTCGTGATGACGATCGATGATGCGCTCTGATCAACCGCCCGGGAAAGCTGGCGGAGCTGCGTCTGGCTCTTCTTCCAGTCCGTGATGTCCGTAAGCATGGCCAGCTTGAGCGGCGGCCCCCCCTCCGCGTTCGGGATCAGCGCGGTGGAGAGACGCACGTCGACCAGCGAACCGTCCTTCCGCTTCCTCACGGTCTCCCGCTCTTCCGACCTTCCCTCCTCCATCGTTCGGAGGATGGAATCGCGAAACTCCTCCTCCTTGTGCGGGGGAACGAGGGGATACGGCTTCCCGATGATGTCTGCGGCGCACCAGCCGAACATCCGTTCGGCCGCGGGGTTCCACGCGCGCACGACCTGGTCCTGGTCCAGGGCGAGGACGGCCACGGGCATTGAATCGATGATCGACTTGAGCGCGGCGTGGCTTGAGCGGAGCGCCTGCTCGGCGTTTTTTCTGTCCGTGATGTCGCGCGTGATCGTGAGGATGCACTGCTCCCCCTGGATCGCAATAGTCCGCGCGGACATGAGCCCTGTGATGACATGCCCGTCCTTGCAGCGGAAGGGCGCCTCGAGTCCCACGACTTCCCCGTCGCGCTTCAGCCCCTCCACGAGCCGGGCCCGATCCGCGTCGTTCACCCAGATGCCGAGCTCGGCGGACGTCGAGGACTTCCCCATCACGTCATCCGCCGTGTACCCCGTGATCCGCGTAAACCCTTCGTTCACG
>DATJAS010000074.1:0-9076 GCA_035516035.1 Bacteroidota bacterium | reverse complement strand
TTCGGCTCCAACGTCTCGCTGTCGATCCAGATGTCGGGCGGCCCCCTGCTCCCGGGCAACATCAACTTCACGAAGTGGATCTTCTCGTCGGAGTGGTACCTGCCGATGTTCAACAGCACGCGGGTCGCGCTGTACTGGAGCTCGACGTACGGCTACCTGGCCCCGATCGGCGCGTCGCTGATCAACCCGATCGACGAGTTCATCATGGGGGGGACGGGTCTCGGGTACGTCGCCACGACCCCGCTGCGGGGGTACGACGACCAGTCGATCGGCGTGCGCAACGACGTCGGCACCGTGGGCTACGGCAACGTGATGACGAAGCAGACGCTCGAGCTGCGCTTCGCCGCCACGATCAACCCGATCCCGATTTACTTCCTCCTGTTCGCGGAGGGGGGCAACGTCTACCCCACGCTCTCGGAGGCGAATTTCTTCGACCTGAAGCGCTCCGCCGGGTTCGGCGCCAGGATCCAGATCCAGCCGATCGGGCTCCTCGGCTTTGACTACGGCTTCGGCTTCGACAATCCCGTGCCCGGCGTGACGACGCCCTCCGGCTGGCATTTCCACTTCCAGTTCGGCAAGGGGTTCTGACACTGTCCCCCCGTCATCGCGAGTCTAGGAGCGTTTTTTGCGAAGTGCGATTTTTGCATCCCGCCGCAGGCGGGACAATCTAGGCCACACCCAGTACTCACTCTCACTATGAGGATCTCGTGAACATTCGTTTGCTTTCCCTGATCGGCGCCGCCGTGCTGTTGTGCGCCGCCACCGCGGGCGCACAGCAGCGCATCGCGTTCGTGAATTCGTCCAAGATCTTCCAGGAGCTGCCGGCGGCGCAGGAAGCGCAGAAGCGGATCGACGGCATCGGCAAGCCGATGCAGGATTCCGCGGATGCGATGACGAAGGACCTCCAGGACAAGTACGCCGAGTACCAGAAGAAAGAGGCGCTCTACAACGACGCCACCAAGAAGAGCGAGCAGCAGAAGCTGCTAGAGCAGGAGCGGGCGATCCAGGAGTTCAAGGTCAGTCGCTTCGGGCAGGACGGGGTGCTCGCGCGGCAGACGGAGATCATCATCAACCCGATCCGCGATCGCATCAAGGCCGCCATCGCCACCGTGGCGAAGGAGCTGAAGTACAATTTCGTGTTCGACAAGACCGAGCAGATCCAGATCCTCCTCTACGGCGACCCGAAAGACGACATCACCTACAAGGTGATCGACAGGCTGAGGCGCGGTTAACGCTGTGTAAGGAGGGGAAGGCATGAAACGGTTCGCCGTGGCCGCGCTCCTGGCGCTTTGTTGCGCCGGCGCGCCGGCCCAGATGAAGATCGGGCACATCAACTCCGAGACGATCATGCAGACGCTCCCGGAGGCGATCGACGCCCAGAAGTCGATCGACGCGACGGTCGCGACCTGGGAGGCGGAGCTCCAGAAGATGCAGGCCGACTGGAAGAAGAAGTACGACGACTACGAGAAGCGGAAGCTGATCCTGACCGACCAGGTGCGGGCGGACCAGGAGCGGGAGCTGCGCGAGCTGGACCAGAGCATCACCGATTACCGCAACAAGAAGTTCGGCCAGAACGGCGAGCTGTTTCAGAAACAGAACGAGGTGATGAAGCCGATCCAGAACAAAATGTTCCACGTGCTGGAGCAGATCGCGAAGGACGAGGGATACGATTACATCTTCGACCGGAGCGGCGAGATCCTCGTGCTCTACGCCAACGACAAGTACGACCTCACCCAGCTTGTCCTGCAGCGGATGCAGACGTTCGGCAAATAACCTCCTCCGCCGCCCATGATGACCGTGCGTGACATCGCCGCCGCACTCGGTGCCGCCGTCGAGGGGGATGCCGCGACCGTCATCGCGCGCGTGGCAAAGATCGAGGAGGCGGCCCCGGGCGACATCAGCTTCCTGGCCAACCCGAAATACCGGAAGTTCCTGGAGAGCACCCGGGCCTCCGCGGTGATCGTGGGGAAGGACGCGGAGCGCCCCGCGGGAGCGCACGCGGCCTACCTCCGGGTGAGCGATCCGTACACGTCGTTTCTCAAGGCCCTGCTCCTGTTTCACCCACCGGAAGATCCTCTTCCTCCCGGAATTCACCCTGCGGCCGTCGTAGAGCCCGGCGTCACGCTCGGGCCGGGCGTCCGCATCGGCGCACACGCCGTCGTCGGGGCGGGGAGCGCGATCGGCGAGGAGACGATGATACTCCCCGGGACCGTGCTCGGGCGCGGCGTCACGGTGGGCGAACGGACGCTGCTCTACGCCAACGTCACGGTGCGCGAGGGGTGCCGGATCGGCTCGCGCGTGATCATCCATTCCGGCACCGTGATCGGGAGCGACGGCTTCGGGTTCGCCCCCAGGGACGACGGCACGTACGAGAAGATCCCGCAGCTCGGCATCGTCGTCGTGGAGGACGACGTCGAGATCGGCGCCAATTGCGCGGTCGACCGTGCAACGATGGGGGAGACGCGCATCGAGCGGGGGGCGAAGCTCGACAACCTGATCCAGGTCGCGCACAACGTCGTCATCGGCGCCCACACCGTGATTGCCGCCCAGGCGGGCATCTCCGGGAGCACGAAGATCGGCAGGCACAACATGATCGGCGGGCAGGTGGGGTTCACCGGACACCTGGCGATCGCCGATGACTGCAAATTCGGCGCCCAGTCGGGCGTCCACCGGTCCGCCCCGGACCCCGGCGTGACGTTCATGGGATCGCCGGCCGTCCCGTTCCGGCAGGCCTCGCGTATCATGGGAGCGATGCCGCAGCTCCCCGAGGCGCTCGCGCTGATCCGGGAGCTCAAGGCCGACGTGGACGCCCTGCGCAGGGAGCTTGAGGGACTGAAGTCGCGGGTGTGAGCGCAATTCATCGGGAGCCAGATCTCGGGAGAACCCATGCTCGTCCAGCAGCGCACGATCAAGCAGCCGGTGTCGTTCAGCGGCATCGGCCTTCATACCGGCAGCATCTCGACGATGACGTTCAAGCCGGCGCCCGAGAACTACGGCATCCGGTTCCGCCGCGTTGACCTCGGCGGATCGCCGGAGGTGCCCGCGGACGTCGACCACGTGGTCGATATCTCGCGCGGGACCACGATCGAAGTCGGGGAGGCGCGCATCCACACGGTCGAACACGTGATGGCCGCGCTGGTGGGGCTCCAGATTGACAACGTGCTCATCGAGCTCGACGCCAACGAGCCCCCGGTGGGCGACGGGAGCGCCAAGCCGTACGTGGACGTCCTGCTCAGGGCGGGATTCGAGAAGCAGGAGGCGCCGAAGGACTACCTGATCATCGACCAGACGGTCCACTACCACAACGAGGAGAAAAAGGTCGACATCGTCGCCCTCCCGACGGACGACTACCGCATCACGGTGATGGTTGACTACAACAATCCCGCGCTGGGGAGCCAGCACACCGGGCTGTTCAGCCTGGAGAAGGAGTTTGTCGCCGATTTCGCGCCGTGCCGCACGTTCTGCTTCCTGCACGAGGTCGAGGTCCTGCACCAGCAGGGGTTGATCAAGGGGGGAAACCTCGACAACGCGATCGTGATCGTCGACCGGGAGCTGGACAACGCCGAGATCAAGAGGATTTCGGGCAAGCTCGGGATCCGGGACGCGGTCATACTGGGGAGCAACGGGGTGCTGAACAACCGGACGCTCCATTTCCCCAACGAGCCGGCGCGCCACAAGCTGCTCGACGTGATGGGCGACCTCGCCCTGATCGGCGTCCCGCTCAAGGCGCAGATCCTGGCCGCGCGGCCGGGACACGCGAGCAACATCGCGTTTGCGCGCATGGTGCGGAAGCTCTACCAGCAGAAGAAGCTCATCCGGAGGTACCAGCACGAGCGGAAGGAAGGGGTGGTCTTTGACATCAACGCGATCAAGAAGATCCTCCCGCACCGGTACCCGTTTCTCCTCATCGACAAGATCATCGAGTTCCAGATGGACGAGAAGATCGTCGGTGTGAAGAACGTGACCGCGAACGAGCCGTTCTTCGAGGGACACTTCCCCGGCCGCCCGGTCATGCCCGGCGTCCTCATCCTGGAAGCCATGGGACAGACGGGGGGGATCCTGCTGCTGAACGGGATCGAGAACCCGGGGGACAAGCTGGTGTATTTCATGGCGATCAACAACGCCAAATTCCGGAAGCCCGTGCTCCCGGGCGACCAGGTGGTGTTCGAGCTGACGATGATGAGCCGGAAGAGCCGCATCTGCCAGATGAAAGGCCTCGCGTTCGTGGACGGCACGCTCGTTGCCGAGGCCGAGATGCTGGCGTCCATCGTGCCCCGCAACGAGGTGCAGCAGGATGGGACGGGAGGTGACGGGGGGCGCGCGCGAACGCCGGCACGGTCCACCCCCACAATGAACTGAACAGCGCATGAGCATAGCCATTGATCCGCGTGCCGTGGTGAGCCCGAGGGCCCGCCTCGGCACGAACGTTTCCATAGGCCCCTTCACCATCGTGGAGGACGGCGCCGAGATCGGCGACGGTTCGACGGTCGCGGCCAACGCCCTGATCGGCCAGGGGGCGAGAATCGGGAAGGAGTGCCGGATACACCACGGGGCGGTGGTCGGCCACGTCCCGCAGGACCTGAAGTACGCGGGTGAGCAGACGACCTGCGAGATCGGCGACAGGACTACCGTCCGGGAGTACGCGGCGTTGCACCGCGGGACGAACGAAGGGGGGCGCACGGTCATCGGGAGCGACTGCTTCCTGATGGCGTTCACGCACATCGCGCACGATTGCGTGCTCGGCAACCACGTGATCATGGCCAACGCCGCGATGCTCGCCGGGCATATCCACGTGGAGGACTGGGTGACGATCGGCGGGATCACGCCGGTGCACCAGTTCGTGAACATCGGGTGCCACGCGATGATCGGCGGCGGCCTCCGCGTTCCCAAAGACGTTCCTCCCTACATCCTGGCGGGGGGCGAGCCCCTCGCGTTTGAGGGACTGAACTCGATCGGCCTCAGGCGCCGGGGCTTCAGCGCCGCGTCGATCGACGCGCTCGACCGCGCGTACACGCTGATCTACCGCTCGGGACTCAACGTCTCCCAGGCGGTTGCACGCATCAGAGAGGACGGGGCGCTCATCGGCGTTCCCGAGGTGCAGCATGTGGTGGAGTTCATCGGCAGGAGCAAACGGGGAATCCTGGCCGCGCCTCGTCTCCGGCGCTAGGCGATGGCGCCCTGGTCGTTCATCGATTCGGGGGCGATGACCGGGGCGGAGAACATGGCCCTGGACGAATCGCTTGCCCGCTCGCTCGCCGCGGGGGAGGGGGGACCGGTCCTGCGCCTCTTCCGGTGGCGTCCGTGGGCGATTTCGCTCGGGTACAACCAGGCGGCAGGGGAGATCGCCGCCGCCCGGTGCGCCGCCGACGGGATCGACATCGTCCGGCGCCCCACGGGAGGGAGGGCGATCCTGCACGCGGAGGAGCTCACCTACAGCGTGGTGATGCGGACGGGCAGGAGAAGCGTGCTCGAGGTGTACAACGACATCAGCGCGGCGCTGGTCCGGGGACTCGCCCTCTTCGGCGTCGACGTGGCGCTGCAGAAATCCCAGCCGGATTTCCCGGCCGAGTACCGCTCCGTCTCCTCGGTTCCCTGCTTCACCAGCTCGGCCCGCTACGAGATCGAGTTCCGCGGCAGGAAGCTGGTCGGGAGCGCGCAGCGCCGCTTCGGGGGACCGGAAGGGGACGCGGTGCTCCAGCACGGGTCCATACTCTGCGGCGCGGCGCACCTGCGGCTCGCGGACTACCTTGCGGCGGGCGACGCCGCCGCGCGCGACCGGATCCGGGAGCTGCTCCGTGCGAAGACCGCCGATCTCGGCGCGATCACCGGGGGACCCGTGGCGATGGACCGGCTGGGGGCCTGCATCCGTCGCGGCTTCGAGGAGGCGTGGGGCGTATCGTTCGAGGCCGGCGTCCATTCACATTCATCGTGAGTGAAGCGCAACGTTCGCAGCAGCTCCAATCGGAGTCAACGTGAGTGGGGAGTAGCGTTTGACGCAGGGTCCGTTCACATCCGTCGTGAGGAGAGCATGAGCACGGCACAGAAGACCTCGCCCCGCGTGGTGACCACCAAGACAGTCGTCACGATGAAGCGGGCGGGGGAGAAGATCGCGATGCTCACCGCGTACGACTATCTCACCGCGAAGTTCCTCGACCAGGTGGGCATCGACATCATCTTGGTGGGGGACAGCCTGGGAAACGTGGTGCAGGGGCACGAGACGACGCTCCCGGTGACTGTGGACGACATGATCTACCATGCAAAGGCGGTCAAGCGCGCCGTCCGCAACGCGTTGATCGTGGTCGACATGCCGTTCATGTCCTACCAGAACAGCCTCGAGGAGGCCGTGCGCAACTGCGGCCGCGTCATGAAAGAGGTCGGGGCCGGGGCCGTGAAGATCGAAGGGGGGGAATACGTCGCGGGGATCGTGCGGCACCTGGTGAAGATCGGGATCCCGGTCATGGGCCACCTCGGCCTCACGCCGCAGGCGATCAACCGGTTCGGCACGTACGAGGTGCGGGCGCAGGAGAAAGGGGAAGCGGCCCAGCTCATGCATGATGCGAAGACGCTCGCCGCGGCCGGGGTCTTTGCCATCGTCCTGGAAAAAATCCCCGCCGCACTCGCGCGCCGCGTGACGCGGGCGATCCGCGTGCCGACGATTTCGATCGGGGCCGGCCCCGGGTGCGACGGCCAGGTGCTCGTGGTGCATGACATGCTCGGCATGACCGAGGAGTTCAAGCCGCGGTTCGTGCGCAGGTACGCGGAGATGGCGGAGGCGATGCGCGGCGCCTTCCGGCGTTACATCAGCGATGTGAAGTCGGGTGAATTCCCCACGATGAAAGAAAGCTACTGACGGTGAAGAACGCGAAGGGGTCTCCGCCGCCCGGCCAGGCATTCCGGGCATCATCACGCGCGGGGGGCAGGTGAAGCCGTTCCATGTCCTGGTATCCAACGACGACGGCATCGATGCGCCCGGGATCTACGCGCTCGCGTGCGAGTTGAAGAAGATCGCCCGCGTGACCGTCGTGGCTCCCGACAAGCAGCAGAGCGCGGTGGGCCACGCGATCACGATGAACTATCCCCTGCGCGCGATGCCGTTCTCGAAGAACGGCGAGTTTTTCGGTCACGCGGTGGACGGCACGCCCGCCGACGCCGTGAAGCTCGGCGTCCGCTTCCTGCTCAAGGAGCCGCCGGACCTCCTGATCTCCGGCATCAACCACGGCTCGAACACCGCCATCAACATCCTCTACTCCGGGACGGTCTCCGCCGCGACCGAGGGAACGGTGCTCGGCATCCCGTCGATGGCCGTCTCGCTCACGACGCACGGGCCGGCGGATTTCTCGTTCGCCGCGCGGTTCGCCGCCAGGCTCGCCGCCCGCGTGGTGGCGGAGGGACTTCCCCCGGGGACGCTCCTGAACGTGAACGTGCCTGCCGTTTCCCCCTCCGCGATCGCGGGTGTGCGCGTCACGCGCCAGGGCCTCTCGTCGTGGGACGACACGTTCGACGTGCGCCGCGACCCGGCCGGGAGGGAGTACTTCTGGCTCACGGGCCGCATGGACATCAAGGACACCGATCCCGACACCGACCAGATCGCCGTCAGGGATAATTGCATCTCCATCACGCCGATACACTACGAGCTCACGGATCTTCAGATGTTCGCACGCATGCAGGATTGGTCACTTGAAGAATTGATGAAGCCCGATTGACAATAGTCAATAGTCGATGGACAATAGCCAATCTCATTGACCATCGACTATTGTCCATTGACCATTATCCATTGAGTTCTTATGAACAGGGTGGGGGTGTTTACGAGCGGTGGCGACGCTCCGGGAATGAATGCCTGCGTGCGCGCGGTCGTCCGCACCGGGCTCTATAACGGCTGCGAGGTCATCGGCATCCAGCACGGGTACGAGGGGATGATCGAGGGGAATTTCGTCGACCTCGGCGCGCGCTCCGTCTCGAACATCATCCAGCGGGGGGGAACGATCCTGCGCACCGCGCGCTCGGAGGCGTTCCGCACGCCCGAGGGGCGCGCGAAAGCTGCCGAGCAGTTGAGCAAGGCGGGGATCGAGGGACTTGTCGCCATCGGCGGCGACGGGACGTTTCACGGGGCCGTCTGCCTCGCCGAGGAGCACCGGTTCGCCGTCGTCGGCGTGCCCGGCACGATCGATAACGATCTCTTCGGCACGGATTTCACAATCGGCTACGACACCGCCGTGAACACCGCGATGGAGGCGATCGACAAGATCCGCGACACGGCCGCATCCCACGACCGCCTCTTCTACGTCGAGGTGATGGGGCGCGACGCGGGCTTTATCGCCGTCGACGTGGGGATTTCCAGCGGTGCCGAGTACGTCGCGATCCCCGAGACGCGCACGAACGTCCAGGCGCTGAGGGAGTACCTCGAGACGTACAAGAAAGTCAAGTCGAGCGCCATCATCATCGTGGCCGAGGGGGAGGAAGAAGGGGGAGCGTTCAGCCTGGCCGAGAAGATCAAGGACACGGCCGGATACGACTACCGCGTCTGCGTCCTCGGCCACATCCAGCGGGGGGGGAGCCCGACGGCCCGCGACAGGATCCTGGCGAGCAGGATGGGCGTGGCGGCCGTGGACGCGCTCCTGGAGGGGCAGACCGGCGTGATGGTCGGGGATATACATGGGAAGATCTCCTACACCCCGCTGAAAGACACCTGGTCGAAGAGGAAGGAGCTCGATAACGACCTCTGGCGGCTTGCCAGAATCCTCTCCACCTGAAGATTCTCCTTGACTTTCCTGCCGAAATCGCGTATCATACTTACCCTTCCCTGATACTGCAACAATTCTCTTCAAGAGACGTTGCAATAAGTCTTCTCAGGTATTGACAATCGGGGCCGGTTTTCGTATATTTAATGCCCGCTCAAATTGCGGCAGCCTCAAAAAGGCTGGAGTTCTTTGACAATTAGTGTGCATAGCCATACGTCAATCTTAGCAGAGCTTCACCTTGGCTAAGATTAGTTTCCGTCTTCGGGCGGAAGGTAATGTGGCCAAGTTTCAAACTCGACACTGTAGGTTTGAATTTAAAAACTACAACGGAGAGTTTG
>DATJAS010000073.1:0-9313 GCA_035516035.1 Bacteroidota bacterium | reverse complement strand
GGACCACGCCGTTCTTTGGCGTGGCAATCTCCGGTTTTCTTGCATTTCAGGGGAGTGATGCCTATATTTTCGCGCAATCTCAGCTGCTTCCTGCGCGCGCTCTCCAGTTGACCGTGCTCCACAATACACCGGATACCGTATGCATCTGCTGAACCGTCTCGTCGTCGCTGCAATTCCCGCTGTCCCCAGGCCGATGGTCCGTTACTTCGCCGGGAGGTACATCGCCGGCGAGACGCTCCGGGACGCGATCGCGACGGTGCGGGCGCTGAACGCCGCGGGGGTCTGCGCAACGCTGGACGTCCTGGGCGAGGACGTGACGAGCCGCGACGAAGCCGTCGCCTCCCGCGAGCAGTCAAACGAGGTCCTCCACGCGATCGCGCGCGAGAAGCTCGATTCCAACCTCTCCATCAAACTGACCTCCCTCGGCCTCAAGCTTGACACGGGATTCTGCGCGGAAAACGTGCGGGAGATCCTCCGCGTCGCGGCGACGCACAACATCTTCGTGCGGTTCGACATGGAGGATTCCACCTGCACCACGGACACGATCGGGATCTTCCGCGGCCTCCACCGGGAATTCCCCAACACGGGGATCGTCCTCCAGGCCTACATGAGGCGCTCGGCGGACGATGCCTCCGTGCTGCTCGAGGAGAGGGCGAACTTCCGCCTCTGCAAGGGGATCTACCGGGAGAGGAAAGAGATCGCATTCCAGCTGCGGGAGGAAGTCCAGCAGAATTTCATCGCCCTGCTGGGGACGATGCTCAAACGGGGCGCGTACGTGGGGATTGCCACGCACGATTCCGTCCTGGTCGACGCGGCGGAGGGACTCATCCGGGACCTCGCCCTCAGGAAGGACCAGTACGAGTTTCAGATGCTCCTGGGCGTCCGACCGGAGCTCCGCAAGCGGCTGGTCAGGGACGGGCACCGCGTCCGGCTCTATGTTCCCTTCGGCGAGCACTGGTACGGGTACTCCACCCGCCGGTTCAAGGAAAACCCGGAAATTGCCGGGTACGTTTTTAAGGCGTTGTTTACGAGAAACCAGTAGGTCGCAGCTAAAACAAAGGAGCCACAATGGCTGAAACAAAGCACACCCCGATGGTGTCGGCTTCCTCGGACATGAAGGAGTTCACGCTCCGCGCCCTGGTGATCGGGCTCTTCATGTGCGTTATCCTGGGAGCCGCCAACGCGTATCTCGGGTTGAAGGCCGGCATGACGATCGCGGCCACGTACCCCGCGGCGGTGATCGGCATGGCCGTTCTCCGCATGATGCGGGGGACGCTGCTGGAGGAGAATTTCGCCCGTACCGTCGGCTCGATCGGCGAGTCCGTGGCCGCCGGGGCGGTCTTCACGATCCCGGCGTTCGTCGTGCTGCGCATATGGAACTTCACGCCGGATTCGATGCTCCCGGAGTACCTGACCGCCGCGTCGCTGATGGTCCTGGGAGGCGTGCTGGGGATACTGTTCGTGACGATACTCAGGCGCGTCATGGTGGAGGATCCCGGGCTCCCGTTCCCCGAGTCGGTCGCGGCCTCCGAGATCCACAAGGCGGGGCAGCGCGGCGCCGAGGCAGCCATCCAGCTCTTCAAGGCGATGGGGGTCGGCGCGCTCGTGAAGCTCGCCGACGGGCTGGGAGTGTTGCAGGCGACCGGGCTTGATTTCCAGGTGGCGGTCGGCAAATTCAGGGAGTCGTTCGTCCGGCTCGGTCTGAAGGCCGACGCCGACAAGATCGCCGGGGGAGGCATCACGACGATCTCCGCCCCGGCGGCCACGCCCGCCTACATCGGCGTGGGGTACATCATCGGCCCGGAACTGGGCGCGCTCAATTTCGCCGGTGGGGTCCTGGCCTGGGGCCTCTTTGTCCCCCTGCTCGTGTTCTTCCTCGGACCGGGCCTCATCGAGAAGTACACGGCCATGCACGGTGGGGACGCGATGGCGGGCTGGGCCGCGGTCACCGGGCACCTCTACCGGTTCATCGTCAGGCCGATCGCCGTGGGCGGGATGCTGGTCGGGGCGTGCTTCACGCTCTGGAAGATGCGGAAGAACCTGATCCTGGGCATCCGCCGGGGCGTGGCCGACGTCAGGAAGTCCGCCTCGCAGGCGGCGGCCACCGAGCGGACTGAACGGGATCTGCCGTTCAAGCTCGTGGTGCTCGGCGTCATCATCGTCTTCGCCCTGATGATCGGGCTCTATTTCTACTTCACGCAGATGTTCCTCGGCGCGATCCTCGCGGCGATCGTCATGATCGTCACCGGCTTCTTCTTCGCCGCGGTCTCCGGGAACCTCGTGGGGCTCATCGGGTCCTCCAACAATCCCATTTCCGGGCTGACGCTGGCCGCCACGGTCATCGCGGCGCTGACGATGGTGATCATTGGCGTGAAGGGGATCGAGGGGGTCGCCGCGGTGCTCGGCGTGGCCGCCGTCGTGTGCGTCTCTTCCGCCGTCGCCGGGGAAATGCTGCAGGATCTGAAGGTCGGGCACATCCTGGGCGGCACGCCGTCAAAGATGCAGATGGGCGACATCATCGGGGTGATCATGGCGGGACTCGTCATGTTTTTCCCCCTCTACGTGCTGCACAACGCCGACCTGGCGGCGCACCCGGGCACAGGCGGGTTCGGCAGCCCAAACCTCTCGGCCCCGCAGGCGGGACTGATGGCGGCGCTGTCGCAGGGGATCGTGGGAGGGGAGATGGCGTGGCCGCTCGTCATCGTGGGCATCGCGCTCGGCATCGCGCTCATCCTGGTGAGGGTGAAGAGCCCGATGCTCTTCTCTGTCGGCATGTACCTTCCGCTGGAGACGACGTTCGCGATATTCGTCGGCGGGTTGATCAGGGGGATCGTGGACCGCCGCGCGGCGAAGCGCGGGCTCAACGACGCCCAGAAGGCGCGCGTCGAAAACGCGGGCGTCCTCACGGCGTCGGGCCTCATCGCCGGGGAAGCGCTCGTCGGCCTCTTTATCGCCGCGGTGGTGTTCGTCCGTGACCGGACGGGCGGGCCGGCGGCGTTCTGGACGATCCCCGGGTTCGCCGATATCGCCCCCTGGATGGCGATCCCGGTGTTCGTGATCCTGGGACTCTATCTTATCTACGTACCGCTCGGGAAAGCGGGGAGGCCCGACGAGCCGGCGCCGCCGACGGCGGTGATGTAGGGATGACACCCGCGCTTCGCGCGCGCAGTGCGCGTGCGGGGACGCACAACGCTGAAAGGAGAACACATGTCGCAAGCGATCGAGGGGCTGGAGCCCGCCGCCGTGTGGAAATACTTCGCGGAAATCGCGCGGATCCCCCGGTGCTCGAAGCACGAGGAGGCGATGACTTCCTACGTCATGGCCACCGCCCGGAAGTTCGGGCTGGAAGCGAAGTCGGACAGGCACGGCAACGTCGTCGTGCGGAAGCCGGCGAGCCCGGGGAAGGAGCGCGTCGGGAGCATTGCGCTGCAGGGGCACCTGGACATGGTGTGCGAGAAGAACAAGGAGACGGTGCATGACTTCGCGAAGGACCCGATCGAGCTGGTGAAGAAGGGCAACGTGCTCATGGCCAACGGCACCACGCTCGGCGCGGATAACGGGATCGCGGTGGCGACAAACCTGGCGATCATGGAAGACCGGTCGCTCGCCCACGGGCCGCTGGAATTCCTCTTCACGGTCGACGAGGAAACCGGCCTCACCGGCGCGAGCAACCTGGAGCCGGGATTCGTGACGAGCACGACGCTGATCAACCTGGACTCCGAGGAGGAGGGGCACCTCTACGTCGGGTGCTCGGGGGGACGGGACACGATCGGCTCGTGGAAGGCTTCGTTCGAGGCCGTCCCGGCGGGGAGCGTCGCCGGGGAGCTGAAGGTCGCCGGCCTGAAGGGAGGCCACTCGGGGCTCGAGATCGACAAGAACCGGGGGAACGCGGTCAAGATGATCAACAGGGTGCTGATCCGGCTCGCCCCGCTGGGTGCCCGGATTGCCGCGCTGGACGGGGGCAACAAGCACAACGCGATCCCCCGCGAGGCGGAGGCGCTTCTCTTTCTCCCGAAGAAGAAGTGGGACGAGGCCGCGGCCGTCGTGGCCGACGCGAACGCGGTGCTCCGCGCGGAATCGGGGAGCGTGGAGCCGGACCTGGCCGTCACGCTCACGGCCACGAAGAAGAAGGGGAAGGTCCTGCCGCGCGCTCTCCAGGCGAAGATCACGCGGACGATCGCAGCGCTCCCCCACGGCGTCACCAGGATGAGCGCGGACATCCCCGGCCTCGTGGAGACGTCGACGAACGTGGCGGTGGTGAAGACGGACAGGAAGTCGGTGACCGTGGCCACGAGCCAGCGAAGCTCCGTTGCATCGGAGATCGACGAGATCTGCGAGACGGTTGCCGCCGTCTTCACGCTCGGCGGGGCGGAGGTGCGCGCGACGGACGGTTACCCGGGCTGGAAGCCGAACATGGGCTCCGCGGTCCTGCAGCTGGCAAAATCGACGTACCGGCAGCTCTTCGGGAAGGACCCCGAGGTGAAGGCGATACACGCGGGCCTGGAGTGTGGCATCATCGGGGAGCGGTATCCCGGCATGGACATGGTGTCGTTCGGTCCCACGCTGGAGGCTGTCCACTCGCCCGATGAGAAGATCTACATCGACACCGTCGGGAAATACTGGAAATATCTCATGGCGATACTGAACAACGCCCGATGAACGCCACTCCGGAAGAGGCCCTGCGGCTGGACCCCCGCAAGGGGTGGTACAGGTTCGCCGTCCTGTTCTTCGTGGCGCTCGTGACGTTCGGGAGCTATTTCGCCTACGACAGCCTGGGGGCGATCGCGCCGATGCTGATCACCGCGCTCGGCGTGGACCGCGAGGCCATCGGCTGGACGTACACGGTGTACAGTGTCGCCGCGATATTCTCCGTCTTTATCGGGGGGCTCCTGATCGACAGGATCGGCACGCGTCGCGCGAGCCTCCTGTTTTCCGCGCTGGTGACGGCGGGAGCGATCATCGTCGCGGTGGCCCCGAACCTCTGGATCCTCTACTGCGGGCGGTTCGTGTTCGGCTGGGGGTCGGAGTCGCTCGTGGTGGCGCAGAGCGCCATATTTGCCAGGTGGTTCAAGGGGAAGGAGCTCGCCCTCTCGTTCGGGATAGGGCTGACGCTCTCCCGGCTGGGGACGCTCTTCAGCTTCAACACGGAGGCGCTGATCGCCGACTATTTCAAGGACTACCGGTACGCGCTCTGGGCGGCTGTTCTCTTCTGCGCCGCGTCGCTCGGGTCAAACCTGGTGTACAATCTCCTTGACAGGCGGGGCGAGAAGGCACTGGCGCTGAAGGAGGAGGGAGGGGGGGACAAGATCGTCCCGGGCGACATCAGGAAGTTCACCTCGTCCTACTGGTTCGTGACGCTCCTTTGCGTGACATTCTACTCGGCGATATTCCCCTTCACGGCGCTCTCGACCGATTTCTTCAACAGCAAGTGGGGCCTGCCGATGACCGCCGGGTCGGAAGGCGGGTTCTTCTCCCAGGTGTTTTACAACATATTCCACATGTTCACGACGGCGGGGGGAACCACCACGATCATCATCTTCGCATCGATGGTGTTCGCGCCGGTCTTCGGCCGCATGGTCGACAGCGTCGGGCGCCGCGCTACGATGATGGTGGCCGGCTCGGTGATGATGGTCCCCGCGTTCCTCCTCATGGCGTTCACGATGGTACCCCCGGCGTTCCCCATGATCATGCTCGGCGTATCGTTCGTCCTGGTGCCCGCGGCGATGTGGCCCTCCATCCCCCTGATCGTGGAAAAGAACAGGGTGGGGACCGCGTTCGGTCTGACGACAATGATCCAGAACTTCGGTCTCGCCGCGTTCCCGTTCGTGAACGGGTACCTGCGTGATACGACGGGGACATATACCGCGAGCATGGTCATGTTCTCTTCGCTCGGCCTGTTCGGTCTCGTCTTCGCCATTGCGCTCCTGAACGCGGACAGGCGCAGCGGCGGCGTGCTGGAGGGACGCTAGGGGTCGCGCGGCTTCACGTCATCTCTGCATACGGGGTGTGCGCATGCCTGAAGAGAAAAGAGTCCTTATCCTGGAACCTGACCCCACCGACGCCGAAGTCATCGTCATGCAGCTCCGCAAGACGGGACTTCCCCTCAACTCGCGGCGGGTCGGCACGCGGGACATGTTCGAGCGCGTCCTCGAAGAGTACCGCCCGGACCTCGTGATCGCCAACGGCGCCGTCCCCCGCCTCGATATTTCCGCGCTGATCCGGCGGCACCGCCAGGAACACCCCCGGATCCAGTGGCTTGTCGTCTCCTCGGCAGGCTCGGAGGAGGTCGCCGTCGAAGCCCTCAAAGCCGGGGCCGCCGACTACGTCGCGCGCAAAAACATTTCCCGCCTCGGCCCCGCCGTCAGGACCATATTCGAAAACTCCCCCCCGGTTGCCGGGCCACACGAGGCGGCAGCGGAGGCACCGGATCTCCCGGAGCCGCCGGATGTTCCGGAGGCTCCGGATGCCGCGCATCTCCCGGATGCTCCCGGTATCCCTCGTGTCCCGGAGGCGGCTCCCGCGTCCGTAACCCGGGCCGGGGCGGATCCCCATACGGCCGCGGATTTTTTCCGCAATGCGGTCGAGAGCGCCAGCGACCTCGTCGCGGTGCTCGACCTCGAGGGGAAGAGGCTGTACAACAATCCCTCGTATGCCGACCTCCTCGACGAGCCGGACACGCTTGAGGGGACCAGCTCGTTCGTCGACGTCCACCCCGACGACAGGGAAGAAGTGCGCAGCGTGTTCCGGGAAACGGTGGCCTCCGGCGTGGGACAGAGGCTGGAGTACCGGCTCGTCGACAGGGAGGGGAACATCCGCTACATCGAGTCGCAGGGGAGCGTCGTGCGGGACGCAGCGGGCAAGCCGGCGATGGTGGTGATCATCTCCCGGGACGTCAGCCGCAGGCGACTGGCCGGCGAAGTGATGCGGCAGGTCCAGGAGGAGATCGCCCGCAGCCGGGGGGACGAGTTCTTTCCCGGGTGCGTGCGCGCGCTGGCCGAGGCGCTCGGCGTGCGCTACGCGCTGGTCTCCGAATGCACCGACCGCCGCCGCGAGAGGGTCCGGGCGCTGGCGTACTGGGCGGCGGGGGGACCCGCGCCCGTGTTCGAGTACGACGTCGCGGGGACGACGTGCGAACGGGTGGTGCGCGAGGGGAAAACGACGTACATCGCCGCGGACGTGCAGCAGCTCTTTCCGGAGGAGGAAGCGCTCCGCGCGATGGACGCGGTCGCGTACCTCGGCACGCCGCTGATCGACGCGGAAGGGGGGGTGATCGGCCACATCTTCATCATGCACGACAGCCCGATCGCCAACCCCGACGTCGCCCGGTCCGTACTGACGGTGGCCGCCGCGCGTGCCGCCGCGGAGCTGGAGCACCGGCTCGCGCTCAGGGTGGTCAGCGAAAGCGAATCGCTCCTGCACGCGCTCCTCGAGGAGATGACGGCAGGCGTGATCCTGACGGACATGGAGGACGTGATCACGTACGTGAACAGGCCGATGTCGGAGCTGAGCGGGTTCGCCGCGCCCGAGATGCTCGGCCGCCTCTCCTCCACGCTCCTCATCCCCGAGGAGGACAGGCTCCTCCTGTACGAGCGGAACGAGCGCCGCAGGTCGGGCGCTGCGGAACAGTACGAGGCCACGCTGAAACGGAAGGACGGGACGCTCTTCCGCGCCACGATCGAGGCCACGCCGCACCGCAATGCGCGGGGCGAGGTGACGGGCACGCTTGCGCTCATCTTTCCCGCCGTGGGACACGAGGTGCGCGCGGAGGAGGCTCCTTCCGCGGGGACCGGGCTCCTGGAACAGGCCCAGGACGCGGTCTTCGTCTGTGACCCGGAAGACAGGATCCTCTTCTGGAACAACGCCGCCACCGCGCTCTACGGGTGGGCGGCGGACGAGGTGAGGGGAAAATGCTCCGCGGAAGTCCTCCACACGGAGCAGATCCACCGCCTCGGGGGAGCGGCGCACACGACGCTCGTCGAAGGCTACTGGTCCGGGGAACTCCGCCAGAGGCGGAAGGACGGGACGATGGTGCTGGTGGACAGCCGCTGGACACTCATCCGGGATGCCGAGGGCCACGCGAAGTCGGTGCTCGTCATCTCCACCGATATCACCGGGAAACGGGAGCTCGAGGTGTACGAGCTCCGCGCGCAGCACATGCAGGGAATCGCATCGCTCGCCTCTGCGCTGGCGGCCGACCTCGACGGGATGCTGACGCCCGTCATGCTCGCCGTCCCGGCGGTGGCGTCGAAAGCCGACGACGATCCGTCGCGCCAGGCCGTCGCGATCATCGCGACCAACGCGCGCCGGGGAATGGAGACGGCGAACCAGGTCCTCGCCCTGGCCGAGAACGCCGGGAGCGGGAAGGGGCTGCTGGACCCGTCCGAGATGCTCGCGGAGACGTCGCGGAGCGTGCAGGCCGCGCTCCCCGAGTCCATACAGCTTGAGACATCGTTCCCGGATGGTCTCTGGGCGATTCCCGGCACGGCGGCGCAGATCCAGCAGATCCTCACCAATATCTGCACGAACGCCCGCGAAGCGATGCCCGACGGCGGGGTCATGCGCATTGACGCAGAGAACGCGCTGATCGAGGCTCAGAGCGTCGGGACGATCCCCCATGCGCTCCCCGGAAAATACCTGGTCATCACGGTAAGCGACACCGGGAAGGGAATACCGGGGGAGATACTTGGGAAAGTCTTCGAGCCTTTCTTCACGACGAAACCCGCGGGCCGGACGACCGGCCTCGGCCTCTCGACGGCCGCAGCGATTGCCCGTAACCACAGGGGGTTCATCAATATCTTCAGCGAGGTGGGCCGCGGGACGAACGTCAAGGTCTACCTCCCGGCCGAGGAGAATGCCGGCCCCGGCACTGAAGCCGATCTCTTCCTCGGAAAAGGGAAGAGGGTGATCGTGGCGCAGCCCCAGGCCTCCCTCCGCGACATACTGAAGAAGATACTGACGGCGCACGGATACAATGCAGTGACGGTCAGGGACGGCTCGGAAGCAATCGCCCTGTGCCGCCGCCCGGGAGCGGGCATCGCGGCGGCGATACTCGACCTCGAGATCCCGTTCATGGACGGCCCCGCTGTGGCCCGGATCCTCAGAAGCATCAATCCGGATGTGAAAATCATCATCACCGGGGGCCGCCCGGGTGAGACCACTGAAGGAGCAGATGCCCTTTTGCCGACCCCCTTTTCGACGCAGAATGTCCTCGGAGCATTACATGATGTGATTGAGATCAACCGGTAACTGTACAATGCTCTTGGTCAAGTATTCGCAATTAATCGCCAATACTGATTGACAATATCCTTTGAAT
>DATJAS010000072.1:0-6739 GCA_035516035.1 Bacteroidota bacterium | reverse complement strand
TCCGGAGCTGAACGCTGTTTTCCACCTCCGTCCCGTTGAACTTCGTGATTACGTCGCCGCGCTTGATTCCCGCCTTGTCCGCCGGCCCGTCCTTGTTGACGTCACCGACCAGGCATCCTTTCGTGTCCTTCAGGTTCATCGCCTTCGCCAGTCCTTCGTCAATATCCTGCGGCAGGAGGCCGAGGAACCCGCGCGAGACCTTCCCGGTGGCAACGAGCTGGTGCATGATGCTCTTCGCCATGTTAATCGGTATGGCGAACCCGATCCCGACGTTGCCGCCGGCCCCGTTGGGGCTCACGATCGCGGTGTTGATGCCGATGACGTTGCCGTCGAGATCGGCGAGCGCGCCGCCGCTGTTGCCGGGATTGATGGAAGCGTCCGTCTGGAGGAAGTCCTCGTAGTCAGCGAGGTTCACGGCCGAACGGCCCTTCGCGCTGATGATCCCCGCGGTGACGGTGTGCATGAGCTGGAACGGGTTGCCGACCGCGATCACCCACTGCCCGACACGCGCATCGTCGGAATTGCCGAGCGATGCCACGGGCAGGTCGGAGGCGTTGATCTTGATCACCGCCACGTCCGACTGCGGGTCCCGGCCGATGACATTTGCCGTGTATTTCTGCTTGTCCTGGAGGACGACGGTCAGCTTGTCGGCCCCGTCGACGACGTGGTTGTTTGTCAGGATGTAGCCGTCCTTCGAGACGATCACGCCCGAACCGAGCGCGTGGACGACCTGCTTCTCCTCGCCGGGAGGCGTGCCGAAGAACCTGCGGAAGAAGTCGTCGCCGAAGAAGTTCCTGAGCGGGTCGTTCGTCGAACCGAAGGGGTTGGCCACGTGCGTCACCTGCTCGCTCATGATCGGGACGACGGACGGGTTGACCTTCGCGGCTGCCGCCTCAAAGGCGGTGCTGAACTCGCTCAGCAGGGCTTTTCCCTCGGGTGAGACCGCGGGCGCAGGTGCAGAGGGGGAATTGTTCTGCGCCGGATGGGTGGCGGCCCCGATCGTCATGAAGAACGCCGCTCCCCCCAGGAATCCCATCGCCAGGCAGGCGGCGAGAATCAACCTCGGTGCTTTGATGTGGAACATGGTTACGCTCCTTTCGTGAGTGCGCAATATGTGTCCGGCGTTCAGAGAAATGCGTACCGCAGCAGGAGAATGAGGAGAATGGAGGCGGCCAGTATTCCCAGCACCCCCAGGACCATCCTGCGTGAGCTCGGGGCAATCGGCGTCTCATTCATCGCCTCGCCCCCGGTACGCTTTTTCTCGGGCATCGCACGGCTCCGGTTGTTCTAACTTCTTGGACGTGCGCAGGATGGCGTGAGGATGACGTGAAGATTACAATCCTGTCATGCGGGGGGTGCAAGCGGGAGGTGGACGGTGAAGCAGGATCCCTCGCCCGGAGTGCTCCTGACGTCGATCGATCCCCGGTGGGCCTCGGCGATCCAGCGCGCAAGCGCGAGCCCCAGGCCGCTTCCTCCCCGGGCTCGCGTGCGGGCCTCCTCCACCCTGTAGAATCTTTCGAAGATCTTCCCCAGGCTCTCCGGGGGGATGCCGATCCCCGTGTCTTCGATGGACACGATGGCTTCCGCCTCGAGGCGTCGGCTCCTGATCCGTATCGTCCCCCCGGCATCGGTGTAACGGACCGCGTTGGAGATGAGCGCGCGAAAGAGCTGCCGCAACCGGACGGGGTCGCCGACTAACCGGGCCTCGTCGTTCTGGTCCATCGTCACGGTCATCTGCTTACCGGAGGCGAGGATGAGCGCGTCCTCGTGGATGTCCTCCAGGAGCCGGTGCAGTTCCACGGGTTCGACGGCGAGCGACATCTGACCGGATTCGACGCGTGCAAGCGTCAGGAGGTCGTCCACGATCCGCGAGAGGCGCGACGTTTCCTCGAGGTACATTGACGCGAGATCCTGGGCTTCGCCGGGCGTGAGGGGATGCGCGAGCGCAAGCTCCGATTCCCCCTTCAGGATCGTCAGGGGGGTCTTCAGCTCGTGGGCGATGCTGAGCGAAAACTCGCGGATGTTTCGGAACGAGTCCTCCAGCCGGGCGATCATGTCGTTGATCGTCGCGATCAATTCACCCAGCTCGTCCTGCACCGCGCGCGGGGGGATCCGCCCTGAGAGGTTGCTCGCGGTGATGTTCCGGGCCCGCTCCGAGACGTCCCTGATCGGCCGCAGGACGATTCCCGCCATGAGCCATCCGCCCGAAACGGACAGGAAGAGGACGACGGGCGTCAGCACCGCGAAGATCGAAAGGAGGCGCCCCAGCACGGCCCGCGAGGCCCCCTGCGTGTAGGCGACCTGGATGATGAATGGGTCATCCCGGCGGGCAGCGGCCTGCACGGGCGCACCGTGGATGTCCAGCAGGGTCATGAACGCAGTACGGCCGGGTGGGATCCCGCCGGCCGCCGCGTGCGCTTCTTCCCCCTTGCCCGACTCGAAGAGCATGTTCCCGGATGAGGACTCCAGGATCACGATGTAGTTGCGGGGGTTCGCGAGGAAGTGGTCGGTGATTCTCCGCTCCACGTCATCGGACAGTGCTTCGATTTCTCCGCCGGCGATCCGTTTCCGGTCGATGTCCACGAGCCGGGAGATCCAGTCGACCTCCTCAAGGAGATCGCTCCTGAGCGAGGCTTCCTGCGCCCGCTGGAGGTAGATGTAAACCGCGGCGCCGAAGAGGAAGAGCGCGACCAGGAGAACGACGGAATACCAGAGCGTGAGGACGAACCGGAGCGACCGGGCTTCAGGCATGCTCGTCACCGGCGGCGTCCTTGAGCACGTATCCCACGCCGCGGACGGTCTGTATCAGCTTCCGGGGGAACCCCTCGTCCACTTTCCGCCGCAGCCGGTTGACGAGGACGTCGACGACATTTGTCTCGCTGTCGAACCCCATGTCCCAGATATGCTCGGTCAGTATGACGCGGGAAACGACCCGTCCCTTGTTTCTGAGGAGGTACTCGAGCAGCTCGTATTCCTTGTTCGTCAGCGTGAGTTCCCTGCCGCCCCGCCTGACGGAACGGGTCGGCAAATCCATTTTCAGGTCGCCCAGTTCAAGGACCGGGCTCCTCCCGTCGCCGGCGCTCCGCCGCAGGATGGCCCTGACGCGGGCCAGCACTTCCGCAAACGAAAACGGCTTCGCCAGGTAGTCGTCCGCCCCGAGGTTGAGCCCCTTCACCCTGTCCTCCACCTCTCCACGTGCCGTTAGGATGAGCACGGGGGTATCGACGCGCTCCCTGCGCAGCTCTTCCAGGAGCGTCATGCCGTCGATTTTTGGGAGCATCAGGTCGAGGATCAGCGCGTCGTACGACCCCGCGAGCGCAAGCCTGCGCCCCTCGGCGCCGTCGGGGGCGATGTCCACGGAGAACGCCTCCGCCTCAAATCCCTTCCTGAGGAACTGGGCGACTTTGCGTTCGTCTTCGATGATGAGTATGCGCATGGTTGTACATAGGAACAAACCCCGGCCGCGCTTTGTTCGCAGGAAGGGACGCCGGAGCGGCGCAGGAAAGAGCCGGTCAGAGCCACCCGTTCTCGACGTACCACGCGTACGTCTGCCTCATTCCTTCCTCGAGCGTGAAGCGCTCGCGGTACCCCAGCTCAGTTGCCGCCTTGGCCACCGAGCAGGTCCAGGCCGGCTGGACCGCCTCGCGCGCCTTCTCCATGTTGAAGAACACTTCTGCCCCGGTCGCTTTGCCGATCGCCGTTGCGGCCGCGCCCACGGCATAGACGAGGCTGTGCGGCAGCCGCACGCACAGGGGATGGCGGTGGAGCACCGTGGCAATCGTTCCGCCGATTTCCCGGATGCTGTACGGCCGTTCGCTGCCGAGGAAATACTTTTTCCCCGCGGCTCGGACCGACTCACCCGCCAGCAGGATCCCGCTCACCAGGTCGTCGACGTGGACGAGGCTCATCAGCTTGTCGTGGAATCCGATCAGGAGCTTCAGTCCGCGCTTCACGGTCTTGATGTAGTCATACATGTCCCGCTCGCGGGGCCCGTAGACCGCGGATGGGCGCACGATGGTGACAGGCAGCGCCCGCGCGGCCCGGAGGACCTCCATCTCCGCGAGCATTTTGCTCCGGCCGTAGTGCGACACCGGGTGGTACGGCGATTCCTCGCTCACGGGCCTGCCGTCGAGCGACGGGCCCACGGCGGTCTGGCTGCTCACGTAGATGAACCGGCGGATCGTACCGCGGTGCCCCCTGCAGACTTCCAGAAACCGGCGCGTTCCGCGCGTGTTTGCCTCATAGTAGTCTTCAGGCCTCCGGCACCGCGTCAGTCCGGCGACGTGGTAGACGGTGTCCACACCGTCCAGCGCGGAGTCCAGACCGTCGGCCTCGTTGATGTCCGCGAGCATCGCGTCGCAGCCGCGCAGCGCCAGCATGCGCGCGTGCATGACGTCCTTCGCGACGCAGATTACCGACTCTCCTTTCTCCAGGAGCCGTTCCACCAGGTGGCTTCCGATAAATCCAGTACCTCCCGTGACGAGCGTTTTCATATGTCCTCCTTCGATGTCATTGCGAGCGTTGCGAGCGCTCTGCGCGAAGCAATCAGCGACGAAGCAATCTGTCCGGCCCAGGCCAGAAGCACCGGGCAGAGCCTGAGCATGACGATCGCGGTCAGGATTCCCGCCGCGCTGTCCCAGATGTAGTGGTACCTTCCGTACACGGTCGCCGCGTAAATGCTCAGGAGCGTCGGTGCGGCGACGTAGAACGCCTTCCTGTTGTGCCTGTACAGCATCACGAGCATCACCGTCGTCGACGCGCAGTGGGGGCTCGGGAGTGATCCCCCCGGGTAGTGCGCGGAGGCATGGAGCAGGCCGGCGCACCAGGTGAAAAATCCCCCCGTGAGCGGGACCGTATAGGCCCCCGGCTGGTAGAAGAGCGGCCCCGCGACCGGGAAGAGGAGGAACCCGGTGAAGCTCGCCAGGTTCGTGGCGGCGAGTGCGAAGAGGAAGTCCCGCGCGGCGGCGGGGCCACCGGTCCTGTAGCACAGGAGGGCGGTCACCGGCAGGAGGGGGACGTATATCACGTAGGCGTACATCATCCACTCCGTGATGCCCGTGCAGGCGATACTCTGGAGCGTACGTGTGCATTCCGTGCCCGTCAGCGATGTTTCCCATGAGATGAGAACGCCGTCGAACCAGCCGCGCACGAGCACGTGCTGGAACGGGGCGATCGCCTGGTAGAGGTACGAAAGGAGAAGCGTCACGGCGGCGGTCAGTGTCCACGTCGAGGCAATCCCGTCCCGCAGTCGGCGGGCGACTCCCGACGCGGCGGCGTAGAGCCCGCCCGCGATCAGAAGACCCTGCCCGACCGCCGGCGCTCCGGGGACGTTCGACCGGTTGCCCGCGCAGACCAGGAGAAGGGCGGCGATAAAGGTGAGGCAGGCGGCGTCGATGGCGGCGTGTGCAGTTGATGGGCGCGTCTCCATGGCAGGCTCCTTCAGCTCCGGGCGATAATGAGAATGTCGAGGACGATCCCCATCGCGTAGTGGAGGAGCATCGGCCAGATGATGGACCGCGTCCTGAGCGCGATGACCCCGAAGAGCACCCCCCCGCCGATCGACGAGAGGATCTCGCCCGTGGGTAGCCCGATGTGCCACAGGCACTGCGGGATCGTCTGCACGCAGACGGCGAGCCAGTCGCCGACATAGCGGCGCATGCCGAAGAGCATGAAGCCCCGGAAAAAGAACTCCCATGCACTATAGTAGAGCGCGCCCCGGGGAATCTGGAGCAGGAGGAACTTCGCGATCGAGCTTCCCGCCTCTGGCGCGAACGGGTAGAACGCGCGCACCTCGGCGTTTCCCGAGGCGGGATACAGGAACGCCGCGGTGATCAGGGGGAGCAGCGCCAGGAGGAGACCGGCTCCCAGCCGCCAGTTCCCCCACTGGAGCCCGTAGTCGGAGGGGTGTTCCCTGAACCCGATCACCAGCACGCAGAACGGCACGAGTCCGAACAGGACGAATGCCGACGCGAACATGAATGTCGCCGCCGTAATCCCGTCGCACCCGGGCATGATCCGCCGCGCCGCGTCCGGCGAGCCGAAGTACCTGTGGCACGCCGTCAGGAGGGCGGCGAGAATGAGAATGACCGTCGGCTGCCATTCCTCGCTGCGGACGAGCGTCCGCAGATCCAGCGCGCGGATGAGCGGTTTCATGCCGCGGCCTCCTCCCGGGGCCCGCCGCGGTTCAGCCAGGCGACGGTCGCTGACAGGGCATCGGCGAGCGGTGTGACGCTGTACCCGAGTTCCTCCCGTGCCTTGTCGATACAGTACGGCGCTTCCGCGTAAGACGTCTTCACCTCGTTGAGGATGCCCGGGCCAAACACGCGCGTGGGGTTGACGATCACCACCTGGAGTCCCCTGCGCGCGTATTCGAGCGCGGCTTCTTCTGCCGCGATCTTCGACTCCTCGTACGGCGTGAGCGCCGGTGCGCTGCGCGGTGTCGACTCGTTTGCAGCTTCCCCCTCCGCGCTCCCCATCGTCACAACGGAAGACGTGACCACCACGCGCCGGACACCGTGTCTCAGCGCGGCTTCCAGGACGGAGCGCGTTCCCGTGACGTTGACGTCGAAAAACGTCTCAGGCGAGCGTGCCCAGGCGTGCGCGTACGCGGCAAGGTGGTAGACCGTGTCGCATCCTGCCATGGCGCGCGCAATGCTGCAGGGGTCCAGCACGTCGCCGCGCACGCGCTCAACCCGCCCGTCCGCATCCGGGCCGGTGTTCCGCTGCATGGCGCGCACGG
>DATJAS010000071.1:0-22959 GCA_035516035.1 Bacteroidota bacterium | reverse complement strand
GTTCAGCGCGAACGCGACGGTGCGCGCGCCGGTGGCGGCGGTCAGGACGAGGAGCAGGATCTTCAGGGGAGGGAGCGTCCCGTGCGCCCCCAGCAGCGTCCCGCTGTAGATGAGCGGGAGCGAGAAGAGCGTGTGCTCGATCTTGACGAACGAAAAGTACTTGTTCACCCCCTCCTCCTCATTCCCACTCGATCGTCGCCGGCGGCTTGGAGCTGATGTCATAGACCACCCGGTTGATTCCCGGGATCTCGTTCGTGATTCTCGACGACACGGCCGCCAGGACGTCGTGCGGCATCCTGAACCAGTCGGCGGTCATGCCGTCCACGCTCGCCACGGCGCGGAGCGCGACGCTTTCGCCGTACGTCCGCCCGTCCCCCATGACGCCGACCGAGCGGACGGGGAGCAGGACGACGAACCCCTGCCAGACGTCCCGCTCGAGGCCTGCGCGGCGCACCTCTTCCGTGAATATCGCATCCGCCTCCCGGAGGAGCGCGAGGCGCTCGCGCGTGACCGGTCCCAGTATCCGCACGGCAAGCCCGGGACCCGGGAAGGGCTGGCGCCAGAGGAGGTCGTCCGGGAGTCCCAGTTCACCCCCCACGGCGCGGACCTCGTCCTTGAACAGCTCGCGGAACGGCTCGATCAGCTTCAGGCGCATCGTCGCGGGGAGGCCGCCGACGTTGTGGTGCGACTTGATCGTCACGGAGGGACCCCGGAATGAGGTCGATTCGATCACGTCCGGGTAGAGCGTCCCCTGCGCCAGGTACTCGACGTCCCCGATCTTCCGCGCCTCCTCCTCGAAGACGTCGATGAACGTGCTGCCGATGATCTTCCGCTTCCGCTCGGGATCGGCGACCCCTTCCAGCGCCGCAAGGAACCTGTCTGTCGCGTCCACGTACTCCAGCGGGATCGCGAACGTGTCGCGGAACGTGCGCACCACCGATTCCGACTCGTCCTTCCGCATGAGGCCGTTGTTGATGTGGATGCAGCGCACCCGGTCGCCGATCGCCCGGTGGAGCAGGAGCGCGGTCACCGAGGAGTCGACCCCCCCGCTGAGCGCGCACAGGACGTTCCCCCGCGGCGCGCCCTTCCGCGCGCTCTCGATCGCTTCGGCGACGAACGCGGCGGGGCTCCATGTGCCGGCGCAGCCGCAGATCGTGTAGAGGAAGTTCCTGAGGATTGCCGTCCCCTTCGGCGTGTGAACGACCTCGGGGTGGAACTGGACGCCGTAGATCTTCTTCTCCTTCTGCCGTATGGCGCAGACGGGGGCGTTTGCCGAGTGCGCGATCGCCTCGAACCCCGGGGGCATCCGCGTGATATGGTCGCCGTGGCTCATCCAGACGCGGAGCCCCGACGGGCCGTCGGGCGTCACGCCCCGGAAGAGATCGGTCGCGTCATCGATCGTGAGAAATGCCTGGCCGTATTCGCGGCGGGCCGCCGTATCCACCTCGCCGCCGAGCTGGTAGGCGATGAGCTGGAGCCCGTAGCAGATGCCGAGCACGGGAATGCCGAGGTCGAAGATGCCGGGCGAAGAGAGGGGCGCCCCGGGTTCGTACGTGCTGAAGGGGCCGCCGGAGAGTATGATCCCCCGGGGATGAAGCTCCCTGATCCGTTCGAGGGAAAGCGTGCAGGGATGGAGCTCGGAATACACCCCCGCCTCACGGACGCGGCGGGCGATCAGCTGCGAATACTGTGCGCCGTAGTCGAGGACGAGAACCAGTTCGTTATGGGTCATCTGGGGGGGTCAGGGACTTCCATTGCGTCTGAATATATTGAATTCTGACAGATAATTCAACGGCCGGCGGTCAGCGGCCGCGGCGCTTCGGGCGCCGCCGGGCAAAAAAGCCGCTCAGGATCTCCGCGACGTCGGGCCGCGTCACCTCCTGGAGCGCGTAGCTGACGCGCACGGAGGGGCGGTTGATCCCGAGCACCCGCCGCAGGTCGATCGGCGTCCCGATCACGACCGCATCCGAAGGAACGGCGTTGATCGTCGTCTCAAGATCCTTTACCTGCCCGTCGCCGTACCCCATCGCCGGGAGCACGGTGCCCGTCCCCGGGTACTTCTCGTACGTGGCCGCAATCGACGCCACCGCGTAGGGGCGCGGATCGATGATGGAGGCGGCCCCGAACATCCGCGCGGCGATCGTCCCGGCGCCGTATTGCATCCCTCCGTGCGTCAGCGTGGGACCGTCCTCGACGACCAGGACGCTCTTCCCCCGGATGACGCTCTCGTCGTCCACCGTGATGGCGGAGTTCGCCTTCACCACGAGCGCGCGGGGGTTGATTGTGGCGACGTTGGCCAGGACCCGGTCCACAGCTCCCGGGGGCGCCGAATCGATCTTGTTGACGACGATGACGTCGGCCAGCCGGACGTTCGTCTCGCCCGGATAGTAGAGAAGCTCGTGACCGGCGCGGTGCGGGTCCACCACCGTGAACGTCAGGTCAGCGCGGTAGAACGACGTGTCGTTGTTGCCGCCGTCCCAGACGATGACGTCCGCCTCCTTCTCCGCCTGCGCGAGGATGGCGCCGTAATCGACGCCGGCGTAGATGACGGTCCCCTCGACGATGTGCGGCTCGTACTCCTCCATCTCCTCCACCGTGCAGCGGAACCGGCGCAGGTCCTCGATCGACCCGTAGCGCTGCACGCGCTGGCGCACCAGGTCGCCGTAGGGCATCGGGTGGCGCACCGCCACGACCCGCTTCCCCATCGCGCGCAGCGCCGCGCAGACGCGCCGGGAGGTCTGGCTCTTGCCCGAGCCGGTGCGGACTGCGACCACCGCGATCACGGGAACGCGGGAGCGCAGCATCGTGTGTTCCACTCCCAGGAGGCGGAAATCCGCCCCCAGGGACATCACGAGGGACGCCCTGTTCATCACGTACGTGTGCGCGACGTCGGAATAGGAGAAGACCACCTCGTCGACGCGCAGCTTCCGGATGAGCTCCGGCAGGTCGGCCTCCGGGTAGATCCTGATTCCCCGCGGGTAGAGCTTCCCCGCCAGCTTTGCCGGGTATTTTCTTCCTTCGATATTCGGGATCTGCGTCGCGGTGAATGCGACCACCTCCACGCTCCTCGAGTCCCGGTAGAGCGTGTTGAAGTTGTGGAAATCCCTCCCGGCAGCCCCCATGATCAGTATGCGCGTTTTCCTCATGTGCTCTCCTGGCTCCTTGCAGTCAGCTGTTATCGGATGATGTGAGTGCCGCCCTTCCCCGCCAGTGCGTCGACCAGGTGCGGCGCGTCGGTGATGATCGCCTCGGGCCCGCCGCGGGAGAGGAACACCATTGCCGCGCGGATCTTCGGCCCCATGCTCCCTTCGGGAAACTGCCCCCCGGCCAGGTGCTCCGCGCACTCGGCCATCGTCAGCCTGGGGAGCCTTCGCTGGGACGGCCTGCGATAGTCCAGGCAGACCATCTCCTCGTCGGTATCGATCACGAAGACGTCCGCCCCGAGCTGCGAGGCGAGGATCGCCGAGGTATGATCCTTGTCGATCACCGCCTCCACTCCCTTCGTGATGTCGTGGTCGTTGAATACGGGGACGCCGCCCCCTCCCGCCGCGATGACCACGAGTCCCCGGTCGACGCAGGCGCGGATCGCCTCCAGCTCCACGATGCCCTGCGGCTCGGGTGAGGCCACCACGCGGCGGAACCCGCGGGAGGAATCCTCCGTGATCACCCAGTTGAAGATGTCCCGGTAGCGCGCGGCCTCGTCGCGCGTGTAGAACGGACCGATCGGCTTCGTCGGCCGCTGGAAGGCCGGGTCGTCCTTGTCCACGAGCACCTGCGTCACCAGCGAGACGACGGGCGTCGAGAGCCCCTCCGCCTGGAGCGCCTGCCAGAGGGCGTACTGGAGCACGTAGCCGATTTCTCCCTGCGTCGAGGCCACGCAACAGTCGAGCGGCATCCGGTAGGCGTGCGCCGCGGCCAGCTCGGAGCGGACGAGCGTCGCGCCGACCTGCGGGCCGTTGCCGTGCGTCAGCACGATGCGGTACCCCGCGCGGATCAGCCGCACGACGACCCCCGCCGTATCGACCGCGTTCTGGAACTGCTCCTGTGCGCTCACCGGCACGCCCGCCCGTATCAGGGCGTTGCCTCCCACCGCGATGAGGACCAGGGAACCCACGCGTCAGTTCCTGAGCAGCTCGAGCATGATCGCTTTTTGAACGTGGAGGCGGTTCTCCGCCTGCTGGAAGACGACGGAGGCCGGGGAGTCGATGATCTCGTCGGTCACCTCTTCGCCGCGGTGGGCCGGGAGGCAGTGCATGAAGACGGCGCCGGAGGCGGCGTAGGCGAACAGGGCGCGGTTCACCTGGTAAGGGGCAAAGACCTTCCGGCGCAGGACCGCCTCTTCCTCCTGTCCCATGCTCGTCCACGTGTCCGTGTAGACGACGCCGGCCCCCCGCACGGCTTCCACGGGGTCGTCCACGAGGTCAATCCTGGCGCCCGTTGCCGCGGCGATCTCCCTGGCCCGCGCGAGGATCGCCCCGTCGGGACGGTACGCGGGGGGGGTGCCGAGCGTGAAGGCCGCCCCCAGCTTCGCCGCCGCGAGCAGGAGCGAGTTGGCCACGTTGTTCCCGTCGCCGACATACGCGATCTTCAGCCCGCGGAGCGATCTCTTCGTCTCGAGGATCGTCATGAAATCCGCCATCGCCTGGCAGGGGTGCTCCCTGTCGGTGAGGCCGTTGATGACGGGGATCGAGGCGTGATCCGCCAGCGACGTGCAGATCGCGTGGGCGAACGTCCGGATCATGATCCCGCTCACCATCCGCTCGAGGTTCCGCGCGACGTCCTCGACCGATTCCCGCTTGCCGATATTGATGTCCGCGGGCGTGAGGAGGAGCGAATCCCCGCCGAGCTGTTTGATGCCCACCGTGAACGTCGTCCGCGTGCGGAGGGAGGGCTTCTCGAATATGAGCGCCATGATCTTCCCGTCAAGCGCCCGGCGGTACGCCCGGGGGCGCGCCTTGATCGTCCTGGCGAGCGCCAGGAGCGAGCGAATCTCACTTGCCGCGCAGTCGTCGATCGAGCAGAAGTCCCGTCCCCGCAATCCTCCCCGTTTTCGTGTCGCGGGCTTCGGTGTCACGTGTGGGCTCCTTGCAGTGGATTCTGTGGGCTCTGTCGTTGTATATTCCAATGTACGCAGAATTGCCATCGGGTTCAACGGAACGTCATGAACGTCGCATTCCAGGGAGTGCACGGCGCATACAGCGAGCAGGCGGCGCGCGGCATGCTGGGGAAAGGGATCAGCACCTCTCCCTGCGCCACGTTCGCCGAAGTCTTCGACCGGGTGGAGCGGCGGAGCGCGGACAGGGGGGTCATCCCCATCGAGAACTCGCTCGCCGGGAGCATACACGAAAACTACGACCTGCTCCTGGAGCGCGACCTCCACATCGTGGGAGAGACTCATCTCAGGATCGAGCACGCGCTCCTGGCCCCGCCGAAGAGCACGCTCGAGGGACTGACCACCGTCCGCTCGCACCCCCAGGCGCTGGCCCAGTGCAGCAGGTTCCTCCAGGCGCATCCGCGGCTCCGCCCACTCCCCTTCTTCGATACGGCGGGCGCCGCCGAGGCTGTCTCGCGCGAGGGAGAGCCGGAGGCTGCCGCGATTGCCGGCACCTATGCGGCGAAGCTCTACGGCCTCCGTGTCCTCAGGCGGAACATCGAGAACAGCGCAAGCAACTTCACCAGGTTCCTTGTCCTGGCGCGCGCGCCCTGGCGGTTTGCGCACGGGTCGGCGACGCGCTCGAGCATCGTCTTCACGCCCGCCGAGAACAGGCCCGGCATACTCTTCCATATCCTGGGGGTCTTCGCGCTCCGTGAGATCGATCTCCTGAAAATCGAATCGCGCCCCGATCCGCGCTCCCCGTTCGCCTACCTCTTCTATGCGGACATTGCCGGGGGCCCTCACGAGGACCGGGTCGCCCGCGCGTTCGACCACCTGCGGGAGATCGTCTCCCACTTCCGCCTCCTGGGGACGTACCCCGCCGCCCGCGTGCCTCTCCCCGTCCGCCGGCGCAGGGGCTAGCTTCCCGTGGCGCGGAGGATCAGGGGCCGGGGGGCCGCGTTCAACCCGCCGAACAGGTTCGAGGAGCTCTCCCGCGAAGTCCTCCCTGACGAGGAGGGAGAGGGGACCGCCGGGAGCGTCCCCACCCGCTATTTCACCGACACATCGCGCACGATACTCGCCCGCAACGACAGCCCGGACGTCCCGTTCACGTGGAGCATCAACCCCTACCGGGGGTGCGAGCACGGGTGCATCTATTGTTACGCGCGCCCGTCGCACGAATACCTCGGGTTCTCCGCCGGGGTGGATTTCGAGACGAAGATACTGGTCAAGCCCGACGCCCCGCGCCTCCTGGCGCGCGCACTCGGCGCCAGGACGTGGGAGCCGCAGGTCGTGGCCTTCTCGGGGAACACAGATCCCTACCAGAACGTCGAGCGCCGGCTCCGCCTCACGCGCCGGTGCCTTGAGGTGTTCCTGGAATACCGGAACCCGGTCAGCATCATCACGAAAAACGCCCTCGTCGTCCGCGACGCGGACATCCTCCAGGAGATGGCCCGGATGGACCTGGTTCACGTCATGCTCTCCGTGACGAGCCTCCAGGAGGGCCTCATCCGCGTCATGGAGCCGCGCACATCGACGCCCGCGCTCCGCCTCCAGGCAATTGGAGAACTCGCCGCGAGGGGGATCCCCGTCGGCGTCAATGTGGCGCCCGTGATCCCCGGGCTCACGGACGAGGAGATCCCCGCGATCGTGGCCGCGGCTGCCGAGCGCGGCGCACGGGCGGCGTCCTACATTCTTGTCCGGCTCCCGGGACCCGTGGAGCGCCTCTTCGTCGAATGGCTCGAGCGCGAGCTTCCCGCGCGAAGCGCGCGCGTGCTGGGGCGGATTCGCCAGGTGCGCGCAGGGGCGCTCACGGACTCGCGCTTCCACAGGCGGATGTCGGGGGAAGGGGAGATCGCGGATGCGATCGGCGCGCTCTTCGCGCTCGCCGCGTCGCGGGCAAAGCTCTCCACACGCTGGCTCCCCCTCTCCACCGCGCACTTCAGGCGGAAGCGCGCGGGGCAGGGAGACCTCTTCGATCGTTGAATGTCGCGGCCGATCTCCGTATCTTTGAGTTCCGACAATGGAGATCCACTGCATGACACCTGAGATCCACAACCCCGAACGCTTTTCCGAACGACATATCGGCCCCGGCCCGGCGGACCGCGAGGCGATGCTCCGCGCCCTCGGCTGTTCCACGCTCGAGGAATTCATCGCCGGCACGGTGCCGGCGTCGCTTCGCACGAAGCGCCCCCTTGCGCTGGGACACGGCCGCACCGAGCAGGAGGTGCTCGCGGACCTCTGCGCCATGGCGTCGGAGAACCAGTCATGGCGCTCACTGATCGGCATCGGCTACTCGGGCACCGTCACGCCCGCCGTCATCCTCCGCAACGTCCTTGAAAACCCGGGATGGTACACCGCGTACACGCCCTACCAGGCCGAGATCGCGCAGGGGCGCCTGGAGGCGCTCCTGACGTTTCAGACGATGGTGACCGACCTGACGGGGATGGACATCGCCAATGCCTCGCTCCTCGACGAGGCGACAGCGGCGGCCGAAGCGATGTCGATGTTCTATGCAATCAAGGGGCACCCTGCGCGCGGTGTCTTTTTCGTCTCCGACGAATGCCATCCCCAGAACATCGCCCTCATTGCGACGAGGGCGAAGCCCCTCGGGATCCGCGTGGTCGTCGGGAACGCGTCCGCGTTCGAATTCTCCGAAGGCGTTTTCGGGGCGCTGATCCAGTACCCGTCCACCGACGGGGCCGTGCGCGACTGGACGCAGTTCTGCAACCGCGCGCACGCCGCCGGGGCGCTCGTGGCATGCGCCGCGGACATCATGGCGCTTCTCCTCCTTCCGCCCCCCGGCGCGTTCGGGGCCGACGCAGCCGTGGGGAGCACGCAGCGGTTCGGCGTTCCCCCCGGGTACGGGGGGCCGCACGCCGCGTATTTCGCGACAAAAGAGGCGCACCGGCGGCACATGCCCGGGAGGATCATCGGCGTCTCCGTCGACGCGCAGGGGCACCGCGCGCTCCGCATGGCGCTCCAGACGCGTGAGCAGCACATCCGCCGGGAAAAGGCCACGTCCAACGTCTGCACGTCGCAGGTGCTCCTGGCCGTCATGGCCGCGATGTACGCGGTCTACCACGGGCCCGCGCGGCTCCGGGCGATCGCGGAGAGGATTCACGCGCACGCGCGAGCGCTCGCCCGCGGGGCGCGCGCCCTGGGACACGAAGTGGTCCATGACGATTTCTTTGACACGGTGCGACTGCGGGCGCGGAACGGATCGCTCGAAGGAATCAGGAAGGCGGCCCAGGGGGCGCGCATCAATTTCCGGACACTTGCAAACGGGGATATTTCCTTCTCGCTCGACGAACTGACGGACGCGGCCGAGGTGGAGCGCGTGCTGGGCGTCCTGGCGGGGGGCGGCGCGCTTCCCGGTGCGGGGAAGGAGGAGGCCCCGCCGGGAACGGCGCTCCGCCGCCGCGGGGCGGAGTACCTCGCGCACCCGGTATTCAACAGCTACCACAGCGAGACGGCGATGCTCCGGTACCTCCATGGGCTCGAGGCAAAGGATCTCGCGCTCAATGTGTCGATGATCCCGCTCGGCTCATGCACGATGAAGCTCAACGCGACGACGGAGATGATCCCGGTGACATGGAACGCGTTCGCCGCGCTTCACCCCTTTGCCCCCCGGGAGCAGGCCGCGGGGTATCACCGCCTCTTCCGCGAGCTGGGCGCGGCGCTCGGCGAGATCACCGGCCTCCCTTCGGTGTCGCTCCAGCCCAACGCGGGCGCGCAGGGTGAGTACACGGGCTTGCTGGTGATCCGCGCATACCACGAGTCGCGCGGCGAGGGGCACAGGAACGTCTGCCTGATCCCCTCGTCGGCGCACGGCACGAACCCGGCCAGCGCGGTCATGGCCGGCATGGACGTGGTCGTCGTCCGCTGCGACGACGGCGGGAACATCGACGTGGCCGATCTCGCCGCCAAGGCAAGGGAGCATGCCGCCGCGCTCGGCGCGTTCATGGTCACGTATCCGTCGACGCACGGGGTGTTCGAGGAGTCCATATGCGAAATCTGCCGCATCGTGCACGAGAACGGCGGCCAGGTCTACATGGACGGCGCGAACATGAACGCGCAGGTCGGGCTCCTGAGGCCCGCCGAGCTGGGGGCGGACGTCTGCCACATCAACCTGCACAAGACGTTCTGCATCCCGCACGGCGGCGGGGGCCCGGGGATGGGACCCATCGCGGTCGCAGCGCACCTCGCGCCGTTTCTCCCCGGCCACCCTGCACTCTCAGGCTCCCCGCCGCAGGCGATCGGACCCGTGGCCGCCGCGCCGTGGGGGAGCGCGAACATCCTCGCGATCTCCTGGGCCTACATCGCGATGATGGGGGGAGAGGGACTCACCGAAGCGACCCGGGTGGCCATCCTGAACGCCAACTACATGGCCGTGAAGCTCGAGCCCCATTACACGATACTCTACCGCGGGAGCGGCGGGAGAGTCGCGCACGAGTTCATCGTCGACCTCCGCCGGTTCAAGGAGAGCGCCGGCGTGGAGGCGGAGGATGTCGCCAAGCGCCTGATGGACTACGGCTTCCACGCGCCGACGGTCTCATTCCCCGTGCACGGGACGCTGATGATCGAGCCGACGGAGAGCGAATCACAGGAGGAGCTCGACAGGTTCTGCGACGCGCTGATCGCGATCCGGGAGGAGATCAGGGAGATCGAGGAGGGTCGTGCGGCCAGGGACGTGAACGTCCTGAAGAACGCTCCGCACACCGCCGCGGCGGTTGCCGCCGACTCCTGGACGATGCCCTACGGGAGAGAGAAGGCGGCGTTCCCGACGGCGTACGCGCGGGCACACAAGTTCTGGCCGGCCGTGGGGCGCGTCAACAATGCGTACGGAGACCGCAACCTGGTGTGCGTGTGCCCGCCGGTCGAAGAGTACGCCGACGACTGAAGTGATCCCCGGGGCGCTCTCTCCCGCGGAGAGAGCGCCCCGGGGTCACGCGCTCACTTGCCGATCAGCGTGCGGTAGGCCTTCGCGTCCAGGAGGGACGACGCCTCGGACGGGTTGGCAAGCTTGATCTTCACCATCCACCCCTTGCCGTAGGGGTCCTTGTTCACCGCGTCCGGCGCGGCCGCGACCGCCGCGTTCACGTCCGTCACGGCGCCCGACATCGGGGCGAACAGGTCCGACACGGCCTTCACCGCCTCGATCGTGCCGAAGGCTTCGTGCTGCCTGACCGACTTGCCGACGGCGGGCAGCTCCACGAAGACCACGTCGCCGAGCTCCCCCTGCGCGTAGTCGGTGATCCCCACCGTGCCGGTGTCCCCCTCGATGCGGATCCACTCGTGGTCCTTCGTGTATTTCAGCGTCTCAGGAAAATTCATGCGCGGACGTCCTTTCTCCTGGAATCAACGGGTGCGGCACTCGCGCCGGCGCCCTGCGTGCGCCGTCACTCGCCGGGTGGTTCGAATCTGAACGTGTCGAGAAAACTCGTGTCGAATTTGCCGCTGCGGAACCGCTCGTCGAGCATCACCTGGCGGTGGAACGGGATCGTGGTGCGGATCCCCTCGACCACGAACTCCTCCAGCGCGCCGGCCATCTTGTTGATCGCCCCCTCCCGGGTCTGCGCGTAGACGACGAGCTTCGCGGTGAGCGAGTCGTAAAACGGCGGCACCGCGTACCCGGCGTACGCGTGCGTGTCGACGCGCACCCCGAACCCGCCGGGCATGTGGAAATCGGTGATGCGCCCGGGGGAGGGACGGAAGTCCGCGGCCGGGTCCTCGGCGTTTATCCTGCACTCCATCGCGTGCCCCCGCTGGACGATCTTCTTCCTGGGCAGGCGCTCCCCCGCCGCCACGCGGAGCTGCAGCTTGATCAGGTCATGGCCGGTGACCTGCTCGGTCACCGGGTGCTCGACCTGGATCCGCGTGTTCATCTCCATGAAATAGAAGTTCCCCTCCCTGTCCACCAGGAATTCGATCGTGCCGGCGTTGACGTAGTTGACGGCGTTGCACCCTTTGAGCGCCGCTTCCCCCATGCGCGCCCGCAGCTCCTCGTCCACCACCGGCGAGGGAGACTCCTCGATGAGCTTCTGGTGCCGCCGCTGGACGGAGCAGTCGCGCTCGCCGAAGTGCATGACGTTGCCGTGTTCGTCCCCGAAGACCTGGATCTCGACGTGGCGGGGCTGCTCGATGTACTTCTCGAAGTAGACGTCCGGGTTGCTGAAGCCCTGCTCGGCCTCGTGCTGGGCCGTGCGGTACGCGGTCTCCAGCTCCGCCTCCTCGCGCACGATCCGCATCCCCCTGCCGCCGCCGCCGGCGGACGCCTTGATGATGACGGGGAAGCCGATCGCGCGGGCCGCCTCCCTCCCCTCGTCCACGGTGCGGACGATGCCCTCGCTCCCCGGCACCACGGGGACGCCCGCCTTGCGCATCGTCTCCTTGGCCACCGCCTTGTCCCCCATCGCGCTGATCATCTCCGGCGTGGGACCGATGAACTTGATGCCGGAGGTCGTGCAGATCTCGGCGAACGGGGCGTTCTCGGCGAGGAACCCGTACCCGGGATGGATGGCATCCGCGCCGGTGATCTCCGCCGCCGCGATGATCCGGGGAACCTTCAGATAGCTCTCCCGCGCCGGCGGAGGGCCGATGCAGACCGCCTCGTCGGCGAACCGGACGTGGAGCGAGTCGCGATCGGCCTGGGAGTAGACCGCGACCGTCTTGATCCCGAGCTGCTTGCAGACCCGGATGATGCGGAGGGCAATTTCTCCCCGGTTGGCGATGAGGACCTTCTTGAACACCCCTGGGCTCCTGGATGGCGGCTGGAAGACGTTACGCCTTCTCGACGAGGAAGAGTGTCTGGTCGTACTCGACCGGCTGGCCGTTTTCCACCATGACCCGGACGATCTTGCCTGCGACGTCGGCCTCGATCTCGTTCATCAGTTTCATGGCCTCGACGATGCAGAGGACCGCGCCGGGACGGATGACGCTGCCGACCTGGACGAACGGGGCGGCGTCGGGGGCGGGAGAACGGTAAAACGTGCCGACGATGGGGGACTTTATTTCGTGGAGGCCGGGAGGAGGTGAGGACGATTCAGCCTGCTGGACCGGCGCCGGGGATGGCGCCGATGCTCCTGGCGCCGTTGGCGCCATCCCCTGAGAAACGGGGACCTGAGAAGCGGGGCCCTGGAGCTGAAACGCCGGGGGTGCGACAACCTGCACGCCGTGCGAGTTCCGTGCGACGCGGATCTTCGTTCCCTCCTCCTCGATCTCGATCTCGTCCACGGCACTCTCCGACAGGAGCTTCACGAGCTTTCTGACGTACTGTAGGTCCATCGGGTCCTCGTGCTGGTCAGATGATCACGCCTTGACGCGCTCGATGTATTCCCCCGTCCTCGTATCGATCTTGACGACGTCTCCCTCGTTCAGGAAGAGGGGGACGTTCACTGTGGCTCCCGTCTCGACGACGGCGGGCTTCGTCCCGGCGTTGGCGCTGTCCCCGCGGACGCCGGGCACCGTCTCCGTGATTTTCAGCTCCACCGTGATGGGCAGCTCGATGCCGGTGATTTCCGTCCCGTTGAAGAGAATGTCGACCGACTCGCCGTCCTTCAGGAACTGCGCCCCCTCCCCGATCTGCTCGGAGGCCACGGACATCTGCTCGTAGTTCTCCTTGTCCATGAAGACGTACCCGGACCCGTCGCGGTAGAGGAACTGGAACTCCTTCCGCTCGATCCGGACGGTGTCGATCGATTCGCCTGCCCGGAAGCGGTTCTCAATCACTTTGCCGCTCCTGATGTTCTTGAGCTTCGTGCGCACGAACGCGCGCCAGTTCCCCGGGTTCACGTGCTGGAACTCGATGATGGTCCAGAGCTCGTTGTTGTACTTGATCACCAGACCCGGGCGAAAGTCGGAGGTTGAGGGCATTTCGTTATCAATGGATTTTGCTACAGAAAAGGTTATAATATACCATTCCAGTGGATTATAGTCAATGGACTATAGTCCATAGCCAATCAGTGACTATTGTCCATGGACTATCGACTATTATCTATCGTACTCTTTTCACTCCTGACGGGCTGCGGGGGACCGGGACGCGCAGAAACTGATGACGCGAAACTCTCGCGGGCGATGGCATCTCTCATGGAAACCGCGGAGGCCTCGACGAGGGAGGGGTGCGACAGCGCCCGGGCGCGGAGACAAGCGGATTCGGCGCTGGCGCACGAAGGCATGACGCGCACGGAGTTTCTCGCCGGACTGCACGCGCTTGAGCGCGAGCCGGAGCGCTGGAGAACGGTGAGCGAGGAAGCGTCGAGGATCATGGAGCAGCGGATCGCCGCGAGAACCGGCGCCCGGTAGCTACTCCGGCGCGGTGTCCGGGTGCGCCTTCTTGAGCGTGAAGGCGAACGTGCTTCCCTTGCCGGGAAGGCTCTCGACCCAGATGTGCCCGCCGTGCGCCCGCACGATTTCCCGGCAGATCCAGAGACCCAGCCCCGACCCTTTGATTTCCTTCGCTTCCGGCGTATCCACCCGGGAGAACTTCTGGAAGAGCTTCCCCTGCTGCTCCTGCGGAATGCCGATCCCCTCGTCGGTCACGGCCACCACCAGGTGCTCGGCGGAGTGGTGCGCCGCGCGGATGGTGACCTTCCCCCCCGCGGGGGAGTACTTGACGGCGTTCGACAGGAGGTTCTGCAGCACCTGGCGAAGCTTGGTCTGGTCGCCGCGCACGTAGGAGACCCGGGGGTCGACCTCGTACGTCACGGTGTGGCGTCCGCTGATCATGGCCATCGAGATCGTGTCCTTGATCAGCCGCTCCAGGTTGACCATGTTGAAGAAGTAGTTGAGCTGCCCCGCCTCCATCTTCGTCATCGAGAGCGTGTCTTCCGCCAGCCGGATCAGCCGGTTCGCCTGGTCGACGATCACCGTGAGGTATTCCCGCAGCCGCCGGGTGTCCACGGCGTCGGGCCGTTTCAGGAGCGCGCTTGCCGCCAGGACGATGCTCGCCAGGGGTGAACGGAAGTCGTGCGAGACGATCCCCAGGAAATCAGATTTCATCCGGTCGAACTCGGTCAGCTTCGCGTTTGTCCGCTTCAACCGGTCGTAGAGCTGCGCGTTCTTGATGGCGCTCCCCAGCTGGTCGCAGAGCGTCTCCAGGACGATCGCGTCCGTCTCGTCGAAGGCGTGCCGGCGCACGTCCTCCACGTTCAGCACCCCCATCATCTCGTGCTCGACGCGGATCGGGATCACGATTTCGGAGCGGGTGTCGCGGTAGTCCCTCGACGCGTAGCGGGGATCCTGCGACACGTCGGGCGCAATGATCCGCTCGTCGTGCGTGACCGCCCAGCCGATGAGTCCCTCGTCGAAGCGCTGCCGGTAGCCGGGCGGGAGGAAGTCGGCGTGCGTGCCCGCGTGCGCCACGAGGTACGCCTCCTCCCGCTGCCGGTCCAGGAGGAAGATCGTCACGTCGAAGAAGTTGAACGTCTTGCGGATGGTGTCGGCCGCCGCCGCCAGGAGCTGGTCCAGCTCCAGCGTCGATGTGAGGTCCTCGGCGAGCTCGTTGACCAGCTCGATCTGGGAAATCCTGCGCTGCGCGTCTTCCAGCACGGCGCCGTACTCGAGCGCGATCGCCACCTGCGTGGCCAGGAGCTGGGCGAGCACGATCTCGTGTTCGCCGTACGCGTTGCGCACGTCCGAGGCGAATGCGAGCGCGCCGATCGTCTCGTTGCCCGTGCGGAGCGGGACGACCAGAAGCGTGTGCATCCCCATCGGGCCCAGCGCGTGTTCCGGGAGGTCCCCCCTGGGCACACCTTCGGCGTCGTGCTCGGGGAGGGGCTCATCGAGGTCGATCAGGAGCGGGGACTGGTTCATCATCACGACACCGGCCACGCCCGCGCCGACGCCGAACCGGGCTCCCTCCTCACCCGGCAGGGGGACTTCGCCGAGGGACGCGACGGTGTACTCCGTGCGGAACCTGTCCGTGAGGCACGCAAAGGCGATGCGGTGCGGGAGGATCCAGCGGACCTCGTTGCGCAGGACCCGCATGATGTCGTCCCTGGAGCGCGCCGCGTCGATCTGGAGGGCGATCTCGTGGAGCGTGCTGACTTTCCCGGTGAAGCTGTCGGGGGGAACGATCGTCGGTCCGGCGTCCGTCGGCGTGTGTTCGTTCGCCGCCGCTCGCTGTGCGACCGGCGGGAGCGCGAGATCCTGGTTCTTCTCTTCTGCCATGGGCGTCCGGGGTCTGGTGGTGACGGCGGCGCTAGAGCACGTCCCCGATGACGAGGGCAGGTTCCTTCCTGCGCCCGAGGTACTTCACCACGGCGCCGGCCTGCGCCCCGGGAACGACGAGCACCATCCCGATCCCCAGGTTGAATGTGCGGCGCATGTCGTCCTCCGGGACTCCCGCCGTGCGCTGGATCAGCGCGAAGAGCGGCGGCCTCTGCCATGCATCCCACCGGATGCGCAGCGATCTCCCGCGCGGGAGGATCCGGTTCGTGTTGCCGACGATCCCCCCTCCCGTGATGTGCGAGAGGCCCCTGATGTCGAAGCGGGCCATGAGGGGAGCGACCACGCCCAGGTACGAACGGTGCACGGCCAGGAGCGCTTCCCCCACGGTCCCCGAGAGCTCTTCCACGCGATCGTCAAGCGAGTATTTCGCCAGGAGCGATGCCCTGGCGAGCGAATACCCGTTCGTGTGAAGCCCCGTGGAGGGAAGGCCGATCAGCACGTCCCCCTTCCGGATCCGCCGTCCGTCTATGATCCGGTGCTTCTCCGCAACGCCCACGATCATGCCGGCCAGGTCGAATTCGTGCGGCTCGTAGAGCCCGGGCATCTCCGCCGTTTCTCCCCCGATCAGCGCGCAGGAGTTGGCCCTGCATCCGCGCGCGAATCCCTCCAGCACGCTCGCCGCGTTCTCGACGCTGAGGGCGCCCGTGGCGTAGTAGTCCATGAAATAGAGGGGGCGGGCGCCGCACACCAGTATGTCGTTCACGCAGTGGTTGACAAGGTCCTCTCCCACCGTGTCGTAGCGGCGCATCATCTGCGCCACGATCAGCTTTGTCCCCACCCCGTCGACGCTGGAGACAAGAACAGGGGAGCGCATCCCCTGGAATCTGGCGTCGAAAAAGGCGCCGAACCCGCCTATGTCGCTCAGGACTCCTTTCTTGAACGTGGATCGAACGGTCTTCCTGATTCGCCTGACGAATCGGTCCCCTTCACTGATATTCACCCCCGCGTCCTGGTATGTCAATGTCACGGAGAGGTCCCCCGAAGTTTGGGTTACGCACCATTATATTGATGATTCTCACGAATTGCAACATCTGTAGCGCTTCGCATTTTTTTTCAGATTCCACACGCGCCCCCTTGATAATCATGATGCGCGGGAGTACATTTCAAACGGACGCCATGAAATCTGTCAGATTCGTCGACGGGGAATTGATCCCCGTAGGAAAAATCCTCTGCCTGGGGAGGAACTACCCGGAGCACGCGAAGGAAATGAACGCGGAAGTTCCTTCCGCTCCCGTGGTGTTCATGAAACCCTCGACGGCGATCGTGGAGGAAGGGGGATCCGTCATGATTCCTCCAATTTCCACGGACGTGCATCACGAAGTCGAGCTTGTCATTGTGATCGGTCCGGGCGGGAGAAATATCAGCGCCGCCCGAGCGATGGAGCACGTGGCCGGGTACGCCGTGGGACTCGACATGACGCTGAGGGACGTGCAGGCGGACGCCAAACGAAAGGGGCTTCCCTGGACCGTGGCGAAAGGCTTCGACACGTCCGCCCCACTGTCGGGCGCGGTGCGCCGCGCCGCGGTGGGCGATCCGCACGCGCTCACGCTGGAGCTCCGTGTCAACGGAACCCTGCGGCAACGCGCGAGCACGTCCTCGATGCTCGTGCGCGTTCCGGAAATCGTCGCGTACTGTTCCACGATATTCACGCTTGAAACGGGAGACCTGATATTCACCGGCACGCCCGAAGGCGTCGGGCGCGTCGTTCACGGCGACCGGCTCGAGGCGCTCATCGCGGGAGTCGGATCGCTCACGGTCGGAGTCGTCTGAGGCGCGCATGGCCCGCATAATCTCCGTTGCCCTCCCCAAGGGAGGCGTCGGCAAGACGACCACCGCGGTCAACCTGGCGGCGAGCCTCGCCGTCGCGGAGCAGCGGACGCTGCTCATCGACATGGACACGTTCGGCGCCTCGGGCCTCTCGCTCGGGTTCACGGAGGGGACGATCCGCTCGGGACTCTACGAGGTCTTCAACTTCGTGACGGGCATCCAGAACGCGATCCACAGGACCGAGCTGAAGTACCTCGATTTCATCCCCGCCAACGTCCGTTCCATGCAGATGGAGGAGCGGATCATCCGCGTCGCGGACAACCGCGGGATACTCCGCAACGCGCTCCGCTCCGTCGCGGGGCAGTACGACTACGTCATCCTGGACTGCCCGCCGTTTCTCCGGGGCCTTTCCGCCAACGCGCTGATCGCCTCCGATTCGGTGCTGATCCCTGTCAAGAGCGGACACTTCGCCCTGGACGCGGTCGACCGCCTCTTCAGGTACATCGAGTGGGTGAAGGAAGTCTCGCAGAAGCAGCTCGAGGTCGAGGGGATACTGATCACCATGCACGAGCCCAACACGCGGGTGACCGATATCACGCTCCGCGAGCTGAACGCGAAGTACCGCAAGCACATGTTCGCCACGTCCATCCCGCGGAACACCGCACTCAGCGAAGCCAGCTTCTACGGGAAGCCGGCGATACTCTACAACGTCAACTGCCGGGGCGCATCAGCCTACCTCAAGCTCGCGCGGGAGATTCTGGCGCGCAACGTGCGCCGCGAGCCCGCTCCACTCCAACCCACGGTGATCAGGCTGAGCGAACAGGCATGATGTCCGCCCGCTCCGCCGCGGCACTCCTCCTGCTGCACACGGCCGCGTCACACGCGCCGGCACGCGCCGGCGACGAGGCCGACCCGTACCGGTGGCCCCTCCCCTCCGGGAGGATCGTCACGTCGACGTTCGGCGAGTACCGCCGCGACCACTTCCACGCCGGGATCGACATATCGAACGGCGACGCGGGTCCCTCCCCCGTTCTCGCCGCCCGCGGCGGCTACGTTGCGCGCGTCCGGGTGAATCCCACGGGCTACGGAAAAATCCTGGAGATCCGCCACGCGGACGGATTCACGACGGCCTACGCCCACCTTGACAGGTTCTCCCCGCTGATTGAAGAGCGCGTCCGCAGGGAGCAGCGCGCCCTGGAACGCTATCCCGTCGACATCGCCTGCGGCCCGGCGGAATTCCCGGTTGCCGCGGGGGACCTGATCGGCTACACGGGCCGCACGGGGGCCGCCTCCCCCCATCTTCACTTCGAGGTGAGAGACCGGGACGGGAACCCGGTCAACCCCTTCCGCTGGCCGTCGCTCCGGGTGAAAGACACCATCCCTCCCGTCATCCGGCGGATCGCCGTCGTTCCGCTCGAGCCGGACGCGACCGTGGACGGACGCCGCGCACCCCGGACGATGAGGCCGGGGGGAAAGGCCCGCGAGGTCGTCGTCACCGGCAAAGTGGGACTCGCCGTCGAGGGACGGGACAGGATGCCCGGCAGCAGGTTCCAGAACGGACTGTACGCCCGGACGCTCCTCGTCGACGGGAAGGCGGTCTTCGCCGAGCGCCTGGACGGGACGCCGTGGAACGAGACGCATGAAATCGAGCTCTGCTACGATCACGCGTTGCCGGGGGGCGGGCGCTACGGCCGGCTCTACATCAACTCGCCGAACCACCTCGGGACGTACGCGCCGCGGCTCCCGGGGGCCGGCATCATCGACGCCGCGTCCCTGGCGCCGGGTCCCCACGCGCTGAAAATCATCTGCGCCGACTACGCCGGGAACTGCGCCACGGAAGACCTGACGCTCGTCGCCGGGCGTTCCCGTGTGGAGCCCGGTCCCCTGCGGCAGCAGGGCGTTCCCCCCCCGATGCACGTCGCGTGCGCGCCTGACGAGGAGGGGGTCGCCCTGCGCGTGAGCGCCGACGGGGAATTCACCGCGGCGCCCGTCGTCACTGTCGAAGAAGGGGACGCCACGACCGTCGTCATCATGCACCGCGCCTCCGCCGCCGCGTACGAGGGACATTTCACGCCGCGCGCGGAGTTCCAGGGAGTGCGCCGCGTGACGGCCGTCGCGGTCTCGGCCGGTCACAGGGGGGTCGCCTCCTGTGCGATCGACATCCGGCCGGTTCTCCCGTCGAGGGCCGGCACGATCGCGCTTGACGGAGGAACGCTCCTCCTCGGCTACGACTCCCTTTCCGTCCTGAAGCCCCTCTACCTCAGCGTCTCGAAAGAATCACGGGACGCCGGTGAAGTCTACGCGATCGAGCCGGAGGGGATCGTGCTCGGGAGCGGCTTCACCGTCGCAATCGCCCCGGGCACCGGGCAGCGGCACGCCGGCCTCTTCGCCAGGACGACGGGCGCCTGGCAGTACATCGGCGGAAGCGGCGCCCTCGCGCCGACGAAGGGCCGGCTCCGCGTCCGCACGGGAGAGGTGGCGCTCCTCGCCGACAGCACCCCCCCGGCGCTCTACGCCCTGCGCAGCCGGGGAGGCGAGATCACCGTCCGCTTCGGCGACGACCGCTCCGGCGTTGAATATGACAGCCTGAAGATGTACATTGACGGGCAATTGGTGATACCGGAAATCGACGGCAGGCGCCACAGGGCGGTGTTCGACGCCCGGGGCGCATATGCCCGTGGCCCCCACCAGCTGACGCTGCGCCTCACCGACAGGATGGGGAACTCGCGCACCACCGTGCGCCGGCTCGTCCTCCGGTAGGCCCCTCCCCTCAACAACACCGGAGTCAACTCACGTTGGCCGAGAGAGCTGAGACCTCACCGCTCGCCAGGACGTACGCCCCTCGCGACGTCGAGGCGAAGTGGTACGGCATCTGGGAGCGCTCGGGCGCCTTCCACGCCGAGCGCCGCGACGCGGTCCCGCCGTACACGATCGTGATCCCCCCGCCGAACGTCACGGGCGTGCTCCACATGGGGCACATCCTCAACAACACGATGCAGGACGTGCTCATCCGGTACAAGCGGATGACCGGGTTCGAGGCGTGCTGGATACCGGGGACGGACCACGCGGGCATCGCCACGCAGAACGTGGTGGAACGCTCGCTGGGGAAGGAAGGAAAAACGCGGCACGACCTGGGCCGCGCAAAGTTCGTCGAGCGGGTGTGGGAGTGGAAACGGCAGTACGGCGGCGTGATCGTGCGGCAGCTCCGGACGCTGGGGGCCTCGTGCGACTGGGCGCGCGAGCGGTTCACGATGGACGACGCGCTCTCGGCCTCGGTGCGCGAGGTCTTCGTGCGCCTCTACGAAGAGGGACTGATCTACAGGGGCAAATACATCGTCAACTGGTGCCCGAAGGACCACACGGCGATCTCGGACGACGAGGTCACGTACACCGAGCAGCAGGGGAAGCTCTATTATATCCGCTACCCCCTGGTCGGCGGCGGCTCACTCACCGTGGCCACCACGCGCCCGGAGACGATGCTCGGCGACAGCGCGGTCGCCGTCCACCCCGACGACAAGCGCTACGCCTCGCTCATCGGCGCGCGCGCCCTGCTCCCCCTGGCGGAGCGGGAGATCCCCGTCATCGCCGATGCATTCGTCGACCCCTCCTTCGGCACGGGCATGGTGAAGGTCACGCCGGCCCACGACCCGAACGACTACTGGATCGGCGTCCGGCACAACCTCCCGCAGATCAACATCTTCGACGTTTCGGCCCGCACCAACGAGAGCGTCCCGGAGCGCTACCGCTCGCTGGACAGGGCCGAGGCGCGCGAGCTGGTGCTGGCCGACCTGCGCGAGCGTGGGCTCCTGGAAAAGACCGAGGATCACCCGCACAGCGTCGGCCGCTGCTACCGGTGCGATACCGTGATCGAGCCGTGGCTGTCGGACCAGTGGTTCGTCCGCATGCAGCCGCTGGCCGCGCCGGCGCTCGCCGTGGTGCAGCAGGGACTCGTCCGGCTCCATCCGGGGCGGTGGACGAAGGTGTACGAGCACTGGATGACCGGCATACGGGACTGGTGCATCTCGCGCCAGCTCTGGTGGGGGCACAGGATCCCCGTGTGGTACTGCGCATCGACGGGGACGCGCACGGCGCGCTGCGCCGAGCCGATCGTGAGCCGGAATCCCCCGGGGGCCTGCCCGGGGTGCGGCAGCGCCGACCTCCGCCAGGACGAGGACGTGCTCGACACCTGGTTCTCCTCCTGGCTCTGGCCATTCTCCGTGCACGGCTGGCCCGCGCCCGGGGGTTCGGAGGCCGAGGCGGACCTGAAATACTTCTACCCCACGGACGCCCTGGTGACCGCACCGGAGATCATCTTCTTCTGGGTGGCGCGCATGGTCATGGCGGGACTCAAGTTCGGGCCCACGTTCACGGGGTCCGGCGATCCCGCGCGCAACATCCCCTTCCGCGACGTCTACTTCACCAGCACCGTGCGCGACACGAAGGGACGGAAGATGTCCAAGTCGCTCGGCAATTCGCCCGAGCCGCTCGACCTGATCGCCGAGTACGGGGCCGACGCTGTCCGGTACACGATCCTGGCGCTGGCCCCCGTGGGAGCGGACGTGATATACGCGCGGGAGAAAAACGAGCTCGGGAGAAACTTTGCCAACAAGATCTGGAACGCCGGCCGCTTCCTCCTCATGAACGCCGGCACGATCGGCGAGGCGGCAGCGGGCGCCCCCCCTTCCCCCGGGAGCGCCGACCTGGCCGACAGGTGGATACTCTCGCGGCTCCATTCCACGCTCCGCGACGTGGAGACCGCGATTGCCGAGTTCGAATTCAACCGCGTGACGCGGCTCCTGTACGATTTTCTCTGGCACGACTACTGCGACTGGTACGTGGAGATGCTGAAGTCGCGCCTCTACGGGACGGAAGGCGCCGGCGTCAAGGCGGCGGTCCTCTCCGGCGCCATCGACATCTTCGATGCGGCCCTCAGGCTTCTCCACCCGGTCATGCCGTTCGTCACCGAGGAGCTGTGGCAGGCGCTGCGCGTGCGGCCGCCGGACTCGACGATCATGCGGCAGCGGATCCCAGATCCGGATCCCGCGAAGATCGACGCGGCGGTCGAACGGCAGATGGCGTTCGTGCAGGGGCTGATCGAGGCCGTCCGCACAATCCGGAGCGACATGTCGATTCCCCCCTCGGCCGAGGTCGCGCTCACGGTCACGGCCTCCCCGGCGCACCCCGCCCATGAGCTGCGCCGTTACGAGGGGTACCTCCAGCGCCTGGCACGCGTGGCGCGCGTGGAGCATGCCCCGCAGGGGGCACGCCCCCCCCTTTCTGCAACGGCGATCGTGGAAGGGGAAGAGCTCTTCATCCCGCTCGCCGGGCTCATCGACCTGGAGCGGGAACGGGGGCGCCTCGCGAAGGAGCTCCAGCGGGTGGACGCCATGCTCCAGTCGATCAGGTCGAAGCTCTCTTCCGAAGCGTTCACGGGCAGGGCGCCCGCGGACGTCGTGGCCAGGGAACGGGAGAAGCTCGCCTCGTTCGAAACGACCAGGGAGAAGCTCGCCCGCAACATCGCGCAGATCACCGCCGGGCCCCCCGCTCCCGGCGCGGGGCGCTGAAGCCGTGGCGGAAGGCTCCCTCTTCGGCCGCGTGACCCCCGCGATCGCCGGCGAGATCGCCTCCATCGTCGGCCCCCCCCATCTGCTGACGGACGCCGCGCTCATCGCCCCGTACGCGCACGACGAGACGGAAGACCTCGCGTTCATTCCGGAAGCCGTCGTCCGCCCGGGCTCGGCCGGGGAGATCGCGCGGATCCTCGCGCTCGCCACGCGCTCCCGCATCCCCGTCACGCCGCGCGCGGGGGGAACGGGGCTCTCGGGGGGAGCGCTCCCCGTGCACGGCGGGATCGTCCTCTCGCTCGA
>DATJAS010000070.1:0-2623 GCA_035516035.1 Bacteroidota bacterium | reverse complement strand
AGGAGCGCCTCGGCCTCGGCGGCGCCGAGGTCGATCGGGTCGCGCGGCCCGAGCCTGTGGGAGCCGGGGACGAATGACATGCACCCGTTGTTCACCGTGACGTCGTCGAGCGCCATCCAGCACGAGAGCGCCCCTGTCTCGTTCATCGGCCAGTAGACCCAGTCCTGGTGCCAGACGGTCGGCTTGCTGTCGCGCGGGTACTTGATCAGCGCGTGGTCGTGCCAGAGCCGCACCCCGCGTGCGCGTGCGAGACGCCGGGCGATCTCCCCGATCCGCGGGTTCTGCACGTGGGCGCGGACGGCGGGGTAGCGCTCCCAGAGGTTCACCATCTGCAGGAACACGTTCGCGTATCCCGGATCCGTTCGCGGTCCTTCGTTCGTCGCAAACCTCCGCCGGTCTTCGACCGCGACGTCGAGCGCGACGCGGAGCGCCTCCACCTCCTGCTGCGTCAGCACGTTGTCGAGACGGATGTAGCCGTTCTCCGTGTAGAACCGGACCTGATCCTCCGTGATCGGATACTCTTGCACAGTCATCCCTCCTCCCCGTGAGCGTATGCCGGCATGCGCCACATGAACGACGGGTCGATGCGGGGCTCGTCGTCCGGATGAAGCTCCATCAGCCGGATTTTCCGTTCAAGCAATTCGCCGAAATTTTCTCCGTAACTGTGCAGCGTTTCCCCCGCGCGGTCGACGGGCATGAACGCCGCGTGGGGGCGCCTCCAGAGCGCGAGGAGCGCACGCGCGTTGGCGATCTCGCGGAGGGCCATGGAGCGGCACTCCGCGCGGCACCGCTCCCGGGCGTCAGCCGTGTGCGCGCGGATGTAGCCGTGGACGCCCGACGTCCAGGCGCACATGTTGCGGAGAGTCTCCGCCCAGGATCGCCAGGCTTCCAGCCGGTCGCGCAGATCGCCGAACACCTCCCCGCCCCCGCGCGCGGCGGCAGCGCCCGCACAGGCGATGGCGGCATCCGCCCCGGTGAGGACCTCCGCGTCGATCGCGTCCCGTTTCGCCGCGGCCTCTTCGGGGGTGAGGAAATTCCAGAGCATGTCGTTGTTCAGGTCGATCCGTGCCGGATTATTGAACGTCGCCAGGAGGTACCGCTCGTAGTAGGCCCTCTCCTCTTCCGGGAGCGCGCCGATGTCCGCGACAAACGGGCGGACGCTGAGGCGGAACCATGGATATGCAAATGTGGAAAGGGGCACCCCGGCCGGGAATGCGCGGACCGCCCGGTCTGCGTGCCGCCATGCCTCCACGAGCGCCTCCTCCTCCCCCGCGGGAGCCCAGCGCCGGGCCGCCCGGGCGACGATCGTCCCGGCTGAAGGGGCCGCGTCGCACTGGAATGCGCGAAGCACCTCTCCGTTCACGTCCCAGCGGGCCAGCGACACCGGGGCGGGCGAAACCAGGACTCCCTTTCTCCCAGCCTCGCGCGCCTCCGCCAGCCGCTCGTGGAGAAGCCACGGGAAGGGGACGCCGATCACGTTCGTCCCGCCGGCATCCACCTTCACGTGCGTGAGCGCCCCGGCAGCCTCGAGCATCGCCTCCTCCGAGGGGGACGTGCCGCCGGCAAACGAGCCGAATTCCCCGGCATCGATCCCGCGGCCCATGCCGGGGGCGATGTACTTCCGCTCGGCGGCGAATGAGCCGATGTCGCAGATGAGCCTGAACTCCGGGTTCACGCGCGCGCACTCCTCGTACAGGAGCCGGTAGTACGCCAGGACGTTTTCAGCCGCCACCCGCGCAATCGCGTCGTCGCTGCGCCATTCCCGAATCAGGTACGGTCCGCCGTTCCGACCGGCATAGAGCGAGCTGACGTGCTCGAACCCGGACCCGCTGTCGTTCGTCCAGACGTGCATGAACCCGAGTGACGGGACCTCGCGGAGTATGGCCCGGAGCAGTTCCCGGTAATGCTCCCGCGCAGCGGGATGTGCGATCGCGAGCGTGTAGCGGGGACGGAACGACTCTCTCGGGTGGTCGATCCGGGCCCCCCGGAGAAAGGGATAGCGCTTCCAGAACGCCTCCGGCATCGAGCGGGGGGAGTTGACGTGGAGCCCCGGGATGAGGCCGTACGATCGGGCACATTCGGCGTTCGCCTTCAGCGCGGCGAGGTTCGCCCGGAGGTATTCCAGCGGGTAGTACCCGCGCGTGAGGCTCGAGGCGACGAACTGGTCGACGTCCGGGCTGTAGTCATAAAACCAGGAGTAAACGTCACCCGGCGGGCCGGTCTCGAACGGACGCTCTGTGCCGAGGACGTTGATCGTCACGTGCGTGAACCCGGAGCGGGCGAGCTGGCGGAAGTAGTCCCCCGGGGAGAACCCCTGGGAACGGCGGAGCGACCCGACGAGAAAGTCGCTCATGTTCCTGAAGAACGGGAACGCCGGGCGCACCATCCGGCCTTGCGCAAACGGCGCGGCGCTTTCTTCCCTCCACTCATCCTGGATGAGCGAGAGGAGCGCCCAGAGGAGCGCATCGTGCGAGGCCGCCATCTCCCACACGCCCCCGGGGACGCCGCCGAACTTCATCCATGCCGAAGGGGGCGACAAAGGCGCTCCCGAAGGGGGCGACAAAGGCGCTCCCGAAGGGGGCGACAAAGGCGCTCCCGAAGGGGGCGACAAAGGCGCTCCCGA
>DATJAS010000069.1:0-15299 GCA_035516035.1 Bacteroidota bacterium | reverse complement strand
CGGGGAGCAGCGGGCCGCCCGACAACTGAATCGACAGGGACACGTTCGACCCGAACGTCGGGAAGACGGGATTGTCGATGCTGTTGCGGGTGATGATCTGCGTGACGCTGACCTGCTTGGAGATCCCCTCGCGGTAGATCCCCTCGCCCGCGCGGACGTCGTTCGACTGGAAGTTCACGATCCAGTCGCCGCGGAAGAAGTCGTCCGGCCACTTGAAGCGCCGCCCGATCCGGACGGACGCGCCCGTCTGCTGCAGGTCGAACCCGTAGATCTGCCTGGTGTCAAAGAGCGTCACCCCGAGCAGCGTGGGCTCTCCCATCAGCCAGGGCTCGGTGAACCCGAGGCTGAACGTCCTGAACCGGTTCCCCTCGCCGAACTGCCACTGGAAATCGAGGATCTGTCCCGCGCCGCCGGAGAGCGGCTCGCTGATCGAGAAGTTGTTGATCGTGAACCCGAGCGCTCCCGTGACCCCGAAGACCCCGCTGTACCCGACGGAGGCGTTGATGTTGTCGCTCGATTTTTCCTCGACATCGTACGTCAGGTCGACCGTCTTGTCGTCCACCAGGTTGTAGTCGGGCTTGATCTTCTCCGGGTTGAAATAGTTCAGCACGGAGAGCTGCCGGATGCTCCGCATGATCGCCGCGCGGCTGAAATAATCGCCCGGGCGCGTGAACAGCTCGCGCCTGATCACCTTCTCCTGCGTCTTGGTGTTCCCCCGGATGTTCACGTGACCGATCCGGAACTGGTTCATCTCGTACACGTTGATCGTAATGTCGATCGAGTCCTCGCCCACGCGCGTTTCGGTCGGTTCCAGGTTGACGCGGAGGTAGCCGTTGTCCAGGTAGAGCGACGCCACGTCGTTCTGCGCCTCGTTCCCCCGGAGGTTATGGTCGAACTTCTCCTGGTCGTAGATCTCCCCCGGCACCATGCCGAGGCGCTCGTTGAGCTCGTCCGCGGAGTAGACCGTGTTCCCCTGCCAGGTGATGTGGCGGATCCTGTACTGGGGACCCTCCTTCACCCGGATGAGGATGCTCATGTTCTCCTTGTTGTCGGAGTACCAGATCGTGTCGCCGAGGATCTCGGCGTCCCGGTAGCCGTGATTGTGGTAGTAGTCCAGGATCTTGACCTTGTCCTCGTCGTACTTCTTCCGGTCGAACTTCGCCGACGACCAGAATTTCCACCAGTGCTTCTCCGACGTCTCGTCCATCGCCCCGCGGAGGTCGCCGTCGGTGAAGGCGTTGTTCCCCTCGAAGTTGATGTGATCGACCGCCACCTCGACCCCCTCGTCGATCGTGATGAGGAGCTTGATCCGGTTTTTCACCGAGTCGATCCGGACGGGCTCGACCTTGATCACGGCGAGGAGATATCCGTCCTTCTCGTACAGCTTCTTGATCTCCTTCTGGATCCGGATCGGCTCGTCCGGAGCGAACACCTGTCCCTTGACGAGGGCGATCTTCTTGTTGATGTCGTCCTCGCTCACCTCCTTGCGACCGACGAATTCCACGTGGTCGAACCGGGGGAGTTCCTTCACGGAAATCAACAGGTACACGCCGTTGGCGACCTGGCGGTCGATCCCGATGCGGACGTCCTCGAAGAGCTTCAGGCCCCAGAGCCGCCGGATGGCCTGTCCCACCTGGTCGCCGGGAACGGCGATCTCGTCTCCCACCTTGAGCCCGGAGTTGGCGATGATCGCCGCCGGGTCCGCCATCGTGTTTCCCTCGACGGAGATGCCCAGGATCTTGTACATGTCCTGCGGGGTGGGTTTCTGCTGAGCGCCGGCAGGGGAACACAGGACGCACGAGGCAACCGCCAGCACCGCTACTGCCTTGATCATATCAGAGTCCCGTGACGCTCTTGATGAGCCGGCTGAAATGGGTGTCGCCCCCGGGAGCCGGACGGACCTGTTCGCTCACCATGCCGAACCGCCGCTCCCGTTTCTGGTAGTCGCGGATCGCGGCGTACAGCTCGTCGCGACGGAATCCCGGCCAGTACCGGGGGGTGATGTAAATCTCGGTGTACGCCAGCTGCCAGAGGAGAAAATTGCTGATGCGGAATTCGCCGCTCGTCCTGATCAGGAGATCCGGATCGGGGATTCCCGCCGTGGAGAGATACGACCCGAGAAGCTCGTCCGTCACCTGGTCTTCGGTGACGCCCCGCGCGAGCGCGTCGTGCACGATCCGGCGCACCGCACGGGTGAGATCCCACCGTCCGCTGTAGCTCAGGGCGAGGACCAGCGTCAGGCCCGTGTTGTCTTTCGTCTTCTGGATATCGTCCAGGAGCTCGTTCTGGACTTCCTGCGGGAGGGCGGCGATCTCGCCGATCGCCTGGATGCGCACGTTGTTGGTGTGCAGGCGGTCTGTCTCGTCCTTCAGGGCTTTCAGGAGCAGCCGCATCAGGAGCGAGACCTCTTCCTGTGGACGCTTCCAGTTCTCCGTGGAAAACGCGTAGAGCGTCAGGAACCTGACGCCGAGCTGGCCGCACGCCTCCACCGTGTCGCGGACGGATTCGACCCCCTCGGTGTGGCCCGCGATCCGGGGCATGCCCCTCTTCTTGGCCCACCTGCCGTTGCCGTCCATGATGATCGCGACATGGCGGGGGATCTCACCCGCCGCCAGCAGCTTCTCCTGGAGCTTCCGGTCTTCTCCCGTGGCCTGCTGTGGACCAGTTCCCAATGAATCGCTCTCGCCTGTTAAATGATCGGCCTGAATTCAAAATCTAACTGATTTGGCCAAGAAAGTCAAGAAATCGGGCCGGGAACGGGGGGTGCCGGGCTGAGAGCGCCGGCAATATCCTCCAGCAGGAGTAGGACATCTGAAGTGTCTGCGAGGTTGAACCGGGCACGGCTGCTCACCAGGCCCACCCGGATGGAAAACGCGCTCTCGGGGAGCGCGCTGAAGAGATCTTCATCAGTCGTGTCGTCGCCCGAGGCGAGTATGAAATCGTACCGCCCCTGCGAAAGCCAGTGGAGGGCCGCCACCCCCTTGTCGACGCCCGCGCTCCGCACCTCGATCACCTTTTTCCCCCGGAGAACCTGCACGTCGATGTTCGCCGTGATGCTCGTCAGGTGGGCCACCATATCGCCGGCGAGCGCCTCAGCCTGCTCCGGGTGGGCGCCGCGGAAATGCCACGCCACGGAGTACTCCTTTTCCTCGATAAAGGCCCCGGGGAGCCGGTCCATGTAGCGCTCCAGGATGGGGATGATCCGGGGCTTCCAGCCGCTGCGCAGTTCCCGGAGCGGCCGCCACTCCGCCTGCGCCTCCCTGATCCAGGCGCCGTGTTCGGCGGCGAGGTCAAGGGGGAGCGCGCCGAGCCATTCGTCGAGCGTGGTGCGGTCCCTCCCGCTCAGGACAACGACGGTCGTCGCGGGATCGCCGGCCAGCCGGCGCAGCAGCGACAGGAGGCGCGCGCCGGGCCTGGCGCCGGCAGGCGTCTGCACGATCGGCGCGAGCGTCCCGTCGTAGTCGAGGAGGAGGAGACGCCTGGCCGCTTGCGCCCAGCGCCCGAGGATATCCCCCCTGGCGCGCGCCGGGAGCACCATCGCCTCGAACTTCTCCTGCTCCCCCTTCTGGTCGAGAAGCTGGTCGAGGAACTCGTTTGCCCAGCGGGCCACGTCGTAGCGGCGGATGCGGTTGCGGAGGATGCGGTTGCGGCGCTGCTGCTCGGCGACAGGCATCTCGAGCGCCTCCCTGAGCGCACGGGCAATGTCGCCGCTCGCGTACGGGTTCACCACGAGGGCCTCGCCCAGCTCCTTCGCGGCCCCGGCCATCTCGCTGATGATGAGGACCCCGTTCCCCTCGCGGCGCGAGGCGACGTACTCCTTCGCCACCAGGTTCATCCCGTCGCGCAGCGGCGTGACGAGGGCAACGTCGCTCACGGTGTAGAGCGCGGCCAGGGGCGCGAACGGGAGGCTGCGATACTGGTAGATGACGGGGGTCCAGCCGACCGTGCCGTACTTCCCGTTGACGCGCCCCACGATCTCTTCGATCTGCTTCTTCATCTCCGCGTAATGCTCGACCCCGATGCGCGATGGGACGATCACCATGACGAGCACGACGGCGCCGAGGACGGACGGCGCGTCCTCCAGGAGCCGCTCGTACCCCCGGAGGCGATCGACGATCCCCTTGGTGTAGTCGAGGCGGTCGACGGAGAGAATCACCCTGACGCCGGCGAGCGTGCGCGTGAGCGCAAGGGCCTCGGCCCGCACCGCGGGGTCGTCGGCCGCGGCGTCGAACCGTGCAAAATCGATCCCCATCGGGTGTGTCTCCGCCTTCACCAGGCGTCCCTGGAGCGTGACCGCGCCGAAGTTGTTCTCGAACCCGAGGAGCCGCTGGACGCACTGGAGAAAGTACTGCGTGTAGGCGTACGTGTGAAAGGAGACGAGGTCCGCGCCGAGGATCCCTTCCAGGATGTCCTTCCTCCATGCCTCCGGCAGGAGCCGGAACACCTCGAAATCGGGGAAGGGGATGTGGAGGAAGAACCCGATGGCGAGATGCGGCCTGCGGCGGCGCAGCATCCCGGGAAGGAGCATCAGGTGGTAGTCGTGCACCCAGACGACGTCCCCCGGGCGCAGCGCGCGGAGCACCGCCTCGCAGTAGACCTCGTTCACGCGGCCGTACTCGAGCCAGGCCGATTCGTCGAACTGTGCAAGCGTGGGAAAGTAGTGGAAGAGAGGCCAGATCGTCCTGTTGCAGAACCCCTGGTAAAACCCCTCCATGGCGGAAGCGGAGAGGAATACCGGCGTCGCGTGAAAGCGCGCGGCCGCACCATCGAGGTCGGCCCGCAACGCTTCATCAACGGCCGCCCCGGGCCACCCCACCCAGTGATAGTCACGCAGGGCGGGACGGAAACGGGGAAGCGCGTCGAGGTAGGACTTCAGCCCCGAGGCGACGCCTCCGGGGCTCTCGCCGAGCGTGAGCGCGCCGCCCGACACCGCCACGGAAAACGGGAGGCGATTGGCGACGATGACGAGGCGGCGAGACGCGGGGCGCACCGGCGTGACCGCCGTCGTTCAGGGATAGACGCGGAGCCCGATCGCGGCATCGATCCCGAAACCGCCGGCGGGCGTGAGTATCACCAGCGGGGCGACTTCCGCGAACGCATCGAAGGGGGAGCGGGGAATATCGTACGTGAGACCCACCACGCCCCGGACGCCGAACCCGAGATCCCTCTGTTCCAGGACGTACGTATCGCCCCGCTCAAGGGCGACATATTCGGCGTCCCCCACGCCGAACGCCATGCCGACGCCGTAGTGGAGGCGCAGGTGTTCTTCCTCGAACGACCGTTTCTCCCAGAGGTAGTCGATATGGAAACGGTAACGGTCGGGGGTGGAGAGACCGATGGCACCGTCAACGGCTTCGTCGCCGCCGAGCCTGTATTTCCACGCGATCCCGGTTGGTTCCCCCAGGATCACGCCGACGCCGAGCTTCCCCTGTGCCCGTGCGCCGCCGGTCATGCCCACCATCATGACAAGGAACAGCACCGCCGATGCCTGTCGCAGCCTGCGCATCGCTCTCCCCTCCTTCCCCCCGACCTGTGGCGCTCATGATACGCCGCGGCGGGGCAATCGGCAATCGGGCAATGCCCGTAATTTCGGCCGGGAAAATCAGGCGGAAAACTACTTTGTTTGACCTAGAGGTTTGTTGGAGGTTTCTTGAGGAAGCCTCGTTATATTAAAGAGGAACAGCGGCGGCAGCGCCGCTGTTGAGACGTGAAAGCTCACCGGGGGCCACTAGCCATGCCGACCATTGGAGCCAAACTGGGGGTGGGAATCGGGACGATGGTGGTGCTCTGCCTCGCCATCGGCCTCGTCTCCTACATGCAGTCGCGCGTCGTGAGCGGAAAAATCAGGGAGATCACAGAGGTCCGCGAGCCGGTCAATTCCGCGGTCCACGGCATGGAGACCTCGCTGGAGGAGGGCGCGCTCGCGACGCTGGGATACCTCTCGACGGGCGACACGAGCTTCCTTGCGTCGTTCCAGGCGTCGCGCGGCCAGTTCGAACAGTCTGTCCGCACGTACGGCGGGGCCGGGGGGAGCACGCCGGGTGTGAGCCTGCGGGAGCAGTTCCTGGAGTTCTGCGCTCTGGCGACGGAACAAATCGAGCTGCGGAACGCGCAGGGTCGCAACATGTCCGCCCTGCTGGCCACCGTCGACGAGATCGAAGGACTCCTCAAGGGGAAAATCGTCCCGTCGATCAAGGCGGACGACCCCATCGCCTACCGCCGCGAGCAGGCGGCGCTCCAGATGGAGGTCAACGCCAACGCGGTGACCAAGTCGCTCGGCAATTTCATCATCACCGGGGAGCCCGCGTTCGAGTCGCGCCGCCACCACGCCGAGGAGGAGTTCCGGAAGTACTTCGAAATCTACAGTAACGTCCTGATCTCTTCCGAGGAGAAAGGCTGGAAAGAACGGCTCGCCGGGCTCGCCGACGAAGCCATGGCCCTGGCCCAGGCCGTCGCGGACCAGCAGAAGGCGAGGACGAGGAAACTCACCGCGTTCACCGGCGCGTACCGCGACCTGGCCGCGGTGCTGAACGAGCGGCTCGGCATCCGCTCGGCACAGGGACTCACCGAGGCGAAGGAGGAGGTGCTCGCGACGGAGGAGGCGGCCAATACCAGGATATTCATCGCCGTCATCGTCTGCGTCGCGGTGGGACTGCTGGGGGGAGCCCTCACCACGCGCAGCATCACCTCCCCGATCAGGCAGCTTGCCGCGGTCATGGACCGCGTCGCGCAGGGAGGCCTCAGTCACCGGGCGCATATCAGCTCGACGGACGAGATCCGCGCGCTCGGGGAAACGTTCAACCTGATGACCGTCAAGCTCGAGCAGGCCGAGCGACAGAGGTCGGCCGGGCTCCGCGCGTACGCGGTCTCCGTGCAGAGGGCGCAGGAAGACGAGCGGGAGCGCATCGCGCGCGAGCTGCACGACGACATCTCGCAGCGGCTGACCGGCATGAAGTTCCGCGTGGAGGTCCTGGCCGACGAGGCGGAGCCCTCCCACCGCCGCATGGTCAAAGGACTGCGGGAGATCAACCAGGAACTGGACCGCGCGATCACCGAGGTGCAGAGGATCTCCTCGAACCTCCGCCCGAGCGTGCTGGACGATTTCGGGCTGGTCACGGCGCTGCGGATGCTGTGCAAGGACTTCGAGAAAGTCCACGGGGTCGCCACGACGTTCCGCGAGGGGAGCCCGCCGCGGCCCGACGTGGACGGGAACCTGGAGATCGCCCTCTACCGCATCGCCCAGGAGGCACTGGCCAACACCGCCAGGCATGCGCACGCCCGCTCGGCGGCGCTCGCACTGGAGGCGAGCGAGTCCGCCGTGACGCTGACGGTGTCGGACGACGGGTCGGGATTCAACGACGCCGACGCGGCGAGGGCGCGCGCCGAGGGACACGGCATGGGACTCATGTCCATGCGCGAACGCTCGGAGCTGCTCGGCGGCACGTTCCAGGTCGAGTCCGCCGCCGGCACCGGCACCTCGATCACCGTCACCATTCCACTCTCAGCCGAGGCGACACATGAAGAAAGTCAGGATACTCATCGCGGATGACCACGACGTCGTCCGGAGCGGGCTCCGGATGCTCCTGAAGACGTCGCCGGATTTTGTGATCACCGGCGAAGCCTCCGACGGCGAAGAGGCGGTGCGCCTGGTCGAAAAGCAGAAGCCGGACGTCACGTTCATGGATATCTCGATGCCGAAGCTGGACGGCATCGAGGCGACGAAGCTGATCAGGCAGAATGCGCCCGAGACGAAAGTCATCATCCTGACCGTCCACGAGGACGAGGAGTACGCCTTCCACGTGCTCCGCGCGGGGGCGAGCGGGTACCTCCTGAAAAACGCGAGCAAGAAGGAGATCTTCGAGGCCATCCGCTCCGCGATGGCCGGGGAACGGTTTTTCAGCCCGGGCATCTCGCGGATCATCGTCGACGGCTTCATGAACCGGGACGACCAGGGAAAGACGCGCCAGGCCGCCGAGGAAAAACGGGATGGGAACGGGGGCCAGCAACTCACGAAGCGGGAGCTGGAAGTCCTCGCCTACATCGCCAAAGGCTTCACCAACCGGCAGATCGCGGACGCCCTCTTTCTCAGCTTCAGGACGGTGAACACGCACCGGGCCAACCTCATGCAGAAGCTGAACATCCACGATACCGCAGGCCTCGTCCGCCACGCCATCAGCCTGGGGCTCGTGAAAACCGAGTCCTGAACCGGGTAGAGTCATCGTACTAGGGCGGACGACGACCGGGGGTGTCCTCGAAATACGACACCTGCCCGATTGTACACTCCTTCGCCGCGCCGTATCATGCCGTCGCCGGGGGGTGGACCGGACACGCAGGGCCGGCCACGAGGCACTCATCCACAAGCGGAGGGAACACCATGAAGACGCGTCTGGCGGCACTGGGGCTCTGCACGCTCCTCGTGCTCGGATGCAGCAACGAGAAGGAGGAGCTGCAAAAACAGCTCGCGGACGCCCAGAATGCCCGGGCGTCGCTGCAGCAGGACATCTCCGACCGGGATGCCTACTTCGAGGAAGTGATGAAATCGGTCAACGACGTCTACGCCTCCCTGGAAAAGGCGCGGATCAAGGAGGGCCAGCTCAAGAAGAACACCGGGAGCCCCGAAGGTCCCCCGCAGTACACCAACGCCCAGTCGCGCGACAAGCTGATCCAGAACATCAACGAGATCGGCAGCACGCTCCAGGAGAACCGGAAGAAGATCGCCGCCCTTGAGTCGCGGATGAAGCAATTCAAGGGACAGATCGCCGGCCTCAACACGATGGTCGAGAACCTGAAGGCGACGCTGGCCGAGCGCGAGCAGTCCATCACGCAGCTCCAGGCGAAGGTGGAGGGCCTGCAGGCCACGATGGCGGAGAAGACGAAGCAGATCGAAGAGAAGGACGCGCTCATCGCCGACCACGTGCGGACGATCAACACCGGGTACTACGTCGTGGGGACCAGGGATGAGCTGAGGAAGAAGGGGATCATCACGGACGAGGGGGGATTCCTCTGGGGCCTGCTCGGATCCACGACGGTCATGAGTCCGGATGTGGACCCGTCCAGCTTCACCCCGATCGACAAGACGAAGGACAATACGATCAGCGTGACCGGCCACATCGAGGAGATCCTCCCGCGCCGTAACGCCGACCTCTTCGCCTCCTCGCAGAAGGAGGAGGAGAAGACGTCCCAGCTCACGATCACGAGCCCGGTGCGGTTCTGGCAGGAAAACTACCTGGTCATCGTCACCGACTAACTGCTTCAGACGGGCGGTCCCGCTCCTCGCGACACGCAGTCGACACGGGGAAGGAGCGGGACCCACACCCGTTCACGCCGGCGTTCCCCCGCAGTTTGACTTTCCGCCGCAAATCTTCTATATAGTAACAGACTCACGCGAGCGCGACCACAAGGAGCGATTATGCCCGGTCTCCCGAACATGCAGGGAATGATGAAGCAACTCCAGAAGATGCAGGAGGCGATGGCGCGCGTCCAGCAGGAGCTGGAGACGAAGACGGTGACGGGGGACGCGGGGGGCGGGATGGTCAGCGTCACCGCCAGCGGCAAACAGCGGCTCACCGCGATTCACATCGACAGGGAAGTGGTCAACCCCGCCGACATCGAGATGCTGGAAGACCTGGTCCTTGCCGCCGCGAACAAGGCGCTCGAGGAATCCGCGAAGATGGCGCAGGAGGAGATGACCCGGGCGACGGGCGGCCTGCTCCCGAACATCCCCGGGTTGAATTTCCCCGGCATCTGACGCCCTCCCGTCCGGGGCGCGCGCACCTCCTGCCGGTTCGCTCAAGCGACGCACATCATGCTGTACACGTCTGAAGCCCTGCAGCAGCTCATCGAGGAATTTTCCCGCCTTCCCGGGATCGGGCGGAAGTCCGCCCAGCGAATCGCCCTCTTCGTCCTGAAGCAGCCCCGCGAGGAAGTCGTCCGCATCGCAAAAGCCCTGGTCAACGTCAAGGACCGCATCCGCACCTGCTCCGTCTGCTGCAATATCACCGAGGCGGACCCGTGCGCGATCTGCGCGAGTCCGAAGAGGGACCGGTCCACGATCTGCGTGGTGGAGGAGCCCAACGACGTCATCGCCCTGGAAAAGACGAACGACTTCCGCGGGCTCTACCATGTGCTGGGGGGCTCGCTCTCCCCGCTCGACGGCGTGGGACCCGACGAGCTGAAGGTGAAGGAGCTGCTGGCCCGGGTCGATGCCGGCGTCACGGAGGTGATCCTGGCGATGAACCCCAACGTCGAGGGGGAGGCGACGACGATCTACCTGTCGCGCCTGCTCAAGCCGCTCGGGGTGCGCGTCTCCAGGATCGCGCGCGGGCTCCCCGTGGGGGGCGACCTGGAATTCGCCGACGAGGCGACGCTCAGCCGCGCACTGGAAGGGAGGATCGCGCTGTGAGGACGCCCGGGGGGGGCGCACAGCTCCTGCAGGGTGCCGCGCTCCTTGCCCTGGTGCTCGGCGGCTGCGGGCTCTTCGACCCGCGGTCGCCGCAGGCCCCGACGCAGTCCAGCCAGACGTTTCTCCCCGCCACGGATCCCCTCATCGTCATCAGCAACCTGCAGAGCGCCGTCGCGCAGAAAAGCGTCCCGAACTACATGCAGTGCCTGGCCGACCCTTCCTCCGGAGGGCACGCGTTCGTCTTCATCCCCTCCTCGGAGGGGACGGCCCTTTACGCCTCCCTCTTCCGGACGTGGACGACCGCCGAAGAACAGGCCTATTTCCAGAACCTCACCACGCGCACGACGCCCGCGTCACTCTCCGAGCTCGACCTGACGCAGAAGTCGCAATCGCTCGCAGCAGATTCGGCGCTGCTGGAGTACGACTACACGCTCACGTTCGAGAACACGGTGCAGGGCTTCCCCTCGCGGGCCAGCGGCGACGTGCAGTTCGCCCTCCAGCGGAGCGCGAGCAACATCTGGACGATCTACCGGTGGACTGACTTCAAGACCACGAACGACATCACATGGAGCCTGTTCAAGGGGAAATTCAGCAACTGACGCGCCTGCGGGGGATCGGCGCGGGGCTCGCCGGCGCGGCGCTCCTGGCGCTGGCTCTCACCGCCGGCTGCGTCAATCCCTTCGCTCCCGGGCGCGACGACGGGACGGCCGTCTCGGCGTGCGACCCGCACACGATCGACGGCATCTTCCAGTGCTTCCAGGCGGCGTACACGTTCAGGGATACGACGGTCTACGGACCGCTGATTGACGCCCAGTTCATTTTTACGTATCGTGACTATGACCTCGGGATCGACCAGACATGGGGAAGGGACGAGGAGATGAGGAGCACCTACGGCCTGTTCCAGAGCACGCAGAAGCTGGACCTGATCTGGAACAACATCATCTCCACCTCCGCGGAATCGACGACGGTCAACATCGTCCGCGGGTTCAACCTCACCGTCGTCTACAACCCCGGGGAGATCGACCAGGTCTCCGGCTACGCCGACCTGACGCTCCAGCGGCAGAACCCGGGCGACCCCTGGAAAATCATCCGCTGGCGCGACGAGTCGAACTTCTGATCACCCGCCATGAGCTTCTCGTACACGGTGAGGGAAAGCTTCTCGGGCTTCTCGCGGGCCCGCCTCTCCAGCCTCCTGTCCGTCGTCACGATCTGCATCTCGCTCATCCTCGTCGGCATCTTCGGCGCCGTCACCGTGAACGCCACCCGGCTGATCACCATGCTCCGGGGGAGGCTCGACATGGAGGCGTTCCTCACCGAGCCGGTGACGGACGACGACGTTGCCGCACTCCAGTCCCGCATCGCCACGGTGGACGGCGTGGAGCAGGTCTCGTTCGTCTCTAAGGACGACGCCCTCAAGATCTTCAAGCAGGAAACGGGGGACGACATCAGCAAGGTGCTCGATTTCAACCCTCTCCCCCCGTCGTTCAAGATCACGCTCAAGGAGCCGTACCGGACGGCCGCAAAGACGCTCGTCGTCTATGACAGGGTCAGCGCCATACCCGGCGTCGACACGGTGCTGTACCGGCGCACGCTCCTGGAACTGATCGACAAGAGGGCGACGAGCATCGACCGCGTCATGCTCTGGCTCGGCATCGCCGTGAGCCTGACGGCGGTCTTCCTGACGGCCAACACGATCCGCCTGGCGATCGCCGCCAAGCACCGCCTCATCAGGACGATGGAGCTGGTCGGCGCGACGCGCGCCTTCATCCGTCTCCCCTTCATGATCGAGGGAGCGCTGCAGGGCCTTCTCGGCGGCGCCGCCGCCGCGGCCGTCATGCTGCTCCTGTTCGAATACGCCTCCAGGCTCGCCTCAGAGGAGTTCGCACCGTACCTGCGCATGCCCCCCGCCTTCTACGCCTCCGTCGTCGTCACGGGGATCGTCCTGGGGCTCGCCGGGAGCACGATCTCGGTGCTGCGCTTCGTCCGGCCCGCGGCGGCCCAGTGAGCGCGCGCGGCGGTTGCACGGGGTCGCCCGAATTCGTACATTGCCTTCATCACGTCCACCCTGTCGCATTCCAGATCTCCACCCTCACCGTCGTTCCGGGATATCACCTATGAACAAGATTGCCTCGTTCTACACCTCGTCGGTCGGGCGAAAGCTGCTCATGGGACTGTCGGGGTTCTTTCTCCTGAGTTTCCTGATCGTCCACCTCTATATCAACCTGTTCCTGCTGAAGCAGGACAGGGGCTCGACGTTCGACGCGTACGCGGAATTCATGGCGACATATCCCCTCGTCCGGCCGCTGGAGATTGTCCTGTTCGCGGGCTTCCTCCTGCACGCCGCCGTGGGGGGGTGGCTCTGGGTCACCAACAGGATGGCGCGCCCCGTGCGCTACGCGGTGAACCGCCCTTCCGACAACAGCACGCTCTCGTCACGGACGGCGTTCTGGACGGGCGCGTTCGTTCTGCTCTTCCTGGTCATCCACGTCAACACATTCTTCGTCCGCTCCCGGTTCTTCCCTGACGGGACGACGATGTACGAGCGGGTGGAGGACGCGTTCAGCAGCCCGCTCTACGTCTGCTTCTACCTCGTGGCGCTGGTGTTCCTGGCCTACCACCTCAAGCACGGGGTCCAGTCGGCGTTCCAGACGCTCGGCCTGAAGCATGCAAAGTACGACCGGCTCATCGCGGCGATCGGCATCGTGTTCTGGCTCCTCTTCCCGGTCGCGTTTGCAGCGATCCCGCTCTATTTTCTCCTGGCTCATTAACAGGGACACAGACCATGACATTAGATGCCAAGATCCCGGCGGGTCCCATCGAGAAGAAATGGGACAATCACCGCTTCAGCATGAAGCTGGTGAACCCCGCGAACAAGCGAAAGTACCATGTCATCGTGGTCGGCACGGGGCTGGCCGGGGCCTCCGCCGCCGCCTCGCTCGCCGAGCTGGGCTATCGCGTCACCGCGCTCTCCTACCACGAGTCCCCCCGCCGGGCGCACAGCATCTCGGCCCAGGGGGGAATCAACGCCCCTAAGAACTACCCGAACGACGGCGACAGCGTCTACCGCCTTTTTTACGACACCGTCAAGGGGGGGGATTACCGGGCGCGCGAGGCGAACGTCTACCGGCTCGCGCAGGTCAGCAACGCGATCATCGACCAGTGCGTCGCGCAGGGAGTCCCCTTTGCCCGCGAGTACGGCGGGCTGCTCGACAACCGCTCCTTCGGCGGCGCGCAGGTCTCCCGCACGTTTTACGCGCGCGGGCAGACCGGTCAGCAGCTGCTGCTGGGGGCCTACTCCGCGCTGATGCGACAGGTGGGACTGGGAGCGGTGAAGTTCGTCGACCGGCGCGAGATGCTCGACCTCGTCGTGGCCGACGGGCGCGCCCGGGGGGTCGTCGCCCGGAACATGGTGAACGGGCGCCTGGAGTCGTACGCAGGCGACGCCGTCATCCTGGCCACCGGTGGCTACGGCAACGTCTTCTTCCTCTCCACCAACGCGAAGATGTGCAACGCCACGGCGACGTGGCGGGCGCACAGGCGGGGAGCGCTCTTCGGCAACCCCTGTTTCACGCAGATCCACCCGACATGCATCCCGGTGGCGAGCGACCACCAGTCGAAGCTCACGCTGATGAGCGAGAGCCTGCGCAACGACGGCAGGATCTGGGTGCCGAAGGCGAGGGGAGACAGGCGCCATCCCGGCCAGATCCCGGAGGAGGAGCGGGACTACTACCTGGAGAGGCTGTACCCCTCCTTCGGCAACCTGGTCCCGCGCGACGTCGCCTCCCGGCGCGCGAAGGAGATGTGCGACAAGGGGCACGGCGTCGGGAGCACGGGGCTCGCGGTCTACCTCGATTTCGCCGACACGATCAAGCGGAACGGGAAGGCATGGGTGGCGGAGAAATACGGCAACCTCTTCGACATGTACAAGCAGATCACCGGGGAAGACGCCTACGCGGCCCCGATGCGCATCTACCCCGCCGTCCATTACACGATGGGGGGACTCTGGGTCGACTACAACCTCATGTCGACAGTCCCGGGGCTCTTCGTGCTGGGGGAGGCGAACTTCTCCGACCACGGCGCCAACCGGCTGGGCGCCAGTGCGCTGATGCAGGGACTGGCGGACGGCTACTTCATCATCCCGTACACGATCGGAGACTACCTCGCCTCCACGAAGCTCCCCAAAACCGACGCGGGGAGCGCGCCGTTCAGGGAGGCCGAGAATTCCGTTGCCGCCCTCACGGCAAAGCTCGTCGCCGTGAAAGGCACGACGCCTGTCGACGTGCTCCACAAGGAGCTGGGCCACATCATGTGGGAGTACTGCGGCATGGGGCGGAACGCCGCGGGCCTGAAAAAGGCCCTGGCCCTCATCCCGGCGCTGCGCGAGCGGTTCTGGAAGGAGGTGGCGATCAACGGTCCCTCGGACGCGTTCAACCAGGAGCTGGAAAAGGCGCACCGGCTGGCGGACTTCCTGGAGCTTGCCGAGCTGATCGTCCGCGACGCGCTGATGCGCGACGAGTCGTGCGGCGGGCACTTCCGCGAGGAACACCAGACGGAAGAGGGGGAAGCCCAGCGGAACGACGCGAAGTTCTCGTTCGTGGCGGCATGGGAGTTTGCGGGCGCGGGGAAGACGCCGAAGCTGCACAAGGAGCCGCTGAAATTCGAGTACGTGAAACCGAGCCAACGCAGTTATAAATGAGGAAACCATGTCAGGAACGATGACCATCACGCTCAATGTCTGGCGCCAGAGCGACAGCAATGCCGCGGGGCGATTCGTCACGTACACGCTCCCCGGCGTCTCTCCCGACATGTCATTCCTGGAGATGCTGGACCTCCTGAACCTCGACCTCATCCGGAAGGGACACGAGGCGATCGCGTTCGACCACGACTGCCGCGAGGG
>DATJAS010000068.1:0-18809 GCA_035516035.1 Bacteroidota bacterium | reverse complement strand
GAGCGAGGCGAGCGGCGTGAGAATCTCCTCCGCCGTCTGCGTGAAGCCGTAGCGGGCGGCGAAGGCCGCTTCGATCTCCCGTTTCTCCGTGGGGGTCATCCGCGCGAGCCGTTCGGCCGCCGTCTCCCGCTTCGCCAGGCCGTTCACGTCCGTTTCCGACGTGAGCGCCCACGCCCCCGTCGTCACCAGCGCCGTGGAATCCGTCCGGTGGATGGCCCCCGCCACGAGGTTGGTGAACGTCTGGATGTCGGACATCGGGACGTGGTTCGTGGTCGACCAGCCGAACTCGTTGCTCATCCCCTCCGGTTCGTTGAACACCTCCCAGCCGATGATCGCGGGATGCCCCCGCACGGCGCTCACCATCGGGATGAGCGCGTTGGTGATGTACGATCGCGTGTATGACGTGTCGGTGAGCATCAGCTCGGAGCGGTTGGTCACGGTCGCGCCGTCGGCGATCACCATCATGTCGAACGACCAGAGTGAGAGGAGCAGCCCGATCCTCCGCTGCCACGCCATGTCGAGGATCTTCTTCAGGTCGGCGAGGGCGTACTGCCCGGGACCCGTCACGCGCCCGTCGACGGCGAACTGCGGCGTGTTGGCGCCGGTGGTGTGGAGCCAGAACCGGAGCGCGTTTCCCCCGTGGGCGCGTATCGAGTCGAACACCGTGCGGAACGAGGCGGTGTCGAGGGGAGTCGGCCCGAGATCCGCGGCGAAGTTCACCCAGGCGATGTTCGACCCGTTGAGGAAGACGTGCTGCTGGTGAAACGGGATGCGCGACTGTGCGTGCGCGGTGAGTGCCGCGGCGGCCAGTGCAATGGCCGTGACGGCCGGTCGTATGCGACGGCGTATCGTGTTCATGTGCGTCCCTCCTCGTTCAACTGCCAATGAGCATAATTCACGACAAATGCGCCAGCGCTGAATGTGACGCGTACCGGATATTGACTCTCCCGGCGGCGGGACTGATTATTGATTTGATAACTGCGTGGTGCGGAGACGTCGCGTTGGCACGTTCATTGCCGCGTTGCAAAAAAAATCGGGACCCTCTCGCGTTTGATCGGAATCTGCAGTATCCTCTCGGCGGTAGCCTGTTCGGGAGTCTCATGGTACGGAGGCGGGGATGAATCGGATGACCGTGGTGCTCTGCGTGCTCCTGTGCGCGCGAACGATCGCCGGCGCGCAGGTGATCGCGGATTTTGAAAAGAACCTCGGGGGATTTTCCGCCCTCTCCTCCCAGTATTTCGGGACCGCGCTCACGGGCGTCGCGCGGGACCCGGACCCGACAGGGAAGAGCTCGGGCGTGATGGCGCTCCGGTTCAATTTTCCCCCCGGCAACGCGGGGAACAAGGGGGCGGTCGGCACGAGCACCGCGATCGTCACGAACGGCGCTCACTTCATCACCTACTGGGTCGACATCCCCTCCAGCATGCCCGACAGCATCGAGCTGATGGTCTTCGCTCAGGACAACCAGGCCTACTCGTTCCAGCAGAACACGGTTCTGGCGAAGAACATCCCGCGGAACACGTGGTACCCGATTTCGCTCGACCTGACGCAGGCGCAGATCAGGACTCCCGCGTTCAACCTGACGACGGGAAGTATTTTTCTCACGGGCATCCAGGTGGACAACTACGCGAACGACGCGGCCTGGCAGGACACGATGCTCGTCGACAACGTGGCGCTCGTCGGCGCGCAGCCGGTCGTGGTGGCGGACTTTGAGTCGGGGCTCGGCGGCTTCGCCGACGCGGGATTCGGCCCGGCCCTGAAAAAGGTCTCCCGAGTGCCCGATCCGACCGGAAAGAGCGCCGGCGTCATGCAGACGAACTGGCTCTTTCCCGCGGACACCGTCTCGAAGGGGGCCGTGGGACTCAATGCGTCCGGGGGTCTCGCGGTGAACGGGGCGCGCTTCATTACGTTCTGGGTCTACCTCCCCGACTCGACGATGCCCGACAGCATGGCCGTCGACATCTTCGCGCAGGACAACAAGAACTACGCGTACCACGACAACGCGCTCCTCGGGCGCGACATACCGAAACGGACATGGTACCCGGTGTCCCTGGATCTCGCGCAGAACTTCGTGCTGGATCCGGAATTCGACCTGACCGCAGGGAACATCTTCCTGACCGGCGTCCAGGTGCACACGTACGACTATGCCGGGACGCCTCCCGCGTGGAACGACAGCATCCTCGTGGACAACGTCGAGCTTCTCGGCGTGGCGGTGGCGCCGCCGGTGAAAAAGCTGGTGCTCGACGATTTTTCGACGCCCGGCGACATCGGCAACTTTGCGACGCAGTCATTCGGCCCGGCGTTCACGGCCGTTGCCAACGGCGTCGACACCACGAACGCGTCGAACCGTGTGCTGGTGGTGACATCCGCGTTTGATTCGGGCGCGGCGGCGAAGGGGGCGATCGCCCGCCCCGCGCTCACGTTCTTCAAGGCGGGGGACACGAGCGCGACGGATATTACGCTTGACGTCTATGTTCCTCCCTCGATGCCCGACAGCGCGCACGTCGACCTCGCCCTGCTCGGCCCGGCCACGGGGAACGCCTGGGTGCAGGACGAGCACGTGCTCGGCGTGGATTTCCAGAAGGGGACATGGACCACCCTCGACTTCAGCGTGAGGAACCACATCGCCAACGGGTCCATCACCAGCGCGCGCGCGAGCGCGACGTTCTATGTCCAGGTCTACTATGTCAATCCGAAAAAGTGGAGCGGGAAGATTTTCTTCGACAACCTGACGTTGCTCGGGATCGACGCCCTCACCGGCGTCACCGCGGCCGCCGCGACGCCGTACGAATACCGGCTCGAGCACAACTACCCCAATCCCTTCAACCCCTCGACGACGATCCTCTACGAGCTGAAATGGGACGGCCCCGTCTCGTTGACCGTCTATGACGTCCTGGGGAGGGAGGTGGCGACGCTGGTGAACGCCCGGCAGGCCGCGGGTCGGCACGCGGTCGTGTTCGACGCCCGCAGGATCGCCTCGGGCGCGTATTTTTACACGCTCCGCGCGGGCGCGTACATGAAAACCGAAAAAATGTTGCTGCTGAAGTGAAGCCACTGTCATTGCGAAGCGCGCTCTTTGCGTCCCGCCGCAGGCGGGGCAATCTCCTCCTCCTTATCGCACTTGTGGCGCTCATCGCCCCATCGCAGGCGCAGGAGACCGCGATCGCCAGCGGGACCCCCGCGCGCCTCGCCTGGTGGCGGGACGCCCGGTTCGGCATGTTCATTCACTGGGGTCCTGTGAGCCTCGTCGGGACGGAGATCAGCTGGTCCCGCGGGGGTGAACGGCGGGGGATCGGGGGCACGGGAGAGATTCCTCTCGGCGTGTACGACAGCCTCTACACGCGGTTCGACCCGGTCCGGTTTGACGCCGCGGAGTGGGTGGCGATCGCCCGGGCCGCCGGGATGAAGTACATGGTGCTCACCGCGAAGCACTGCGACGGGTTCTGCCTCTGGCGCTCCGACGTGGACGACTACAGCATGCGCAGCACGCCCTCCGGGAGGGACATCGCCGGGGAGCTTGCCCGGGCGGCGCACGAATCGGGGATGCGGATCGGCTGGTACTATTCCCCGATGGACTGGCGCGACCCGGACTGCCGCACGGAGCGGAACGAGACGTACCTGCGCCGCATGCGCGGGCACCTGCGGGAGCTGCTGGGGAGCTACGGGAGGATCGACCTCCTCTGGTTCGACGACGACGGGGGACCGATCCCGTGGGATGCGGACCGCACGTACGCGCTCGTGAGGACGATGCAGCCGGGCATCATCATCAACGACCGGCTCAGCCTCGGTCCCTTCGGCGAAACGTCCCGCGGCACGCTTGACCCCAGGGCCGACTACCGCACGCCGGAGCAGCGCGTGGGGGCCTTCGACGCGCGCGTCCCGTGGGAGACGTGCATGACGCTCGGGACGCAGTGGTCGTGGAAACCGGGCGATAAGATCAAGACGGCGGCCGAGTGCGAGCGGATACTCGTACAGTGCGCCACGGGCGACGGCAACCTCCTGCTGGACGTCGGCCCGATGAGCGACGGCCGGATCGAGCCGCGCCAGGTGGCGGTGCTGAAGGAGATCGGGCTCTGGCTCGCGAAGTACGGTGAGAGCATCTACGGCACGCGGGGCGGCCCCTACACGAACGGGACCTGGGGGGGAGCCACGCGCAGGGGAGACACGCTCTACCTCCACCTGACGCATGCGGGAGGAGACCACGTGTCGCTTCCCCCGCTGCCCGGGAAGATCCTCCGCTGGAACGTGCTCACGGGGGGAAGGGCGGACCTGGTGCAGAGTGGAGAGGGAGTCACGATCGCCCTCGGCGCCGCTCCACCGGACGGGTGCGAGACGATCATACGCTGCCAGGTGGACCGATCGCTCGCCGGCGCGGAGCCGGTCGTCGTCGGAGCGCGGCCCGCCGATGAGCGGATCGACGTAACGCTCCTGACGCCCGCGGACACGCTCTACCCTCCCGCGCTTGCCGGAGAGCTTGCCGACGGCGTCCGCGGATCGACGGACAGGACGGACGGCAGGTGGCTGGCGTTCCGGGGGGGAACGTGCCGGGCCGAGTTCGTCCTCCCTGCCGGGAGAAGCGTTTCCCGGGTTCGCGTCGGCGCGCTCCAGGAACAGGTGTCGCAGATCTTCTTCCCGCTCCTGATCGAGGTGTCTGCCGAGTCACGCGACGGCCTGTTTGTCCCGGCGGGGAGGCTCGAGATAGGACCCCCCGTCGAAGATGCGGAGATCCGGTCGGGCGAATTCACCGTCCCGCTTCGGCCCGTCACGGCGCGGAGGTTCAGGATCAGCGTGACGGGCCCCGCCTCCTGCCCCGCGTGGCACCATGACGCCGGGGCGAAGGCCTGGCTCTTCATCGACGAGGTAACGTTCGGCGAGTAGCGCCCATGCCGGGCGGAGACGTGTTCACACACGACACGAGGACTCTATGCGATCCACACTCCTGATCACGCTGGTGCTCGCCCTCGCTCACGCGGCATTTGCCGGCGGGTCGTCGCTCCGGCTTGCCCCCCTCTTCACCGACGGCATGGTCCTCCAGCAGCGGAGCGTCGTCCCCGTCTGGGGGAAGGGGACGCCGGGGACAGCAATCGCGGTCAGCGCATCCTGGCGCGGCCGGTGGGTGGCCACGGTGAACGAGGGGGGAACGTGGGAAGCCCGCATCACGACGCCCGGGGCGGGGGGGCCGTTCGAGGTGCGCGTCGCGTCCCCCGATTCGACGGTCACGCTCAGGAACGTCCTGGCGGGTGAAGTGTGGCTCTGCTCGGGTCAGTCCAACATGGAGATGCCGCTCGAGGGATGGGCCACAGACACCGTCCTCGACGCGCGGGCGGAAATTGCCCATTCGACCGACAGTGCGATGAGGCTCTTCACGGTGAAGCGCGCGTATGCGGCGGACCCGCAGGAGTCCTGCGCGGGTAACTGGGTCGAGTGCTCGCCGGCGACGTCGCCCCTCTTCAGCGCCGCGGCGTATTTCTTCGGGAGAGACCTCCGGCACGCCCTCGGCGTTCCCGTCGGGCTCATACTCTCGAGCTGGGGGGGGACGAAGATCGAGTCCTGGATCAGCGCTCCCGCGCTCGCGCGCGTGCCGCAGTATGATTCGACGATCGCCATGATCAGCGTGACCCGCGAGAGCCTGAAAGTTCTCGGCGCGTGGCTGCGGACGTTCCCGGTCATCGATATGAGCACGCGCGATCCGCACACGAGGTGGCAGAATCTTCCGCTGGCCGACGGGGCGTGTGCGTCCCCGGCATTTCCCGACTCGCTCTGGCACACGATGCGCCTGCCGACGTACTGGGAGAGGACGGAGGTCGGTGAGTTCGACGGCGTCGTCTGGTTCCGCAGGCACGTGACCATCCCGCGCTCCTGGCTCCACCGCGACCTCGTGCTGGAGCTCGGTCCCGTCGACGACATCGACGTCACGTACGTGAACGGGAAACAGGTCGGCGCGCACGAAGCCGAGGGGGCATGGAATCTCCCGAGGGTCTACACGGTGCCGAAGGATCTCGTGGACACGACCGCGATGACGCTGGCGGTGAGGGTGATCGATTACGGGGGAGGCGGCGGGATCTGGGGGGGCGCCTCGTCGATGCGCATCCACCCCTCCGGCGGCGACGACAGCGTCGCGCTCGCGGGAGACTGGCGCTATCTCCCGGTCGCGGACTACGTCGGCGACCGGCTCTACCTGTTCGGCATTCGTGACGGGGAGTATTTCCGCCGGCCCCACCTCCCGTATGATTTTTCGGGATATTCTCCGACCGCGCTCTATAACGGGATGGTGGCCCCCCTTGCGCCCTACGGGCTCGCCGGCGTGATCTGGTACCAGGGGGAGTCCAACGCCGATGCGCCGCGGATGTACCGCACGCTCTTCCCCCTCATGATCGGCGACTGGCGCGGGGCATTCCGGTCTCCCGGCATGCCGTTCTACTTCGTCCAGATCGCCCCCTATCCCTACGGCACGGCGATCCGTTCGGAATTTCTCCGCGAAGCGCAGTTCATGACGCTGGGGGTGAAGAACACGGGAATGGCGGTCACGCTGGATATCGGTGACACAAGAGACATTCACCCGGCTAACAAGCAGGAAGTGGGTCGGCGGCTGGCGCTCTGGGCGCTGGCCCGGCACTACGGGAAGCCGCTCACATACTCCGGTCCCCTCTACCGCTCACGGACCATCCGGGGGAACACCGTCGTGCTGGCATTCGACCATGCGGACGGGGGACTCGTCGTGACACAGTCCCGCACGGGGAGCGGGTTCCTGATCGCGGGGGAGGATCGCGTGTTCAGGCCCGCCCGGGCCACCGTCCGCGGCAGCACGCTTGTCGTTTCGAGCCCGTACGTCACCCGGCCGGCGGCGGTCCGTTACGCGTTTACGAACGAAGGCGAGGCGACGTTCTTTAACGGGGCGGGACTCCCCTCCCCCTCGTTCCGTACGGATGACTGGGAGCATTAGCCCCTTATTATCATTTTGTGACTTTTTATCAATTCAATAACCCCGCCCCCCCCGGAGTTCGCAAGTTCGAAGCGGGAGGTGGGATTTGTTCCATGCCGCTCATGGCATCATATTTGCGCTTCAAACGTGGGATATCCCCTCACTTCACCTTTCTGTCAACGTCCGGCGAGTGAGCTCTTGTTGCGATCAGTCTCTGGCTGTCCCCGGTCAGTTCTTCCGTTGCGTCATTTCCTGAACAATTGGCACCCGGCTCTTCATCACCGAGGAGGAGAACTATGCGTCTGAGAAATCTCTCCGATCGCGCCTTCGCAGCATGTGCGGCGCTGCTCGTCGTGCTGCTCCCTTTCCACACCGCCCTTGCCGCAGCGACCGGCAGCATCACGGGAAAGGTGTTCGACCGTGCGAGTAAGGATCCGCTCCCCGGGGCCATCGTCCAGATCCAGGGGACGGGGCTCGGGGCCTCGACGGATCTCGACGGGAGATTTGCCCTGAAGAACGTCCCGGCCGGGAACCAGACGCTCACCGTCTCCTATGTGGGATACGACAAGGCCTCCGTCCAGGTTGCGGTGCCCGACGGGCAGAACGTCGAGGTGAACACGTCGATGGTCGCCCACGCGGTCCAGGGCGAGACGATCGTCGTCACGGGACAGGCGAAGGGGCAGATGGAGGCGATCAACCAGCAGCTCGCCGCCAACTCGATCGTGAATATCGTCTCGACCGAAAAGATGAAGGAGCTCCCCGATGCGAACCTTGCCGAATCCATCGGGCGCCTCCCGGGCATCTCGCTTGTGAGGAATGCCGGTGAAGCCGACCAGGTGATCGTGCGAGGTCTCGCGCCGAAGTTCAACGAAGTGACGATCGAGGGGGTCCCCTTAAGCTCCACGAACTACCAGGACAGGAGCATCGACCTGAGCATACTCTCCGACGACCTGGTGAGGGGCGTGGAGGTCTCCAAGACGCTCCGCCCGGATATGGACGCCGACGCGCTCGGGGGCACGGTCAACCTGACGCTCAAGACGGCGGAGCCGGGGCTCCACTACAACGCTTCCGGCAACGGCGGGTACAACAACCTCCGGGACACATACAAGAACTACAAATTCACGGGGAGCGTGAGCGACCGTTACCTGGACGACCGGCTCGGCCTCATCGCGCTGGGGAACATTGAGGAGAAGCAGCTCCCCTCCGACCAGTTTTCCGGGAGCTACGGCAACCTGACGTTTTCACAGGTCGCCAATCAGTTTTACTACAACACGGTCTCCGCCACGCTGACCGAGCAGAGCCAGACGCGCCACCGGTATGGCGGGGCCGTGATCCTGGACTACACGACGGACGTGGTCGACCTCCGGTTCTTCGACGTGTATGACCAGAAACTGGACAGCGTCATCCAGCGGACATTTGCCGACCAGTTCACGCAGAACAGCCTCAACTACAACATCCTCGCCCAGCGCTGGAGAACAGAGCAGTGGACGCATTCGTTCTCCGCGAAGTTCAAGTTCTGGGGTACCGAGCTCCCGCTCTCCGTTTCCTACACGCGGGGGATCGTCTCGTCACCGAACCAGATGCAATTCAATTTCATCGAGACGAACCTGAACGCCATTCCCGCGGGGCAGCTCATCTACGGCGACCCCCAGACGCTGATGACGATGCAGGGCGTGATGGACCCGAGCACCGCCAACTCGAACCTGAACGATATGCTCCTGACCCAGCAGCACCTGACGGACAACTCGTTCGATTCCCGGATCGACTGGAAGATCCCGTTCAGGTACTCGGATCTGCTCTCCGGGACGTTTTCCGTGGGGGCAAAAGCGCACAGCGTCAGCCGCTCGAGCGACCAGTCGCAGATCCACGACTACCTCCTGTACGGCGCGGGGGCCGGAAACCGGCTGGACCTCATCAACACGTTCCCGTTCCTGGCCGGCTCAGACCCGAACCGGCAGGCGGGGATCCCCGCCAATCCGTTCGTCGATCTTTCCTACACCCGGAACAATATCCTCGGGTACCCGATCGGCCCGGATTTCGACGTCGCCAGGCTGATCAACATGCAGACGCAGTACTACTTCAACCTGCCGAACCAGAACAGGTACTGGAGCAACGGTCCCCAGGATTTCGACAACAACTACGTCGACAACGAGCACACGGCCGCGGCGTATGTCATGGGTGAATTCAACGTGGGGGAGAACCTGACGATCGTCCCCGGCGCCCGCTACCAGGATGAGATCACCGAGATCAGGGCATACCACGTCCAGCTGAACGGCTCGAACCAGAACGGCCTCACCGGCCAGCCCCCCGTCCTCGTGGAGTCGCGCAGGAACAACTCCTACTGGTTTCCCTCGGTGAACGCGAAATACCGGGCGACGGACAACATCCAGGTGATCGGCGCCGCGTACAAGAGCCTCTCCCTCCCGAGCTTCACGGAAATCACGCCCCTCATCGATTACTCGATGGGAGCGACGACGCTCACGCTGGGCAATCCCCTGCTGCGCCCCTCGACGGCGTGGAACTACGACCTCGGCATCTCCTACTCCAGCAACGACGTCGGGCTCGTGACGCTGAACTTCTTCTACAAGGAGATTTCGGATCTTATCTACGCGATGCAGAATTTCTACCCGTTCTATCCCTACCCGATCGACACGGCCCCGGCGGACTTCTATGACAGGGTCCCGGGCCCGAACTCCGGGTACTTTGACGCGACCTGGGCGGCGCAGACGCAGACGACGAAGGCCACCGCGGCAATCCCGATGAACGACCCGCAGAAGGCCTACCTGCGCGGCGTGGAGATCGCGTGGCAGACGCACCTCTGGTACCTCCCCGGGCTCCTGAGCGGCATCGTGCTCGACGTCAACGCCGCCTACATGAGCTCGGCCCAGGAGTATCCGTCGTTCCTGGTGAAGAACCTCGGCACCGCCTTCAGGCCGAACATCCACCTCTTCTACCAGACGACGGAGTCCCCCCTGCAGGATCAGCCGCGCGCAACGTACAACGCGATCCTGGGGTGGGATTACATGGGATTCAGCTCACGGTTCTCCGTCCGCTACCAGCAGAAGACCATATCGGGCATCGACACGTACCTCGGGCTCCTGAACCCGTACACGGACAACGTCTCGCTCGTCGACATCGCGCTCAAGCAGCAGATCATCGGCGGGCTTGCCGCGTTCGCCAACGCGACGAACGTGAACGGACACATCGACAGCTACTATTACGACCACCCGGGCATCCTCACGTACGCGCCGGGCCAGCTCCCGACGAGCAAGGAGACGTACGGATGGGCGCTGCGTGTCGGATTGACGTACAACTACTGAGTCCCGGAACGGATGCAGCACGAGTTGGCGAGCGCGGGTGAGCTGCACCATCGACAGGATCACACAAGTAAAACAGGACCGAGAAAGGAGGTGAACGGGAGGGAAAAACGCATGTAGTTGGTCGCGGGTCCACGATTGTCATCTGCAACAACCACCACAGGAGAACACCATGAAATCGCGAATGCTACTCTGCTTGTTGTTCGCCTTCGTGATGACAGGCTATGCCGGCATCGGGCAGCACCTGGTGCCGTATAAGCCCGCCAAGATCGAAGCCGCAGGGGACACGGTGTATGTTCCGGGCGGCACGCTGGCGCTGGGCGAAAATGCCGGGTCACTCGAAACGGCGATCAACAGCGACACGCTGGCCGGCGGCGTACGGAAGAACCCGAACCGGGTCTATGCCCTCTACCAGGGGCAGTATTACTTCCAGCTTGCGCCGATCTACTGCAACAACCCGACCGGCACGCTGACCATTTGCGGCGTTCCCTCCGCCTCCGGGACGACGAAACCGATCATCATCATCACGCCGGTTTCTCCGTCGACGCAGGAAGGGACGAACACCGTGTACGGCAGCATCAAGTGCGACGGCATCCACTACCAGGCGCAGCAGGTCACCGGCACGTTCAACGCCGAGCTCTTCTATTGCGGCACGGCGAACAAGGCAAAGCAGCGCCTGACCATCAACAACTGCCTCTTCGAATTCAGCAACATCGATCTGTTCGACTGCACGAACGAGACGGGCGCTATCGGCGGCTGGCCGAACGGCGCGTCGTTCTTCATCACGAACTCCTACTTCCGGAACATGTTCTACTCCGGCCAGTGGTGGGGTTCGCGCGTGTTCCAGTGCAAGCACCCGATCGACACGCTCTGGGTCGAGAACTGCACCGTGACCACCGGCGGTCTGACGTTCCTGCAGCAGAACGAGCTGACGGACTTCGAGTACATCAACCACAACACGATCGTCAACAACAAGAAGTACTGGCTCCTCTCGCCGTACCACCGGATCTGGCTCTGCACGAACAACATCTTCATGAACCAGAACTGGGTCGGCGAAGACACCAACGTGACGAACAGCGGCCAGGACCCGGACAAGTACTTCATGAGCACGATCAACGTCGACACGAACAACGCGACGAACGGGCTCACGACGCAGTCGAAGTACTGGAACGGTGACTCGGCCCACTTTGTCGCGGCGCTGGGCTTCGCGCACATGCGGGTCTACATTGCCGACAACGTCAACTACTACAACCCGATACTCTCCACCGGGTACTACAACAACAGCAAGTACGTGACCACGCCTCCAGGCTCGATTCCCTCCTCGCTGAACTGGGCGGGCGCGGGCACGGGCCCCTGGAAGATCGGCAACACGCCGGGGATGTGGATGAACAGCAGGACCACCGCGCTCTTTGCGGCATGGGGTCCCCCGACCGGCGGGTTCATCGAGAAGCGGACCACCACGGCCAACCCGAACACGCAGACGGTCGACATCGTCAACGCGGCGGAAGTCGACTCGATGGCGCAGTGGAACCAGAACCAGTGGGGCGATTCGCGGTTCACCCATATCACCGCGCTAACCGCGACTCCCTATATCTACGGCGACTACGATCCGACGACGCTCCCCGGCATCTCCGGCGGCCACAAGACCGACACGATGACGGTGGGGAAAGCCGGCATCACGAAGTTCACGGATCTGACCGAGAACTTCAGCCAGTCGACTGTCCTCTCGGGGATCGACGGTCTCCCCGTTGGCGCCCTGATCTGGGACGACACGAAGCTGGCCGCCTTCAATTCGGCGACCGACTTCAACGCCGTGGTGAGCAAGTACATGGCGGACGGCGGGCCGACACTGGCCGTTGCTCCGACAACCTCCGCGCCGGCGACGTATGCACTGTCGCAGAACTACCCCAACCCCTTCAACCCGACCACCACGATTGAATTCACGATGCCGAAGGCTTCGCAGGTGGACCTGAAGGTGTACAACGTCCTGGGGCAGCTCGTTGCGACGCTCGTGCATGACCAGCTTCCGGCCGGCCAGCACGCGTACACGTTCAACGCCACGAACCTCGCGAGCGGGACGTATTTCTTCCGGCTCACGGCGGGCGATTTCTCGAGCGTGAAGAAGATGCTCCTCCTGAAGTAACGGTTTCCCGTTGCCCTTCACGAACGGGGTTCCGTGATGTCTTCATAGGCGGCTGACGCACCTCGTCAGCCGCCTTTTCTTTGAACAACGGCAATGACATACGGTCATTTTGACGACGCCCGGCGGGAATACGTCATCACCCGCCCCGACACGCCCCTCCCATGGATCAACTACCTCGGGTGCGAGGCGTACTTCGGCATCATCTCGAACACGGCGGGAGGGTACTCCTTCTACAGGGACGCCCGTCTCCGGCGCCTGACGCGCTACCGCTACAACAACGTTCCGCCGGACGTCGGGGGGCGTTACCTCTACGTGCGGGACGACGCGACGGGGGATTTCTGGTCTCCCAGCTGGCAGCCGACGCGCCACGACGCGCAGGACTACGAGTGCCGGCACGGCATGGGCTATACGGTGATCGGCTCCGCGCGCGGCGGCGTGCGCGCCGACGTCTGCTATTTCGTCCCGCTGGGTGCGGACCTGGAGATCTGGCGGCTGACCGTGACGAACAGGAGCCGGAAGCCGCGGCGCCTCTCGGTCTTTTCCTCGGTCGAATTCTGCCTGTGGGACGCCCAGGACGACGCGACCAATTTTCAGAGGAATTTCTCGACGGGCCAGGTCGAGGTGGAGCGCGGCGTCATCTACCACAAAACAGAGTACAGGGAGCGGCGCAACCACGTCGCCTTTTTCGCCTGCTCGCAACGCCCCTCCGGGTACGACACGCAGCGCGAGGACTTTCTCGGTCCCTACCGGGGATGGGACAGCCCGCTGGCGGTCGAGCGGGGGAAGTCGTTCAACTCGATCGCGCACGGCTGGGCCCCGATCGGCTCCCACCAGTGCCGCCTGTCGCTTGCGCCGGGCGAGACCCGCACCGTGATCTATGTCCTCGGCTACGCCGAGAATCCCCCGGAGGCGAAATTCGACCCGCCGGGTTCGCAGAGGATCGACACCCGGGCGATCCGGCGCACGCTCGAACACTACCTCGATCCGGCGGCGGTTGCCGCCCACCTGGAGGATCTGCGGCGCTACTGGGAGGGACTCCTGGACATCTGCCGCGTGCGGACTCCCGTGAAGCACGTGGACCGGATGGTGAACGCGTGGAACCCGTACCAGTGCATGGCCACGTTCAACATGTCGCGGTCCGCCTCCCTCTTCGAATCCGGCATCGGCCGCGGGCTCGGGTTCCGCGATTCCACGCAGGATCTCCTCGGGTTCGTCCATATGGTCCCGGCCCGGGCGCGCGAGCGGATACTCGACCTGGCGGCGACGCAGCTGGCGACCGGCGGCGCCTACCACCAGTACCAGCCCCTCACGAAGAGGGGCAACAACGACATCGGGAGCAATTTCAACGACGACCCGCTCTGGCTGATCGTCGGCGTGGGAGCGTACATCAGGGAGACGGGGGACTGGTCCATCCTGGACGAGCCCGTCCCGTACGACAACGCGCCGGGGTCCGAGACGCCGCTTTACGAACACTGCGTGCGGAGCATCCGCTACACGCTCGACAGGCTCGGGCCGCACGGGCTCCCCCTCATCGGCCGGGCCGACTGGAACGATTGCCTGAATCTGAACTGCTTCTCGGAGACGCCCGGGGAATCCTTCCAGACGACCACGAACAGGGAAGGGAAGATCGCGGAGTCGGTGTTTATCGCCGCGCTCTTCGTGCTTGCCGCGAGAGAGATGTCCGCGATCGCCCGGCGCACGCACCGGGAAGCGGAATCGGGGGAATACATGCGGCTCTCCGCCGCGATGGAGCGCACCGTGCAGGAGCACGGGTGGGACGGCGAGTGGTTTCTCCGCGCCTACGACGCCGCCGGCGCCAGGGTCGGGTCAGCCTCCTGTGACGAGGGGAAGATATTCATCGAGCCGCAGGGGTTCTGCGTGCTGGCGGGGATCGGCACGGAAGACGGGCGGGCCCGGAAGGCGCTGGCCTCGGTCCGGAAGCTCCTGGCGACCCCCCACGGCATCGTGCTCCAGCAACCGGCATATTCCCGGTACGAACTCGGCCTCGGGGAGATCTCGTCCTATCCCCCGGGCTACAAGGAAAATGCCGGTGTGTTCTGCCACAACAATCCATGGGTGATGATCGCCGAGACGATGGTGGGGAACGGGGATGCGGCGCTCGACTACTACCTGAGGATCAACCCCTCCGCCCGCGAGCGCATCGCCCGGCTGCACCGCTGCGAACCCTACGTCTATGCCCAGATGATCGCGGGCAAAGACGCGCCCACGCACGGCGAGGCGAAGAATTCCTGGCTCACCGGAACGGCGGCGTGGAACTACTACGCCATCACGCAGTGGATACTGGGGATACGCCCGACGTACGACGGGCTGAAGATCGCGCCGGTGGTTCCCCCCGGCTGGAAGGGGTTCACCGTCCGCCGGATCTTCCGCGGCGTCACGTACGAGATCGAGATCGCCCGGTCGGGGAAAGGAAACGGCGTCCGTCTGATCGTCGACGGCCGGCCCGTCGAGGGGGACGTCGTTCCCCTCCCCCCTGCGGGGGTGACGAATCTCAGTGTGCGGGTTGAGCTCTTGTAGAACGTGGAGGAATCGTCGTGAGAATGTCTCACACTGTCGTTCTCCTGTGCGTGGCGCTGCTCATTGCGCACGCGCCTGCTGCCGGCCAGGGGGTCCCACGGGGCGCCTCACCGCGAGGAAGCGCCCGCCCCTGGTGGAACGGGCGCCCCCAGGCCCGGGCGATGCAGAGTCCGCTCGCCAGTGCTCTTCCCCCCATCGGCGTGAGGGGGAACCGGTTTGTCGACACTGCGGGAACGCCGCTCCTCTTCCGCGGCGTCTCGATTGCCGACCCCGACAAGATCGACGGCCAGGGGCACTGGTCAAGGGATCTCTTCGTTCACGTCCACGACATGGGTGCGCGCATCGTCCGCATCCCGGTCCACCCTGTGGCATGGAGGGAGCGGACGCCCCCGGCGTATCTGGCACTGCTCGACTCCGCGGTCGCCTGGTGCACCGAGCTGGGGATGTACGTCATCATCGACTGGCACTCGATCGGCAATCTCAAGAGCGGCCTCTTCCAGGACCCGATGTACGACACCTCGCTCCCCGAGACGTACGCGTTCTGGCGAACGATCGCGCGGCATTTCCGGGGGCATCACACGCCCGCGTTCTATGAGCTCTTCAACGAGCCGACGACATTCCGCAACCAGCTCGGGAGGGTCAGCTGGCACGACTGGAAGGAGATCAACGAGGACCTGATCGCGATCATCAGGGCATTCGACCCGGAGAAAATTCCCCTCGTGGCGGGGTTCGACTGGGCCTACGACCTGACGCCGCTGAGAGAAGACCCGGTTGACGCCGAAGGGATCGGCTACGTCACGCATCCCTACCCCCACAAACGGACGAAGCCCTGGGTGCCGAAATGGGAGGAGGATTTCGGGTTTGCGGCGGATCGCTACCCCCTCATCGCCACCGAGATCGGGTTCTCGGCGGGGCGGGGTGAGATGGCTGATAGCGGCGACTACGGCCGCGCCATCGTCGACTACCTGGAGGGACGAGGCATCAGCTGGGTGGCCTGGGTGTTTGACCCCGAATGGGGTCCCCCCCTCCTCAGGTCGTGGGACACGTACGCGCTTACCGAGTCGGGTGAGTTCTTCCGGGGGGCGATGGGAGCGGGTGCTCCGCGGGGGACGAAGCCGTGAGCGGGCTCCCGGCGTACCGCGAGATTGCAAAGATGATCGACCATTCGCTCCTCCACCCGACGATGACCGACGCGGAGATCGAAAGCGGGTGCCGGCTGGCCGCCGCGTACGGCGTCGCCACCGCGTGCGTGAAGCCCTACGCCGTTCCCCTGGCCCGCGGGATCCTGGAAGGATCGGGTGTCGGCGTCTGCGCCGTGGCGGCCTTCCCGCACGGGAACAGCACGGTCGCCATGAAATGCCGCGAGGCGGAGGAGGCGGTCGCCTCCGGCGCATCGGAAATCGACATGGTCGTCAATATCGGCAACGTGCTGGGGGGATGCTGGGATGCCGTGGCGGCGGAGATCGCCGCCGTGAACGACGCGGTCCGCGCGCGGGGTGCGGCGCTGAAAGTCATATTCGAAAACGACTATCTCAATGACGAGCAGATCGTGCGCCTCTCGGAAATCTCCGGCGCGGCGCATGTGGCGTTCGTGAAAACGTCGACCGGGTACGGGTTCGTGAAACAACCGGGAGGGATGTTCTCCTACGCCGGCGCGATCGACCGGCACCTGGTGCTGATGCGGAAGCACGTACCGGCCCCGGTCGGTGTCAAGGCGGCCGGCGGAGTCCGCACGCTCGACGACGTGCTCAGGGTGCGGGCTCTCGGCGTCACGCGCGTGGGGGCGACTGCGACGGCGGCAATACTCGATGAGGCGCGCCGGAGGGGTTTCCATGAATAGGTTGCTTGCCGCCGGGTGCGCCATGGCGCTCCTCCTCTCTTCGGCATACGCCGCGCAGAACGCACCCGGACGGGGCGGGCTCCGGCTCAACGACGCAGGGTATTTTGAATCCCCCGGGATCAACGTCATGCTCTTCGACGATTTCTATCCGGAGGGGCACCAGGGAGGGCTCACCATCATCCAGGCGGGGAGGCGCGTCGCCGCAAACGGGGACGTGCGGCTCGAGCCGGCCCCGGGCCAGTGGTCGCCGGTCCCGCGCAGGGGGCCGAAACGCATCGACAGGGATTCGGCTTCGGTGACCGTGACGCTCTGGTACCCCGATTCAAGCCGCAACCGGACGGGGTTCAACCCGATCGACTACCCGGACATCGCGTTCAGGTATTCCGTGACGGCCCGCGCCGCGGGCGACAGCATTCGCGTGACCGTCCGCCTGGACGAGCCGCTTCCCCCGGCCTGGGATAACCGCGCGGGATTCAATCTCGAGCTCTTTCCGGGGAGGCTCTTCGGCGGGTACTATGCGATGGACGGGAAGCCGGGCGAATTCCCCCGCCAGGCGGACGGGCCGATAACGGGTGATTCCGCAGGGCGGCACACCCTTGCCCCCCTCGCCTCGGGGAGCAGCCTTGTCGTTCTGCCGGGGGAACCCGACGGGGAAATGTGCATCACGTCGCACCGGGGAAACCTCATCCTGCTCGACGGGAGGGGAGAGTTCAACAACGGCTGGTTCATCCTCCGTACGACGATCCCGGCCGGCGTCAGGGGGGACGTCGTGGACTGGACGATCGCACCCCGCGTGCACCGGGGCTGGCGCTACCGGCCCGTCGTGCAGGTGTCCGAGGTCGGTTATCACCCGCGGCAGAAGAAGTACGCGGTGATCGAACTGGACAGGGCGACCGACCGGATCGAGCCCGTGAGGCTCCTCAGGATCGGCACCGACAGTGCGACAGTGGTGCGAGAGTTTACGGGCGTCCGGCCGTGGGGCAACTTCCTGCGGTACAGGTACCTGCGGTGCGATTTCAGCGACGTGCGGGAGGAGGGACTCTACAGGGTGACGTACGGCGACGTCTCCTCCGCCCCCTTCGTGATTGCCCGGGACGTTTTCTCCAGGCACGTGTGGCAGCCGACGCTCGAGTATTTTCTCCCCGTCCAGATGTGCCACGTGAGGGTCAACGACCGCTACAGGGTGTGGCACGGCCTCTGCCACATGGACGATGCGCGGATGGCTCCCGTGAACCACGTCCACTTCGACGGCTACGCCCAGGGCGCCTCGACCCTGACCCGCTTCCGGAGCGGCGAACACGTCGACGGGTTGAACGCCGGCGGCTGGCACGACGCCGGCGACTACGACATCCGCGTCGAATCGCAGGCGGAAACGGTCTACAAGCTCGCCCTGGCATACGAGTACTTCCACGAGGACTATGACGCGACGACCGTCGATGAGACCGCGCACACGGTCGAGCTCCACGCCGGTGACGGGAAACCCGATCTCCTCGAGCAGGTCGAGCACGGGCTGCTCAGCATCGTCGGCTCATTCGAGCACCTCGGCCGCCTCTACCGGGGGATGATCTGTCCCACGCTCCGCCAGTACGTCCACCTGGGGGACGCGGCGACGATGTCGGACAACCTGGTCTACGCTCCCGGGGCGCGCGACCCCGTGACGCAGAGGCCCCTCCCGGAAGACGATCGCTGGGTGTTTACAGAGAACAACCCTCCCCGCGAGCTCTACGTGGCCCAGCGGCTGGCTGCCGGGGGAAGGGTCATCATGGCGGCCAACCCGGACCTGGGGGCGAGGGCCATTGCCGCCGCCGAGGAGCTCTACCGGCGCGCAGCTCAGGCATCCGAGAATGACGCACTGGGGGCGGCTGCCGAGCTCTACCTCACGACCAGGAAAGAAGAGTACCGTTCGTTTCTCATGGCCCACCGGGCCCGGCTGGCCGGAGACTTCAGCCGTTACGGGGAAGTCATCGGGCGGATTGTCCACGCGCTGGGAGACAGCGCATTTGCACGGGAGGTCCGTTCGGGGCTCGGCTCATACCTCGCCTCCGTGCG
>DATJAS010000067.1:0-49638 GCA_035516035.1 Bacteroidota bacterium | reverse complement strand
GTCCCCGACGGCTCGGTCTGCGAGTAGCGCCAGGACGTTGCGCCGCCGCCTCCCGATTCCTGCGCGATCGTGAGGGCAATGCGCTCGTCGAATGCCCCCGCGAAGAGGGCCATTTTGCCCGCATAGGAGCAGCCGGTGACGGCGAGATGCCGGAGATCGATGGGAAGAGAACTCTGTGTCAGTTCCAGCCCGTCGATGAGCCGGCTGACGCCCCAGGCCCATGCGCTGTACTGCCCGGTATTGTCGATGTTGAGAGCGGGACCGTAGAGCTGGTAGTACGGGTCGGTGTTTTGCGGGTTGTTGTACGTGGTGACCTGGTCATGGCTGAACGTGATCTGCGCGATATTCCGGCTGCTGAACACCGTGGAGGGGATGCTGCCGGTCGGGCTGTTCATCCCGATGACCGCGGGAAAGGGCCCGGATCCTGCCGGCAGGATAACCTGTGACGTCAGCGTGAGCGTTCTTCCATTGACGGTGACGTTGACCGTCAGCACGCCTCCGGAATAGCTCGCCGTCATTGTGTCGGGCCGGGGGGGCTTCGTTCCAATCTCATACCCCTGGATCTGAGAGCCGATTTCGGCGCGCCGGTAACGCCAATCAGAGAAATATGCAATGCGTCCCCGTCCATCGGCCCACGCGAATGGATCGGGAAGGGGTTGAATGACCGGGAGCTGGGCCAGTGTCGGCAGGTACGGCGCGGGAACGGTGGCTGCCGTATTCTCCACGCCGTACACCAGGGGTAGCGTGTCCTGCGCCGGTGCAACGGCAGGGACGGACGCGCACAGCACGAGCAGTCCGGAACTGACACTCAATTTCATGTCGCACCTCGCTGCTGTAGAGACGCGGGCTGGCTATTTTCGGCGGGGAATTCTGGTTCCTGACTGAGCCAGCGGTGAGTGCACAATGCCGAACATGACGGTTGAAGAGAGATCACGGAGTCTTTGCGTTGCCTGAGCGGTGCGTGTCCTGGCGAGACCGGGGCCCCAGATTCTCCCGTTGACATATCCGCGCACCATGACGATGGACTGGCCGAGTGAATTGGCTTCTTCGACTTCCCCCGGTCCCACGCCTTCCCAGTACTCGCTGTAGCTCGGGCTCGTCGAGCCTCCGACGGTCAGCAGCTCCGTGTATGCAAAATGAAGGCAGGGACTGAAGACTCCGAAGTCTGTGGTGACAGACTGCGTGTCGATCAGCGTATTGACGAGGCTCATCGCATAGCCGTTGCCCTGGAATGAAAATGTCGTGTTCTGCTGGATCGTCCCGCCGATCTGAAGCGAATCCTGCCACGGTCCGATCGGCGTGTCGAACAGGATCAGCGGCTCGCCGTACGGTATGAATCCTGCGTATCCCGCGGGCCCGTAGAGGTAGTCGGTGCCCGAGCTGCTTGCCAGCACGAAGTACGGGGTGGATCCTATTGTGTCATACCCTCCGAACGCAGTCCAGGAGCTGTCAGACCAGATCTTGACGTAGAGTGTATCCAGCTGTTCGCCGAAGGGGACGATGTAGAGCGCCGGACCACTCGGCGTCGGCTGTGCCGGCGTCCCGATGATTGCGACCGGCCCGTTGTTCTGAGCGCACCCCGCAATGAGCGCCAGTAACGCAATAGGAATCAGTCTCATCCCGCCCTCCCCGATACTCCTTTAACAGTACGAATATGAATCGTGGTTCGCGAATCCTGTTCACAAATTGGACAAGGGGGGGGCATACGGTTTAATCGAGATTCCTGGTCAGAAGTGTTGACTCTGGATGCCCAAAATAGCAGATTTAAGATGAGAATTGAAACCCCACAAGGAGCCAAGACTATGGTCGAAGGAATGGAATCCACAGGGGCCAGCCAGCCTGACGCCTCTCCGGGCCGGAGAGGGTTCATAGGGCGCATAGTTGCTGCCATCGCAGGGGGCATGATACTCGCCCGGTTCAGCTCCGCACTGGCACAGGCAAAACAGGCCGCTTCAGCTCCTTCACAAGCGGCAGGGACTACCGGGCCGCTTTCGACTCAAGGCACTGCTCCCTGGCTGGGGGAGATCGCGCTCGTACCGTACAATTACGCCCCGACGGGATGGGCCATGTGTAACGGCCAGCTTTTGTCCATATCCCAGAATACCGCGCTGTTCAGTCTCCTCGGAACCACATTCGGTGGGAACGGCACATCGAACTTTGCTCTGCCGGATCTTCGGGGGCGGGCCCCGATTCACGCAGGACAGGGGACAGGGCTGGCGCTCCGCGACCTGGGAGAAATGGGAGGGGAGGAGAACCACACGCTGGCCACGGGGGAAATGCCGGCGCACAACCACACGCTTGAAGCCGACGGAGCGGTAGGCTCGTCCGACAGCCCTGCCGGCGCTGTGCCGGCGAAAAACGGCGCCGGCATTCCCCAGTACAGCACGCACCCGGTCACGCCGATGAACGCAGGCGGGGTGGGGCTTACCGGCGGAGGACTGCCGCATAACAACATGCCCCCTTACCTGGTGATGAACTATGTGATCGCGCTCAACGGGGCGTTCCCGCCGAGGACCTGAGTGCGTACGATCAATCGAACATCCGGTCTTCTTTCGCTATGCATGTGCCTGTCGCTCCAGGTCGCGGGCGCCCAGTCGTTGTTCTGGGTGGATGCGAAATTCGACTCGGCCATGCTCTGCTCGGCCAACACTGATGGATCAAGTCTCCACGCGCTGACTCTCTCCGGCGAATCACTCCCCGAGGGAATATCGATTTCGCCCGCGGCCGGACGTGTCTACTGGGGGGAGCTTTCGTTTGCGGGAGCGAGGATCCTCGCGGCCCCCTTTGATCTTTCGATCACGGCGGTCCTGGATACGGGCGGGTCGGCGGATCGGGCCCTCTCGTTCGACTCGGCCGGCTCGAAGCTCTACTGGACGACTTCAAACCTCGTCAAGGGAGGAATGGTGGTGCGCGCGGATACGGACGGCACACACGCGGAGGTTCTTCAGTCGTTCGCCCCGTCCACGGTGAATCCGAGGGGTGTGGCGGTTGATCCGATCGGCGAAAAAGTCTACTGGGCCGATTTCGACAGCGGGACGATACATCGTGCAAACCTGAGTTCCGGCGCTTCTGTGGAAAACGTTCTCTCGGGACTCAAGGCGCCCGTCGGGATTGCACTTGATCCGGCTGCGGGAGAGATCTACTGGACCGAGGCTGGCTCGGGCACGATCAGGAGGGCAAACCTCGACGGATCCGGGAGAGTCACGCTTGATAGCGGCCTAGCCGTTCCCAACTACATCGCGCTTGATCTGCCCGGCGGCGCAATGTACTGGACGGAAATCGGAATCCCGAGGATCAGAACTGCCAGGCTCGACGGCTCGATTGTGCGAACGCTCGCCATCGCGGCCAACCACCCGGAGGGAATTGCGGTGGTACCGGGCTCCACGACATCCGTGGCTGCCGCGCCCGCTGCCCCCGGGAGGTTTGCCCTGGCGCAGAACTACCCGAACCCGTTTAATCCATCGACGACGATCAGTTACGCTATCCCCCGGCAGGTTCATGTAACACTCTCCGTCTTCAACCTCCTTGGTCAGCGGGTCGCCATCCTGGTGAACGCGGATGTCGCTGCCGGTACCCACGAAGCGAGATTCGACGCATCCGGGCTCGCCAGCGGTGTCTATATCTACCGCCTGCAGGCGGGCGACTTTGTACAGTCTTTGAAGCTCGTTCTTCTCCGGTGAGCGCTGCCAGCCGCAGTCCGTTAACCCACATGGCGCATCGGCCACATGATTGAAGTCGGAAGGGTCGTGGAACTCGTCCGCTATCCGGTCAAGTCTATGGCAGGCATTGCCGTGGAGTCGGCGATGCTCGGCTGGCACGGCCTCGACGGGGATCGGCGGTTTGCGTTCAGGCGCTTGGGAGAGACGAACGGCTTCCCCTGGCTCTCGGCGAGCCGGCTGCCGCAGATGTTCCTCTACCGGCTTGAAGGCCTCGACGAGACCTCAGGCGAGCCGCTCCCCACGCACGTACGCACGCCTTCCGGGTCAGTCGTTCCACTGCGAAGTCCGGAACTGGATGCTGACGTTGCCGGGCGCCTTGGGAGCGGCGTGGAGTTGATGAAACTCAAGCATGGAATCTTCGACGAGGCCGCAATCTCGGTAATCACCCCTTCGACGATTGCGGGGATTGGTCGGGAGACCGGTCTCGACCTCGATCGACGCCGCTTCAGGGCCAATATTGTGGTTGAAATGGGGCGCACCGACCCGTTCTCCGAGGATGCATGGGTAGGGGGGACGCTCCTGTTCGGTGAGAGCGACACACGGCCCGCCGTGAGCGTCACGATGCGCGACCAGCGTTGCAGGATGGTCAATCTCGATCCGGAGACCGGCGCGCAGGATGCGCGCGTCATGAAAACGATCGCCCGCCTGAACGAGAGTTGCGCAGGCGTGTACGCAACTGTTGTGCGGCGCGGCATGATCCGCGTCGGCGACCGTGTCAGCCTGGCATTGTAGCCGCAACACCCCTTTCGTGTAGAGAAGAGGAGACGATAGGTCCGGCCAGCTGCTCCGAACCACACCCGCCTCACCCCGGCACGGGGTACTTGTCAATAAACCCTCCACTTCTTATATTCATAGCGCGATTCGTTCTGTGGATAGGCCTCCTCGACAACGGGAGGCCTTTTTTTGTGTGATGTGGTCTAATGAAAGGGAATGAAACTATGCGGTTGAGATTTCGGGCCTTCGCTCTTTCCGCCCCCGGGCCGTGGTTGCGCATGAAACATCGTCTGGCTGCGGCCGCGACGGCGGTTGTGCTGGTGGTGATCGTCGCTTCCGCCCAGCCCCAGGCCGTGCTCTCCGTCTCCGTAGTGAACGCCGGTGAGCTGGCGATTTCAATTCAGCCTGAGCTTCATGCGAACTACGGATGCGCGTATCCGCTCACGTACCAGTTCGACCTCCCGGCAGGACTGCCGGGCCACAGGGCGTGGCGGAAGTATCACGCCGCGGACCAGTATGTTCTCCTGCAGGAGAAAACGGCAGGCCAGGTCTTCAACGCCGTAGAAGCCGCCAGGTTTGACAATGCGGCGAACCGGGCCTACGTCTCGGCATCGTTCAGCGGCGACAGCGATTCACTCTTCCTGCAGATCACGGATTCACTTGGCAATCCCACGTTCCCGCACTACAGGGGGATAAGCAACTATTACGACAACCGCCAGGCGGTGGTCACCGTGACCTCCGATGACTGGGCGGACTGGACAGAGCCATGGTACCCGTCTCTCCTGGGAATATTCAGGAGGCATGGCCTCTACGTCACGGCGGGCGTGATCTCCGGTCCCACCAACACCACGTTCTTCACCTGGCGGGGGATCCAGAACCAGGCCGATCTCGGGTTTGTGGAGATTGCGGCGCACAGCCGCACGCACACGCATGTCCCGTATGCCCAGCCTGACAGCGAGGTGCTCGGCTGCGAGAACGACATCAAGGCCCTGGTGCTCCCCCCCCTCTTCTCGCGCCACGGCGTCGGATTTGTGTACGTCTGGCTTGCCCCGTACGGTGACTATGACGCATCGACGGATTCCCTCCTGGGGGTGGGGCATTACCTGGTTCCCAGGCTCTATTCATACATCCAGGCTCCCATGAGTCTCTGGGAGAACAAGGCCGGGCATTTCGGCCCGATCAATCCCACGCTCGAGCTCGGGGCGCCGAGCTGGGGAGGCGGCGACACGAGCATCGCCTCGCTCAACGGGACGTTTGACTCGATCGCCGCGCTGGGCGGCGTGTACCACTGCATGTGGCATCCGCAGGTGATTATCACGGATACCGCGAAACCCTATTTCACGAATCACCTGGACTACATCAGCAACCGGCCGAACATCTGGTACGTCAATCTCGGGCATCTCTACCTGTATCACATGATCCAGGAAATGAACGCCACGGGCACGAGCGGAGTCGCGATGAGCGCTCCCGCTCCCGCGGCGTTCTGGCTCGGACAGAACTACCCGAATCCCTTCAATCCGTCGACGACGATCCCCCTGGTGCTGCCGCAGCGGGCCCGGACGACAGTCGCCGTCTACAATGCGCTGGGCCAGTGCGTCAGGATTCTGGTCAACGGCGAGCTGGATCAGGGATACCACGAGGTGAAGTTCGACGCGGCGGGACTCGCAAGCGGCGTCTATCTCTGCCGCGTGGAGGCGGGGAGCTTCGCGAAGACGATGAGGCTCGTCCTTGTCCGCTAAGGCTGCACGGCCTGTTCCCCCCCATCGAAGGTGTCGGGCGACTTGAGGTTGTCAGGCGAATGCAAGTCCTTGTTGATTCTCGGGTTTACACACGTTAGATTCGGCATACTGTGAATACCCCCCTTCTCGTCATGACACTCCTTGTCGCTGCGCCGTTTGCCGGGACGCGGGAGCCTTCCGGGCGCACGGTGATGTCGCTCAACGGCAGATGGGAGATCGAAGAGGGAACACGAGACGCAATCCCGTCCCGTTTTCTCCACTCCGTTCCCGTCCCCGGGCTGGTGGTCCTTGCAGACCCGCCGTTCGTCAACGCCGCTCCCCGCGTGAGTGACCGGAGGGGCCTCGATCAGAGGGATACGCTGCGCGAGGCGTTCTGGTACCGGCGCAGATTCAACTTCAAGGGCCCCGTCCCACCGTTTGCCATTCTCAAAGTGGCCAAGGCGATGTTCGGGACGAAAGTGTTCCTGAACGGCACCGACCTCGGCGATCACCAGCCCTGCTTCACGCCGGGGTACTTTGAGGCCGACCGGGCGCTCCGTGAAGGGAGCAATGAACTGGTGATCCGCGTCGGGTCGTGCCGCAGCTCGCTTCCCCGGTCGGTGCCGACAGGATTCGACTTTGAGAAAGAACGATATATCCCGGGCATCTACGACGACATTGAGCTGATCCTCTCGGGGACTCCCCGCGTGGTCCGGGTGCAGGTTGTCCCCCGCATCGCGCGGGGAGAGATCGGCGTGCAGATCACGCTTGCCCACGCCGGTCCGGCGGGGCGCTATCACATCGAGCTCGGGGTCGCGGAGGCGAAATCCGCCCGCGAGGTGTCGCGCGCGGTCGTGGACGCATCGCTCGGTGGCGGGGAGCAGACGCTCGATGCCGCCGTGCCGGTTCCGGCGGGGCATCTCTGGTCGCCGGAAGACCCGTTCCTCTACGAGCTGACGGTGCGCACGGAGGGGGACGAATGCCGGACCCGCTTCGGCATGAGAGAGTTCAGGTTCGACGAATCGACGCACAGGGCTCTCCTGAACGGCAGGCCCTACTTTATGAGGGGGAGCAACGTCACGCTCTACAGGTTCTTCGAGGATGACAAATGCGGCGGCCTCCCGTGGCGGGCCGACTGGGTCAGGGCGCTCCACAGGAGTTTCAAGCAGTTTCACTGGAATTGCCTCCGGTACTGCATCGGCTTCCCGCCCGAGGAGTGGTACCGCGTGGCGGACGAGGAGGGGTTCCTCATTCAGGACGAGTTCCCCATCTGGTACGGCGGCCGGGGCTGGTGCGTCTGGCCGAAGGAACTGCACGCCGACGAGATCGCCCGCGAATACGCCGAATGGATGCGGGAGCGGTGGAATCATCCGTCGGTCGTCATCTGGGACGCGAGCAACGAGACCGTGTGCAATGACGGCGCCAGCGACGAGACCGGGGATGCGGTCCGCCGCGTGAGGGACCTGGATCTCTCCCGGCGGCCCTGGGACAACAGCTATTCCGTGCGGAGGGAGCCCGGCGACGTGCTGGAATCGCACCCGTACCACTTCCAGGACAGCAAGTTCAGGCTCCGGGACGTCGCCGCGGCCGCCATCGTTCCTGCGGGCAACGAGGTCCCGAACGAGGGGAAGTATCCCGTGATCGTCAATGAGTACGGATGGCTCTGGCTCAATCGTGACGGGACGCCGACGACGCTGACGCGGACACTGTATGAAAATCTCCTCGGGAGAGACTCCTCGGTTGAGCAGCGCCGGCACCTGTACGCCACATACCTCGCGGCTGAAACCGAATTCTGGCGCGCCCACCGCCAGTGCGCTGCGGTCATGCATTTCACGGCGCTGGGGTATTCCCGCCCGGACGGCCAGACGAGCGACCATTTTACCGACGTCGCGGCGCTCACGTACGAAGGCGAGTTCCTGAAGTATATGCCTGATGCATTCGCGCCGGTGGGACTGATGCTCGACGAGTGGGGAAACGAGATCGCGGCAGACACTCTCCACCCGTTCCGTATCATCGTCACCAACGACCTGCCCGACCCCTGGAGCGGCGCCGTGCGCCTGCAGATATCGGGCGGGAGCGGAATTGCGTCGGAGGAGCGGGCCGTCGTGTCGCTTCCCCCGTACGGCAGCGGCACGCTCGTCATACCGTGCAGAACACCCCGCACGGCGGGCATATATGCCGTGATCGCCGTGCTCGAGAGAGAAGGGGAGAAGCCGGTCAGAAGCTTCCGGGAGATTCCCATCCGCTGACGCGGGGATTTCAGGCCCGGAACGCCCCCCACGCTGCGCACGTCACACAACGGAGCACCCCGAACGTATGGAACGAACGATTCGCTGGGGAATTCTCGGCACAGGATGGATCGCGGAAAAAATGGCGGAGGCACTGACGTTCGTGGAGGGCGCCGAGCTTTCGGCAGTCGCATCCAGGACGCAGGCCCGGGCGGACGAATTCGCCCGCAGGCACGGGGCGGGAACCGCCCACGGTTCGTATGAAGCCCTGGCGCGCGATCCCGCAGTCGACGTGGTGTACGTGGCGACCCCTCACACGCTTCACTGCGAAAACTCGATCCTGTGCCTGAGAAACGGCAAGGCGGTCCTGTGTGAGAAGCCCTTCGCGATGAACGAGAAGGAGGTCGTGCGGATGATCGCCGCGGCCCGGGAGCACGACCTGTTCCTGATGGAGGCGTTCTGGACGAGGTTTCTTCCCTCGATCGACCGCGTCATGCAGGTGATCGCCTCCGGCGCGCTGGGCAGGGTGCGGCACATACACTCCGACCACGCCAAGTTCCGGCCGTTTGACCCTCTCGGCCGGCTGTTCAACAAAAGCCTGGGGGGAGGGTCGCTGCTCGATATCGGGATCTACCCGGTCTTCCTGACGCTCCTCCTGTGGGGAGAACCCGATGAAATCGGGGCGGTGCCGCAATTCGGGCCCACCGGCGTCGACGAGAGCCTGGCCCTGACGTTCAGGTACTCCGACGGGCGCATCGCGACGCTCTATTCGAGTTTCATGGTCGATTCCACGGTTGAGACGGAGATCTGCGGAAGCGAGGGGAGGCTCCACATGCACCGATGGTGGTTCTGCCCGGTCCCGGTGGACGTCATCAGGGGAGAAGACCCGCCGGAGACGATCCCGTTCGACTATGTCGGCAACGGGTACAACTACGAGGCGGCGGAGGTGGTGCGGTGTCTTCGTGCGGGATTGAACGAAAGCCCCGCGCTGACGCTCGATTTCAGCCTCCGCCTGATACGGTTGCTCGACAGGATCAGGGCACAGATAGGGTTGACCTACGACGCGGACCTCGCGCGCTGAGCGCGCGATTTTCGTTTCCATCATCATCCATCCACAACAGACCAACCGGCACCCTGCAATGACAGAGACAATGCCTCCACTGAAACTGACCGAGAAAATCGGCTACGGGTTCGGCGACGCCGCGTCGTCGATGTTCTGGAAGCTCTTCGGCATGTACCTCATGTTCTTCTACACCGATATCTTCGGCATCCCGGCCGCGGTCGTGGGGACCATGTTCCTCGTCACGCGCGTCGGGGATGCCGTCTTCGATCCGTTCGTCGGCATACTCGGAGACCGGACGAACACGCGCTGGGGGAAGTTCAGGCCCTACCTCCTCTGGATGGCGTTGCCCGTCGGCATCGTCGCCGTGCTGATGTTCACCACGCCCGATATGGACGTGCGGGGAAAGATCATCTACGCCTACGTGACATATTCGCTGATGATGATCTTCTATTCGATGATCAACGTCCCGTATGCATCGCTGATGGGCGTGATGACGGACGACGGGAAGCAGCGGACCACGCTCGCGACGTTCCGGTTTATCTTCGCCTTCGGGGGCAGCTTCCTGGTCCTTGGCCTGTTTCAGCCGCTGTTCGACGGGTTCGGCACGCGGACGTTCAACGAATTCGCGAACCCGAAAACCGTCGCGGTGGTCGACACAACGTCGCCCGCGACCGGACGGCTGACGGTCTGGGAGGGAACCCTGCAGGATACCACGCTGACCAATCCCGTCGATTCGCTCCTCTGGATCTCCGCGACGATCAACACGGCGACGGCCGACCCGTTCAGCCTCGGCATCCTGAACGTCCGCACGGGGCGCTACGACGGGTTCACGTTCGCCGGGGGGAGAGATACGCTGGGATTGCTCCGCTCGGGAGCCACGTGCGACGTGAAGATCCGGCTGAGCCAGCTCACCGGGGGGAGGGATCCCGGGAATCCCTCCGACCTCAGGTTCGCGGGGGCGGGCGTTGACCTGAACGCCATCAGGATCCGCGGCATCGCGCTGAAAGAAATCAACTACCGCGCCGGCACGCAGAAGGCGGTGGTGGTGGTGGCGATCCTGGCGGTGATCTTCTTCGTGCTGACGTTTGCGATGACGCGCGAGAAGGTGAAGCCGATCGAGGTCAGGACGTCGCTCAAGGACGACCTGCGGGATCTCCTCAGGAACGGCCCCTGGTTCATTCTCCTCGGCGCCGGCATCTCGACGATATTCTTCAACACCATCCGCGACGGGGCCGCCGTCTATTATTTCCTCTACTACTTCCAGGGACTGAAGAACATCCAGTTCAGCGCGTCCACGGTGCTCGCCATAAGCACGATCTACCTGTTGCTCGGGCAGGCGGCCAACATCGCGGGCGTCGTGCTGGCAAAACCGGTCTCGGACAGGATCGGCAAGAAGAACACGTTTCTGCTTGCGATGGTGAACGCCTCCATCCTGAGCTTCCTCTTTTTCTTCCTGGACAGGACGAACATCACGCTGATCCTTGTCTTCCAGGCGCTGATCAGCGTGCACGCGGGCATCATTTTCCCGCTGGTGTGGTCCATGTACGCGGACACGGCTGATTACTCGGAATGGAAGAACTCGCGGCGCGCCACGGGACTGGTCTTCTCCGCGGCTTCCATGTCGCAGAAGTTCGGCGCGTCCATCGGCATCGCGCTCGTGGGCTGGATACTGGCGCTCTACGGATACCAGGCCAACGTCGAACAGACCGAGGCCACGCAGACGGGTATCCGCATGATGCTGAGCGTCTACCCGGGACTCGGCGCGCTGCTTGCCGCTGCGTTCATGTTCGTTTACCCGTTGAAGGAACCGGTACTCGAGAAGATCGCGCACGAGCTCTCGGCGTTCCGGTCCGCGCACGTGAAGGGGGAGTGAGCGAGGGGGGGAAGGACTCCCGGGGGTCGGCGTTCAGCCCCGAGTTCCGGATGTCGATCAGGCCGAACCGGAGGAGTTTGTCCCGGCGGTCATGTGACCGAGATGATGGCTTTCATGACGCCGTCCCTGTAGCCCGCAACCAGCTCGAATGCCTCCTGCGTCTGTGCAAGTCCGAAGTGGTGTGTTGCCATCGGGGCCAGGTTGACCCTCCGTGCAGCCACGAGGTCGATCGCTTTTCCGGTGCACCGGACCTGCCTTCGGATACTCGTGATCGTGAGTTCCTTCCGGCGAAGCTCATGGACGGGGAGAGAAATCTCATCCCCGGCTGGTATGCCGATGATGACGAGCCGTCCCCCCGGTTTCAGGAGCTCGATGCCCTGCCGGAGGGCTGCCGGGTCCCCGCTGCATTCATAGACCACGTCCAGGAGGAGCGGCTCTCTCGCGGAGACCTCCCCGATCACATCGTCCCGTTCAGGGTTGCCGCACCAGGCCGGTCTGAGACTTGCGGCAAACGCCAGGCGATCGCCGATCCTGTCTGTCACGTACACCTTTCCGACTGACGTCGTCCGCAGCACGTGCAGGACGGACATGCCGATCGGGCCTGCCCCGAGTATTGCGACGGCACAGCCTTCGTCACTGTGAGATCGCTCGACAGCATAGACCGCGATAGCCAGCGGCTCGCAGAGTGCAGCCTCGTCGAACGGGACATTGTCCGGAACAGGGTAGCATGAACGTTCGGGGATGACGACATACTCGGCGAGGCTCCCCTCCATCTGCCCCGGGGTCCCCATGAACCGGAGCGTGCGGCACGTGTGCTCGCGACCGGCACTGCACTGGTCGCAGTGGCCGCATGGCATCGCCGGATCGATGGCAATTCTCTCCCCGGCTCGCACGGTCTCCACGCTGCTCCCGGTGTCGACCACAGTGCCGGCGGCCTCGTGGCCGATCACGAAGGGAAAGCTGACCACCTGTGAGCCGATCCGTCCATGCGTAAAATAGTGTACATCGGAGCCGCAGACACCGACCGCGGCGATCCTGACAAGGACGTCGGTGTCGCGCCGGATGACGGGCTCCGGCACCTGCCGGATTTCAAAGCTCCCTATTCCTGTGAGCAGGGCTGCGTTCATGTCTCTCCCGTGATCGTTTGAGTGTGAGCAATCGGGTCGTTGTTGACTCTTGCGAAAGCTGTCTGTAATTTCCCCCGGCGGTATCGTTCACCCACAACAATCGGAGGCTGCTCGATGAGCGTTGCATGTTTACCCGGAACCCGTCTCGCACTGACGCTTCTCTGCGGCGCACTCCTGGCGCCGGGATTCGCCTCGCTCGCCCAGGAGAAGTCGCAACGGTTCGACGGAGCCGTGGGCCTTCAGCTCTACAGCCTGAGGGATCTGCTGTCGAAGGACGTTCCCGGGTCACTGGCAAAGGTCCGCGCCTTTGGCATCCGGAACGTCGAGCTTGCCGGGACATACGGGCTCTCCCCGGCGGCGTTCAAGAGAGAGCTCGACAGCGCCGGACTCGTTCCCGTGAGCGCCCACTATGCGTTCGAGAGGTTCCGTGACAGCATCGACGCGGTGATCAGCGAGGCCGAGGCGTTCGGTCTCCACTACGTCGGGTGCGCGTGGATCCCGCACACGGGACAGTTTGATGAGAAAACCTGCCGCGAGGCCGCGGCCGTGTTCAACCGCGCCGGGGCGAGGCTGGCCTCCCGCGGAATAAAGTTCTTTTATCACACCCACGGGTACGAATTCGTGCCGGCGGGCGAAGGAACGCTCTTCGACCTGCTCATGTCGCTGACGAAGGCCGACGCCGTCTCGTTTGAAATGGATATTTTCTGGGTGGTGCATGCCGGCCAGGATCCTGTCCGTCTCATCGAGAAGTACGGCGCCCGCTTCCAGCTCATGCATCTCAAAGACATGAAAAAGGGGACGCCCGTGGGGCTCCTGACCGGAGGGTCGGATGTCACCAATGACGTCGCGCTCGGCGCCGGGGTCATTAACCTCCGCGGGGCGCTCGCTGCCGCACGGAAGGCGGGGGTGGCATGGTATATCATCGAGGACGAATCGCCCGCCTGCCTCGAGCAGATCCCCGTCAGCCTGAAGTACCTGGAGCATCTGACATTCTGAGACGGGAGCCCGGTCAGTCATGAACCCACGATTGCCGTTGACATTCGCGGTGCTGGCGCTCATCCGGACGGCCGGGGCGCCTGCCGGCGAAATCCACGTGTCCGTCCGCGGTACCGACGCCGGTGACGGGTCGCTCCTCCGCCCGCTCCGGACCATTACGGAGGCCGCTCTCAGGGCCCAGCCGGGAGATGTCATCACCGTGCACGCGGGGACGTACCGCGAGCGGATCAATCCTCCGCGCGGAGGAGAGTCCGATGACAGGAGGATCGTCTACCGGGCCGCTCCTGGTGAGCGGGTCGAGATCAAGGGATCGGAGGTGGTGAAACGCTGGACGAGAGTGCAGGGTGATCTCTGGACGGCATCTCTCCCGAACGCGTTGTTCGGTTCGTTCAACCCGTACAGCGATACGATTCACGGCGACTGGTTCGACCCGATGGGACGGCGCCATCACACGGGCGCCGTCTACATCAACGGGGACTGGCTGGACGAGGCAGCCACGCAGGAGGAGCTCGCGGCGCCGAGCGGCGCGCGGCCGCGCTGGTACGGCCGCGTGGGAGCCGACTCCACGGCCATCTGGGCGCAGTTCCCCGGTGCAAATCCGAACGAGCAGCTGGTGGAGATCAACGTCCGGCGGACCGTGTTTTACCCCGAGCGCACGGGCGTCAATTATATTACCGTCCGGGGTTTCATCATGCGCGACGCCGCGACCAACTGGGCCCCGCCGACCGCCGAACAGGTCGGGCTGATCGGGCCGCACTGGAGCAGGGGATGGATCATCGAGGACAACGTGATCAGCCATTCCAGGTGCTCCGGTGTCTCGCTCGGAAAATACGGGGATGCGTGGGACAACACCTCGGAAAACTCCGCGGAAGGGTACGTGAAGACCGTCGTGCGTGCCCTGGAGAACGGGTGGAACTGTGAGGCCGTGGGGCACCATATCGTGCGCAACAACACGATCACCGATTGCGAGCAGACCGGGATCGTCGGGAGCCTGGGAGCCGTCTTCAGCCGGATCGAAGGCAACACCATTGCGAACATCTGGTCCAGGCGGCTTTTCACCGGCGCGGAAATCGCCGGGATCAAGCTCCATGCCGCGATCGACGTCGTGATCCGCCACAACCGGATACACGACGCCGGGCGCGGGCTCTGGCTCGACTGGATGGCGCAGGGGACCCGCGTGACGGGCAATCTCTTCTACAATCACACGATGGAAGATATTTTCTTTGAAGTCGATCACGGGCCGTTCCTGGTGGACAACAACCTCCTCCTCTCGCCGCGCAGCCTCAGCGATGCCTCGGAAGGGGGTGCGTACGTCCACAACCTGTTCGCCGGCGTCATCGTCACGTGGCCCGACCTGACGCGCGCCACTCCATATCACTGCGCACATTCGACCGCGGTCGCGGGACTCGTCAACGTGCACGGAGGGGACGATCGGTTCATGAATAACATCTTCGCCCCGTTGGATGCGGCCGTTCCCCGGGAACAATGCGGGCTGGCGATGTACGATACGGTGGAGCAGAGGCTCCACGCGGAGGGCAACGTCTACTACGGAGGCGCGCGCCCGTATGCGCACGAGACGGCGCCACTGGTGATCGCGGGCGTCGATCCGCATCCCAGGCTCGCCCACCCGGGCGATGCCCTCACGCTCGACGCGGATTTCGGGGCCGGATTGCTCGCGCACACCGTCGCGATGGCCTCAACCGCCCGCCTGGGCAGGGCCAGGATCGCAGGGCTCGGATACGAGAACCCGGATGGCTCGGCGATTGTACTGAGCGCCGACTTCTTCGGTCAGCCCCGTGATACGACGCGGGTACTGCCGGGGCCGTTTGCCAGCCCCGGCCGGGACGGGAGCCTGAGGATAAAGGTCTGGCAGTGAGGCCCCGCCGGTCGGGCAGGACAGGAAAGGAGAAGCCGCTTCCCGATCTGGAGCGCCAGGTGATCGCGGCGTGGGAAACGAACGGCCGTGTGACCGAGTTTCTTATCGGGCACATCCCTGCGCCGCTCTGGAATGCCCCGCTCCCCGGAAGTCCCAGGCGCACCGTGCGCTCGCTCGCGGCTCACATCCACAACGCGCGCTGCAGCTGGATCAGGACGCTGGGGGAGGAATTCGGGATCGTCCCCCCGCGCCGTGTCGATCAGCGGAACGTTACACAGCGCGAGCTGGTCGGAGCACTGAAGAAGAGTGCGCGGGGCATAGGTGCGCTCCTGGATCTGGGGTGCAGGCGCGGGGGACGGATCCCCGCTTCCCGGGCGTACGTCTGGCGCAACCTTCCGCTGGATGTCCCGCACGTCCTTGCGTACTTCGTGGCGCACGAAGCGCACCACCGGGGACAGATCGTGATGGCAGCCAGGCTTGTCGACTCCCGTCTTCCGGCGAGAGTGAGCGGGGGCCTCTGGCAATTCCGCGCCCTGAGTCGCGGGAGCGCCGCGTTACGCTGAATACAGTCCCCGGGGTGTTCCGCGGTCTCCCCGTATCGCGTTCGGCGTTTACGGTGCCGTGATGTCGAACGTTCCTTTCAGACGGATATCTTCCGATGAGCTGCCGACGCGGACATCCACCGGCCCCGCCTGGACGACGCTGTGGAGGTGCTCGTCGAGAAACGCGAGGTCCGCGTTGGTCATCGTAAACGTCACGGTCTGCTTCTGACCCGGTTCAAGCGTGATGCGCCGAAATCCCTTGAGCTCTTCGACCGGCCGCGTGACGCTCCGCGGGCCGTCATGGAGATAGAGCTGGACGACTTCGTCCCCGGCTCTGCTCCCGGCGTTTGTGACGTCGACGGACACGGAGAGGCCCCCGTGGATGTCGGGCCGGGAAGGAGTGATCGTGAGGTTGCTGTAGTCGAATCTGGTGTAACTCAGTCCGAACCCGAACGGGAATTGCGGCGCGCCGGAAAGGTCGACGTAGTCGTCACCGCGCCCGGTCGGCTTGTGATCATAGTACAGGGGGACCTGGCCCACAAACTGGGGGAACGTGATCGGCAGCTTCGCCCCGGGGTTGTAGTCACCGAAGAGCACGTCTGCCAGGGCATTGCCCCCTTCCTCGCCGCCGTACCAGCCCTCCACGACCGCGGCGACCTTGTTGATCCATTTCCCCATCGTGACTGCGCCCCCGTTGACGAGGACGACGACCGTGGGCACACCGGTTGCGGCAACCGCGCTGATCAGATCCTCCTGCTCGCCCGGGAGATCGAGATTGGACCTGTCCTCGCCTTCTCCCTCGTTGATGCCGACGAAGAGGACGGCGGCGCCTGCCCCCCGGGCCGCCGCGACCGCCGCGTTGAACGGCTTCTCGTTGTCGGACCGGAATTCCCAGCCGAGACTCGCGGAGGCGCCTCCCCCGTTCTGATAGTACTCGAACCGGATGTCGTGTTCTTTTCCCGCCTGCAGGGCGAGCGTGATGATATCCGAGCTGGGCCCCCTGTCGTGCCAGCTGTCGATCAGGAGCTTCCCGTCAACATAGAGCCGCGCGCCGTCGTCAGTCGTCACGCTCAGGCGCACCTCGCGGCTCACGGGGGAGCGCAGAGTGCCCGTCCACCGGACAGAGAAGTGCTCGGGGTGGACCTTCGGATCCGGCGGGCCGCCGTTCCAGTCGAACTGGACCTGCGGGTCGACGCGGACCAGGACCGGCTCCCCGGAAAGATCCATGTTGTTGAAGTACTCTCCCTTCAGCCCGTGCTCCCCCGCCCGGGCGCCGGGGGGACGAAGGTACTCCGGGGGAACCGGCGGGAGCGCCGAGGAGGAGAGTTCGCATCCCTTCTCAAACCTGACTGTCGTTCCCCGGGAGACGACCCCCCTGATGCCGGCCAGCGGCGTCACCACGTGCATGCCGAACCCGCTGTACCCTCCCAGGCGGACGACGTCGGCGGCGGGACCGATGACTGCGAGCGTCCCGATATCCTTCGCGAGCGGGAGCGTATGCTGATCGTTCTTCAGGAGGACGACCGCCCTGCGCGCGGCCTCGCGGGCGAGCGCCCTGTGCTCCCGAGAATCATTGATCTTTGCTGCGCCTGCGGGGTCGGCATCGGGGTGATCGAAGAGTCCCACGCGGAACTTCGCCGCGAGCACGCGGGAGACCGCACGGTCGATCGTTGCGACGGGGACCTTTCCGTCTCTCACCGCCTGGAGGAGGGGATCGCCGTAGACATACACTCCCGGCAACTCCACGTCAAGACCCGCTTCCACGGCGTCGCGCGCCGCGTCCTCCTTTGTCGCCGCCATGTGGTGCGCGTCGATGATCCCTCCGACGGAGCCGTAGTCTGAGACGACGAACCCCCGGAATCCCCATTCTCCCCGCAGCAGGTCTGTCAGGAGCCAGTGGTTTGCCGAGCAGGGGAGTCCGTCGAGCGCGTTGTACGCGGCCATCACGGACGTTGCATGGCCTTCCTGGAAGCAGGCCCTGAACGGCGGCAGGTACACCTCGCGCAGGAGCCTCTCGGAGTATTCGATCGGATAGCTGTCGCGCCCTCCGTCTCCCACGTTCGCCACGTAGTGTTTCGGCGTGGCCATGACGCCTTCCCGCTCAAGGCTCCCGCAAAAGACCGCTCCCATGCAGGACGTCAGCAGGGGGTCCTCGCCGTACGATTCCTCCACGCGGCCCCACCGGGCGTCACGGGAGATGTTGATGACGGGGGAGAGGAGCTGGCGGATACCCCTGCTTCTTGCCTCCTGCGCGATGGCGGTCGAGACCTTCGCCATGAGCGTCGTGTCAAACGTGCTCGCCAGCGCGATCGCCTGGGGAAAACTCGTCGCCCCGTTGCCGATGACGCCGTGGAGCCCCTCGTCATGAATCAGGACGGGGATGCCGAATCGCGTGTTGGCGGCCGCGAGCTTCTGGACGGCGTTATTTTTCTCGGCCGCTTCTGCGGCAGGGAATCGCCTGAGGACCGTGGCCATGCTCCCGATCCCTGACTGCGGCATGAGGCGGGGATTCTCCGGGTACTGGCTGGAGCACTGGAGCTGGGCGATTTTCTCTTCGAGCGTCATGCGACCGAGGAGGTCGCTGACTCTTGCCTCGACGGGTGCGGCGGGATCACGGTACACGGGGCTCGTGCCGGCGTTCTGCCCGTGAAGCGGGGCGGTCAGCGGCAAAGCGCACGTGCACAGGAGGAAGGCGGCGACAGATCGTGCGTTCATGTGAGCGTCTCCTGCAATGGGGGGCGAAAGGGGGCAACAGCGGCAGCGCTCGAACGCGCGCTGCGCATCGTCACGGGGGGAAAGATAGGCATCCCGGGCGTCCTCCACAAGCCTCGTAAACTTGCTTCCGTTGTTTTTCTGCCGGAAATTCTCACTGCGGGGACGGGCGCTGGTCTGTTCAGTCTATGGAACGGCACGGAATCCGACGATGAACAGGAACCTTGTTTTTGCCACTGTCGTTTCGGCACTCGGGAGTTTCCTCTTCGGTTTTGACACCGCGGTGATTTCGGGGACCACGCGGTTCATCAGCGCGTATTTCTCGCTGACGGACACCACGCTCGGCGTCACTGTCTCCGTCGCTCTCTGGGGAACAATGCTCGGCTCGCTCGCGGCCGGGCGGCCGGGCGATCTCTGGGGCAGGCGCGCGGTCCTCGCCGTGTGCGGTGCCGCGTACCTCGTGTCGGCCCTTGGCTGTGCCCTGGCGGAATCGTGGGGCATCCTCCTGGCGTTCCGGTTCCTGGGGGGGATCGCCATCGGCGCCTCCTCGGTGATGGCGCCGATGTACATCGCCGAGATCGCGCCGGCGCGGCTCCGGGGCCGGCTTGTGGCGGTTGCGCAGCTGAATATCGTCATCGGGATACTCGTCGCCTTTTTTTCCAACTATCTCCTGGTCGGTGTCGGGCCCGACAACTGGCGCTGGATGTTCGGCGTGATGGCTCTCCCCTCGGCGGCGTTTTTCGGGCTGCTGTTCGTTGTCCCTGAAAGTCCCCGGTGGCTTGTCAGGGTCGGGAGGAACGGCGAAGCCCGTGCCGTGCTCGCGCGTGTCGGGGCTCCGCAGGCGGATGAAGAGCTGAGCGCGATCTCCCTCTCACTTGGCGACGAGAAGGCGACCCCGCCCCTCTTCCAGCGGAAGTACAGGTTTGCGATCTGGTGCGCCGTTCTCCTCCCCGTCTTCGGGATACTGAGCGGCATCAACGTGATCATGTACTATGCTCCGATGATATTCGAACGGGCCGGGGCGAGCACCGGTGCGGCGATGCTGCAGGCGGTCGTGGTGGGACTGACGAACCTGGTGTTCACGATTGCCGCGATGTTCCTGATCGACAGGATCGGGCGCCGGCCGCTCCTGATGATCGGCGCGGCGGGAATGTGCCTGGCGATGGCGGGGGCGGCCGTGCCGTATTTCAACGGGAGCCTCCTGGGGGGCGGTGCGCTCGTCGCCTGCGTGATCGCGTTCGTGGCCTTTTTTGCCTTTTCCGTGGGGGCGGTGATCTGGGTTTTCCTCTCGGAGATATTTCCCAATGCCGTCCGCGCGCGCGGGCAGGCGCTGGCGACGTTTGTGGACTGGCTGGTCAACGCGGTCGTGGGGCTCCTGTTTCCCGTCGCCCTGACCGCGTTCGGAGGCGGGGCGGTGTTTCTCTTCTTTTCGCTCCTGGAACTTCCCTTTTTCTTCTTCGTACTGAAGATGATGCCGGAAACGAAGGGAAAGTCGCTGGAGGAGCTTGAGCGGTTCATTATCAGGGAGGAAGAGCAATGACACTGACAGTCGCACGGGATCTCAAGGGGGTCATCGACGATGCGAAGCCGCGACTGGGCGCGATCACCGAGGGCCGGGCCTCCGCGAAGCCGTACCCCGACAAATGGTCGCTCAAGGAGATCCTGGGCCACCTCCTCGATTCTGCGACAAACAACCGGCAGCGCATTATCCGGATGCAGGAGTTCAGCGACATCGGCGTATTTACGTATGACCAGGAGCCGTGGGTAGCGCTCCAGCACTATCATTCCGAGCCCTGGGCCCCTCTCGTGGAATTCTGGTATCTCTACAATGCGCACATCGCTCATATGATGGCGCACGTGAAGGAAGAGGCCCTCGCGCACACCTGCGACATGGGGTATGCCGCGCCCGCAACGCTCAGGTTTGTCATGGAGGACTATGTCCGCCACCTCCGCCATCACCTGGAACAGATATTCACGGAGGCCGATCCCCGGCAGCGCGAGCAGTGGGTGATGCGGACGCCCGAAGGCTGATGACGCTGCGAACACGCCGAACCCACCGTCATCCTGAAACGAAAACGAGAGCTCCGGTGACTCTTGGAATTGCCGATTCTCATACCGACAAACCCGCTCCGGCCCGCGGATATCGAGGTGTTCCGGAACGCTCCATTTGAATCGATGATCAAATTTGCGGTGGACGTCCGCCTCGGCAAGATCGCGCTGGGCGGCGACATGCACGCCGATGCCGAGGCCGAGTTGCTCAGGACGGGCTCGGCCCAGGCGGATATCTGGGGAGGGAATGTCTGGCCCTGGGAGAAGCCGCCGCGCACGGAGTTCATCTCGCTGATCAATATCAGGCCGTCGGCAGGCAACATGGGGATGGACATTCAGCAGGCCGAAATCCGGAACGCCGCGCTGGATATTCTCCGCAGATGGGTGTCGCTCCCATGACGCGCTGGCACAAGTCCATCGACCAGGAGAAATGGAACACCTACCCCCTGGAAACGCAGATCCTGATGGTCGGGAGTGAATTTGCGCGCGCCAGGGCCCTGGCGCGGGATCGTGCCGTCGCGGAAGTGCGCCTCTGCTTCGAGCGCGCGATGGAGCTCCTCGACTGGTGTGCCGGCGATCCGAAATGGCGCGGCAGGCTGAGAGAGCTGACACGGTTCAGGGAGATGCTGGGGCTGGCGTACCTGGATGCCCCGGGGCATGATGCGCTGGTCGTGATGCTCTACAGGACACTGATGTCCTGGACGGGGACCACGTCCCGGGTTCAGCTCTGACCTTCTGCACATCGGCGGGGCGGAAGAAGTTGCTCCCGTTTCTCTTGCACACTATCTCACGCAGCCGGGGAGGATCAAGTACGATACCATCGGGCTCTACCGGTCCTGACGGATGACAACCGGGCACGGACGTGACGCGCGAGGCGGAGCTCCCGGGGAAGGAGCACTCGCGCTCGCAATCGATCTCGGGGGGACGAACCTCAGGATGGCCCTGGTCGATCGCTCCGGGGACGTCATTCACAGGAAGAGACAGGCCACGCCCGGGAGCCGCGACGAGATACTGAAGGCGATGACGCTTCTCGTCGGGGAGGGGGCTGAATTCAGCAGGGGAATCAAGCGCCCTGTGTCCGGCGTCGGGATATCCACCGGGGGGCAGGTCGACTACACGACAGGCGTCATTGTCTCTTCCACTGCGATTATTCCCGACTGGTCCAACGTTCCGCTTCGGGGGGTGATCGGGGGGGCATGCCATCTCCCGGTCTACGCCGATAACGACGGGAATTGTGCCGCGGCGGCCGAGAATCTCTTCGGACGGGGGAAGGGGCTGCACGACTTCATCTGCCTTGTTCTCGGGACCGGCATCGGGGGAGGCGTCTACGTGGGGGGGAAGTTGCTCCGGGGTGCGGGCAACTTCGCCGGTGAGCTGGGGCATATGAGCGTCGATGCGAACGGCCCGGAATGCTCCTGCGGGGGGAGGGGGTGCGTCGAGCTGTATGCGTCCGGGTCCGGCATTGCGCGGCGGGCCGGCGAAGATCCCCTCTTGCGCCGGCTGGCCGTCGCAGGTGAGGAGCTCTCGTCAAAGACCATCGGCGACGCATCCAGGGCGGGGGACGAGCGCGCAACGGCACTCTTAAGGAAGGCCGGGGAACTCCTCGGGATTGCGGCCTCCGGTATGGTCAACGCGTTCAACCCCGAGTCGATCATTCTCGCGGGGAGCCTGCTGGAGCTGGGGGCGCCTTACCTGGACGAGTTCAGGAACACGGTAATGCGGCGTGCCATGAAGGCGCCCGTACGGCGATTGACGATCGAGCTCTCCCGGTTTCCGCAGGAAGGGGGGATCCTGGGCGCCGCGGCACTCGTTTTCGGCGGGGAGGCTGCATGAATGCCCGGAAGAACGACCCTCGGGGAATCCTGCCCCGCGGGCTCATTGTTTCCTGCCAGGCGGAAGAGGGGAGTCCGTTTAACGCCCCGGAGTTCATTGCCGCGTTTGCGAAGGCGGCGGAGCTTGGTGGCGCCGTCGGCGTGCGCGTGCGGGACCCGGAAAACGTCAGGGCGGTCGCGGCGGTGACCCGCCTGCCGATCATCGGGCTCACGAAAGGGAATTTCCCGTCCGGTTCTGTGTTGATTACACCGGATGTTGACGATGCCCTGAAACTCGCCTCGAGCGGGGCGTCGATCATCGCACTCGATGCGACATGCCGTCGGAGGAAGGGCAATCTGACGGGACCGGAGTTCATCCGCGCCGTGCGCGCCGCCGTGGACTGCCTGATCCTTGCGGATTGTGCCACCGCCGATGAGGGATATGCGGCGGCGGAGGAAGGAGCGGATTTCATCGCGACGACGCTCTCGGGGTATGTCGACGCCTCACTCACCCCGCCCGATGAGCCGGATTACGCGCTCGTCGGGGCGCTGGCTTCCCGCACGTCCACGCCCGTGATCGCGGAAGGGAGAATCTGGTCTCCCGAGCAGGCGCGACAGGCGTTTGCCTGCGGCGCGCATGCCGTCTGCGTGGGGACGGCCATCACCCGTCCCGTCGATATCATACGCAGATTCGTCCGCGCCGTGTGAAGCTCCGGCGGCATCCTGCCATACTCAGGGTCTTTGATATTGGCAATGGCGACGCTCTCAGGCAGAACGGTCTCCCACTATGAAGTCCTCGATCTCCTCGGGAGCGGGGGAATGGGAACGGTGTACAGGGCTCGCGACATGCGCCTGGGGCGAATGGTCGCGCTAAAATTCCTTCCCTCGGAGGTCACCGGTGACGCCGCGGCCCGGGAGCGCTTCCTCCGGGAAGCGCGGATCTCTTCCGCCCTGCAGCACAGGAATATCTGCGTCGTCCACGACGTCGAGGAGACCGACGAGGGGCAGGTGTTCATCAGCATGGAGTGCCTGGAAGGGAAGACTCTCCGGGAGCGGATCGGGGAGGGTCCTCTCCGTATTCCCGAAGCCATCGCCGTGATCTCGCAGGTCGCAGAAGGCGTGGCGCTCGCCCATCGCTCAGGGATCGTCCACCGCGACCTGAAACCCGCCAACCTCATGCTGGCCCCCGACGGTTCGCTGAAAATCCTCGATTTCGGCCTGGCGACGACGCGGAGCGCCGCAGGGCCGACATTGCCCGGCGCCATGCTCGGAACGGCAGCCTATATGTCGCCGGAGCAGGCCGGGGGTGCGTACGTGGACCAGCGGACGGATATCTGGTCGCTCGGCGTCATCCTCTTCGAGATGCTCACCGGGCGCAGGCCGTTTCAGAGCGACTACAGCCAGGCGGTGATTTATGCCCTTCTCCACGAGCGCCATCCTTCAGCCCGTTCGCTCCGGCCGGAGATTCCCGAGGCGGTGGAACGCGTGATCGACCGGTGCCTGGAAAAGAACCCTTCCGCTCGCTACGGGGGAGCAGAGGATTTCCTGGGCGATCTCCGGCGGGTCGGGCGGCAGGCGGCAGTCCCGGACGGGCCGACCGTCAGTGCCCTCGCCGTGCTCCCCTTTGCGGACATCAGCCAGGAAAAGGACAACGCCTATTTCAGCGACGGCCTCACCGAGGAGATTATTTCAAGGCTTGCGCGCCTCCGGAATATCAGAATCATCTCACGCAGCTCCGTCATGCATTACGACCGCGCCGGCAAATCGACGCGGCAGATCGCCGGCGATCTGCACGCCCAGTACCTCCTTGAAGGGAGCGTCAGAAAGCACGGGCCAGCCCTGCGGATCACGACCCACCTGGTCGACGCGGAAAAGGACGTGACGCTCTGGTCTTCGAATTACAACGGGACGATGGACCAGGTGTTCGACATCCAGGAGGACGTCTCCCGGCGGATCGTCAAGGCGCTCAGGGTACATTTGACGGCGGACGATCGAAGGACGCTCGGGAGGCGCGCCACGCACAACGCCGTGGCATACCAGGTCTACCTGCAGGGGCGGTTTGCATGGGCGCGGCGAACGGAAGAAGGACTCCGTGCGGCCATCGCCAGGTTCGAGGAGGCGATTGCGAGCGATTCCGGCTTTGCGCCGGCCTGGGCGGGCATCGCCGACGCGTGCATCCTGCTTACCGACTTTGCAGAAGATTCCCGGCAGGACCTCTACGCCCGCGCCCGCGCCGCAGTCCGGAGCGCCCTCGCCATTGACGACCGCCTTGCCGACGCGCACACTTCGCGGGCGCTCCTGGAGATGCTGAACGAATGGCAGTGGGAGGGGGCAGAGAAGGAGTTCCAGCTGGCGATTGCAACAAGCCCCAATTACGCAACCGCCCATCACTGGTACGGGGAACTCCTCTCCATGCTTGGAAAGTACGACGATGCCGTAGCCGAGATGTCGCGCGCACTCGAGCTGGATCCCCTCTCCCCCGCCGTCCATAAAGACAGGGGCCTCCTGGACTACTACGATCGCCGGTACGACGGCACGATCGAGTGGGCCCGGCGTGCGCTCGAGCTGGAACCGGCATTCGTCCAGGCACACAGGGCCCTCTCTCTCGCCTACCAGGCGAAAGGAATGTACGGGGAGGCGCTGCGGGAACACGAAGCATGGGCGGCCACCGGCGATGGCGGACTGATCGAGACAGCTGCACGGGCGCAGTGCCTCGCGGTCTCGGGCCGGCGCGTGGAAGCCCTCGCACTGGCGGAACGATTCCCTTCCCGGGGAAAGGCCGGGGGGAACCTGGCCAGGGGGATCGCGCTCGTACACGTTGCACTCGGCGACAACGACCTGGCGTTTGAGTGGCTGGAGAGGGCGTACGAGGACCGGGCGGAATCCCTCGGGATACTGAAAGTGGATCCCAAGCTTGACCCGCTCCGCGTTGACCCCAGGTTTGCGGATCTCATGGCGCGCGTCGGCTTATCCTCGTAAGGCCGGGAGTCATCACGATCCCCGCTCCCGGTGCAGTCATCTTTCTCCCCCTCCGTGCCAGAATCCGCTTGACAATATCGTTTCTCGCCTCTATACTAGTGCCGTTCAAATGCAGGGCGCCGCGAGCGGCGCCGGGTGCAACCCTTCAGAGGAGCCTTTCCATGTACCGTTCAGCGTGTGTATTCGCCTGTTCAATGCTGTTCATCATCGCCGGCATCGCGGGATGCGCGCGTGAGATCATCGTGCGCGAGCGTCCTCCGGCGGCCCGCGTCGAAGTCATCGAGTCAGCACCCTCCGCGCGGCACGTCTGGATTCCCGGGCACTGGAAGTGGGAGGGAGAATGGGTGTGGATGCCGGGCCACTGGGAAGTGCCGCCGCGTGAGCGTGCGGAGTGGATCCCCGGCCACTGGAATGAACGTCCGGGAGGGGGATGGGTCTGGGTCGAAGGCCACTGGCGGGAGTGACAGGATCGCTCAGACCTCGTGCCCCATAGGAGGCCAGGGCGAACCGAAGTAGCTGCGGCACGTCGACGCGTCTCGATTTTCCGGGGGAGCAACTGGGCAGGCTCCCCCGTCTGTTATCCGGACTCATGACCATGTTGAAATCTGGCGACACATACCTGCGGATCTGGCGCACGGTCACGAAAATCCCGCGGGGGCGCGTGTCGTCCTACGGCACCGTTGCGCGGCTGAGCGGCTTCCCGGGCGCCCCCCGTCTCGCCGGCTACGCCCTCCACAACCTCCCCCCCGGTTCGGATATCCCGTGGCACAGGGTGCTCAACGCGCGGGGGATGATCTCACTCCCCGGCCGGAGGGGGGCGGAACAGGAGAGACTCCTCATGAGCGAGGGGGTGGCCGTGAGAGACCGGTGCGTGGACCTCGCCATGTTTGCATGGCCCGGCCGCCGGAACACGAGCCGGCGCCGCACCGGTGGCAGGTACGGAAGCTCCTGACCCCCGTCTCACGTCGTGTTGAGTCTCGTCTCCCTCTTTCGTACCTTTCAGTTCCCACTCACGACACACAACTGCGACGATGCTGAGACGATTGGTGCTTCACTCCGGGCTTCTTTGTACTGCGGTATTGGGTTCGACACTTCATGCGCAGTGGATCCAGACGGCAGGCCCGGGGGGGGCGCACGTGTATGCGATATTCCCCCGGGGCGACACGCTCGTGGCGGGGACGTTCGACGGCCCGTATCGCTCCACCACCGCGGGGGCGTTCTGGACCCCCGTGACCGGCCCGATGGCGGGGAGGTACGCGTATGCGTTCACGACTGCGGGAGGATCTCTCTTCGCGGGGACCGACCAGGGGCTCTTCCGCTCCGGCGACGGGGGGATGACCTGGGTGGAATCGGATTCGATCATGGGTGCGAAATCCGTCGATGCGTTCACACAGGGTGCCGCCGGGTTCTTCGCGGCTTCGCTCGGGGGAGGCCTCTACCTCTCGACGGATGGCGGCGCGACATGGAACACGGCGGATTCCGGGCTGACCGCGTGGGAAGTGCATGCAATCGTTGCGGGAAGCGGCCTCATGTACACGGGAACATATGCAGGAGGGGTGTTCCTCTCCACCGACAACGGGACGAGTTGGAGCGCGGTCAATACCGGGCTCCCCACGCTCAACGTCAACGCGCTTGCGTTGATTGACACCACGCTCTTTGCGGCGACGGAAAGCGGCGGAGTGTTTTACACCACGGACAGGGGGGCCGCCTGGACGCTCGTCGGTTCCGCCCTCCCGGTCTGGCACAACAGGTCGCTCCTTGTCTCCGGGACGGCGCTCATTGCGGGGAACGACAGCGCGGGCGTGTTTATCTCCACGGACAAAGGGGCAACGTGGACGGCGGCCAACGGTGCACTCCTCGATACGAAGGTCACCTCGATTGCGGGAAGCCTGGCGCACATGTACGCCGGCACTGAGACCGGCGGCGTCTTCTCGTCGACAAACGGGGGATCAGCCTGGACGATGATGAACGCGGGGTTCACCAACACGTATGTGAACGCCGTCGTCCCCGCAGGGGGGACGATATTTGCCGGCACAAGCGGCGCCGGCATCGGCGCCACGACGGACGGGGGGAATACGTGGGTTCCCGTGAATGCCGGACTCACCTCTCCTGTGATCGATGCGCTCGCCGTTGCCGGGACGAACCTCTTCGCCGGATCGTTCGGCGGCGGGGTGTTCCTCTCCCCCAACGGCGGTGCCTCATGGACGGGAGGGGCGCTTCCGTCGATGAACGTGAACGCGCTCATGGCAAGCGGCGGCGCGATGGTCGCGGGGACGGACGGCGGCCTCTACCGCTCGACGGACGGCGGAGCGAGCTGGTTTGCATCGGGGTCGGGGCTGACGGTGCCGTCCGTGAATGCCCTCGGCGCGATCGGCACGATCCTCCTGGCCGGCACGTACGGGGGAGGGATCTTCCGTTCCTTTGACAACGGGGCGACCTGGTCCCCCGCGTCGACCGGCATTCCCCCGTTCGGCGGAGACATCAATGCCATCGCCGTGTCGGGGACGCGGATATTCACGGGGACGCCGCTGGAAGGGATCTACGTCTCCGGCGACAGCGGCAGGACGTGGACACAGGCGGGGATGTCTGATACGTGCGTGACGTCGCTGGCCGCCTCCGGCTCGACGATATTCGCGGGGACGCTCGGCGCCGGCATCATGCTTTCAAACGACGGCGGGACCTCCTGGACGGGGACGGGACTTCCCAGCACGAACGTCCTTTCGATCGCGATCAGCGGGCCGACGGCATTTGCCGGGACGAGCGGCCAGGGGGTATGGCGGCGCCCGCTTTCGCAGATGACCGCAACGGGTGTCGCGCTCCGCGGCCAGGGCCTCCCCGATGCGTTCCGTCTTGAGCAGAACTACCCGAACCCGTTCAACCCCTCGACGACTATCGCCTTCGGCGTCCCTGCCGCATCGCACGTCACGATCACGGTCTACGACGTGCTCGGACGGACAGTGGCGACGGTTCTCGACGAACGGAAGGACGCCGGCACGTACACGCTCCGGTTTGACGGGTCGGGCCTTGCAAGCGGCGTGTACCTCCTCCGGATGAGCGCGGGATCGTTTACCGCCGTGCGCCGGATGTTGCTGTTGAAATAGATCGCCGCGCCACGCCCCAGGGCGGCGCCGCAGGCGGCGCCTGCGGCGGCGCAGGCGCCGTGGTCCGGAGAACGGACTTCGCTCGCGATGACATGTCATTGCGAGCGTTTTTTGCGACGCAATCCCTCACAGGAACTTCGTTATGAAAACCGTTCCCTGCCTCCTCATCGCAGCGGCGGCGATTGCCGCAGGCTGCGGGCGTCCGAAGGGCCCTGCCCCCGAGCATTTCCTGGCCGACGATATCGACACGTCGGTCTCGCCCGGCGTTGATTTCTTCCGCTACGCCAACGGCCGCTGGCTTGCCGCCAATCCCATACCGCCGAGCGAGCGGGGATGGGGGGTCGGTAACCTCGTGCAGGAGGAGACATACGCCCGTCTGAGGTCCATTTGCGAGGAGGCCGCCGCGTCCACGGCCCCCGGGGGGAGCCCGGCGCAGAAGATCGGGGACTATTACGCCGCGGCGATGGATACTGCGGCGATTGAGCGCACGGGCACCGGGCCGCTTCGCGCAGATCTTGCGCGGATTGATTCCATAGGCGACCGCGTATCGCTGCAGAGGGAGCTGGCGATACTGCAGACGTACGGCGCGGCCCCTCTCTTCTCCCCCTTCGTTGCACAGGACGAGAAGAACAGCGCAGCCTACTCGTTCCATCTCTGGCAGGGGGGGCTGGGGCTCCCCAACAGGGATTATTACGTGAACATGGATGCGAGGACGGCGGGCATTCGCCGGGAGTACGTCGCGCACGTCGGTGCCATGCTGGAGCTTCTGGGAGAGAGCCGCGACTCCGCAGCCGCGCACGCCCGCGGGGTCATGGCGGTGGAAACCGACCTGGCGAAGTCGTCGCGGAAGCTGGAAGACCTGCGCGACCCCTACAGGAACTATCACAAGCTCTCTCTCCGGGGCCTCGCAGCGCTTGTCCCGTCGCTCGCGTGGCCGGCGCTCCTCCCGGCCATGGCCATCAGGGGGATCGACTCCGTCGTGGTGGGGCAGCCGGAGTTCTACGCCGAAGTCCAGCGGCTGCTCGGCGCGCGTCCCCCGCGTGCCTGGAGGGAGTACCTCCGCTGGACGCTCGTCAATCACTTCGCCTCGACGCTCAGTGCGGCGTTCGAACGGGAGCATTTCCGGTTTTACCAGACCGTCCTCTCCGGGGTGAGTGAACCCCGTCCCCGGTGGAAGCGCGCGCTCGACGCGGAGGAACGGTCCATGGGCGACCTCCTGGGGCAACTCTTCGTCGCGCGCTACATCTCCCCCTCGATGAAGGTCCGCTACACGAAGCTCGTCGACGACATGTTCGCCGCGTACGCGGCGCGGATCCGCGCACTGGACTGGATGTCGGAAGCCACGCGGGAGAAGGCACTGGCGAAGCTCGCCGCGGTGACGCGGAAAGTCTGCTACCCCGACAGGTGGAAAGACTATTCCGCGCTCCTGGTCGACAGGAGCTCGTTCTGCGCCAACCAGATGCGGGCCGACGTCTGGGAATACAACTACTACGCGGCGAAGCTGGGGAAGCCCGTCGACCGGACGGAATGGGAGATGACGCCCCAGACGTACAACGCGTACTACAATCCCTCGAACAACGAGATCGTCCTCCCCGCCGCGGGTCTCCTCATTCCCGGCGTCCCCGATTCGCTCGTCGACGACGCGATCATCTACGGGTATGCCGGGGCCTCGACGATCGGGCACGAAGTGACGCACGGCTTCGACGACGAGGGGCGCCAGTTCGACGCCTCGGGGGACCTCAGGAATTGGTGGACCCCTCAGGACGAGAAGCGCTTCAACGCGAGGGCGAAGCTGATGATCGACCAGTTCAGTTCCTACGTCGTGCTCGACAGCCTTCATGTGAACGGGAAGGCCTGCCTGGGAGAGAATATCGCCGACCTGGGGGGTGTCCTGATCGGGTACGACGCGTTCAAGAAAACGCACGAGGGAGAATCGGACACGCTCATCGACGGGCTCACAGGCGACCAGCGGTTCTTCCTGGCCTACGCCTATTCCTGGCTCGGCCACATCCGCGACCAGGCGCTCGCGCGCCAGGTGATGACGGACGTGCATGCGCCGCAGTTCCTCCGCGTGAACGGGCCGCTGGCGAACGTCCCTGCGTTCTACAGGGCGTTCGGACTCAAGCCGGGAGATCCGATGGAGCGTCCGGACAGCCTGCGCGTGAGCATCTGGTAGGAAAAAGGCCCCCGGGCGTTCCGTTTTACATGAATTCGCACTCCGCGAAAGATTTCACTTGACACAGAGTGAAGAAATCGTATTTTGAGAAGAGGATCTCCATGGAGACGGGCTCACATACCGCGGCGATATCTGGATTCCTCCCCGGAATCCGCGCGGGCGTACCCGTTTCCCTCCTGATTAACCTCCTGCTGCTTATTAGCCTCCTGCTCGTTCTGGGGCTGTTTATTAACAGCTAACCCGAACGCCGGAGGCCAGCCCGCACACTTCACTCCACAGTAGCAAGCACAAAGGCTAGGTTCACCTCCGGCGGACGGGTGCAGAGATATGTCTCTACACCGGGAATGAACCTGTATGGCCGAACATACACCGCACGCACTCAGAAGCTCGACGATCACCGGGGGGGCCGAACGTACGCCCAACAGGGCCATGCTGCGCGCCGTGGGGTTCGGCGACGCCGACTTCGCCAAACCCATCGTCGGCGTCGCCAGCGCCTACAGCACTATCACGCCCTGCAACATCGGCCTGGCGGCTCTGGCCGACCGGGCAGTGGCCTCGCTCCGCGCGGCGGGCACGATGCCGCAGATATTCGGGACGATCACCGTGAGCGACGGCATCTCGATGGGGACGGAGGGGATGAAGTACTCGCTCGTCTCGCGCGAGGTCATCGCGGATTCGATCGAGACGGCGTGCAACGCCCAGAGCATGGACGGCGTGATCGTGATCGGCGGGTGCGACAAGAACATGCCCGGCGCGATGATTGCGATCGCGCGCATGAACATCCCCGCGATTTTCGTGTACGGCGGGACGATAAAACCGGGGCACCTCGGTGGAAAAGACCTCACGATCGTGAGCGCGTTCGAAGCGGTGGGCGAGTACAGCGCCGGGAAGATCTCCGATCGGGAGCTGCTCGACGTCGAAAAGAACGCCTGCCCGGGGGCCGGATCCTGCGGCGGGATGTACACCGCCAACACGATGTCATCGGCGATCGAGGCGATGGGCCTCAGCCTGATGTATTCCTCCACGATGGCGGCCGAGGACGCCGAAAAAGCTGATAGTTCGGCCCAATCCGCCGAAGCCCTTGCCCGGGCAATTCAGAATGGGATCCTTCCTTCGGCGCTCCTCACGCGAAAGGCCTTTGAGAACGCGATCGCGGTCGTCATGGCGATCGGCGGGTCCACCAACGCAGTGCTCCACCTCCTTGCAATCGCGCACGCGGCGAAGGTCCCGCTCACGATCGATGATTTCGAGGCGATCCGCGCACGCGTCCCCGTCCTGTGCGACCTGAAGCCCTCCGGGCGGTTCGTGGCGACCGATTTCCACCGCGCCGGGGGGGTCCCCCGCGTGATGAAGATGCTCCTGGCGCACGGCGTGCTCCACGGGGATGCGCGCACGATCACCGGCGCGACGGTGGCCGACATGTTGCGGGATATCCCTTCCGAACCCCCGGCGGGCCAGGAGGTGATTCACCCGTGGACCAATCCCCTGTACCCCGAAGGCCACCTGGCGATACTCAAGGGGAACCTCGCGGAGGAGGGGGCGGTGGCGAAGATCACCGGCGTCAAGCATTCCTCGATTACGGGCCCGGCCCGCGTGTTCGACTCTGAGGAGGATTGCCTCAGGGCGATACTCGACCGGAGGATCAGGAAGGGAGACGTGATCGTCATCCGGTACGAGGGACCGCGGGGGGGACCCGGGATGCGGGAGATGCTCGCACCGACCTCCGCGATTATCGGGGCGGGACTCGGCGACGCGGTCGGGCTGATCACCGACGGGCGGTTTTCGGGGGGGACATACGGGATGGTGGTGGGGCATGTCGCTCCTGAGGCGTACGTCGGCGGAACGATTGCACTTGTGGAAGAGAACGACAGGATCACGATCGACGCGAAGAAGAGGCAGCTCCATCTCGACGTGCCCGAGGCGGAAATCGCCCGCCGGCGCGCGGCGTGGGTGCAGCCTCCCCCGAGGTACACCGCGGGAGTCCTCGCGAAATATGCCCGGCAGGTTTCATCGAGCAGCACGGGCGCGGTGACGGACTAGTCACACCTTACTCACGAGCGGAGGGATCACGATGGCACGACATGCGCATGCGGAAGAAACGCCGGGCGGAACTGCTGCCCGCCCGATGACAGGTGCGGAGATCTTCGTCCGGAGCCTCGTCGCGGAGAAGGTCGAGGTGCTGTTCGGCTATCCCGGCGGCGCCACCATCGGCATCTACGACGCCCTCCATGACATTTCCGACATCAAGCATGTCCTGACCCGTCACGAGCAGGGAGCGACACACGCCGCGGAGGGGTACGCGAAGGCGACCGGGAAGCCGGGCGTGGTGCTGGCCACGTCGGGACCGGGGGCGACGAACACGGTCACCGGCATCGCGGACGCATTCATGGACTCGATCCCGCTCGTGGTGTTTACGGGGCAGGTGGCGCTCCGCCTGATCGGCAACGACGCCTTCCAGGAAGCCGACATCGTCGGGATCACGCGCCCCATCACGAAGCACAACTACCTGGTGCGCGACGTCCGTGAGCTTGCGCGGACGATCAAGGAGGCGTTTTACGTCGCCACGAGCGGACGTCCCGGGCCTGTGCTGGTGGACCTGCCGAAGGACGTGATGGCGCAGAAGACCCATTTCGAGTACCCGGACCACGTATCGCTGCCGACCTACGCGCCGATACTCGACGGGAACATCCGCCAGGTCCGCAAGGCGGCGGAGCTCATCAATTCCTCCCGCCGCCCGGTCCTGTACGTGGGCGGGGGCACGATCCTCTCGAACGGCGCGCCGGAGCTGACCGCGCTCGCGCGCAAGCTCCGCTGCCCGGTGACCACGACGCTCCACGGCCTGGGCGCGTTTCCCGAGCACGACCCGCTGGCGCTCGGGATGCTGGGGATGCACGGCACGTGGTACTCCAACACGGCGGTGAACTTCTGCGACGTCCTGATTGCCGTGGGGGCGAGGTTCGACGACCGCGTGACGGGGAAAGTCGAGGCCTTTGCCGCCGAGGCGAAAAAGATCCACATCGACGTGGACCCGGCGGCGATCAGCAAGAACGTCAAGGTCGACGTCCCGATCGTCGGGGATGTGAAGCGGGTGCTCGCGGCGCTGGTCGAGCTCGTGCAGCCCCTCGACACCGCGGACTGGCTCACGACGATCGACGCGTGGAAGGAGGAGCACCCCCTGCGCTACAGGAACGGGGAGGAGATCCGCGCGCAGTACGTGATCCAGAAGCTGGGGGAGATCACCGGGGGCGACGCCATCGTCGTGACCGACGTCGGCCAGCACCAGATGTGGGCGGCGCAGTTCTTCAACTTCAACAGCCCCCGCACGCACATCACCTCCGGGGGACTCGGCACGATGGGGTTCTCGCTTCCCGCGGCGATGGGGGCGGTGTTCGGCCGCCGCGACCTGCCGGTCGTGTCCATCAGCGGGGACGGCGGGTTCCAGATGAACAGCCAGGAGATGGCCACGATCGTCGAGCACCGTCTCCCGGTGAAGATCTTCGTGATCAACAACGGGTTCCTGGGGATGGTACGGCAGTGGCAGGAGCTCTTCTGGCGGCGCCGGTACTCCCAGGTGGCGCTGGCCAACCCCGACTTCGTGCGGCTGGCCGAGGCCTACGGCTGCCCGGCCACGCGCGTCACGCACACTGCCGGGGTGGAGGGGGCGATCCGCTCGGCGATGGCCCACGAAGGGGGACCCGTCTTCGTCGAGTTCGTGGTTGCCCCGGAGGACAACGTCTACCCCATGATTCCCGCGGGACAGACGGTGGGCGAGATGATCGACACGCCCGACCCGGCGGCAGAGGTGCACGCGGGGGGAAACGGGAAGATCGAAACTGTCGAAAAAGGAAAAGCCAGAAAGGTCAGCGTCCATGCCGCAGTCCCAGGCAATGCTTAATCCCCATGCCGACGTCCCCCTCGACGAGAGGGTCAAGCGCCACACGATCTCCATCCTGGTGCAGAACAAGTTCGGCGCCTTCAACAGGATCGCCGGGATGTTCGCCGCCAAGGGGTACAATATCGACAGCCTCAGCGTCGGGCCGACGGAGGACGAGGCCGTCTCGCGCATGACCATCGTGGCGCGCGGCGACGACCAGATCATCGAGCAGATCACCAAGCAGCTCAACAAGCTGATCGACATCGTCAAGGTGATCGACCTGACGTTCGAGAGCTTCGTGGATCGCGAGCTCGTGCTGGTGAAGGTCCATTCCACGAACGACACCCGCCCGGAGATCATGCAGATCGCGGAGATCTTCCGCGCGAAGGTGGTCGACATCAGTCCCCGCACGCTCACGCTCGAGGCGACGGGGAGCCAGCAGAAAGTCGATGCGATCATCAAGATGCTGAAGCCCTTTGCGATCAAGGAGATGGCGCGCACGGGGAGGGTCGCCCTGAAGCGCGAGTTCCAGGGGGAAGTATGATCATCGTCATGCGCCCCGGGGCGACGCAGGAGCAGGTCGAGGGGGTGTTCGCGGAGGTCCGCGCGCTCGGCTACGGCGTGCACCCGATCTACGGGGAACAGCGGACGGTCATCGCGTGCGTGGGGGACGAGCGGGGCAAATCACGGCTCCAGGCGCTCGAGGTGCTGGCCGGCGTGGAGAGCGTCGTGCCGATCCTGAAGCCGTACAAGCTGGCGAGCACGGACTGGAAGAAGGAGCGGACCGCCGTCCGGCTCGGCAGGAACGGGACCGGCGTCATCGTCGGCAACAACCACTTTGTCGTCATGGCGGGACCCTGTTCGGTCGAGTCCCGCGAGCAGATCCTCTCCGTGGCCGCAAGCGTCCGGGACGCCGGGGCGACCGTGCTCCGGGGAGGGGCGTTCAAGCCGCGCAGCTCCCCCTACAGCTTCCAGGGACTCGAAGAGGAGGGACTCCGTCTGCTTGCCGAGGCCCGCGAGGCTACCGGGCTCAGCGTCATCACCGAGGTGATTACGCCCACGGACGTGCCGCTGGTCGCCGAGTACGCCGACATACTCCAGATCGGCGCGCGGAACATGCAGAACTTCGCCCTCCTGAAGGAAGTCGGGAAGGTCCGGCGGCCGGTCCTGCTGAAGCGCGGCATGGCCAACACCGTGAAAGACCTCCTTCTCTCGGCCGAGTACATCATGTCGCAGGGGAACTACGACGTCATCCTCTGCGAGCGGGGGATCAGGACGTTCGAGGACTCGACGCGCAACACCTGCGACCTTTCGGCTGTCCCCGCGGTGCGGGAGCTGAGTCACCTTCCCATCATCGTCGACCCGAGCCACGGTACCGGCGTGCGGAGCATGGTCACCCCCATGGCCAAGGCCGCCGTGGCGGTGGGCGCGGACGGGCTTATCATCGAAGTCCACCCGAAGCCCGAGGAGGCGTTTTCCGACGGCGCGCAATCGCTGACGCCTTCCCAGTTTGCCGAGCTGATGTCGTGGGTGAAAAAACTCGTCAGCCTCGAAGGGAAATCACTCTAAGGAGACACACGATGCACGACCGCGTGTTCATATTCGACACGACCCTCCGCGACGGCGAACAGTCGCCGGGATGCAGCATGAACGTCGAGGAGAAGCTGCGGATGGCCCGCCAGCTCGAGCGACTGAACGTCGACGTCGTGGAAGCCGGCTTCCCCGCCTCCTCGGCCGGTGATTTCGAGGCGGTGCGCGCCATCGCCGGCGAGCTTGCGCGCTGCGCCGTGGCGGGGCTCTCCCGCGCGATCCCGGCCGACATCGACCGGACGTGGGAGGCGATCCGCGGCGCGCGCAGGCCGCGCATTCACACGTTCATCGCTACGTCGGACATCCACCTGGCGCACAAGCTCAAGAAGACGCGCGAACAGGTGCTGCGTGACTCCGTGGAGGCGGTGCGCTACGCGAAGTCGCTCACGGAGGACGTGGAGTTCTCCTGCGAGGACGCGTCCCGGACCGACATCGGGTACCTGGCGGAGATCGCGCAGGCGGTGGTCGGGGCGGGCGCCACGGTGCTGAACCTCCCTGACACGGTGGGCTACGCCGTCCCGGCGGAATACGGGGCCATCTTCCGGCAGATCCGGGAGCGCCTCCCGGGCGGCGCAGCGGTCGTGCTGAGCGCGCACTGCCACAACGACCTCGGGCTGGCGGTCGCCAACTCCCTGGCGGCGATCGAAAACGGCGCACGGCAGATCGAGTGCACCGTCAACGGGATCGGCGAGCGGGCCGGCAACGCGGCCCTGGAGGAGATCGTCATCGCGCTGAATGTGCGGTCCGAGAAGCTCGGGGCTGTGACCGCCGTTGAAGGGACGGAGATCTACCGCTCGAGCCGGCTCCTGGCCAGCCTCACCGGCATGCACGTCCAGCGCAACAAGGCCATCGTCGGTGCCAACGCCTTCGCCCACGAGGCGGGGATCCACCAGGACGGGATGCTCAAGAGCGCGATCACGTACGAGATCATGACCCCGCAGTCGGTCGGGATCAGGCACAGCACGCTGGTGCTCGGAAAACACTCCGGCCGCCACGCGCTGAAGAAACGCTACGCAGAGCTCGGCTACGATCTCACGGCGGACGAGCTGGAGCGGGCCTACGCGGCGTTCTGCGCGATCGCGGACAGGAAAAAGGAGGTGTTCGACGAGGAGCTCCTGGCGGTGCTGGACGAGGGGACGAGAAACTCGGAGCGCGACTATCACCTCGTGGGCCTCCATGTCAGCACCGGCACGTCGGTGCGGCCGACCGCCACGGTCGAGCTGCGGCGGGGGGAGGAGACGATGGTCGATTCCGCCACCGGGGACGGACCCGTCGACGCGATGTACAGGGCGATCGAACGGCTGACCGGGATCGTCGGCCGGTTGACCGAGTACTCGCTCAAGTCCGTCAGCACGGGGCACGACACGGTCGGCGAGGTCTTCGTCCGCGTCGAGTTCGACGGCGTCTCGTACAACGGGAGGGCGGTGAGCACCGACGTCATCACGGGGAGCGCCCGTGCCTATATCGAGGCGATGAACAGGGCGATCACCGTCCGCTCGCGCAGGGAAGGGCGGACGAAAGAATCGATCGCCTACGCGGCGGGTGTCGTATGACGGCGGACCGGAACACCGCGGGTGCGGCGCCCCCGCGGACGCTCTTCGCAAAAGTATGGGATGCCCACGTCGTGGCGCAGGAGGCCGGGGCGCCCGCCCTCCTCTACATCGACCTCCACCTCGTCCACGAAGTGACCTCGCCGCAGGCGTTTGCGGGACTCCGCGCGCGGGGGATGAGCGTGCGGCGGCCTGAACGCACCGTGGCGACCGTGGATCACAGCATCCCGACGGTCCCCGACGGCGCCGCCGCGGCGGACGCCATGGCGGCGGCGCAGATCGCCCGCATGGAGGAGAACGCGCAGCGTGAGGGGATCCGGCTCTACGGCACGCAGAGCCCCGGGCGGGGCATCGTGCACGTCATCGGGCCAGAGCTCGGCCTCACGCAGCCGGGCATGACCGTCGTCTGCGGCGACAGCCACACCTCGACGCACGGCGCATTCGGGGCGCTCGCCTTCGGCATTGGCACGAGCGAGGTGGAGCACGTCCTGGCGACGCAGTGCCTCCTGCAGCGGCGCCCGGGCGTCTTCGAGGTGCGGCTCACCGGCAGGCGGCCGGCGGGTGTGACCGCCAAGGACATCGTGCTGGCGCTCCTCGCCCGGATCGGCGTGGGCGGAGGGACCTCCCACGTGTTCGAGTACGCGGGGGAAGGCGTCCGCTCGCTCGGCATGGAAGAGCGGATGACGATATGCAACATGTCGATCGAAGGGGGCGCGCGCGCCGGGATGATGGCGCCGGACGATACCACGTTCGAATACATCGCAGGGAGGGAGTTCGCCCCGAAAGGGAAAGCCTGGGAGAACGCGCTCGGGCGGTGGCGGACGCTTCCCGGCGACGAGGGGGCGAAGTTCGACCGTTCCCTCACGATCGACCTGGGGGAGCTCACTCCCATGATCACGTTCGGGACGAACCCCGGTATGGGGCTCCCGATCGGAGACCCCGTTCCTTCACCCGATGACCTCCCCGATGCGACGCAGGCCTCGGCGCTCAGGAAGGCGCTCGCCTACATGGCGCTTGAGCCCGGCAGGCCGCTCCTCGGGCGTCCGGTGGACGTGGTGTTCATCGGGAGCTGCACGAACGGGAGGATCTCTGACCTGCGCCAGGCGGCTTCCGTCCTTCGCGGGCGCACCGTGGCCCCCTCGGTCCGGGTCCTGGTCGTCCCCGGGTCCCTGGCGGTCAGGCGCCAGGCGGAAGCAGAAGGGCTCGACAGGGTCTTCCTTGCCGCGGGCGCGGAGTGGCGCAACGCAGGGTGTTCGATGTGCATCGCCATGAACGGCGACCAGCTCTCCCCCGGCCAGTACGCGGTGAGCACGAGCAACAGGAATTTCGAGGGGCGGCAGGGGAAGGGGGGACGGACGTTCCTCGCGTCACCGCTGACCGCCGCGGCGAGCGCGGTCACGGGCCGGATCACCGACGCGCGGCGGCTCGACGCGGAGGGGGTGCGCTCATGAAGGAATTCACTCGCTGTTCCTCCCGCATGGTGCCCCTCCTGGTCGACAACGTCGACACCGACCAGATTATCCCGGCACGGTTCCTGAAGGTCACCGACAAGCTCGGACTCGGAGAGCACCTCTTTGCCGACTGGCGCTACGGCGCCGACGGGAGGCCGAAGGCCGATTTCATACTGAACGACGCCCGGGCGCAGGGAGCGGAAATACTTCTTGCAGGGGACAACTTCGGGTGCGGCTCCTCGCGCGAGCACGCTCCCTGGGCCCTCGCCGGGTTCGGGTTCCGCGCCGTGATCAGCACTTCATTCGCCGACATATTCGCGAACAACGCGCTCAAGAACGGCCTCCTTCCCCTGCGGCTCGGCGGCGAAGACTACCGCCGCGTCGTCGCCCTGGCGGCCGCGGACCCCGCCGCGCGCGTGACGATCGACGTCTCCTCGCAGACGCTCGAACTTCCCGGGGGTGTCCGGTGCGCTTTCCCCCTGGACGCCTTCGCGAAGACCTGCCTCCTCGAAGGAGTGGATGAGCTCGGGTACATACTCAGATTCAGGGACCGGATAGAGGCATTCGAACAGGCCGCAGGAAGGAGCTGAGCCATGGACATCCAGATATACGACACGACGCTCCGCGACGGCACGCAGAGGGAAGGGATCTCGCTCTCCTGCGATGACAAGCTGCGGATCGCCGCCAGGCTGGACGAGCTTGGCGTGGCCTTCATCGAAGGGGGGTGGCCGGGGTCGAACCCGAAGGACGCGGAGTTCTTTGCGCGCGCTCCCGGCCTGCGCCTTCGCCATGCGGTCATCACCTCGTTCGGGTCCACCTGCCGCGTGGGGGGGAAGGCGGCGGAGGACCAGAATATCGCCGCGCTGATCGATGCGGGCACGAGCGTCTGCGCGCTGGTGGGGAAGACGTCGCTGTTCCACGTCCGCGAGGTGCTCAGGACCACGCCGGAAGAAAACCTCCGGATCATCCGCGAGAGCACGGCGTACCTCGCGGGGAAAGGGCGGCGCGTTTTCTATGACGCCGAGCATTTTTTTGACGGCTACAGGCTTGACAGGGAGTACGCGCTGGCGACGCTCCGCGCCGCCGCGGAGGGGGGGGCCGAAGTCCTGGTCCTGTGCGACACGAACGGCGGGACGATGCCGTGGGACGTCGCCGCCATCGTCGCCGACGTGCGCGGCGCCCAGGCCTCTCCCGTCGGCATACACACGCACAACGACGCGGAGTGCGGGGTCGCCAACTCGCTGGCCGCCGTGCGCAAGGGGGCCATCCAGGTGCAGGGGACGATCAACGGCTACGGGGAGCGATGCGGCAACGCGAACCTCGTCTCCGTGATCGCCGATCTCACGCTCAAGATGGGGTGCAGGTGCATTCCGGAAGGGAACCTGTCACGGCTCACGGACACCGCCCACTACGTGGCGGAAATCGCGAACCTCTCCCCGGACAACCACCTCCCCTACGTCGGCAAGTCTGCGTTCGCGCACAAGGGGGGGATCCACGTGGCGGCGATCCGCCGCACGCCCGACTCCTACCAGCACTGCGACCCGGCCCTCGTGGGGAACGCCATGCGCGTCGTCGTGTCCGAGCTTTCGGGGCGGGCGAACCTGGCGAGCAAGTCCGAAGAATTCGGGCTGGGGGAGGTCGATGCCTCGCTGATGTCGAGCGTCCTGGGACAGATCAAGGCGCTCGAAGCCCGGGGCTTCTCGTTCGAAGCGGCGGAAGCCTCCGTGGCGCTCATGATGCGGAGGGGGCAGGACGGGTATGCTCCCCCGTTCCGGCTGATCGACCTGACGGTCAATGTCGAACACAGGGACGGGCGGGGGATATTCGCGGAGGCGACGGTCAAGCTCGATGTCGGCGGCGACGTCATTCACACGGTCGCGGAAGGAAACGGGCCCGTGAACGCCCTCGACACCGCCGTACGGAAGGCGCTCACGCCCGTCTACCCGAAGCTCGGGTCGTTCCGCCTGGCGGACTACAAGGTCCGCATACTAGACGGGACGAACGGCACGGGCGCGACGACGCGCGTCCTCATCGAAACCCGGAACGGCACCCGGCGGTGGAGCACGGTGGGAGCGAGCACCAACATCATCGAGGCGAGCTGGCGGGCGCTTGCCGACAGCATCGAGTTCGGCCTCACCTCGGGAGACGGGGCCGGCGCATGAACGCACGGATCGTGGTCCTCGCCGGGGACGGGATCGGACCGGAGGTGACGGCCTCCGCCCGCGCGGTCCTGGAACGGGTCGCCGCGCTCGGATCCCACCGGCTCTCATTCGAGGAGTGCCTGATCGGGGGCTGTTCCATCGATGAGTGCGGATCGGCCCTCTCTCCCGGCGTGCTTGAAGCGTGCCGGGCGTCCGACGCCGTGCTGCTCGGCGCGGTAGGGGGACCCCGGTGGGACAATCCCGCCGCGGCGGTGAGGCCCGAGCAGGGGCTCCTGGGCCTGAGGAAAGGGCTCTGCCTCTACGCCAACCTCCGGCCCGTTAAGCCGCACCCGGCCCTCGCCGACGCGACGCCGCTCCGGGCGGAGCGGGTCCGGGGCGTGGACATCATTGTCGTGCGGGAGCTGACCGGGGGGCTCTATTTCGGGACTCCGCGGTTGCGCGAGCGCAAGGACGGGCGGCTCCGCGCCGTCGACACGATGGAATACACGGAAGACGAGATACGGCGCGTCGTTGCGCTCGCGTTCCGGCTCGCCGCGCGGAGGCGGAAGAAGGTCACGTCCGTGGACAAGGCAAACGTCCTGGAGACCTCCCGGCTCTGGCGCCAGGTCACGCAGGAGGTGGCTGCGGAGTTCCCCGGCGTCGCGCTGGAGCACATGCTCGTCGACACCGCGGCCATGCGGCTCGTGTCGGCCCCGGCGGCGTTCGACGTGCTGGTGACGGAGAACATGTTCGGCGACATACTGACGGACGAGGCGTCCGTGCTGGCGGGCTCGATGGGGCTCCTCCCTTCGGCGTCGATCGGCGACGGGGGGCCCGGCGTGTATGAGCCGATCCATGGATCGGCACCCGACATCGCCGGCCGCGGGATCGCCAATCCCCTGGGGGCGATCCTGAGCGCGGCCATGCTGCTCCGTCATTCGCTCGGTCTGGAGGAGGAAGCCGCCGCCGTGGAGCGCGCCGTGGACGGTGTGATCGCGCGGGGGATCAGGACACAGGACATCGGGGGCCGGGCGGGGACCGCGGACGTCACGCAGGCGGTGCTGCAGTCGATTGTACTGTCATAGGGAGAGAGGCGATGGGGATGGCATCGAAGTACGTCTGGATGAACGGGTCGCTCGTGGAATTCGAGCGCGCCACGGTCCATTTTCTGACGCCGGCGCTCCACTACGGGGCGGGCGTGTTCGAGGGGATCCGGTGTTACGACGCCGAAGGGGGGCCCGCGGTGTTCCGACTGACCGATCACATGGAACGGCTCATCCGCTCGGCCCGCGTGTTCGGTTTTCTTGCGCTCCCGTACACCGCCGCCGAGCTCGCCGCCGCCGCGCGGCTCACGGTGGCCGCCAACGGCTTCCGGGAGTGCTACATCCGCCCGATGATCTACCTGACGGGGGGAGGGTGGAACCTGAACGTGGACATGGGGGAAGCGGGAGCGGGGATCGCCGCCTGGGAGTGGACGAACTACCTGGGGGCCAACGCCCTGGAGCACGGGGTACGGGCGAACATCTCCTCCTTCACGCGCCACCACCCGAACGTCACGATGACCAAGGCCAAGGTCGCGGGCAACTATGCGAACAGCTTCCTTGCCAAGACGGAATCGGTGCGCCTGGGGTTCGAGGAGGCCATCATGCTCGATCCGGACGGATACGTCGCGGAGTGCACCGGGGAGAATCTCTTCGTCGTCCGCGGCAAGCGCGTGTACACGCCGTCGCTTGCTCCGGTGCTTGAAGGGATCACGCGCGACTCCGTCATTGCGCTCGCGCGCGACCTCGGCTTCGACGTGGGCGAGGCCCGGATCTCCCGCGACCAGCTCTACGGCGCCGACGAGGTGTTTGTCTGCGGCACCGCCTCCGAGGTGGTTGCGCTGCGGGAGATCGACTTCCGCGTGGTGGGGGAGGGGTCGACGGGACCGGTGACGCGGGCGCTCCAGAGGGCGTACCACGCCGCGGCGCGCGGGAAGCATCCCCGGTCCTCCGCCTGGCTCGAGCCCGTCGGCGAACCGGCGGCAACCCCCTTGAGGAAAACGGGAACAGACTAGGAACCAACCACAATACCAGACAAGGAGACCGGCAGCATGGCAGTGATCGATTTCGGCGGCGTCAGGGAGGAAGTGGTGACCCGGGAGGAGTTCACGCTCGCCCGCGCGCGGGAGGTGCTTCGCGACGAGGTGGTCGCAATCATCGGGTACGGCCCGCAGGGGCACGGGCAATCGCTGAACCTCCGTGACAACGGCGTGCGGGTGGTGATCGGCCAGCGCAAAGGGGGGAAGGGATGGAAGGACGCCGTCGCCGACGGGTGGGAGGAGGGCACAACGCTTTTCAGCAGCGTCGAGGAGGCGGTCCGCCGCGGCACGATCGTCCAGTGTCTCCTCTCCGACGCCGGGCAGAAAGATCAATGGCCGGCCCTGGCGCGGAACCTGCGCAAGGGACAGGCGGTCTCCTTCTCGCACGGCTTCGCGGTCGTGTTCCGGGATCAGACGGGCGTCGTTCCCCCCGCCGACGTCGACGTGTTCCTTGTCGCCCCCAAGGGCGCCGGGCGGACGGTGAGGACCAACTTCCAGGCCGGCAGCGGCATCAACTCCAGCTTCGCGGTCTACCAGGACGCGACGGGTCGCGCGCACGAGCGCGCGGTCGCCTTCGGCATCGCCATCGGCTCCGGCTACCTGTTCCCCACGACGTTCGAGAAGGAAGTCCTGAGCGACCTCACGGGGGAACGGGGAGTGCTGATGGGGGCGATCGCGGGACTGATGAAGGCGCAGTACGACACGCTCCGCGCGATGGGACATTCGCCGAGCGAGGCATTCAATGAGACCGTTGAAGAGGCCACGCAGTCGCTCTATCCGCTGGTCGGAGCCAACGGGATGGACTGGATGTTCGCCTCCTGCAGCACCACGGCCCAGCGGGGAGCGCTCGACTGGTCGGCGCGCTTCGAGGCGGCGGCGCGGCCGCTCTTCGAGCTGCTCTACCGCGACGTGAAGGCGGGCGTCGAGACGCGGCGCGTCCTGGAAACGTGCAGCGCCCCCGACTACCGGGAAAAACTGGAGGTCGAGCTGGGGGCGCTCAGGAATTCCGAGATGTGGCGCGCGGGAGCCGCCGTCCGCTCGCTCAGGCCGGAGAACTGGAAAAAGCAGACGCAGTCCCGCTGAGCTTTCCCGGCGCGGCTGCGGTCCCCGTGTGCGCGGCGGCTCTCCCGGCCGCCGCACTTCGGGGGGGCCATATATGGAACGGACTTGACTAGTTCGAAAGGAACTTCTATCTTCCTCCGCAGTTCCTCACCCCGTTCGTTTCCTTCAGTTCTCCCATATCTCCAGGAGGTACCATGAGTCTCGTGGACAGGGCGAAAAACATCATCATGACGCCGAAAACGGAATGGCCCGTGATCGGGGCGGAAGAGCCGAATACGGGGCAGATCATCTCCGGCTATGTGATACCGCTGGCGCTCATTCCGGCGGTGGCGGCAATACTCGGCTACGGGCTGGTCGGCAGGGGGATGATGACGTCGTTCACGTGGGGCATTGCGACGGCGATCATCGCCTTTATCGTCGCCGTGGCGGGGGTCTATCTGACGGCGTTCGTCATCGATTTCCTCGCCCCCAATTTCGGATCGCAGAAGAATTTCGGCCGGGCAGTGCAGCTCGTGGCGTACTCGTACACGCCGGCATGGGTCGCGGGTATCCTGTACATCGTCCCGGTGATCGGGTTCCTGACGATCATCGCGGCGATCTACGGGTTGTACCTGATGTACCTGGGGTTCCCCCACACGATGAAAACGCCCGCCGACAAGGTGGTCGTCTACATGGTGGTATCCATCATCGTGCTGATCATCATCTACGCAATCCTGACCGCGATCCTGACCGCCATCGTCTTCGGGATTTTCGGCCTGGGCGCGTTGTCGATGATGGGGAGCTGAGGCCGGTTCACTCGGCGCGGATGCCCCGGAGGAACTCGGCGCTTTCTTCAGGAATGGCCGTGTTGATGTACATCCCGCTGCCGATCTCGAAACCGGCGGTGCGCACGATGCGGGGAATGACGGTGAGGTACCAGTGGAAGAACTCCCGCTGTCCCTCGCGGGCGGGTATGGAGCGAATGGAGAAGTTGTAGTCGGGATCGTTCAGCCCGTGGTGGAGCTTGGCAAGCACCGTGTGGAGCGTGGCCGCCAGGTCAGTCATCTCGTACTCCTCGATCTCGTCGAACGACGAGCAGTGGCGCACGGGGAAGATCCAGAGATGGAACGGGGAGAGGGCGGCGTATGGGATGAACGCAACGAATGCGTCCGTGGAGGCGATGATCCGCTCCCTGTCGGCCAGCTCCCGGCGGAGCGTCGTACAGAAGACGCACTCCCCGGTCTCGTCGAAGTACCGGATCGCCTCATCCATCCTGTGACGGATCTGCGTCGGGACGATGGGGGTGGCGGCGATCTGCGAGTGGGGGTGCTGCAGCGAGGTGCCGGCCGACTCGCCGTGGTTCTTGAATATGATGATCGCCTCGACGCGGGGGTCCTTCCGGATCTGGATGTACCGCTGCCGGTACGCACCGAGCACGGCGCGCAGCTCTTCCACCGAATAGAGCGCCGGCGAAAGATCATGCCGCCGGTGCTCCACGACGACCTCGTGGAAGCCGACCCCGGACATGGAGCGGAAGATGCCGTCCATCCGCCGGACCCGGTCTCCCTCCTGCGCAAGCGCGGGGAACTTGTTCCCGACGACGCGCACGTTCCATCCCTTTGCGTCGGCCGACCGGTACGTTTCCCCGGCGCTCATCGACTCGTTCCCGGGGCAGAAGGGGCACCGCTCGTCATACCGGGGGAGGGGCGGGATCTCCTTCCGCGGCGCGACGAACTGGTCGGGGCGCCGGGCGCGCTCCTTCGCGATGATGACCCACTCGCGCGTGATGATGTTCTGTCTCAGCTCTGGCATGGTCGATGGTCCCGGCCGTCATTTCGCAGGATCGATCTGGGCCAGGATCTTCCCCGTGTCCGCCTTCTTCACCCACGGCTCCACCTCCGCCGCCGGACCGGTGATCTCGACCGAAACGCTCAGCACTGTCGTCCGCCGCGCGACGCCTCCTTCGGGCTGCTTCAAGTCGACGCGTGAGAGCTGGCGCGTCTCTTTCAGCGAGACCGGGTCGCAATACACGCTCACCCTCTCCGCGCCGTTCTCCACGTTCGACCTGAGTGCGATGACGCCCGGTCGCTCGAACACCACCATGTCCGGGTCGATCACCGTGCCGGGGTTGCTGTTGAAATTCACGCTCACCCCGATCGGCTCCTTCTGCGCGGTGCTCGCCTTCATCTGCAGCTGGCCGGCCTTCTGTCCCATCTCCTGTCCCAGCCGCGCCAACTCCTGGTAGTCCCCCTTTGCCTGGGCCTCGGCCATCTTCTTCTGGTACTCCTGCTGCATCGCCTTCCCCTCCTCCTCCGACTGCTTCTGCGTACCGTACTTCCTGTCGGCGGATGCCCCGGTGAGGCCGTACAGCCCCGTCCCCTGGTTCCGGTAGGCTTCCGCGGGGAGGTTGTAGTGTTCACTTTCGGGCGCATAGCCGGCGGGGATGCCGAATGCGTCAAGCACCGCGACGAGCTTCTTCTTGATGACGGAGACTTCGTCCCTTGTCAGCGACTGTTCGTCCTGCGCCGAAGCGACGCAGATCGAGAGGCAGGCGGCGGTGGCGAGAACGCTCCTGCGGAGCATGTGACCTCCTGGAGATGTGTGTGGGCGGAAAGACCTATGCCGCACCCTGGTCCTGTCCATCCTCCCCCTCCAGCGCAGCGTCAGGGTGGGCGATGAAGAGCTTCGAGCAGAACTCACCCGAGAACTTCCCCTGCTTCCTGCACTGGGCAAGCGTCTTCCGTACCGCGTCCAGGTCGTTTGCCCCTGCACTGAAGCAAAAGTTTTCGAGCGTTGCGCCGCACTCCGTGCAGTAGACGCTGCGGGGCGTCTCCCCGTCGGGTGTCCCGGGTTTCCTGCGGTTCATGGGCTCAATATAGAGAAAAGTCCGTTCATCCGACACATCCCGCCGGTCAGCGGGGCACGGGGCCGGGCATCATGTGAGCGATGAGATACTCGGTCAGGAGACCGTAGAGGTGCCTCGTCGTGCCCGTTCCCTCGAATATGCCGTGCGACCGGTTCGGGTACGCCATCATCGTGAACTGTTTTCCGGCTCGAATGAACGCGTTGATCAGCCGCTCCGAGCCCTGGTAGTGGACATTGTCGTCCCCGGTGCCGTGGACCAGGAGGAGATTTCCCCTGAGGCTGTCGGCAAACGTGACCGGCGACCCGAGCCGGTATCCCTCCCCGTTCCCGGAGAGAAGCCCCATGTAGCGCTCCTGGTACGTCGCGTCATAGAGCCGCTGGTCGGGGACCGGCGCGACCGCCATCCCCGTCTGGTAGAGCGACGGGTAGCGCAGGATCATGTTGAGCGTCATCGACCCGCCGCCGCTCCACCCCCAGATGCCGATGCGCGCGCTGTCGACAAAGGGCCAGGTGCGCACTTCCCGGATCGCGGCGGCCTGGTCCGCAGATGCGAGTATGCCGATCTGCCTGTAGATCGACCTGCGCCAGAGCCTTCCCCGGGGCGCCGCCGTTCCCCTGTTGTCGATGCTGATCACGATATACCCCTGTTGCGTCAGCATCAGGTGCCAGAGATACTGCGATCCTCCCCAGCGGTCCGCCACGGTCTGTCCGGCCGGCTCGCCGTATATGTGCTGCAGGACAGGGTAGCGCTTTTCGGGATCGAACCCGGGAGGGAGCATCTTCCATCCGTCGAGCTGCACGCCGCCGCCGATATCCACGCGGAAGAACGAAAACTCCCCGTGCCTGAGCCTGGCGACATTCTCCCGGAGAGCCCTGTTCGGAGCCAGCACGCGCACGATCCTGTGATCGGGGAGGCTGACGAGGTTGACGACCGGCGGCACGCCGAAACGGGACCATGTGTCTATGGCCCAGGCGCCGTCGGGCGCGATGTCGTACCGGTGGGTGCCCGGCTCGTCGGCCGGCGTGATCCGCTCGACGGCAGGCCGCGCTGCGGCGGAGAGCCGGTAGAGATACCGCTGCGCGGGATTCTCAGGCGAGGCGATAAAATAGACCCATCTCCCCCCGGTGTCCGCGCGGACGACTGCCTCGACGTCGTACGGGCCCGCCGTCAGCAGTTCGGCCGCTCCCCCTTCGCGGTCATAGCGATAGAGGTGCTTCCAGCCGTCGCGCTCGCTCATCCAGGTGAATCGGCGTCCTCCGTCCATCCACCGGAGGTCGTCCACCACTTCGACCCATGTGCTGTCGGTGTCCTCCAGCAGCGTCCTGGTCGACCCTGTCCGCACATCGGCGAGCACGAGCCGGTTCGTGTCCTGGAGGCGGTTCATCCTCTGGAATGCGATCGCGGAGGAATTCCCCGCCCAGTCCATCCGGGGGATGTAATGCTCCGCGGGGTTGCCGGGGAGTTCGATCCAGCGGGTCGGCCCTCCCGTCGAGCTCACGACGCCCACGCGGCACGAGGAGAGCGCAGTCCCCACCTTCGGGTACTGGACGGGGATCGTAAACGAATAGAGGGAATCGGTGTCGTTGATGAGGAGGAAATCCCTGACAGCCGCCGCGTCGAGCTGCCAGTAGGCGATCGACGAGCCGTCGGGGCTCCACCGGAATCCGTCGCGGAGCGAGAATTCCTCCTCGTAGACCCAGTCAAATGTCCCGTTGATGATCGTCGTCGAGCCGTCGTGCGTCAGCTGCACGATCCTCCCCGTGGCGGCGTCCTCGGTGTAAATGTTGTTCCCCCGCACGTAGGCCACGCGCCGGCCGTCGGGGGAGAATTTTGCGAACATGAGTGAGGAAGGAGGGGCGTCGCCGCCGAGCTTCCGGAGCGTCCCGTCGGACATCCCCAGCAGCCAGTAGTCTCCCCGCGTGTTCTGCCTCCAGACGCGCCGGGAATTCGTAAAGATGAGGAGGCGGCTCTGATCGCCGGACCACGCGTACTGCTCGATCGCGACCGGCGTGGCCGAACCCGCGGGCGTGAGCCGGCTGATCGGCACGAGAACGCTCCGCAGGCCTGTCGCGGCGTCGTACCGGACGATTTCCCGGCCGGTCCCCCCGTCGGCGGGCCGCTCGAGCGACGTGTAGCCCTTCCCGCCGTCCACCCACTCGAACGGTCCCGGCGGGTGCGAGGAGAATTCTCCCGAAGCGAATATCCTGTCAAGGGTCAGGAGAGAGGTGTCTGTCGCGGCAGTCCCCGCCGCGAGAAGCATGAGGAGTGAGAAAATCATAAAGCGCTCCGCTGAATGTACTCCGAACCTACCCATTTCATCAGCGACAATCAAGAAGTGCCCGTGTCCTTGCGAGGGGCGCC
>DATJAS010000066.1:0-9446 GCA_035516035.1 Bacteroidota bacterium | reverse complement strand
GTGAGGATGCCGTCGTCCAGCACCTGGAGGAGGATGTTGAACACGTCCGGGTGTGCCTTCTCGATCTCGTCCAGCAGCACCACCGAGTACGGTTTGCGCCGCACTTTTTCGGTGAGCTGTCCCCCCTCCTCGTACCCCACGTAGCCGGGAGGCGCGCCCACCAGGCGCGAGACCGCGAACTTCTCCATGTACTCGCTCATGTCGATCCGGATCAGCGCGTCTTCCGTGTCGAAGAGGTAACGCGCCAGGGCCTTCGCCATTTCCGTTTTCCCGACGCCCGTGGGACCCAGGAAAATGAACGACCCGATCGGCCGCCGGGGATCCTTGAGTCCCGCGCGCGTGCGGCGGATCGCCTTTGTCAGCTTCACCAGCGCCTCGTCCTGCCCCACGACCTGGTCTTTGAGCGCCTCGTCCATCTTCAGGAGCTTCTCGGATTCCGACTGGGCGATCTTGTTGACGGGGATCCCCGTCATCATCGCCACGACGTCGGCCATGTGCTCTTCGGTGACGTCGTGCACCGTGTCCTGGGCCTTCAGCTCCCACTCGCGCTTGGCGATGTCGAGGTCGCTGAGGTACTTTTTCTCCAGGTCTCTCAGCCGTGCGGCTTCCTCGAAGTTCTGGTTCTTGACCACCTGGTTCTTCGACTGCTTGATCTTCTCCACTTCCCCCTCGAGGTCGACGATCTCCTTGGGGACGTGGATGTTCGCCAGGTGGACGCGCGCCCCGGCCTCATCCAGGACGTCGATCGCCTTGTCGGGCAGGAAGCGGTCGGTGATGTACCGGTCGCTCAGCCGCACGGCGGCGTCGATCGCCCTCTCCTCGTAGCGGACGCCGTGGTGCTCCTCGTACTTGTGCTTGATGTTTCGCAGGATCTGGATTGTTTCGTCCACGGTGGTCGGGTCCACCATGATCTTCTGGAACCGGCGATCGAGCGCGCCGTCTTTTTCGATATACTGGCGGTACTCGTCGAGCGTCGTGGCGCCGATGCACTGGAGCTCGCCGCGCGAGAGGGCGGGCTTGAACATGTTGGAGGCGTCGAGCGAACCGGAGGCGCCGCCTGCGCCGACGATCGTGTGCAGCTCGTCGATGAAGAGGATCACGTCCTTCGCCTTCTCCAGCTCGTTCATGACCGCCTTCATCCGCTCCTCGAACTGGCCGCGGTACTTCGTCCCGGCCACAAGGGCCGCCAGGTCGAGCGTCACGACGCGCTTGCCGTGCAGGACCCTGCTCACCTTCTTCTGCACGATCCGCATGGCCAGCCCTTCGGCGATGGCCGTCTTCCCCACGCCGGGTTCGCCGATCAGGACCGGGTTGTTCTTCTTGCGCCGGCTGAGCACCTGCGCCACCCGTTCGATCTCCTTCTCGCGGCCGACGATCGGGTCCAGCTTGTCCTCTGCTGCCAGCTTCGTCAGGTCGTGGCCGAAATTGTCCAGGACCGGCGTTTTTGACTTCTCGGGTTTCTTCTCGGCGGCGGCCTGCGCGTGGGGGGGCGTCGAGGGCTTGCCGCTGATGATGTTGTCCAGCTCGCCGCGGACCACGTCGTAGTGGATGTTGAACTGGTGCAGGATCTGCGCGGCGATGTTGTCGTCGTCCCTCAGGAGGGAGAGGAGGAGATGCTCCGTGCCGATGACGTCCGACTTGTAGAGCTTCGCCTCCAGGTACGTGATTTTCAGGACCTTTTCCGCCTGCTTGGTCAGCGGGATGTTTCCGATCGTCAGCGTCCCCCCCGACGTCCTGACGGTGTCCTCGATCGCCTTCTTCAGCTTGTAGAGGTCCACGCCCAGGTTCCGCAGGATCTTGACGGCAATCCCTTCTCCCTCGCGGATCACGCCAAGGAGCAGGTGTTCCGTCCCGATGTAGTCGTGCCCGAGCCTGAGTGCCTCTTCGCGGCTCAGCCTGATGACATCCTGGACTCTGTTGGAGAAATTGCCTTCCATTCCGGTCCTCTGCGGTGATGACGATACGGGCGGGTGAGCCCACTGCTGAAGTAGTAACGTTCCCTCTATTTATAAAGGTTCCGACGCGGGGAAGAGGGAAAACGTCCCTCACGAATATATGGATTCGACCGGGGGAAGTCAACGGCCGCTCCGTTGAATCTCTCTACAATTTGCCGTATCTAGTGTCTGTTTTTCCTCCCGTCTGGAAGAGAGACTGGAAACATCGTCAGGCGGGGCCGGGTTCTTGTGCCACCATCCGCTGAATATGTGACGTGACATCACAGATCCTGTTCTATCTGTTTCTCGCAGCCCTCCTCGGCTTCTTCGTCTACCGATCACTCAGGCTCCGCTCCGTTCGACGCCTCTCCGCGGCGGAAGCCGGGGAGCGCGTGCATTCGGGTGTCGCCATATTTCTCGACGTGCGCACCGGCGCCGAAGCGAAATCGGAGCACATCAAGGGGGCGCTCCATATTCCGCTCCACGAGCTGCGCCGGAGAGGGGAGGAGCTCCGCCGGCACGCCGGGAAGGAGATCATCTGCTACTGCCAGACGGGGAACCGCAGCGTATCGGCCGCGTTGATCCTGAAAAAGCTGGGCCTGAACGCGTCGTCGCTGGAGGGGGGGATCGGAGACTGGAACTTCTACCGCAGGGGGAAGGGCTGAGACGCCGGGGGCCGGGTCCCGCGGGGAGAGCGGGGCGCCTGCCGGCCGGGCCTATCTCATGTAAATGAGATACACGCAGGCTCCGACCCAGAGGACACCGGTGACGAGAATCGGGACGTCGGATGTGAGCGCGTTTGTCGGATTCTCTCCCTGTCGCGCCGCGTGGATCAGGAAGAGGTACCGGAAGACGCCGTAAATAACGAAGATCGTGGTATAGATGAGGTTTTCAGTGCCGAACGTGGCAACCGTCCGCGGGGCTACGGTGTAGAGGGCGTACGCGATCACGGCCCCGGCCGCCGCAATGGTCAGCATCTGGTCGAGGAACTCCACCCGGTACAGCATCAGGACGCGCCGCGGGGCACCCGATCCCGCCCCCGCCACGTTGACAAGTTCCCCCCGCCGCTTGGCGAACCCGAGAAAGAGCGAGATGAACATCGAGCAGAGGACGATCCAGCTGGAGACTTCCACGCCGATCGCGTAGGCTCCGCCGAGGACCCTGAGCATGAACCCTGCCGCGATCACGAACACGTCGACGAGGATGACTTCCTTGAGGCGGAACGAGTACGCGATGTTGAGGAGAAAGTACGCCACGATGACGGCGGCGAAGTGGGCGTTCATGCCGGCGCACAGGGCCGCGGCCGCGGCGGCGATCAGGACCAGGAGTCCGAGGGCGGCGCCCCGCGTCATTGCCCCAGACGCCAGGGGCCGGTTTTTCTTCTCGGGGTGAGCCCTGTCAGCCTCGGCGTCGGCGATGTCGTTCAGGATGTAGACCGCGCTCGCCGTCAGGCAGAACACGACGAACGCCCGGAGGGAGATGAGAACGTTCGGAATATCGAACAGCTCCTTCGCGAAGATCAGCGGCGCGAAGACGATGGCGTTCTTGATCCACTGTTTGGGCCGGAGGAGGGCGACTGCGGCGGAGACCATGAGACCCGCGGGCTGTGGGTGTGAAGGAAAGATCGGCGAGAATGTGGTCAAAGGCGCCGCCAAAATCAAGTCGCTCCCCGATTGAACCTCCCTCCCGAATTGTGTACTATTGCCAATGCCTGTCATCCTGCATCACGGTCCGCCTGCGCAGCTCCTTCCCTTTCACGAGCGCGTCCGCCGGTCGCGGATGGACGGGTGCCTCGTCGTCGTGCCGACCCGGCGAAGGGTCCGCCACCTCAGCCGTGAGATCATGAGGCTCTCGCCGGGCGCCGTCGCTCCTGCGCTCCCCCTCCACACGATGGAATCCCTCTGCCGCGCCCTGTACGGGGCGCTCCCTGGCGCGCGCCCGCTCGCCGCGGGCCCCGTGCGCACGCTCATCTTTCACAGGGCGATTGCGGCCGTGGCGGGGTCCCTCTCCTACTTTTCCGCCCCGGGAGGGGAGGCGCGTCTCCCCCGGGGGACGTTCGACCGGCTCACAGAGACGATCACGCGCCTCAAGGAGTCGGGCATCTACCACCAGACGCTCGCGGACGAACTTGCGATTTCACCGGGCGCGGAGCAGCCCAGGCTGCGCGATGTCGCATCGGTCTACGGCGCGTACGAACAGGAGCTCCTCGCGCTCGGCGCAGAAGACTCCGAAGGGGTGTACCGGGCGCTCGCACCGGGGGCGTCGCAGGCGGAGTTCACGGGAGCCTTCCGGAAGCTCTTTCCGGGGGTCGAAACCCTTTCACTGGCGGGGTTCGACGAATTCTCGGTGCCGGAGATCAGGGTGCTGCGCCGCATCTGCGACGTACCGGACCTGACGGTGACGCTGATGTTCGATTATGCGCCGGGGAACCCGGCCCTGTTCGGACACCTGGAGGAGAACTACAGGCTCCTGATGGAGCTCGGGTTCCGGGAATCGCACGGAGAGAAGGAGGCGGCCGCTGCGGCGTTCTTCTTCGGGTGCGGTGCCAGGCCCCCGGCGGCTCGCAAGGCATCGGAGCACATTGCGCGTACGCTCTTTGCGGGTCACCGCCGGAGCCCCCGGGGAGACCTCCGCTCTGTTGCCACCGTGATGGCCGCCCGGAGCCGCGTACACGAAGTGGAGTGCATTTGCAAGCTCATCAGGCGGCTCGTGGCTGAAAATCCGGGGCGCGACCTGAGCGCGATATGCGTCGCGCTCAGGACTCCGGGGAAGTACACCGACATCATGCGGGAGATGTTCGCCGAGTATGAAATCCCGGTGAACATCACGGACAGGTTCGAGCTTGCCCGTTCTCCCTTGACCGTGTCGATCCTGGGGTTTCTGCGCATACCGCTCCTCGGGTTCCGGCGCGAGGATGTGCTGCGCGCGGCTGCCTCACCCTACGTTGCGCTCCCCGTTCCGGGCTCCCCGTTTGACGGCGGGAATCTCTCGTCCGTCGCCCGGCGGGTGCGGGCGACGGCAGGCCTCGAGGGGTGGCGGCGGAGAATCGACCGGGCGGTGGATGAAACGAACCGGAGGCTCGCCGGGGCGACGGATGAGGCCGAGCGCCGGCGCGTGCAGGTTGAGCTGGACGGCTTCAGGAAGGCAGCCGTCGACATTGACGCGCTCGGTGCGCTCCTGGCGCCGTTCGGCCGACAACTCACCGCGGAGGAGTTTGCGGCGGAGGTGCTAGCGCTTCTTTCAAAGCTGTCGGTGATTTCCCGACTGATCGATCCCGCGCTCCGGGGCGACCCATTCCTGGCGGAAAAGGACATCCGGGCATTGAACGCGTTCACGGAGACGCTGCATGCCGTAGCGGCGACAGCGCGGATGCAGGACGGTCCCGGCACCCCCCGCCCCCTCCGCGTCCACTACGACAGGCTGAAAACCGCGCTCGGCCAGGAGAGATATAACGTGCGGGAGCAATTCGGCCGGGGGGTCCTGGTAACGTCCATCGAGGAGACGCGCGAACTCCCCGTGGAGGTCATGATCGTCGGGGGACTGGTGGACGGCGAATTCCCGACCGTCTACCAGAGTGAAATCTTCCTGAGCGCGCGGCGGAGGCGGGAGCGGGAACAGCGCCACACCTGGGAAAACAGGTACCTCTTCTACCAGGCCGTGACGAACTGGACGGAGCACCTCTACCTGACATACCCGCTGCGCGAAGGGGAGAACGAGCTGGTACGCTCGTCGTTCATTGATGCGTTTCTTGCCTCGTGCGATGTGACCCTCTGGGAGGACCCCGGGGAGATCCCCTTTGCCTCCGACATCGCCTCCCGGGGCGAGTACCTCAGGCACCTCAGCGCCCTCGGCGGCCAGGCTCCTGCCATGCCTGCCGGCATGGAGGAGGCCTGGGGTCGCATTCGCGCCTCGCGCGATGTGGAGCTCCGGCGGACCGATGTCGGGGGCGCAGGGGCGTTCGGCGGCGAGATCTCCGGCGCAATCTCACCGGGGGGGCGCGACCACCTGGAAAAGTACCGCGAGCGCGTCTTCTCCGTGAGCCAGCTCGAGACATACGCGCTCTGCCCGTTCAGGTTCTTCGCCCGCTCGGTCCTCCGGCTCACAGAGAGGGAGGAGTTTGAGGAAGGGATCACCCCCCTGGAGAAGGGAGCGTTGCTGCACTCCGCGTTGTTTCAATTCTATACGGCCAGGCGGGCGCGGGGTGCGCCGCCGCTCAGGGGGGCGTCCGCGGATGTGTTTGAAGAAGCCGCCGCCGAGCTTGCTGCAATCGCATCCGCAATTCTTGAGCCTCTTGACCTCCCGGACGCATTCTGGGAGCTGGACAAGGAGCTGGTCCTGGGGCGCAACGGCAAGGGAGACGGGCTCCTGCGCCGATTCCTGGAATGCGAGCGATCGCGCGAGGATTCGATGGAGCCGGCCTACTTTGAAGTGAGTTTCGGCGGGACGCCCGGCGAGCGCGGGAGGTCCGATGGCCTCCTCTCAGGCGGCGAGCCCGTCGAACTGGGGAAAGCGCGCCTCCGGGGAAAGATCGACAGGGTGGAAAAGGGGGAGGGGTGCTTCACCGTGGTGGACTACAAGACGGGGCGGGACCTGCCGACAGTGTCCGATATCCGGAGGGGGCTCAGCCTCCAGCTCCCGGTATATCTTCTTGCCGCCGGTGAGCTTCTGGAAGGGGCGGGGGACCGGAACCTGGCACCCGCCGGAGGGCTCTACTATCGCCTGCGCGATCCCGTGGAGTTGAAGCCGGCTCTTGTCGCCGAGGAATTCCGGGGCAGGGCCTTTTCCCCTACGTCCCAGACAAAGCAGAAGGTCGCCGGCGCAGAGGAGGTGAGGGAGGTCATCCGCGAGACGGCGCGCGTCGCGGGGGGGATCCTCGACGGCATTGCGGGGGGGCATTTTCCACTCACATCCCCTGAGCTTGTCCAGAAGCTCTGCGGGCATTGCGGCTACAGGACCTCGTGCAGGATCCAGTCGCTCAAACACGTCACTTCGGCCTCAGCGGAGGATCAATGACGCATGCCGAGCAACACGCCCTGATTGTCGACCTGATGGATTACGCCAGGAAGATGAAGCGGTACGACCAGGAAGAGTTTGAGATGTTCGTCAAGCGCGACAAGGACGACGAGGACCTCGACACGATCTCACAGAAGAAGCTCCTCCGGCTGTACGAACAGTACGTGGGGCCCGCGGAGGGCTTGCGATGAAAGCCGCAGTGGTCACGAGGTACGGCGGCCCGGAGGTGATGGAACTGCGGGACATGCCTCTTCCCAGGCTCGGCGATGGGCAGATACTGGTCAGGGTGAAAGCCATCGGACTGAATTTCGCGGACGTCTTCGGGCGGCTGGGCGTCTACCCCAATACGCCGGCACCCCCGTTCATTCCCGGCCTCGAGTTCTGCGGCGAGGTGGTTGCGGTGGCCCCCGACGTGACGAAGTTCAGAGGGCGGGAGCGGGTGATGGGGTATTGCCGTCTCGGGAGCCACGCCGAGTACGTGGCGCTGGGCGCCCACTATGCCACGGCGGTCCCCGCGTCGATGACGGACCAGGAAGCGGCAGCCTTCCTGGCGACGGGAATGAGCGCATACCACGGCATCGTGCGCCTGGCGAATCTCAGGAAGGGGGAGAAGCTCCTGATCCATGCGGCCGCGGGAGGCGTCGGTCTCGCATCGATACAGATCGCGAAGCACATCGGGGCCGAGGTGTTTGCCACGGCGGGGTCGGAGGAGAAGCTCTCGCTGGCCGGGAAATTCGGGGCCGATCACCTGTTCAACTACCGCGATACCGATTTTGCGGAGGAGATCGGAAGGATCACGGGCGGGTACGGCGTCGACGTGGTCATGGACTCGGTGGGCGGTGAGGTGTTCAAGAAAAGCTGGCATCTCCTGGCGCAGATGGGGAGATATATCCTGTACGGCGTCTCCTCGGTCACGGGGAAGGGGGCGATCAACCGCCTGAAAGCCGCGGCGGCGTTTTCGCTCATGCGCCCGATTTTTCCCCCGTCGCTGATGAGCGTCAACAAGGGGATCATCGGGTTCAACCTGGGAACTCTCGCGGGGAAGGAAGCGTATTTCTCGGAAGCGGCGAAGGATATCCTCCGCTATTTCGATGACGGGTTCCTTCGCCCGGTTATCGGGCGGGTGTTCCCGTTTGAGCAGATCGTGGAGGCGCACGCGTACTTGCAGACGCGCCAGTCGACGGGGAAGGTGGTCGTCCTTGTCGGAAGCTGACGCGCGGGGTGAAGGCAGGTGACAGATCGCAGGCAGAAGGCGCGTTTCGACACCGACATCGTGATTTCGGCCTACCGGAGCGGCTTTTTCCCGATGGCCGAATCGCGCACAGGGCCGATTTCCTGGTTTTCGCCGGACCCGCGTGCGATCATCCCCCTCGATGCGTTCAACGTTCCCCGATCCCTCAGGAGGGACATGAAGCGCTCCTCTTCGTCGATTACCGTTGACAGGGCGTTCGACGAGGTGATCACACAGTGCGGCGAACGCCGGTTCCCGGAAGAGACGTGGATTTCAGATGAGATCGTTCGGGTCTACACCGAACTTCACAGAATTGGCGTTGCGCATTCGATCGAGACATGGATGGAGGGGAAGCTCGTGGGCGGGCTGTACGGGATAGCGCTGGGGGGGGCGTTCTTTGGCGAATCGATGTTCAGCCGTGTTCCCAATGCGTCGAAATTCGCACTCGTCACGCTCGTGGGACGATTGATAGAGAGGGGTTACAGGCTGCTCGATTCCCAGATCATCAACGACCATGTGCGACAGTTCGGCGCGATCGAAATTCCGCGGGATCGCTATCTCGGGCTCCTCGCGGAAGCGCTTTCACTGCCTGTGAGTTTCTACGCTTAATCGTAAGTACTTTATTATCAAGGAGTTACGGAAGACATGTTGGTCGAATTGTGATTTGACGCGTGAGGTGCGACACAATTTCAGAACCCCGAGTAGCTAAATTAGTGTAAGTTCCGGGAGAAACTGCCCGGTGTTTCAATTCCCCCACATATGGCTCCTCCCTCCACCGGGCAGGAATGCCATAATCCAGGAGATTGTGACACATGTTATCTTCTCGCGGTGGACAGAAATACGACCGTGTTACAGTGACGCTGGTTCCCACCTCGGATGACCGGAGTTTCCACAGCGTCCCGACGACGTACAGCGCCTCCGACCGAACATACCAGTGGCGCAAGGCCGAGGCGATGAGTTACATGATCGTCCCGAAGAGGGTCACGAGCGCAAGGATTGAGGTGGATGTGTTCGTGGACGCGGCGAAGAAAGGACGGACGCCGGCGCGGGAGATACAGAAGACGGTTCAGGACTTTGTGAAGTCGAAAATAGAATCGGAGTGGAAGGGACTGAGACTCGGCACGGTCGGGAGAGCAGGCACCGCGGTTCCACCGCAGAAGTCCGTCGTCCGGGGCTCGATCGAGGATATTCTCGGGGTCGCCTTCGACCGGTAGCTCGACGTTCCTGTCATTGCGAGCGCGCCACGCCCGTCATTGCGAGCGGCGGGG
>DATJAS010000065.1:0-14152 GCA_035516035.1 Bacteroidota bacterium | reverse complement strand
CAAGCCTCCGCTTCGCTCAAACACCGTCACCCATCTCTCCTCATTGCCCGCGCGCAGAGCGAGCGGGAGTGCCAGCAGGAAGCAGAGAGCCGTGATACGCATGCGGAATCTCCTCACAGGTTGTCGACAGGGGATAACACGCGGTCCGGGTTTGTACGGGATGTTACACGGGGAGGGAAGGGGCGAGCCAGCGGGGAACGGGCAGTCAGGAAAGCGCGCGGTCGATGGCCTCGATGAGCTCGTGATAATTGTAAGGCTTGGTCAGGTAATCCGTGGCGCCGTATTTCGCGCACTCGCTGATCAGGTGGGGATCGCCGTCCCCCGTCAGCATGATCAGGCGGGGGGTCATGTTGTTCTTCCGGATGTACTTCAGCACCTCAACGCCGTCCATACCGGGCATATGGATGTCCAGGAGCACAAGGTCGAACTTCTTGCTGTCCAGCAGTTTCACCGCCTGCTGGCCGTCTCCGACGGTATCTACCTCGAAGCCCTCGAGGGAAAGGTGATTCTTGACCAGGTCTCGAAGGTCGGGCTCATCGTCAGCATATAGGAGATGGATTGCCATAGGGGAAGGGTAGCTCTGTGCTCCGCATTGTCAGCATATGAGTCAGAACGGAAATGAATTGCGACTGACATCACGATGGGCGGACCGCCGGGGTTCACTTGACCCAGATAATGGTAATACCGGGGTTCGGGAATGTCAAGTCTGGATCGTCGTAGTGACCGATCTCTTTACGAATCGACTGGACGCTCGAGTTTTGCGGATCGTACTCCTCGCCGTACACGATCCCGCGAAACCTCTCCCTGTGCCTGAATAACCAGTTTCTGACGACTTCCCGCGTAGACCCCCCTTTCCCACCGCTCCCGTAGCCGTGGATGACCTTGATGACCCGAAGGGCGGGAGAGTTCCTCACACGTTCCCAGGCCTCAAGAAGAAGGTCTTCCACGATGTCGGGATGGCGCGCAGGGTGGCCGACGTCAAGCGTGTAGAGAGGAGAGGTCAAGGGGCGAACCGACGCAGGCGGAGCGAATTGGAGACCACGCTGACCGAGCTGAGCGCCATCGCCCCGGCGGCAACCGCCGGCGTGAGGAGGCCAAGGGCGGCCAGGGGGATCGCGATGACGTTGTAGAAGAAGGCCCAGAAGAGGTTCTGCCGTATGACGGAGAGCGTCCCGGCCGAGAGCCGGATAGCCAGTGCGATCGTGCCCAGGTCGCCGTTCATCAGCGTGATGTCGGCAGCTTCCATGGCGATATCGGTCCCGGTGCCCAGGGCGATCCCGACATCGGCCGTGGCAAGCGCGGGGGCGTCGTTCACGCCGTCGCCGACCATGGCGACGATCTTCCCTTCCGCCTGCAGCTCCCTGATGCGGTCCGCCTTCCCGGCGGGAAGCACGCCGGCGATCACACGGCTGATACCGGCCCGGGCTGCGATCGCCCTGGCGGTCGCGTCGTTGTCTCCGGTCGCCATCAGGACTTCGATCCCCCGCCGCGCCAGGTCGGCGACGACCGCCTCAGAGGTCGGCTTGATCCTGTCGGCAACGGCGATCACCCCGGCGAGCGTGCCGTCCACCCCCACGAAGAGGATGGACTTCGCCTCCCCGGCGAGTCTCTCCGCGGCGCCCCGAAGGGGTGTAACGTCGACGCCTTCCACCTCCATCATCGCGGAGTTCCCCGCCGCCACGCTGCGCCCATTCACCGTGCCTGCGACCCCGAGCCCGGCCATGGAGCGGAAGGACTGCACCTCTGCGATCGTCCCCGCCGATCTCTGCGCGCTCTCGACGACCGCCTCCGCCACGGGATGCTCCGAGCGGCGTTCGACGGCCGCGGCCAGGAGGAGCACGTCGTCGCGCGAGCGCCCTCCCGCAGGTAGCACGTCCGTCACCGCCGGTTTCCCCTCGGTGAGCGTTCCGGTCTTGTCGAGGACTATCGTATCGACGGAGCGCACCTTCTCGAGGCCCGACGCGTTCCGGATAAGAATCCCGTGAGAAGCCGCGACGCCGAGGCCTACCGTGACGGCGGTCGGCGTCGCAAGCCCGAGCGCGCACGGACAGGCGATGATCAATACCGCGATGAAGTTCACAAGGGCGTGCGTGAACGTAGCCCCGCCGGGGAACCACCAGCCAAGAAAGGTGAGAAGGGCGAGACCGATCACCGCGGGGACGAACACGGAGGCAATACGGTCAGCGAGGGCCTGCACGGGCGCCTTCGAAGCCTGGGCAGACTCCACCAGTCGGACGATCTGCGAGAGGAGCGTGTGCTCTCCCACCGCGGTCGCGCGGAACGTTGCGCTCCCGTTACGGTTGACGGTGCCGCCAACGAGCCGATCACCGGCCACCTTCTCCACCGGGAGGCTCTCCCCTGTCACCATCGACTCGTCCACTGTCGTCGAGCCGGACTCGACGGTGCCGTCCACCGGGATCCTCTCCCCGGGACGGACGGCGATCATGTCGCCTGCAACGACCTGGCCGACGGGAATGTCAAATTCCGTGCCGCCCCGTATCACGCGCGCCGTGCGGGGCTGCAGACGGAGAAGACGCCGGATCGCGTCTGAGGCCCGCCGCTTCGCGCGGGCTTCAAGGAATCTCCCCAGGAGTATGAGCGTGATGATCGTCGAGGCCGTGTCAAAGTAAACGTCCCCTCCGGTTGCCGGGAGGCCGAGCCACGACGGGACGAGCGTCGCGGCAGCGCTGTAAGCGAACGCGGCGCCGGTCCCGACGGCGATAAGCGTGTTCATGTCCGCCGTTCCGTGTCGCGCAGTCGCCCAGAAACCCGAGAAGAAACGCCTCCCGGAATACGCCAGGACCGGCACGGTGAGCACAAGCAGCAGGAAGTTCGTCCCCTCCATGCCCAGCGGTATCGCGGCGTGGTACCAGGACGACATCGACGCCATGCTGATCAACATGACCGGGAGCGTGAGCGCAGCGCTCACGATGAGCTCCACGGTGAGCCGGCGAAGGGACGCGCGGTACTGCTCCTCGGTCTCATCGGCCGCGTTGCCGCTCATGGGCGGCCCCAGCGCATACCCGGCCCCGGCGACCGCCTCGCGGAGCCGCTCGACGGAGACCCGGCGCGGGTCAAACGTGACCGTGGTCTGTTCGGTGGCGAGGTTCACCGTCGCAAGGCTCACCCCGTCGACTTTCTTCAGCGCTTTCTCAACGCGCAGGACGCAGCTCGCGCAGGTCATCCCCTCGACCGGAAGCGTGAGCGTGCCCTGCGGCGCGCGCGTTTCTTCCATGGAGCGTGCTCCTCCAACAAAAACGCCGGGCTCCGGCGGACGGCGCCAGCCGGAGTCGCGGCGTGGAAATTCCAGGAATTCCCGGCCTCCTCAGGTGAGCGTGAAGCCGGCCTCCTCGACGGCCGAGCGGAGCTGTGCGCCTGTGACCTTCGACTCATCGTACGTCACGAGTGCCGCGCCGATGCGGACGTCTTTGACTTCAAGGCCCGGCACCTTCGACAGCTCTTTCCTGAGCGACATGACGCAATGATTGCAGCTCATGCCGGTGATTTTCAGCTCTTCGTTTTTCATCGTATCCTCGTACTCATAGGATGCCCGGACGGGCATGATCGGGTCTGAGGGAAATGCGGCAATTTATCGCACATAAAGCATTTTGCCGGTCCGTACCAGGCCCCCCTGACGGAGCGTGTAGAAATAGACCCCGCTCCCCAGTCCCGCCGGCTCGAAGCGTGCCACGTGCGGTCCGGCGCCCTGGACGCCGTCGACAAGCGTGGCGATGCGGTTCCCCCCGATCGACCAGACGCTGAGCGAGACGTGTCCCGCCTGCGCAAGCGTATAGCTGATCGTCGTGGAGGGGTTGAAGGGGTTCGGGTAATTCTGCCCGAGCGCAAACGCACGGGCCCCCGGGCCGCCGGCAAACATCACGCCGGCGGTCGTGATCAACCCCGCATCCACCCAGGAGGAATACCAGAGATCGGCAAGGGACTCAGTCGCGTCCTGCATGGCGCGGTTCGTCACGGAGCGGGTGTCGTTCCAGAGCACCCGGTAGTAGACGCTGTCGTACGTGCCGGTCCCGATCCGGGCGGAGACGGCCTTCGCGTCGTTATCGGCAACAAGGAGCGAATCCACGAGGGCGTTTGACGCGATCAGGTACGACATGATGAATGAAAACCGGTCGGCGACATAGACCGCCGGGACGACGTTCACGCTGAGCTTCGAGGCGTATATGTTCAGCATGCTGGTTTCGTAGCGGGAATGAATGCCGCTGTTCCCCGTCAGCTGTCCGTCGTAGTTTACGGTCACGTGAAGGGGCTGGTGCCCGTCGCCCACGTAGTGCCCGAGGTCGGCGGCGATAGAGTCCGCCCGGGTGAAATCCGCCCTGCGCAGAGCCCCCACGAGGGAATCGTACGTCTGGGCGGTAGCCCACGGGAGCGTGCCGATATCGAGGACTTTCGTCGTCCCGTAGATGGCCACGAGGGAATCGAGCCGCGGGGTCAGGTGCTCGTAGTCGGGGTAGGACTCGATGTCGATGAAGTGCTTGGGAGCTTCGGTAGGGTCGGATGACTTGCGGTAATCCGCATCCGAGGCATGGGCGCCGAAGTAGGTTCTTGAGCTTATGAACTGCCCCATGCTGGCCGGAAGGTCATCCACGGCACGGGTATTGATGAAAAGGTGCCCCACCGTCCCCCAGCCAGCCGCCAACAGGGCTGCCGCGACCAGGATCGGTACGGCAATTGCGCACGCGCTGCGCGGACGTGCTTCAACGATTTTCATGAGGTAATATACCCCCATCGCGCGGGAGAATCAACCGGGCCGGAGATTGCTTCGGGGCGCCTGCGGTGGCGCCTCTGGCGCCACAGGCGCCCCTCGCAATGACAACTGGGTTTTGCAGGTGAAACAGCCGTTTGCTACATTCAACTATGCCTAGCTCTCTCCAGGAAAACGTCCTGCGCGGCCTGCGCGAGTTTGCCGCGCCCGTCGAGCGGCGGGGACTTACGATCGAGGGGTTCCGCCGCGCGGGCGTGCTTGTGCCCCTGGTGATCGGGACCCGCAAGCCCGAGCTCCTGTTTACGAAGCGGACCGAGGAGGTCGAGTCTCACAAAGGACAGATCTCTTTCCCGGGGGGAATGACCGACACCGGTGACGCGGATATCGTCGAGACGGCGCTCCGCGAGGTGAGAGAGGAGCTTGGCATCGCCGCGTCTGCCGTCACTGTCAGGGGGATACTGGACGACCTCGCGGTGCCGTCGGGATTCATCATCACGCCGGTCGTTGGAACGCTCGAGACGCTTCCCCCCCTCATGCCGAACCCGTCGGAGGTCGCGGAAGCATTTACCGTGCCGCTCGATTTCTTCTGCGAACCGAGAAACGGAAGGTCGGAGATCCGGGAGCTACACGGAACGAAGAGGGAGGTCTGGTTCTACGAGCACCGCGGACGCACGATCTGGGGCGCGACGGCTATGATCGTGCGGACGCTTGTACTGAAGATGGGTATGCTTCGGAGGTAGATTGCCGCGCGGCGGCTGCGCTGCCGCTCGCAATGACAGCTCGTTATACCGCCAGCGCGAAATCGACGGGGACGAACCGCTCGCCCACCTTGTAGCCCCGGTCGAGTGCGTATTTCTTCAGCTTCTCAAAGAGGATGGCCCGCGCGCGATGAAGGCGCGAACGGACCGTGCCGATCGGAATCTCGAGTGCATCCGCGATCTCCTCGTACGGGAGGTCCTGCACGTCCCGGAGGATAATCACGCTCTTGAATTTCTCCGGGAGTGCCGCGATCGCCACCGCGATCTCGTCCTCGAATATCTCCCCCTCGATTTCATCCGGCCGCTGAACGGTCCGGGGCATCATCTGGTAGGCCGAAATCTGTTCGTCGTATTCGACCAGATCGGGCGTCCGCTTCACCCGGCGGTACTCGTTGATGAACGTGTTGCGCATGATCCGGTAGAGCCACGCCTTGGCGTTCGTGCCTCGTTCGAACTTGTCAAAGAACCGGAAGGCCTTCAGGAACGTCTCCTGGAGCAAATCGTTGGCTTCCTCCCTGTCCCCCGTCAGGTACATCGCGTAGCCGTACATCAGGTCCATGTACGGCACCATATCCTGGTTGAACAACGCCTGTTTGGATTCCTTTGAAGCGACCATCACCGTCCCCAAGGTTTTCTCCGTTATAGACGATTTGTCCGATTAGATAATACTACATACCCCAAGAATTGTCAAGAAAAATTTAAGAAAAAATCTGTCATTTTGCTGTATTTGTTGGATGCGTGGAAACGAAAAAAGGGGCAGACGATATTCGTCTGCCCCCTGGGGGGAGCTGTCGACACAACTTATTTAAATACAATTACTTGGGGCACATCGGCCGTGTGACTATTTGTCTCCTTCCTCGCCCGAGGGAACCGGAGGGTGGAGTGTACGCTTGAGGACTGCCTGAACCTCCGGAGAGGATTCGCCGGGCTCCATCGCAGTCAGGAGAGACTCGAACTCCCTGTCTTTCCAACCCCCAACCGCTGAGACGGCGGCCGATCGTATCGCCGGGTCCCCGTCCCTGAGGAGCGCGCGGAGGCGATCCCGCGCCGAGAGAGAATCCTTCCCGTACTCGCCGAGGACTGACGCCGCTATCCGACGCACGTCCGAGGCGTTCGCCCGGTCAGTGAAGGGGAGCGCGAGCGCAATCGCCCGGGGGCTGCGCGCGGCCCGGAGCGTCGAGAGAGCGGAGAGCCGCAGGACGTCCCTGTACGAGCGCAAGGTGAGGAGATCCCGGGCGGCGTCGAAGGCGCGGGCGGTATCGACCCCGGCCAGCTCGCGGAGCGCCTCCCGACACACAAGGTAGCTCGAGTCGGACCGCGCAAGCGAGTCGAGGAGCCGCGCGACGTCGTGCTTCTTGAAGAGTGAGAGGAAACGCGTTGCCACGCTTCGCACGCGGGAGTTCGGATCGCGCAGTGCCGCGAGGAACGTCCCCGCCGACGAGTCGTTCCCGATCGTCGCCAGCGTCGTGAGGGCGGACTCACGCACGGCCCAGAACGGGTCGGCGGCGGCGCTGGCCTCGAGCGCTTCCCTCGCCGCCGGGTCTTTCACGTCGTCGCCGAGCGACCGCGCCGCGGTGATCCGGTCGGCCACGTCGGAGGCGTGCCTGAGCTGGTAGATGTTCTCCTTCTCCGATTTCGGGAAGTGCATCTCCTTCAGCACGTGGTATCCCTTATCCGCGATCACCATGAGCGGCGGGCCGTCGAGCGCAATGGCAATCGTGTCCTCCCTGCCGTCCACCCAGTAGGTCCGCGCCGTCTTCCCGTGCTCCGTGGTACACTCGACGGCGAGCGGAAACCGGAAGTACCCGGTGAGGGAGTCAACCGGCTGCTCCTGTCGTACCACCAGGCTGAGCGTGCGGGTCGAGTCGTCCCAGGATTTCGACACCTCGAGCTTCGGCAGTCCCGCCCTCAAGACCCACTCGCGGAAGAACCAGTCCAGGGATTGCCCCGTCGCGTCTTCCATCGCCAGGCGGAACTCGTCCGTTTCCGCGCTGGCATACTGGAACTTCGCCAGGTAGTAATGGAGCCCCCGGAAGAACGCTTCGTCTCCCAGGACCGCCCGCAGCATGTGGAGCACCCATCCTCCCCGCGCATACAGGTTCTCGGGATGGCTGTCGCGGCTCACGATCGGCCTGCGGCCGAGCATCCGCTCGTCGCCCCTGATGCGGAATGACGACTGGATCATCTCGTACTGGAGGGCGTCCTCCCCCTGGCTCGCCTCCGTCCAGAGGTTCTCGCAGTACGTGGCAAATCCTTCGTTCAACCAGAGGTTTTCCCAGTCGCGCGTCGTGACCAGGTCGCCGAACCACATGTGGGCAAGCTCATGGACCACGACTGGATCGCTCGGGAAGTCGATGGCGGCCCGGGGCCCCACCACGCAGGCGTCGTTCAACGTCACCGCGGTGGTATTCTCCATCCCCCCCCACATGAAATCGTCGATGACGATCTGGTCGAACTTCTCCCAGGGGTAGGGGACGCCGGTCTTTTCCTCCATGAACCGCATCATTGCCGGAGTCCGGCTGAACGACGTGGCCCATTTCGCGGTGTCCTCGGGATACATGTAGTAGTCGACGGGGATGTTCCTGTACTTCCCGCGAATGATGGCGTACCTGCCCGCCGCCACCATGATCAGGTACGTCGAGTGCGGCTTCGATTCAACCCAGTGGAACGTCCTCGTGTTTTTCTTTGCATCACGGGTCTCTCCCGCCAGGCGCCCGTTCGACAGGAGCGTCCAGTCCCCGGGGACCGTCCCGATCACCTCCGAAGTGGCCTTGTCGTTCGGATAGTCGTAGCAGGGGAACCAGTAGCGGTTGTCCATGTCCTCCCCCTGGCTCCATATCTGGTCGTGCCGTCCTTCGCCGCTGTCCGCGTAAATGAAATAGAGCCCCTTCGACGGCGTGCAGGAGTAGTCGATCCTGACGGCGAGCGTTTCGCCGAATGCGTAGGTCCTGTCCAGGCGGATCGCCAGGACGGGGCTCAGGTTCCTGAACTCCAGCGGTCGCCCCCCCTCAAGCCGGACAGACGAGACCGACATGTCGACGGCATCGAGAACAACCGAATCGAGGGGTCCCGCGAGCGGCGTGAGCCTGATCGCGACGCTTCCTCTCACGGACTTCCCCCTGTGGTCGAACGCGAGGTCGAGCCGGTAGTGGAGGGCGTGGAATTCTCGGTTCCTTCGACCGCTGCTATCGGGCCCGAAGAGCGTCTGCGAGGAGGCGGCGGATGCCAACAGGAGAAGGAGAGCAACAAGGAGGCGTGAGGGCAGGTTCATTCGGTCCCCGGTTGTGAAACTAAACCGCCGCTCCGCATGATGGGCTGAGCGGCGGGAGATTGCTTCACGAAGAACGTTCGCAACGACGAAAAGCGCCGGATTGCTTCGGGGCGCCTGCGCGCCCCGGCGTGGTCCTAGACTCGCAATGACGGGGAGCGTCACTTACACCCGTAGTGTTCCTTGGCTTTGCGGGCGTTCTCGTTTTTGGGGTCAAGCCGGAGGCACTTGTTGAACTCCGAGCATGCCTCCTCCATCAGCTTCGCGTTTCCGGGGTCTCCTTCCTTGCGCATCAGCAGAAGTCCCGTGCCGAGCCAGAAGTGGGCCTCGGCAGAGGCCTGGTCGAACTGCAGCGATTTCCGGAAGTGCTGGACGGCGTCCGCCTTTCGCCGGTCGTTTTCCTCCTGGTCGCCCGAGGGATCCAACAGCTGCAAGTCCGCCTGCCCCCACATCAGCTCGAGCGCGAAGTTATCGATGCCGGCGGACTGGGCCTTGCGGAACGTCTCGATCGAGCGCTCAAACCGCTTGTCGACGAAATAGAGCTGCGCCTTCTGCAGGTACGCCTCTCCCGCGTCCGCCCTGTGCTTGTCGATATCGGTACCGATGAGGGCCAGCACGGTGTCGTACTGCCCAACGGCCTTTTCCAGCGAATCCACCTGCGCGAAATACCGCGCGTAGTAGAGGCGCCCGGCGAGGAAATCGGGCTTCAGCTCGAGCGAGCGGACCAGGAGCTCGCGGCAGCGGGTCCAGTTCTTGAGCGCCATGTAGCAGGCGGCGGCGTTGACGTACGTGCTCAGGGAGCGCGGATCGCAGACGATCCTCTTCTCGAACATGCTGGAGGCGCGCTCGTAGTCATGCCGCTTCATGTAGATGAAGCCGAGCGGGAAATAGACGTCGCAGTTCGTCGAGTCTTCCTTCACGGCCTCCAGGAGCACCTGGACGGCCTCGTCTTCGCGGCCAACGCTCTGGAGCGCCGCGCCGTAGTCGCCGAGATCGTCCTTGTCGTACTTGCCGTGGCGGCTGAGACCCGCGAAGGCGCCGAGCGCCCCGTTCCAGTCCTTCAACTTCACGTCCGACCGTGCGAGCGCACGCCAGACTTCCGCGTTCGTGGAATCGAGCTTGAGTGACGTCTGCGCGGCCTTGATCGCGTCACCGTAGTCCTCGCCGTTGAACAGCGTCCGGGCATAGAGCGCCCAGCCTTCGACGGACTTCGGCTGGAGCTGCGTCAGCTTGTAGAGGGGACGCACCGCGTTCCTGTACTGCTTGGCCAGGAAGTAGGTCCGACCCACTTCCAGGTACGGCTCGGGGAGCGTGGAATCGATCGCCGTGACTCCCTCCCACTCCTTGATCGATTCCGCGTACTTCTTCTCCCTGTAGAAGACCCGCGCGAGCTTGGCGCGCGTGCCGATGTTCCTGGGTTCCAGCTCGATCGCCTTCTGGTAGTTCGACTCGCCGAGGACGAAGACGTTCTGCTTCAGGTAGGCGTCGCCCAGCAGGACGTAGATCGAGGGATTGTCGGGGGCCGACTCCTTCGCGCGGGAGAGCTGCACGATCGCCGCGTCGACGGAATCCACGGCCAGCAGCGCGGTGCCGAACCCGGCGGACACGCTGACGTCCTTCGGGGAGAGCTTCAGGGCGCGGCGGAACTGGGTCAGCGCGCCCGCGTTGTCCTTCTTGTCGAGCAGCGCATACCCGAGCAGACCGACCGCATCGGCGTTCTCGTTGTCGCGGTCAACGGCCGCCTGCAGGTAGCCGATCGCCTCGTCGGTCCGGTGCCTGGCGTAGGCGATCGCGCCCAGGTAGTAGTTCGACTCCGAGAGCTTCCGGCCCGCCTTCACCGCTTCCTTGAAATGCAGGATCGCGCTGTTCGTGTCGCGCACTGCGAGGTCCTGCTTCGCCCTGTCGTAGGGGTCCTGCGCGTAGGCGGAGCGCACACAGAGCAGGAGTGCACACAAGAGGAGGAGGCGTTTCATTATCAGTCGGTCTGCTGTGGTTTGAGGTGGACAACCCGCACCGGCATCGTCTCGGGCGCGAGTCCGTCTGTCTGGATAATCTTCTGGCCGGCGAAGCTGGTCATGAACGCGATGAATCCCATGCTGACGTCCTGTTCGATATCGCGCGTGTAGACGTATACCGACGCCAGGACCGGATAGTACCCCGTGTAGACATAGCCCTGGATAGGTGCGTAGTACTCATCGGGCGCGTACGTCGAATCCGGCCGCATGGCGGGGCTCGAAATCGCCAGGACGCTCAGGCCGTCATACGACGCCCCGAGCTCGTTGAGGCCGATAATCCCCACGGCCCCGTGGGTGCGTTTCACAAAGTCGAGCAGCTGTGCGCCGGAAGAAAACGGTTTTGCCGATGGATCGAACCCCCCGTTTCCCAGCACGGTCTTCCGGAACACTTCGTTCACGCTTGAATTTACGCCGCCGACGGCGAGCTCGATCATGAGTGCACGATTGCCGGGCCAGCGCGTGATCCCGCCGCTGAAGATCGTATCGAGCTGGCCGATGCGCAGCTCCTTCACCGGCACACCGGGGTTGGCCACCACGGCCACGGCGCTGCGCGCCAGCAGGTATTCCTGCATCGGCACCTTCGCGGCGGTCAGGGCGTCGCGCTCTTCCCTGTTGAGCTCCCGGGCGCAGACAATCGTCTTGAGGCTGTCCGCGGCAAACGCGGCGATGATCTCGCGCGCCTGGCCGCTCTGCACGGCGACCGACGCCCCGGTGTAAAGCCGGGTGAACTCCTGGACCTCGTGGTTGATCACCGGCAGGACGGCCTCGTCGCACCCGAGCCGGAAGGACCCGCTGGTAATCGAGACGGATCCCGGCTCTTTGCCCCCGCACCCTTCGAGCGCGAGGAGGAGACCGAACAACACGAAAATTCGTTTCATGGGTCGCGGCGCTCCGGGCGACGAAACCAGGCGACGGTGAACCTGTAGACCCCGTACAGGAAAATCGCGGCGCCCATCGCGATCCGGAACTGGCCGGTGATCGCGGGATTGGACAGGACCCCCGTCATGACAAGAATCCCCGCCAGTGCAACCGCCCCGGCGAGGATCATGATGGCGAACCGAACCAGTTGTTCGATCCTCATACCCGGCAGGGGAGGATCGCGCGCGGGGGAGGTCTGCGACGTTCCCCCGCGCGGCGTAGTCCCCGGTCAATTCACTTCTTGTCGGCAAGCCGGAACTTGAACGGCACCGAGACCCACACCGACACCGGGCCGTTGTTCATATACGCAGGCGTAAAGACGAACTGCTTCGCCGCCTCGATAGCCGGCTCGTTGAAAATCTCGGCGTCGCTCTTGAGGATCACCACCTGCTTCGCCTTCCCCTCCTTGTCGACCCAGATCTTCACCCACACCTTGCCCTCGAGTCCCGCGCGCATCGCGAGCTCGGGATACTTCGGCTCGACCTTCTTCACGACGACAGGTTCTTTCTCCACCGCGACAAAGTCCGCGGGGGGCGCGTCGTCGTCGATCTTGATGTCCTGCTGGACCGCGACCTCGCCGGCGCCCGTGGCGTCGCCGATCGGCGCGACCTGCTGGCTCATTTCGGTCTGCGTCGCAAGCGTCTGCTCCGCGCTCACCTCGGCGTCAGGCACCGGGACCGGCGCGCCGACGCTGGGCTTGGCCGTGGGGGCCTCCGCGGTGATCGGCGGGGGGGTGTTCGCGTTCGTCATCGACGGGGGCGGGCCGAGATCGCTGTACTTCATGATATGCACCATTACCACCGGTGCCTCCTCGCCCTGCAGCAGCCCAACCCCGTAGTACGACCCGATAATGGCCGCGTGGATCGCGATCGCGATCCCGAGTCCCCACCACCGGTACTTGAAGTAGACCGCCTTGAGCTCGGCAGCGCCGTACGAGATCGCCGACTGCTGGGCTCCAACGGCTGCAGCGGTTGCCATAATGTTCTCCCTCCGTTCGTTAACCCTGGACCTTGGCGATGAGCGCCTTGTCCTGGTCCGTCATCGGCGCAATGCTGAACCGCTGGACGCGGGACAGGTTGAGCTCGTCGATCAGGTCCACCATCATCTTATACTTTCCAAGGCGGTCGATCTTGAGCACGACCGTCAGCTTGGGGATCGCGTTCTGCTTGTCGATCAGGAACGCCCGGAGATCCTTGAAGTCGATCATCTTCGGGGCGTCCAGCGCAAAGTTCCAGTAGATCGTCCCCTTGTCGTTCACCCGGAGCGTCAGGAGCGTCGTCTCGGGGATCTCCACCTTCACGTTCTTGTCGGGGGGCAGGTTGATCTCCATCGTCTGCGGCCTCGACATCGACGTCGTGTACATGAAGAAGGTCAGGAGCAGGAACGCGACGTCCACCAGGGGCGTCATGTCGATCCGGATGCCCAGTCTCCGTCCTTTTTTCCTCTTCTTTCCCTTGGAATGGGATTTACTCTCCGCTACATCTCCGCCCGCCATAATTAGTACCTCCTCAAACTGAGTTTTGTTCCCGGCCTACCGGGCAAGCTCGGTCACCAGGTTAAACCGCGTAATCTGCGTATCCTGAAGGATATTCATGACGTCTTCCGCGATCCCGTAATCCGCCTCCTTGTCACCCTTGATGACCGTGCGGAGCTTGGGATTGGCGGTGCGGGCGTTCACGAGATACTTGGCAAGCTGTTCCTTGGGCACCTCGACGCTGGCCTTGTTTTCGTTGGCGGCCCCGAAGAGCCTCCGGCGAAGGATCTGCGAGTCGAGCCCCAGGAACAGGCGCCCGTCCTTGGCAATGTTGATCGTCATCACGTCGGACTCGGGGAGCTTGTACTCCGAGTGGGACGCGGGGAGCACGATCGTCACTTCCTCGGTCGGCTTGAACGTCGTGGTGAGCATGAAGAACGTCAGGAGCAGAAACGCGACGTCCACCAGAGGGGTCATGTCGATGCGATACCCCTGTCGGTGCGGTTTGAATTTGGGCATGGGAGTCTCTCCCCCCCTTCCTATTCGTTCGTCCGCGCGTGCAGGATCTGGACGACGTTGTAGCTCGCTTCGTCGATCATGTACGTGAAGTTGTCCACCTTCGTCACGAAGAAGTTGTACGCGACGATGCCGATGATGGCGGCAAGGAGGCCGAGCGCGGTGTTGATCAGGGCCTCGGAGATCCCGATCGAAAGCTGGATGGCGTCCGGGGTCCCGCCGACGGCCGCCAGGGCGGTAAAGGCGCGGATCATCCCGACCACCGTCCCGAGCAGACCGAACATCGTGGCGATCGAGGCGATCGTCGACAGGGCGATCAGGTTCCGCTCGAGGAGCGGCGTCTCGAGGCTGGTGGCCTCTTCGATCGCGCGCTGCGTCTCGGAGAGCTTCTTCTCCGCGTCGAGCTTGCGATCGGCGAGCACCAGCTTGTAGCGCTCGAGGCCCGTGCGGATGATGTTGGCCGCAGAGCCCCGCTGCGCA
>DATJAS010000064.1:0-31309 GCA_035516035.1 Bacteroidota bacterium | reverse complement strand
GCCGGGGAGGCAAAGTACGAGGCGGCGCACGCGATCTTCCTCCACGGGGCCATCACCCGGATGGAGGGGCGGGCATCGTCGAGTGAGGACGCCATGCTCGGTGCGGAGAGCGCCATCGGACGCGTTGCCAGCGCACTCAACGTGAGAGCCGGCTTTGACGAAGGCTACGACCCCGTCATCGAGGAGATCATCGCCGCGGTCAGGAGCCGCGACTCCGCGCGCACTGCGCTTGCGGACAGCCTCAGCCAGCTCCGGGAAGAAAACGAGACGCTTCGCATGAGGCTGGCCTCCGGGGAACGGGGCGCCACCGGCGGGTCCTTGCGCACGGACGAGCTGCGATGGTCGGAGGAGAGGCAGCGCGTGAACACGGCGATCGCGGGAGCCGGGAAGCTCATCGCGCAGCGCGAAGGGCGCCTTCTTCGTGACGGGAATACGGTCATCATCAGGCTCTACGCCCTGGAATTCACGCCGGACACGAACTCGCTCGGACCGGGCTCCGGGGAGCTCCTGGCCAGGGTGGACAAGGCGATCCGGCTCTTCCCCGACTGCCACGTGAAGGTGGAAGGCCATACGGAGGCCGGCGAGAGCGAGACGCTGAACCAGAAAGTGTCCGAGGCACGCGCGGCCGCCGTGGCAGACTATCTCCGGGCGTTCCCTCCCCCCGCCAAGCTGATCGAATCCGAGGGGTGGGGAAGCAGCCGCCCCATCGCGGACAACTCCACGGCCGATGGGCGGGCCCGCAACAGGCGGATCGACATCGTCATCTTTCCCTACGGCGCCGCGGTGCACCGCTGAGCGAAGCGTTCGTTCCACTACAGGAAGCGCACACATGATCACCACCATTTCCGGTTTCGAGCATCTCTGGTCGAGAGAACTGGAGGGGACGCAGAAGATCTTCAAGCACCTGACCGATCGCGCCCTCTCCCAGCAGGTCAACCCCCAGGGGCGGACGCTCGCCCGGCTGGCATGGCACATCACGACGACGATTCCCGAGATGATGTCGCGCACGGGACTGAAGCTCGCCGGCCCGGGGGAGCATGACCCGATTCCGCAGACCGCGCGGCAGATCGCGCAGGCGTACAGCGAAGCCGCGATCTCCCTCCTTGAGCAGGTGAAGGCGAACTGGACCGACGCAACGCTCACCGTGAAAGACGACATGTACGGCGAGCAGTGGGCGCGCGGGGCCACGCTCACATCGCTGATACTCCACCAGGTGCACCACCGCGCACAGATGACGGTGCTCATGCGGCAGGCCGGGCTCGAGATCCCCGGTCTGTACGGCCCCGCACGCCAGGAGTGGGCCGCGTTCGGCATGCCCCCCCCGGAGATCTGAATCCCCCGCCCCTCCCGGTGCGCGGGGGAACTTCCTCCCCTCCGGCGGCATTGTAACTGTACTTCGTCCTGTACGCACACCATGGGGGAGCACCGCTGATGAACATCGGGATACTCGGCACCGGCGACGTTGCACGCTCGCTCGCCGCGGGGTTCCTGCGGTTGGGGCACGCCGTTCGCCTGGGCACGCGCGATCCGAAGAGCGAGAAGCTTGCACAGTGGCTTGCCGGCGCCGGCAAGGGCGCCGGCGCCGTGGTGTTTGCAGAGGCGGCGGCATTCGGAGACGTTGTGGTCCTCGCCACGCTGTGGAGCGGCACGGAAAACGCGCTGAAGCTCGCCGGTCAGAAGGGTTTCGCGGGAAAAGTCGTGATCGACGCGACGAACCCCCTCGTCTTCCGGCCGGGAGAGCCGCCGGCGCTCGCGCTCGGGCACACGGATTCCGGCGGGGAGCAGGTGCAGCGCTGGCTGCCGCAGTCGCGCGTCGTCAAGTGCTTCAACATGGTCGGGCACGCGCACATGGTCTCGCCGTCGTTTCCCGGGGGCCCGCCGGACATGTTTTTCTGCGGCATCGACGCGGAGGCAAAGGAAACCGTCGCGAAGCTTCTCACGCAGCTCGGGTGGCCGTCGACCGACCTGGGCGGCATCGAGTACGCGCGCGTGCTGGAGCCCCTGTGCATTCTCTGGGTGGCGTACGGCATGCGCACGGGAGGATGGAACCACGCCCTGAAGATGCTCCGCAAGTGACCGGCGGGGGACGCTCCGCTTCCGCGCGCGGCGCCCCCGTCCCTTGCAAATTGTCCCCTCGAGTGATACTTTAGGTCATCTCCCCTCCACCACCCACCCGGAGAGGCACATGTTTTACCTCAAGTTCATCAAGGACTTCATCAATATCCTGCGCGAGGGGCAGACTCCCGCCCAGGTCGCCGGCGGGTTTGCGCTCGGCTCCATCCTCGGACTTTCCCCGATGCTGACGCTGCAGGGAGCCCTGGTCTGGCTCGTCCTCCTGGCGATCGACGTGAACTTCGCGGCGGCCGGCGTGGCCATGACGCTCTTCAGCCTCGTCGCATTCATCTTCGATCCCTTCTTTCACTGGCTGGGATACCAGCTCCTGGTGAACGCCGACGCGCTGCGCGGGCTCTGGACCTGGCTCTACAACGCGCCGGTGGCGCCGCTCACCCGGTTCAACAACACCGTGGTCATGGGGAGCTTCGTGAGCGCGCTGGTGCTTTTCGCCCCCATTTACGCGGGGATGAAATCGTTCGTCGTTGCGTATCGCACGCACATCCACAGCCGGATGGAGCGATGGAAGGTCTATCAGGTGCTCGACCGGAGCAAGCTGCTCAACTGGTACCGGCGCATCCGCGACCTGAAAGGCTGACCATGAGAAAGAAATTCGTCTACTTCGTGCTGATCCCGGCAGTCGTCATCCTGCTGGCGCTCTATTTCTTCATCGACACGTGGGTGCGGCTGGGACTCGAGGCCGGCGGAGAGGCGGCGGTGGGCGCGAAAGTGGAGATCGAGGGACTGCACGTGTCGCTCTCCCCCATCGGGATCCAATGGTCACGCCTCCAGGTCGCCGATCCCCACGACGGCTGGAAGAATCTCTTCGAAACGGGGACCGCCCGGTTCGCCATGGATTTCGGGCAGCTGCTCAGGGGAAAGTACGTCATCCACGACATGGAGATCGACGGGCTGATCCTGGGGACGAAGAGGACGACCGACGGCACGCTCCCGGCAAAACGCGCAGCCGAGCAGGCGCCCCCCGCACCGGGGACATTCACGGCGCAGGCCCAGGACGCGATGGCAAAGGAGTCCGCGAAGCCCCCCGCAGGCTCGTTCTCAGTGGCGGGGCTGCACCTCAACGCCGACAGCCTTGTCCGCTCGCTCGATATCGGGTCGCTCAAGGCGCTGGACTCGCTGAAGGCGCGCACGCTCGCCTCCTCCGCCCAGTGGGGCTCGTCGCTCGCCGAGCTGGATGCGTCAAAAAAGAAGCTCGCGGACATCGAGACGTCTCTCAAATCGATCAACACGTCCCAGCTCAATTCGATCCCGGCGATCACCTCCGCGATCGGGACCGTCGACAACGCGGTCAAGGGCATCCGCGAGGTCTCCGCGGCGTTCGACGCGCGGAAGGCGTCGATCCAGTCCGACGTGCAGACGCTCACCGCATCGGCCGGATCGATCGACCAGGTGGCGGCGGACGACTTTACCCGCCTCAAGTCGATGGCGAAGCTTCCCAACCTCAGCACGACCGGGGTAGCGCAGCTCCTGGTGGGAGGGGAAACCGTGAAGAAGGCGGAGACCTATCTCGGGTACGTCGACTGGGCCCGCGCCCATATCCATAATTCCTCCCCGAAACCGGATTTCACCACGCCCCCCCGCATGAAGGGACAGAACGTCGCCTTTCCCCTCGAGCACGCCTACCCGAAGTTCCTGATCGAGAAGGCGCGCATTACCGGCGGGACGGACACCGCCTATGCCCCCGGGTTCATCCGTGCGAAAGGCGAAATCGACAACATCACGAACGACCAGTCGGTCACACACGTCCCGATCACCGCGGCGCTGGAGGGAGTCGAAGGGGGCGGGCGATCGTTCACGCTGAAGGCGGTCTTCGACAGGACGAAGGAGACGCCCTACGACGAATACGAGGCCTCGCTCAGCGGCGTGCCGCTCGCAGAGTTCCCGATCGGATCAGCGGACTTCCTGCCGGCAACGATGGTCGGGGCGACAATGAGCTCCGCGGTCAAGGTGGTGGTCCCGGGCGGCGCGTTCGAGGCGAACGCGCGGACGACGCTCTCAGGCTTCCACATGAGCTACGCCGCGGAGCCGAAGGGGACGCTCGAGGGAATCATCCGCGAAGTGCTCGGCACGATCAACGAATTCGAAGTCACGTTCCGGCTCTGGAACACCGGCGGGAAATTCGACATGGCGCTCCAGACCGATCTCGACGAGAAGATCGCCTCGCGCGTCACCGCGGCGCTCGGGGCGGAGTTTACGAAGGCGCAGGATGCCCTCAAGGCGAAGCTCGACGCGGCCATCGGGCCGAAGAAGGCGGAAGTCATGAAGCTCCTGGGAGACAAAACGGCCGACATCCAGAAGCAGCTGGGCGCCTACGGGGCCGCCATCAACGACAAGCTCGCGCTCGCCGACGCCAAGAAGAAAGAGCTGACCGACCGGCTGACAAAACAGCAGAAAGGGAAGGTGGGGGACGCACTGAAAGGTCTCTTTAAATAACCGGCCGCATGCCCGCACAGGTCACCGGCATACTCGAAATCGACCCGCGTCACTTTGGCTTCATCCGCACGGTCTCCCACGGGCTGGCGCGGGAAGCGGCGGACGCGTATGTCCCCGCCGGGCTGATCACCCGGTTCAACCTCCGCACGGGCGCGCTCCTGGAAGCGACGGCGGAGGAAGCGCCCGGCAAGAGCCCGCAGGTCACCGCGCTCCGCTCGGTCAACGGCCTCGACCCGGAGGCATGGAAGGGCGTGAGAGAGTTCGCCGCGCACGAGGTGGTGCAGCCCGACGAGGTCATCAGGCTCGAGGGGAAGGGGAGCGACCGCGCGATGCGGATCGTCGAGCTCTTCTGCCCCGTGGGGAAGGGGCAGCGCGCGCTTATCGTATCCCCGCCCAAGGCGGGGAAGACGATGCTGATGCAGCAGCTTGCGCACGCGGTCAGCATCCACAACCCGGCGATCGATCTCCTCGTGCTCCTGATCGACGAACGCCCGGAGGAAGTGACGGACATGCGCCGTTCGATCCGCGGGGAGGTCTTCGCCAGCTCCAGCGACAGCGAGCGGGGGGCCCACGTCCGGCTCGCCCAGCTCGTGCTGGAATACGCGAAGCGGAAGACCGAGGCGGGGCGCGACGTGATGATCCTGCTCGATTCGCTCACGCGCCTGGGGCGCGCGTTCAACATCCACCAGAAGAGCAGCGGGCGCACGATGTCGGGGGGCGTCGACGCCCGGGCGCTCGAAATCCCGAAGCGGATTTTCGGCGCCGCCCGCAACCTGGAGGACGGTGGCTCGCTCACGATCATGGCGACGGCGCTCATCGACACCAATTCCCGGATGGACGAGCTGATCTTCCAGGAGTTCAAGGGGACGGGAAACATGGAGCTCGTGCTCGACCGCGACATGGCCAACGAGCGCATCTTCCCGGCCATCAACCTGGGCGCCTCCGGGACGCGGCGGGAGGAGCTTCTCTTCGGGGGCGCGGTCACGCAGCACCAGGCGCTCCGGCGCTCCATCGCGCGTCTCGCCCCGCGCGACGCGATGCTCGCCGTGCAGAAACTCCTTGACCAGTACCCGACGAATGAGCTCCTCCTCGCCAGGTTCTGACGCCTTCCACATCGCCGCCCCCGCAGGTTTTGATTTCTGGCACACCGCCTTCAGCCACGGATGGTGCAAGCTCCCGCCGTTTGCGCTCGACCCCGGGACGCGGACGCTCTCGCGGATCTTCGCCCTTCCGGGCGGGCTCACCGCGCAGTGCGCGCTGCGCGGTGCAGCAAACGGGATCGCCGTCCGGGCGGCATGGTCCGCGGCCCCCTCCCCCGGCGCGCGCGCGGCGCTCGTCGCACAGGTCCGGACGTGCCTCAGGCTGGACGAGGATTTCTCGGAATTCCACAGGGAGGCACGGCGCCACCCGCGCTACAGGTGGATCGCGCGGTGCGGCGCCGGCAGGCTGCTGCGCTCCCCGACCATGTTCGAGGACGCGGTCAAGATGATCTGCACGACGAACTGCACGTGGGGTCTGACCACGCTCATGGTGAGCAACCTGGTCGAGACGGCCGGGGCCCCGCACCCCGCGGGCGGGAGGGCGTTCCCCACACCCGCCGCCGTCGCGGAGCTGTCGGAGGCGCGCCTCAGGCGGACAGTCAAGGCGGGCTACCGGTCCCCCTATATCCGCGCGCTCGCCCGGAGCATCGCCCGCGGGGAGCTGGACATCGAGTCGTGGCGCACGTCGCCCCTCTCCACGGGGGAGCTCTTCGCGGCAATGCGGCTCGTCAAGGGGATCGGCCCCTACGCCGCGGGGAATCTCCTCAAGCTCGCGGGGCGGTATGACGAGCTCGGGCTCGATTCCTGGGTCCGCGCGCAGTACGCGACGCTCCGCCGCGGGGGGAGGCGCGTCAAGGACGCGACGATCGAACGGGACTACGTCCCCTACGGCCGGTGGCGCGGCCTTTTCTTCTGGCTCGAGATGACGCGTCACTGGCACGGGGAGAAGTTCGCGCTGTAATCCTCATCGCGGGAGATTGCCACGCCAAAAAACGGCGCCTGCGGCGCCGCAGGCGCCGTGGTCCAAAAAGCGGCTCCCGCCTTCGGCGGGACGCAAAGGACGCGCTTCGCTCGCAATGACGGGGGAGGGGTTATGCTGCTGCACCAGAAACGAATGCTGATCGCGATCGCCCTGCTCGTCGCGACATGCGCCGGGTGCGACTACGCCACGAAGCACGCGGCGGAATCGCTTCGGGCGGTCCCGCCGGTACGGCTTGTCGGCGGGTGCGTCACGCTGACGTACGCCGAGAACAGGGGCGCGATGCTGAGCCTCGGCGCCGGGCTCCCGGAAGGGGTGCGGTTCCTCGTGTTCACCGTGGCCGTGGGCGCTCTCCTCGTGGCGATGGCGGGGGTGCTCCTCTTCGGGCGCAACGTCACGCCCCGCCTCGCGCTCGCACTGGCCCTCATGCTCGCCGGCGGGGCGTGCAACCTCGTCGACCGGCTGACGCACGGCGGGCGGGTGGTGGATTTCGTCGCGCTCTCCGCCGACGGTCTGCATACGGGCATCTTCAATATGGCGGACGTCTACATTCTCCTCGGCGCATGCGCGCTCCTCTCGACGGCCCTCACGCCCGGCAGGAAGGGACGCGCCGCATGAGCACCCGGAGCCGCGTCGCCGTGCTGAAGGTCCTGCGGGCGTTCTTCCGGGTCGCCACGTTCACGTTCCTCCTCGTCTCATTCTCGTTCAGCGTCGACGACGCGGGGAGGACGTGGATCCTGTGGCGCGACGCAACCACGCTCGGCCTGACGCTGGTCGCGCTCGCGCTCCTGATGGGAGCGGGCTGGCTCTACACCGCGGTACGCATCGGCGCGGTCCAGGCGGAGGGAGTAGCGGCCCGCCCCCGGCGGCAGCTCACGGAGAGGACACACCCGTACAATATCTGGGGCCAGATGCCCCCCGGCACGCGGGCGGGCCTCTCCGTAGCGGTCTTCCTCATATTCGGCACGATCGGGCCGCTGAACGCGCTCCTCACGCCTCCCACGCACTCGCTCCGCCCGGTGGAGATCATCATTTCAACGGTGGGGAGCGGCGGGATCTCCGCGTGCATCATACTCTTCGGGAACAGGAAGGTCCTTCTCGTCCTGGCGCTCGGGCTCTGCCTCGCCGTGCTCTTTAACGCCGACGCAATCGCCACGTTTCTCGGCGCACCTCCTGTCGCTACGCTCCCGGCCCGCGGCGACGCGGTCACGATCACGCAGGCGCAGATCGCCGATTTCCAGGCGGAGCGGGCCGTGGTCGCGGGGGGAGGGATCGTTCTTCTCTCGCTCGGTTACGTGATGTTCATATTCCTCCTGGTCGGGGAGGGGAGGCAGCGGTCGCGCCTCGAGGCGGAGGTCTCGATCGCACAGGACATCCAGGAGTCGCTCATCCCTTCCTCGGGCATCGCAACCGCTCACGCGGAGGCTGCGGGACTCACCGTGCCGGCAAGCGAGGTGGGGGGAGACTACTTCGATTTCCTGCCGCTCCCGGACGGGCGGCTCGCCGTCTTCGCGGCGGACGTGGCAGGCCACGGCGTGGGCGCGGGAATACTCGGCGCGATGACCAAGAGCGCGTTCCGTGCGCACGTTGACCGCGACCCCTCGCCCGGGGCGATGCTCGCGCACCTGAACGCGACGCTCGCCCAGCTCGTCGGCAAGAACATGTTCATCACGGCCGCCTATCTCCTCCTGGAGGCGGACGGGCGGTCGGCGCGCATCGCCACCGCGGGTCATCCCCCCCTGCTGCGCGCGGCGGCGGATTCCCCCGTGGAGGAATTCCGTACGCCGAGCCTGGGCCTCGGGATGGGAAGAGGATCGTCGTTCCAGGAGATTGCGACATCCTGTGCCCCCGGGGACGTGTTTCTCCTTTATACGGACGGCCTGGTAGAATCGGTCGCGGGCAAAGGGGAGCAGTTCGGCGCGGAGCGCCTGAAGGAGAAGTTCGCCGCTTTGCGCGGCGTGCCCCCGGCGCGGCTCTGTGAGGAGCTGATAGAAGCGGCCGCCGCATTCAGGGGGAAACGTGCGGCGGCCGATGATGTGACCGTGGTGGGTGTGAAAATCCTGTAGGTCAGTCCCCCAGGCAGGTGCCGACGGCTTTCGCGGCGAAGATCAGCTGGGAATCGGGGGGCACGAGCCGCTGGCGCCCCACCGCGCTGGCAAGTGGCACCGTCGTGACGTTGTTCTGCCTGAGGCTCGTCATGACGTCGAACTCCCCGTTCGACATCGCCTGGAGGGCAACGGTGCCGAAGCGCGTCGCGAGAATCCTGTCGAACGGCGTCGGGCTTCCGCCCCGCTGCACGTGCCCGAGGACCGTGACGCGGGTCTCAAGCCCGGTCTCGTCCTCGATCCGCTTCGCCACCAGCTCGCCGATACCCCCCAGCCTGACGGGATCCGTCCGCTTCTTGTCCATTTCCCGCACGGAGATATCGCCGCCGCTCGGCTTTGCCCCCTCGGCGATGCAGACGATGCTGAATTTCGCCCCCTTGCTCCTCTTGAGCACCGCTTCGAATATCCTGTCCCACGAGAACGATATCTCGGGGATCAGGACGATGTCCGCGCCCCCCGCAACGCCCGCCCCGAGCGCGATCCACCCGGCGTAGCGCCCCATCGTCTCCATCACCATCACCCTGTGGTGGGCGGACGCGGTCGTCTGGAGCCGGTCGATCGCCTCGGTCGCCACCGCGACGGCGGAATCGTGCCCGAACGTGACCTCCGTCGCCTCGAGGTCGTTGTCGATCGTCTTGGGGACGCCGATGATGTTGAGCCCCATCGCCGCAAGCTTGTGGGCGATGATCTGCGTGCCGTCTCCCCCGATCGTCACCAGCGCGTCGAGCTTCAGGTTCCTGTAGTGGTCGACGACCTGCTGCGAGGCGTCGACGATCTTCAGGTTGCCCCGCTCCCCCATCGGGAAGTGAAACGGGTCCCCTTTGTTCGACGTCCCGAGTATCGTCCCTCCCTGGTTGATGATCCCCAGCACGTCGAGGGGGGTCAACTCGCGGTGCCGGCCTTCCACCAATCCCTCGTACCCGTCAAGGATGCCGATGACCTTGGCGTTGTAGTAGCTCATGGCCGGCTTCGCGATGCTGCGAATGACGGCGTTCAGGCCGGGGCAATCGCCGCCGCCCGTAAGTATCCCTATGCGCTGGAGTTTCATTGGAAGAGTGAGACGCTCCTTCGTGTCGTGTGGGTGTGGGCGCTTTACCCGTGCAATATACGGAATATGGACGACATTCTAAAGACGCTTGATTCCCGCCCGAATTGGGCATACCATCTTCCTCGGGCACCGCACGGGGGAGACCGCATTGACGGCAGTGAACGGGTATTCGTACAGCGCATCGGTAAAATCGGACGCCTCCGACGAGCTGATCAACACGTACGTGCTCCGTCCCGCCGCGGGCATTCTCGTGCGCCTCCTCTACCGCACGGCGGTTACCCCCAACCAGGTAACGCTGGCTGCGACGGCGGCGGGTCTCGTCGCCGCACTCCTCTACTTCCCCGGGACGCCGCAGCTCACGGTCGCCGCGGGACTCTGCGTCACGCTCAAAGACCTGCTCGACTCGGCCGACGGCCAGCTTGCCAGGGCCAAAGGGATGTTCAGCCGGGCGGGGAGATTCCTCGATTCGATCGGCGACTTCGCCGTCAACCTCGCCGTGTTCGCCGCAATCGCCGCGGCGATGCTCCGGCACGGGACCGGCGCCCGGGCGCCCCTCCTGTGCGCACTGGCGTTTCTCGGGACCTCGCTCCGTGTGTCGTACCACGTCTTCTACCAGGCGTCGTTCCTCCATCTCCGGAGCGCGTACGCGGGCAACCGGACGTCGGAGGAGCTTATCGCGGAGGACCAGACCGAGGATCCGCTCACCGCTGCCCTCCACAGGACGTTCCTCCTTCTCTACGGCTGGCAGGACCGGCTCATGGCGCGCCTCGACTCATTTGCGCTGGGGAGAGCGCCCCTCACGCCGGCCGGTGCGAAGCTCTGGTACGGCGACGCGACCGGCGTCCGCCTCTCGGGGTTCCTCGGGCTGGGGACGGAGCTGTTCCTCCTGACGGCGTGTTCGGTCGCCGGGGCTCTGGACGCGTACCTGGTGATCAATATCGGAGGGATGAACCTCCTCTGGGGGTGCTGCGTGGCGTACAGGAGAGGCCCGCTCAGGCGGAGGATTGCGCGGGCGGGGGCGGCGTAGCGTCAGGAGCCGCGGCCGTCGCCGCCGAGCTCGGACTTGATTGCGGACTGGATCGTCGAATCCTCTTCCCGCGAGATCGAGAAGAGCTTGCGGAGCTGTTCGACCGTGCTGAGATCGTCGGTGGACATGGCGCCCGATTTCCAGGCGGCACGGAGCGCCTCGGTGTACGTCTCGACCTGCACCTCGTGTTCGATCTTCCTGTGCTCGCTCTCCGGGATGCCGAGCGAGAGCCGGACGACGTCGAGCATTGAACGGTCCTCCGTGACCGGCTCGCCGCCGGCCCAGGCCTGCCGCAGCATCGCCCGGTAGGTATTCGCCGACTCCCGGCGCAGGACCTCGCGCCCCTCGTCCGCCGCCTTCTGGCGTTCCTCCTCCTCCTTGTGCCACGCGTCTCCCTGCTGCGAGCGCTGCTCGGACACCGCGCGCGCCTCCTCGGCCTTCCGCTGGATGGTCAGCACGCTCTGCTCGTATTCGCGCGCCTCGGCGTTGCCGGGGTCCATGGCATACACCGTCTCGATCTCCGTGAGCGCCTTGTCGTACATGCCGTCGCGGATATAGTCCCGCGTCTTCTGGAGGCAGCCCGCGATTTTCGCCTCCCGGATCGCCCGCTGCTGCTCGAGCTCCTCCTCCATCCTCGCCTGCTCTGCGAGCTTCCGCTGGAGCTCCTCCACTTTCCTGCGCTGCTCTTCCTGCACCGCCCGCGCCTCGTCTTCCCTGCGCGTGAACTCGTCGCGCGACGCGTAGACGGTCTGCTCGAATTCCCTCGCCTCGACGTTTGTCGGGTCGAGCCGGAAGACCTTCGTCACTTCCTTCAGCGCCTCCTCAAACTGCGCGAGGGCGACAAACTCCTTCCCCCGCTCCAGGTAGGCGCGGATCTTCTTCGCCTGCGCGAGCCGCCGCCCCTCCTCGATCGCCTGGCGGACGGCTTCCTCATACTGTCTGGTCTCCTCTTCCTGGCGGCGCCGCTCGGCCTCCTCCTCGTCGCGGCGGCGGCGTTCCTCCTCCTGCGCCTCGCGGGCTTCCTCCTCCTCGCGGAGACGCTCCTCTTCCTCGCGGCGGCGCTGGTCCTCTTCCACCTTCCGCCGCGCCTCTTCTTCGATCTTCTTCCGTTCCTCCTCGTACTGCCGCCGCTGCTCTTCGGCAAGCCGCTCCTTCTCCTCCGCCAGGCGTTTCTGGTACTCCTCCTCGACCTTCCGCTTGGCCTGTTCTTCGACGATTCGCCGGGCTTCGGCTTCCTGCTCGAGCTGCTTCCTGCGCACCTCCTCGGCGCGCACCCGCTCCTCCTCCATCTGGCGGCGGAGCTGTTCTTCGACCTTCTTCTTCTCTTCGGCGAGCCGGCGGCGCTCTTCCTCCAGGCGCCGTTCCGCCTCCATCGCGACTTTCCTGAGACGATCCTCCTCGGCCTTGCGCCGCTTCTCCGCCGCCTCCTCCTCTTTCCGGTGGAGCTCCTCGATGCGCTGCCGTTCCTCGGCGGCGCGCGCGGCCATTTCCTCTTCGATCTTCTTCCGCTCTTCCTCCAGGCGGCGGCGCGTTTCCTCCTCGATCGCCTTCAGCTTCGCTTCCTCCGCCCGGCGTTTTGCCTCGGCCGCCTCCCGCTCCTGCCGCTGCATCTCCTCGAGCTTCTCCCGCTCCACCCTGAGGCGGCCCAGCATCTCCTCCTCGATTTTCTTCCGTTCGGTCTCGAGCTTCTTGAGCGTCTCCGCCTCCAGGCGGCGGCGCTCCTCTTCCAGGCTCTTGCGGGCTTCCTCCTGGATCCGCTTCTTCTCCTCGTCCTCGAGCCGGCGCCGCTCCTCATCCTCCCGCTTCTTGCGTGCGTCCTCCTCCCGGCGGCGCGCCTGCTCCGCTTCCATGCGGGCGTGGTTCTCTTCCTCCAGGCGCCGCCGTTCCTCTTCGAGCTTGCGGTGAGCCTCGGCGATCTTGCGCGATGCCTCCTCCTCGGCCTTCCGGTGCGCTTCCTCCTCGAGCTTCTTGCGCTGCTCCTCTTCCGCCTTCCGTTTCGCCTCCGCGATGGCGTAACGGCGCGCCTCCTCATCGAGCTGCCTGCGCTGCAGCTCGGCGGGGTCGATGCGCTGCTGCGCCGGCGTCCTGGGAGGAACGGTGTCGCGGCGGACCGGGGGCGGAGGCGTGGGAGTCGAAGCGGCCTTGCCCGGCGGGGGTGCGGGTGGGGCAGCCGACTGGGCGGGGCGCTGCGGGGGGGAGACCTGCCGCGGACCCACAGATGACGCGGGGGGGGCCGGCCGTGGACCGGGGGAAGAGGCCGGCGGCGGAGGCGTCGCCTGGCGAGGCTGAACTCCCGAAGGACCGGGTCTCGGGGGAGCGCTCGCAGACTGGGGCGGGCCCGCAGGGGCCGTCGCCGATTCGGGCGTCTGGGCCCCGGGCTCCCGCTTGCTGTCGCGCTGCTCTATCGCAAACTTGATCCGCTCCATGTACGCCACCGCGTACGGATTGTGCGGATCAGTCTGCATCGCAAGCTGGACGAGACGTACCGCTCCCTCGTAGTCCGACCCCTTGAAGAGCTTGTCGGCCATCTTCAGGAAGTCGCCCGCCTTTTTCCTTTGCTCCTGTCGTGTTGCGTCGTCGAGGTCAGGCACGGCCGTCACTTGGAAGAACCGTTACAACCTATTACTCCAGTGTAGCCAATATATCCATTGACCCCTTGATTGTCAACGCAACGGGAGGAGAAGCTGACGAGCGTCACATTCACACTCTGTCATGAAAAATCGGGGAGGAACGCATCAATGTGAGCGCCGCCTGACGATTCGACAGACCCGGATGAGCCGTCGGGCAGGTGCGGCGAGAGAGAGGGGTTACCGCTTCAGTGCGGCAAGGAAATCCGGGTCGCCGTGGAGCCCGAAATAGTCCATATCCAGCACGGCCGCGAGCGAATAACGCCGGCCGGCCGCCTTCGCCAGGTAGTCCAGCGCCTTTTTCTTGTCCTTCTGGAGCGCGTACATCCGTGACGTGAGGTAGAGCACAGCGTTGTCGCCGGGAGCTGCGGCCTGGGCCCGCGCGCTCGAGGCGAGCGCGTCTTTGAACGTCCCGAGCCGCGTGTACACCAGCGCAAGGTACGCCTGCGCCACGGCATCGTCCGGCTGGGCTTCGAGGTGGGTCGTGAGAATGTCCCGCGCGCGGACGAGCGTCGGCTGCCACTCGGCGATCGGCTTCCCCGCGGATTGCTGCACGCGCCCCAGCTTGTAAAAGTCGACGTAGCTGTCGCGCATGCGTGCGGTCCGGTCGAGCAGGATGTCCGTCACCCGGTCGATCTGCTCGAGGTTGACCAGGACTTCCACGTAGAGCCCGCTCCCGTAGTCGCTCTTGTCGCGGGCAAGCCTCATCCCCTGATCATACGCCTTCATGGCCGCACGGTAGTCGTCCCGGTTGTCGGACTCGTGGATCGCCCTGAACTGCTCCACTTCGCCCAGGAGCGTATGGGCGGCGATGTTGCCGGGGTCGTCCGCCACGCTCCGCTGCGCCGCCTTGACGGCGTCGTCGATCCGTCCCTTCGCGGCGTACGCGACGGCGAGCCGGCGCTGCGATTCCGCGTCGCTCGGAGAGACCCCCACGGCCTGTTCGAGCCGGACGATGGCGTTGTCAAAATCCCCCCGGTACTGCTCTGCGAGTCCCCAGGCACGGAATGTCTCCGACGTCCTCGCACCGCCCGAGAGCGCCTTCTGCACTTCAACGATCGCCTGGGCGACGTGCGACTGCTGCATCTCCACGGAGGTCTCGTACGAGAGGATGTGCGCCCACGCGGCCGCGGCATGTGCCTCGGCGAAGTCGGGATCGAGACGGAGCGCCTGGTCGAACAGCGTCAGCGCCTCCTCGGGGGCGAAACTCTCGCCGGAGCGAAGCAGCGAGCGTCCCCTGAGGTACTCGTCGTACGCGGCGGCGTTGTTGGTCGCGCTGACATTGATCGGCGCCCCATCAGCCGTCAGCGCCTTGACCCCCATTCCCTGCGCCATCCCGCGGACGATTTCCGGGCGCGTTGCGGAGAGTTCCCGCTCCGAGACGTGGAACTGGGATCCCCAGAGCCGCTTCCCCGTCAGCGTGTCGGCAAACGTGAGCTGGACGTCGAAGCTCCCCGGCGCACGGGCGATCGACCAGGAGAGGACATAGTTTGCACCGAGGGCGCGGGCGATCTGCCCGGGGGGAGCCGTCGAAGCGCCGAACGCGTCGGCGGTTGCCGGATTGATCACACGGATGTCGTTGATGCGGCCCATGTCCGCGATCACGTCCTCCGAGAATCCGGCCGCGACATATTCCAGCGACGTGTCACCCGCCGTCACGGGGGGAAGGATCAGGACGGAATACCGGGCGGGGGAGACGCTGTTCCTGATATAGTCCACCAGGAGCCAGACCGCGAGCGCAAGGACGGCCGCCGCGGCGACGGTCAGCACGGGCTTGACGGGGATATGGACCTGCGAGAGCCTGTTGGCGACGCGCTGCGAAAGGGGAAGCGGCGGCGGACCGACCGGACCCTTCTCCTCGGGGACGATGTCGTAATCCGATTCGAGCTTCTGGTTGAGCGACGCCCCCCAGAAATCCGTGGGGCGACCCGAGGAGGGAGCGGCGGGCTCATTCCTCTGGCGCCGCTTGGAGCCGCCGCCGGCGTTCTCCATCGCCCGGCGCTCCTCGTCCTCCTGCCTCACTCGTTCCCCGAGATCGCGCGCCTTCATGATCTGCGCGCGGAGCGTCGTCGCCTCGCCGTTGGAAGGGTCGAGGTTCAGCACCTCCCCCACGTACGTGAGGGCCTTGTCGTATTTCTCCTGCTGGTAGTAGGTGTTCGCCGCATCCATCATGTCGGCGACCTTCCTGCGGCGTTTCTCCCGCTCCGCCCTGTCTTCGGCGGGGGGACGCGGCTGGGGGCGCGGGGGGGGTGGAGGAGGCTCCGGCGGCTGTTCCGCCCGCTCGGGGCTCCGCTCCGGCGAGGGCTCGGGAGGAGGCGTGAAAACGGCCCGCGTCTGCTCCCGTTCGCGGACTCTGGCCCGTTCTTCCTGCAGGATTTCCAGGCGCCCCCTCAGATCGGCGAGCCCGGGGTCTTCCGGGTTCAGGCGGCTCAGCTCGGCGAAGAGCTCCGCGGCCTTTTCCGCCTTGCCGCGTTCAAGAGCGCTGTGCAGGCGCTCGCGCAGCACGAGGATCTTCTGCTCCATGGCGGCTTTGTTCCCCGCCGCGGGGGTCTCGGCGGCGGGAACGGGAAACGGTGCGGGGGATTTGCTCTTGAGGGGATCGACGTCGCGGCGGCCCGTGCGGCTCCGGTCCTCCTCCTCGAGACGCTTCATCTCCGCTTCTTCGGCGCGCTTGCGGATCTCCTCCAGGAGTTGCTTGCGTGCGGAGTCGCCTGGATTATGTTGGTCGTCCGAGGGCATGGTCAGGCACAATGGGCCGGCGGGGGGGAACGGCGAACTTCGTCCGCCAAATGCACGGGAATATATCCAAATCGCTTCCGAATGTCAACAAACCCGCCTTGACTTCCAGCCTGCTTCTTTTTACGTTGGCGCTGTCCCGAACACAACCGACCGGAGCATCCATGGGTCCGCTGCTCATTCTTCTCATTCTCGTCGTCGTCGTCCTCATCTGGGCGATCGCGCGGTATAACGGCCTGATCACGCTGCGCAACCAGGTGGCCAACGGATGGAAGCAGATTGACGTGCAGCTCAAGCGCCGTCACGATCTCATCCCGAACCTCGTCAACACCATCAAGGGCTCGATGGAATTCGAGCAGGAGACGCTTCAGAAGGTCATCGCCGCCCGGGCCGCAGCGGTGAGCGCCACCGGCGTCGCCGACTCCGCGGCAAAGGAGGGGGCCCTGACGGGCGCCCTCGGACGCCTCTTCGCGCTGGCCGAGAGCTATCCCACGCTGAAGTCGAACGAAAACGTCAAGCAGCTGCAGGAAGAACTGTCAAGCACGGAGAACAAGATCGGCTTCGCCCGCCAGTTCTACAACGACATTGCGACAAAGTTCAACATCGCCCAGCAGGTGTTTCCCGGCAACATCATCGCGGGGATGTTCTCTTTCAAGCCGGCGGAACTGTTCGAAATCAAGGACGCCGGCGACAGGGAGGTGCCGCAGGTCGACCTCTCGCTGAAGAAATAGCGCCCGGCCGTGAGCGGCGCACCCGCCAACATATTCGAACAACAGGCGGCGAACCGGCGGAACACGGTGGTGGTGATGGCGGTCTTCGTGCTGTTTGTCGCGTTCCTGGGCCTCGGATTCGACGTCTTCTTCCTGGGGTATGACCCGGGAGGGCGCGGGCTTTTCGGCTTCCCGGTCGCCACGCTCGCCGCAATCCTCATCGGCGCCTTCAGCGCGTACAACGGGCTGGAGAGCGGCGCCCGCACCGTGCTCGCCTCCTCGGGCGCCGTTCCGGCCGCCGCAGACGATCCCCGCTACACGCAGCTTCACAACGTCGTGGAGGAGATGGCGATCGCCGCCGGCATTCCCCCCCCCGCGGTGTACGTCATCCCCGATCCCGACCCGAACGCGTTCGCCACGGGGAAGGACCCCGAGCACGCCTGCATAGCGGTCACGCAGGGACTTCTCGATTCGCTCAACAGGGACGAGCTGCAGGGAGTCGTGGCCCACGAGATGGGCCACGTGCGCAACTACGACATCAGGCTGATGACAGTCATCGCCGCCCTGATCGGCGCCGTGATGCTCCTGGCGCAGTTCGGCTCGCGCACGGCGCGGTTCGGCACGGGGGGGAGGCGGAGCAGGAGCGGGGGGGGCGGAGGGGGAGTGGTGCTGCTGGTGCTCTGGCTGATCGCGCTGGTCCTTGCCCCCTTCATTTCGAAGGTGCTCGCGATGGCGGTGTCGCGGCAGAGGGAATACCTGGCGGACGCCTCCGGCGCCCAGCTGACGCGCAACCCGGCGGCGCTGGCCTCCGCGCTGCAGAAGATCGACGCCGCGGTCGAACCGACGCGCTCGATCAAACAGGGGACCGCCCACCTCTGCATCGCCAACCCGCTCGGGAGCAACCTGGACGGCAAGGAAGGATTTTTCGCGGACCTGTTCTCCACGCACCCGCCGATCCAGAAGCGGATCATGCTGCTGAAGGCGATGGCCTACCAGCACGCCTGACGGTCATCGCGGCAATCCCTTCGCGAGGATCGTCACGACGTCCCCCTCGATCGTGGTCGAGGGGAACTCGGTGATCCTCCCCAGCTCCCTCCCCTCCTTCATGAAGACGAACGTCGGCACGCGCGTGATGCCGAACGTATCCGTCATCCCGTCGTCGCTCTTCTTCGTCCGGTCCAGCGCGTAGAGCCTGATGCTGGAGGGGGGGAAGCCCGCCTCATCGGCGAGCTTCAGGAAGCGCGGAACCTCCCTCTTGCTGTCGGGGCACCACCCGCCGAAAAAAACGGTCACGTCCACCCCCTCTTTCGCGCCGCTGATGAGGGAAACCAGCGCCGGCATAATCGTCGCGGTGTCGTACCCGGCTTTGAACGCCGCGTAGGGGGGTGTATCCAGGATCTCGCGGGAGACCCACCCTCTCTCGGAGGGTTCCGCGACGGGCCGCGATGTCCCCGCGCACCCCGCGACACAGAGCCCCACGAGGAGTGAGACGAGAAGGGGGCCGGTTTTCATTTGCAGGACGATTCTCATATATTATCTCCCGCCGCAGTCGTACGGCACGACCATTCACCGGACAGATCCGCGAGACCGATGACGCAACCGCTTGACCGGCGCTACGATGCCGCGCCGGAGTCTTCCATCGACACGGCCGCGCTCGAGACGTTTCCCTACGAATACCCGGGGAAGGAGATCGTCGTCGATATCGACACGGACGAATTCACCGCCGTCTGCCCCTGGTCGGGACTCCCCGATTTCGGCACCATCACGGTCTCCTACGTCCCGGCCCGGGTGCTGATCGAGCTCCGGTCGTTCAAGTACTACCTGCTCTCCTACAGGAACGTCGGCATCTACCAGGAGCACGCGGTCAACAGGATCCTGGAAGATCTCGTCCGCTGTGCGTCGCCGAAATGGATGAAGGTGACCGCCGATTACCGGATCCGCGGCGGCGTGCACACGGTCGCGAGCCGCGAGCACGGCGCCAGGCGTTCAGCGGGCGCGCCCGCGGCGCGCCGTCACGCGGCGCCGAAGCGGCGACGATCGTAGCACCACCGCCTCGGCGAGTCCCCGGTGCAGCCGGAGGGCCTCGTCGATGCGCCCCAGGTCGAGCGCGAGCGCGTGGGCTTCGTCCCCGGGCGCGTCGTGGCTGTCGAAGATCTTCACTCCCGTCGGGTCAAACGCGTAGGACCATCCCCCCTCCTCCCCCCCGGCATTGCACCCCACGACAAAAACCTGGTTTTCGATCGCCCGGGCCTTCAGCAGCGTCTGCCAGGCGTCGTCGCGCGCGGCGGGCCATCGGGCGGGGATGAAGAGGATGTCCATGCCCATCCGTGTCATGGCCCTGGCAAGCTCGGGAAACCGGAGGTCGTAGCAGATGATGACGCCGCAGCGGAGTGTTGAGCGCCCGGCGCGGAGCCGGAACGTGCGGATGCGGGACCCGGCGCGGAAGTAGAGGTGATCCCCGGTGGGGCGGAAGAGGTGGATCTTGTCGTACCTGTGGATCACGCGGCCGCCCTGGAAGACCAGGCTCGCGTTGGCGGGAGCGGGGCTCCCCTGCAGGAGGAATACGCTGCCGGCGATGCACGCGGGGGCAACGGTGCGCGAGGCCGCCGAAAACTGCCGCAGCAGAGGATCTCCCGCGCGGTGCGGCTCTCCTCCCGATTTCAGGCGTGCGTATCCGCCATCGACGAGCTCCGGGAAGAGGAGAATATCCGGTCCCCCCAGCCTCGCGGCGAGGTCCCCCTCCGAGAGCGGCCCGAGGCCGGTGCAAAGGCCGACGCGGACCGTGTCCATACCGACGTTACTGGCGGACGACGTTGATCGCCCGTTTTCCTTTCTGCTCGGTCTTGATTTCGAACGACACCAGGTCGCCCTGCTTCAGCGTATCGCGGAAGCCGGTCTGCTTCACGTTACTCTGGTGAAAGAAAATCTCCTCCCCCCCGTCGGCCGTGATGAACCCGTACCCTTTTGCCCCGTTGAAAAATTTTACCGTGCCAGTCATGCACTGTTCCTTCTGCTTACATCAAGAGTGAAACACAAAAGCCCCGGCAATTGCGCCGGGGCCGGCACCGTAACTCCGCGCCGCCGTCAGACTTTGCTGACGTTGGACGCCTGCAGCCCCTTGGGCCCTTTTTCGACTTCGAACTGGACCTTGTCCCCCTCATTCAGCGTCTTGTAGCCCTCGCCCACGATCGCCTTGTAGTGGACAAACACGTCCTCGCCCGAATCGCGCTTGATGAACCCGTAACCCTTGGCCCCGTTGAACCACTTCACGACACCCTGTTCCATCGGGATCTCCTTTATTGACACTAGTGCTGGAAACGTACGGCAGAGCCGCCCCCGCGGGGGCACCTGGTGTTTGCCTCTTAATAGCTTACAGGCCGGTTAGCGGGTGTTCTCCCTCAACTCCCACCGCTCGACACGGGCACGTGCTGTCCGTTCCAGAGGAGAGCCTCGAAACCAACGGAACCATTAAAAGTGCAAAACGGTGTACAGTAGCTTGCCAAGCAAGATACGGTGAACAGGCGAGAGTTGCAAGGGGAAATTTCGGGGCAGATTGTGGCGCCGGTGGCGCCACGCAAAAGACGCGCTTCGCAAAGAGCGCTCGCAATGACCGGGAAAAAATGGGACAGGGGATACGACCCACCAGCGTATCCCCTGTCACCCGGACGAGCGCGTCCATTCCCACCAATGGACGCGTCGCGAGATTTCCGTATGTCAGCTTACGAAATCGAAGACGTCGTACCGGCGGGGATCATCCGTTCCCGAGTCGGCGCGGATCGTGCGGACCTGCGCCCGGTGCCTGCGGAGGATGAACGGAATCGCCACCAGCGTTGCCATCAATGCCGTGATCGTTATGGTTCTCATTGTCGTAAAATCCGCCTGTCTTTCAGTTGAGCGAGAGGAAAAGCTCTTTGCCGAACGCCGCACTGTACGTGATCGTGAACCAGCGCTGCATATCCATCTCTTCCAGCAGCACCATCTCCAGCAGCTCCCGTTCGTCTCTCGAGAGTTTCGCGAACCGATACTGGATTCTCATGGGTGCCTCCTCTCTGCGCTTTGTGCGAGCCTCTGAGTTATATACGAATATCATGCCAGAAAGGTTCTGCCCAAATTGCGGCGGATATGGGCTAAGTCTGTACATACAAGGCGACAGAGTTGTCTTTTTTGGCACAAAGTGTTACCGCAGGAGGGAATTTCTACCGTTGTAACTCCGCCGGCGTTTGGGTATATTTTGACCCGGCATCGCACACCAAACATTCCCAAGGAGAACGCGGTAATGCAGCTCAAAGAGATCGAGCAATTACTGGGGGCGGACGCAAAGACGCTCCTGGAGCACACGTGTAAAACCGTGCCTAAGTCCTCGCTTCACCTCCCCGGGCCGGATTTCATCGACCGGGTCTGGGTCGGATCGGACAGAAAACCGGGCGTCCTGAAGTCGCTGGGACAGCTCTTCAACACCGGCCGGCTCGCCGGCACGGGCTACCTGTCGATCCTCCCGGTAGACCAGGGCATCGAGCATTCTGCCGGCGCCTCGTTCGCCCCGAACCCGGCCTATTTCGATCCCGAGAACATCGTGAAGCTCGCCATCGAGGGGGGCTGCAACGCCGTCGCATCGACGTTCGGCGTCCTGGGATCGGTCGCGCGGAAATACGCCCACAGGATCCCCTTCATCGTGAAGGTCAATCACAACGAGTTCCTCTCCTACCCGAATACGTATGACCAGATCATGTTCGGCGACGTGGAGATGGCCTTCGACATGGGCGCGACCGCGGTCGGGGCGACCATCTATTTCGGGTCCGAGGAATCGAAGCGGCAGATCCAGGAGGTGACCGCAGCCTTCAAGCACGCGCACCAGCTCGGGATGGCGACCATCCTCTGGTGCTACACGCGCAACGCCGCGTTCAAGACGAAGGAAAAGGACTACCACGTCTCCGCCGACCTCACCGGCCAGGCCAACCACCTGGGCGTCACGATTGAGGCCGACATCATCAAGCAGAAGCTGCCGGAGAACAACGGCGGGTACACCGCCCTCAATTTCGGCAAGACGAGCAAGAAGGTCTACACCGAGCTGACCACGGACAACCCGATCGACCTGACGCGATACCAGGTGGCCAACTGCTACATGGGGCGCGCGGGACTCATCAATTCGGGCGGGGCCTCCGGCGAGAACGATCTCGCCGAGGCGGTCAAGACGGCGGTGATCAACAAGAGGGCGGGAGGCACGGGCCTCATCTCGGGGAGGAAGGCGTTCCAGCGGCCGATGAAGGACGGCGCGGCGCTCCTCAACGCGATACAGGACGTCTACCTGGCGAAGGACGTTACGGTCGCCTGACGACGGTGTCCCGGTGCCGGTCGCGTGCGGCCGGCACCGGGCAGGCGTCACGACTCTGCAAGCTCGTCGCGCACGATCATCAGCACGGCCGACTGGGGGACGATGAGGTACTTCTGCTCCTCGAACTCCACCTCCACCCCCTGCTCGCGAAGGAAGATGGCATAGTCACCTTCCTTGGCCTGGAGCGGGATGTACCGCATCGGCTCTTTGGGAGTCGACCAGGGTTCGTCTTCCGTGTAGTTCGGGTTCGGAATGGGGTAGCCAGGGCCGACGCGCACCACGCGCCCCATCGCGACCTTTTCCTTCTCCCGCACGGAGGCGGGGAGATAGAGGCCCGACTTGGTCCTGTCCTGCCCGTCCTCGAGCTGCAGGAGGACCCTGTCACCGATGACCATCATTTTCTTGCGAAACTGCATTGTCCCTCCGTACGTATCAAATGTCGGGAATTTCCCCCTGAACCACAATTTCCCGGCACTCAACCGGAGCCATCATGAAACGCCTCTATCTTTCCGACACCGACAAGAAATTCGCCGGCGTGTGCGGCGGGATCGCCGAATACCTTGAGGTCGACCCGACGGTCGCCCGCCTGCTCGTGGTGGTCCTGGACCTCCTCACCGGCATCGTCCCGGGCCTTTTCGTCTACCTTGTGGCATGGATGATCATGCCCCGCAAGCCCGCTTCCTGAGGCCCCGCCCGGCCGGGAAATCGCACGTGCACACGCCGGGAGCAAACGGGGGCCCTCCCGTGTTCCATACGGTGCGGCGAGCGTGAGCGGGGTGTGCGATATTGATTCTTTTTCGCCGCTTCGCTACATTTGTCTCTGCACGTTCCGACCAATCCTGCAGTCACTGTAACAAACCCAGCGCATCCTATGTCCATAGCCGTACGCAACCTCGTCAAGAAGTACGGGGAGACTCCGGCCATCGATGATATCTCGTTCGATGTGAAGACCGGCGAGATCCTCGGTTTCCTGGGCCCCAACGGGGCGGGGAAAACCACCACGATGAAGATCATCACGTGTTACATGCCGCCGACCTCGGGCACGGTCGAGGTGGACGGCCTGGACACCGCCGCGTCGTCGCTGGAGGTGAGGCGGAAGATCGGGTATCTCCCCGAGATGAACCCGCTCTACCTCGACATGAACGTCATCGATTACCTGGAGTACTCGGCGCAGCTTCACGCGCTGCGCGGGGGCGCGATGCAGCACAGGATCAAGGAGATGGTCCATGTCTGCGGGCTCGAGGACGTCCGGCACAAGGACATCGGCGAGCTGTCAAAGGGGTACCGGCAGCGCGTCGGGCTCGCCCAGTCGATGATCCACGATCCCGAGGTCCTGATCATGGATGAGCCCACGAGCGGGCTCGACCCGAACCAGATCGCGGAAATCCGGGCGCTCATCCGCGAGCTGGGACGGGCCAAGACGGTGATCCTCTCGACGCACATCCTCTCCGAGGTCCAGGCCACGTGCGACCGGGTGCTGATCATCCACGAAGGAAAGATCGTGGCCAACGGCACGCCCGCCCAGTTGCAGCACGATTTCCAGGGCGCGGACACGATCACGCTCGAGCTGAAGACGGGGGGGGCCGATCCGCTGAACGGCGTCGCGCCGAAGATCCGTTCCGTCGCCTCGGTCACCGGCGTGACGCTCCTCGGGCAGTCGGACGGCCACAGCACGTTCGAGATCCACGCCGACAAGGGGACGGACGTCCGGGAGGCGCTTTTCCGGGTCGCCGTCGCCGAGGGGTGGGTGGTGCTGGAAATGCACCGCCGCGTCACCACACTGGAAGAGGTGTTCCACAAACTCACGACAGCATAATCCGCACACATGGCAGCACTCTCGCTCTCCCTGTCCAACGTCGGCCCCATCTACCGCCGCGAGCTCCGCTCCTACTTCAACTCGCCCGTGGCGTACGTGGTGATCGTGGTGTTCCTCGCGATCGTGGGCTGGTATTTTTCCAGCAACCTGTTCCTCATCAACACCGCCTCGATGCGCGTGGTGTTCGAGCTTGTCCCCCTGGTGTTCCTCTTCTTCGTCCCGGCCGTCACCATGCGGCTCCTGGCGGAGGAGAAGAAGTCGGGAACGCTCGAGCTGCTCACGACGAAGCCGGTCCGGGACTCCGAGATCGTCCTGGGGAAGTTCCTCGCGGCCTGGTCGCTCCTGGCGGCGACGCTCGCCCCGACGCTCGTCTACCTGATCACGCTCATGGCGCTCGGGAGCCCCGACCTGGGTCCCGTCATCGCAGGGTACATCGGGCTCATGCTGACAGGGGGCGCCTACATCGCCATCGGCATTTTCGCCTCGAGCCTCACGGAGAACCAGATCGTGGCGTTCCTGGTGGGACTCCTGATCGTCCTGGCCTTCTTCCTGGCGGACAAGGTGCTGATCTACATGCCCGCACTCATCGCGCCCACGGTGGAGTTCCTGGGGATGGACTACCACTTCGCGAGCATCGCCCGCGGGGTGATCGACTCCCGTGACATCATCTACTTCGGCAGCGTCCTGGGCTTCGCGCTGATGATGGCGACGGCCTCACTCGAACGACGGAAGTGGTGAGGACGCCATGACAGCCCAACCGTTGAAATCGCAAACGCTCACCCGCCTGGGGATCGTCCTGGCGATCCTCATCGTCCTGAACATCATTTCCATCAGGCTGTTCGCCAGGTTCGACCTGACGCGCAACGGACAGTTCACGCTCTCGGAAGCCAGCAAGGCGCTCGTCCGCAACCTGGACGACAAGGTCACCGTCCGCGCCTACTTCACGGAGGACCTCCCGGCGCCGTACAACAACAACCGGCGTGCGCTCCTGGACGAGCTGAACGACTACAAGGCCTACGCCCGGGGGAACTTCCAGTTCGAGTTCATCGACCCGACGGGCGAAAAGGGGGAAATGGACGCGCAGCAGCAGGGGATCGCGCCGCTGCAGGTCCAGGTCATCAAGGAGGACAAGGCACAGGTCCAGCGCGCGTACATGGGCATGGTGCTCCTGTACGAGGACAAGAAAGAGGTCATCCCCGTCGTGCAAAACCTGGGCACGCTGGAATACGAGATCTCGAGCACGATCAAGAGACTGACCTCGAAGGGACAGAAGAAGATCGCGTTCCTCTCGGGCCAGGGGGAGCCGGCGCTGAGCGAGTTCCGCGCGGTCCAGGAGCCGATGAGGAAACAGTACGACTTCACGACCGTTGACGTGAGCAAGGGGACGCCGGTGCCGCAGGACGTGTCCGCGCTCGTCGTGATGGCGCCGACGCAGCCGTTCACCGAGCCGCAGAAGTTCCAGGTCGACCAGTACATCATGCGCGGGGGCCGCGTCGCCTTCCTGCTCAACCGGGTCGACGCGACGCTCCAGCGGCAGTACGGGCAGCGCCTCGACCTGCACCTCGACGACATGCTGGCCGCCTACGGCCTGCGCCTCGACAACGATCTCGTCCGCGACGCGCAGTGCGCCAACATCAGCCTCGTGCAGCAGCAGTCCGGCTTCTCGATCCAGTCGCAGGTACCCTTCCCCTACCTGCCGGAGGTGAGCAACTTCGACAAGGGGAACGCGATGGTGAAGGACCTCCAGGGGCTGATCCTCTTTTTCGCCAGCTCGATCGACACCGAGCGGATCGGCGCGATGGGCCTCCAGGCCGAGATCCTCATGCGCTCCTCGAAACAGAGCGGCAGGCTGACCGGGATGTTCATGTACGACCCGCTCCAGCGGTGGACGCGGGAAGATTTCACGGAGTCCGGGATCCCCCTTGCGGCGATCGTCTCGGGGCATTTCACGAGCCTCTACCAGGGGAAACCCATCCCAGCGGACACCGCCTCCGGTTCGCTCCCGCCCCCGCCGTCGGCGCTGACCACGTCGCCCGACACGCGCATCGTGCTGGTGGGGGACGGCGACTTCGCCCGCGACCAGTACATCGGCGGGAGCAAGGACAACGTGACGTTCTTCGCGAACATGATCGACTACCTCGTGGACGACGCCGGGCTGATCTCCATCCGCACGAAGGAGGCGCTGAATCCCCCTCTCGAGCCTGCTGCGGACGCCACGAAGAAGGTCGTCAAGTACGCGGACATGGCCGTTCCTCCGCTCCTGGTCATGGCGTACGGCCTGATCCGGTGGAGGATGCGCAAGGCGCGCAAGAAAGCCATGGAAACAGCGTAGGAGCCCGAACGGAAGCCTTATGACCAGGAACACGTGGGTACTTGCAGGCGTGCTCGCCGCGCTCGTCGTCGTCGCCTACCTGGTGATGCAGCGGCCCGGCGAATCCAGCACGCCCGAATCGTCAGGGAAGATGCTGGTGGATTTTGATTCCGCGGCGGTGGACAGGATTGACGTCCGCGGCCCGGCAGGCGCCACCGTGCTCGAGCGCCAGGGAGGAGAGTGGATGGTGACATCGCCGGTCCACTACCGGGCGGACGACGCCACGGTGGGCTCAACGCTCTCGGCCGGCAAACACATCGAGCTGACCGGGCTCGTCTCCTCCAACCCCGACAAGCGGGGGCTGTTCCAGCTCGATTCCACCGGGACGGTGGTGAGCATCTACGAGCACGGCAGCGCGAAGGCGGTCTTCTGGATCGGCAAGCCGAGCACGTCCTACACGGAGACCTACGTCCGCCGCGACGGCTCGGACAACGTCTACCTCGCCACCGGGATGTTCGCCTCGACGTTCGCGCGGCGCACGAGCGAGTGGCGCGACAAGACGATTTTCAGGACCGACCAGGACGCGATCGGCCAGGTGACACTCCGCTTCGGCGACACCACGGTGGTGCTTGCCAGGCAGGACAGCGTGTGGAAGGTGGGGGACGAGATCGCGAAAAACGACGCGGTGAAGAACTTCACGGGAGCCCTCGCGAACCTCCAGGCCGACGATTTCACCGACACGGCCATGGCCGTGATGCCCCCGCTCATCGTGCAGATCGAAGTGGCGGGGACGCAGCTCCGCTTCTACCAGGCGAAGGGAGCGGACAGGTATATCGTGCAGACCTCGGGTTCGCCGCAGCTCTTCCAGATCTACAACTGGAAGGGGGCGCAGCTGGTGAAAAGGAAGAAGGATTTTGTTGCGGGGGTCTAGATTGTCCCGCCTGCGGCGGGATGCAAAAAGCGCACTTCGCAGAAAGCGCGTTCTCTGCGTCCCGCTTTAGCGGACATTCTAGCGCCGACCTCCATGCCCGCCGCCGCCGCTCCTCTCGTGCGCGGGCGCTTCCACATGCCCTCCGCCTGACCTCGCCGGCGGCGTAAACGTCCGCCCCGGTCTGGACCAGCCGTTGTTGCGCGGCGCGTTCGTCGCACCCTCGTTTCGCCGCTCCTGCCGGGGCCGTTCCTCGACGGCCGGCCGGGCGGCGGGCCTGCTCAATTCACGCGACTGATAGTTCGGCCGCGCGGCCGGCGCCTGCCGCTCCACGGGGGGCATCACGTTTTCTCTTGGGGCGCGGGCCTCTTCCGTGCGACGGATATCGGTCCCCCGCATGTCGAAATTCATCGGGTGATCTTCCGCGCGCACGCGGTCCGGCCGGACGGCCGGCACGGCCCGCGAGCCCGCTTCGATGCGCGGCCTGTAGACGCCGATCCGCTCGCCCCCCGGTTCCCTCATCACGCCCGCCTCTCCCCTCTCGCGCACGTCCACGAGCGAGGCGCGGGGGATGCTCACGCCGCCCCGCTGCTCGACGTACCCCCGCTCCGGCCCGCGCGTCACGATGCGCCCACCGTCGTAGCGGACGCTGCCTGCCGTGCGCGTGCGCCCGATAAAGCGGGTGTTGTCGGAGGTGCGATAAATGTAGCGGTGAATATCGCCGTACCCCATGTACCGGCAATCCACGAACGACCAGTAGTAATAGGGAGTAGCCCAGTACCTCCGGTAGTGGACCCCCCAGTTCACGCTGAACACGGCGTAAGGACTGAGCGGCGCCCAGCCGATGCAATCGTCGCCGTAGCGCCACTCCACCCAGGCGGGCGCCCATTCATACCCAGGCATCCAGACCCATCCGTACGTGTCGTCGAAGTACCAGCGGCCGTAGTGGTACGTTGCCCACGCCCACGGCTCCTCCGACGCCCAGTACCACCCGTCATCAGTCCAGACCCAGTGCCCGTCCGTGTACGGCCGCCAGTCGGGATCCACGCCGGCAGGGTGCCAGACGTAGTTGCCGCCGTCAACCGGGATCCACTCTCCCTCGGAGCCCAGGGATGAATAGAACATGCCCATGTCCGCGTCTTCCTGGGAGAGCGCGGGTGCGGAGGCCAGAATCAGAAGCACTCCAAGAGCCATTATCGTTTTCATCGAAACACCCCACTTCCTGAGCCAAACCACCGGGAGATGATGCTCCAACAGACGTGCCAACCGGATAACGGCCTGCGGGGGCCGGATTCCGCCGTCACACCCCGGTTCAGCGTCCAGAATGGTGATCAATGCCCAGTATTGCAGACACCTATGCAGCGCCCAGGAGGAAGGCAATAACGCCCTTGTGTACGTGAAGACGATTCTCCGCCTGCGTGAGCGCGATGGAATGCTTGCCATCGAGCACATCGGTCGTGATTTCTTCACCGCGGTTCGCCGGGAGCCGGTGCATCACGAGGCAGTCCTTCTTCGCCTCTTTCAGGAGAGTCTTGTTGACCTGGTACGGCTTGAACACGTGGGCGAGGCGGCTTCCGCCGGCTTCCGTCTGGGGCCAGACGTCGGTGTAGACCACATCCGCGTCTTTCACCGCGACGGCAGGATCGCGCGTCAGCTCGACGCTGCCGACCGCGCCCGCCTTCGCCTGCTCGAGGATCTGCGGGTGAGGCTCGAACCCGGGCGGGCAGCACAGGACGAGACGGAAGGAGAGCTTCTCGGCGATTTCCAGGAGTGAGTTTGCCACGTTGTTCCCGTCGCCGATATAGAGGAGTTTCTGCGCCGGACCGAACCGTCCCGCCTCCTGGAGCGTGAAGATGTCGGCGAGTATCTGGCACGGATGGAGGAGGTCCGTCATTGCGTTGATCACCGGGACCGTCGCGCTCTCGGCGAGCTGGACGCAGGTCTGGTGGCGGCTGGTCCGCGCCACGATCAGTTCGTTGTAGCGCGAGAGGACGACGCCGATGTCGTGCACCGATTCCCGCGTCGCCATGCCGATCGTTTCCTGCTGGAGGAAGATCGGGTGTCCGCCCAGCTGCGCGATCCCCACCTCGAACGCCACGCGCGTGCGGAGCGATTCCTTCTCGAATATCATCGCAACGCTCTTTCGCTCGAGCAGGGGGGAGCCCCGGAGGTCGCCGTTCTTGAGCCTGCGCGCCAGCGTGAACACCGCGGAAAGGTCTTTCGTGTTCCAGAGCGCAAACGAGACAAGGTCCTTTTTCATGCCTGCAGTCGGACGGATTGTGGGAACAAAGGCGGAATTACCGGAGGGCCGTTGCGGGTGGACGGGCCTGATGCGCACAACCTGGCTCGCGCGTCGGCGCTACTCGACCATATGCGCCGGCATGAACACGGACGACGAGCGGTTGTACTCCTTTTCGCATTTCTCGCATATCCGGCGCGCGGGATCCTCGACCAGCAGGCGCTGGTCGATCTCGGTCTTACAGCCGATGCAGACCCCGAACGAGCCGTCATCTATGCGATCGAGAGCGCCGCGAAGCTCTTCCAGATGCGGGTCGCTTTTGAACGACAGCGCCGCATCTATTTCGTGGAGCGACATGCTATCCGCCATAAACGCCGCCCGGTCCAGCTCGATGCCGTACCGCTCTTCGAGCAGATCGAACATCTGGCGCAGCACCACTCTCCGCATCGCCCTCGCACTTTTCCTCATACAACCTCCCGGAAGCAAGGGGTGATTTCCCACCTGCATCACACGGCATTGCCGCAAGAGGTTCTCCGCTAAAGTACGCATTCGCGGTCACAAAAGTCAAGCCCCGGGTGTGATCACGGCACGGGGGGAGGAACCCCTCCCGCCCGAGGGGTGTTTAGATGGAGTAAACGGAAGCACATCGTGCACCGCATCGGGAGGATCAATGCACCATTCAATCAGAGTTGGCCGGGCTCTCGTGCGCACGGGGCTTCTGCTCGCAGCCGCGATCATTGTGGGAGCAGCCATGTCAGTCGCAATTGCACGTGAAAAACCGCACACATCAGTCCTCTCATTCACGATGAAGGACATCGATGGGACGGATGTTCCCCTGTCGAAGTACAAGGGGAAGGTCATACTCATCGTGAACGTCGCCTCGCAGTGCGGCTTCACGCCCCAGTACAAGGACCTCGAGGCGCTGTACGAGAAATACCGGGACCGGGGATTCGTGATCCTGGGGTTCCCCGCCAACAACTTCGGGGAGCAGGAACCGGGCACGGACCCCGAAATCAAGAAGTTCTGCACGTCGACGTACGGCGTCACGTTCGACATGTTCTCGAAAATCTCGGTCATGGGGAGCGACCAGCACCCCCTCTACAAGTTCATCACCTCCGACCCGGTCTACGGCGGGGACGTGAAATGGAATTTCCAGAAGTACCTCGTGAACCGCGACGGGAAGATCATTGGGAAGTACTTCTCCCGCGTGACGCCCCTCTCCCCCGAGCTGACCGGGGCAATCGAGGGGGCGTTGAAAGAGTAGAAGTTCCGCTGGCGCGGGGACACAAGTCCCGCTTCACCCGGAACGTTTCAGACAAAGCCCCTGCCGGCGATCCCGGCGGGGGTTTTTGCTTCTGGAGCCTTCCCTGTGATGAGAGTTCTCAGTACATTGGCACGCCGGCAGCGCTATAAGCGCTGCACCCAGTCCGATTCAATCCCCGAAAGGACCCGGAGCGCAATGAAGCTATGCGCCGTCCTACACACCTGCGTGCTCTTCGCGATCATAACTCCCGCGGCACGGGCGCAGGACGTCACGCTGCCGTTCACCTGTTCGACCGCGATCAGAACTGATCACCTCCCTGAATACGTCGCACCTCCCGGCCCCAATCTGTACAACGGCTCGCCGTCGCTGAAAGTCGGCTTCGGCATCGACTCACCCACCGGCTTCGTCCGGATCGGCGGCGACATATGGGTATTCTTCAATAGCGGCAACCAGTACGGCACCACGGTCAAAGTAGCGCGCTACCGGGGAAGAGATTTCGAGCACACGGAGAGGGAGGCGGACGGGGTCATCCACGTCGAGCCGGGGGTGTCGACGCACTTCTGCGGGGGGCTCTGGTACGA
>DATJAS010000063.1:0-12780 GCA_035516035.1 Bacteroidota bacterium | reverse complement strand
GATCGCGGCATCTGTCACAAACGGCCGGGGGCGAACGAAGCTGGAGGCGATCGAGTCCGAACCGGAGGAATCGTTCGACTCCGCCGCTGCCCGCACGAGGAATCAACCATGCCCGACGTGGCTGGGGCTCGGGAGAGACATCCGGATCTTCGAGCTGTCTGACAATCGCTCATACCCGGCGAGCGAATGGAACATGATCGAGCCGCGCAAGGCATCCGCTCCCGTGAAGCTCTCGGAATTCCAGGATAATACGCTCCGGTGTGCATACCTGGTCGGGAGAGGCCAGGGGGTAGCTGTCAACACTTCCCGACGGCTTGAAGATGGCGTGCTTCCGATCCTTCATGCCACGCTCACGGATGACGACATTGAATACCGGTCGACGGCATTTGTCGTTCCGGAGACCTCGCCGCTGATGCGGGGAGGACCGATCGGGACCGATTGGCTGGTTGCCGATTACTACAGCGTCGGCCATATGTTCACACCGGAGCAGGAAGCGATGGTGAAGCCGAGGCTTGAGGCCGAGGCCGCAAAAGGGGAGACGACTGTGCTCTTCTTCCGCTGCGAGGCGGTGAACAGGGGATCGGTTCCGCGCTATGCCTGGTTCAAAACCGTGCGACCCGTCGTAGGACAGTGGATGAACGTCCCCTGGTCGCTCGACCCGGTGACCGGGTTTTCCTCGTTCTCACATGGGAGCGTCTTTGCGATTTCCACGCTGAACGGCTCCCCGCTGCACGACGAAGAGATCGCCGTTCTCATCGCACCGGGGAAGAGCGCGGTGCTCGAATTCCTCGTTCCGCATGAACCCCTCGCCCGGGAGAGAGCCGTAGCGCTCTCGCGCGAGTCGTTCGATGCCCGGCATGACGAATGCAGGAGGTACTGGGAATCGAAACTTTCCCGGGCTGCCCGGGTATCCGTCCCGGAACAGAGGATCAACGAGATGATCCGGGCGGGGCTGCTCCAGCTCGACCTGATCACGTACGGGGAGGATCCTGACGGCACGCTGGCTCCGGCGATCGGCATCTATGCGCCCATCGGGACGGAGAGCTCGCCGATCATCCAGTTTTACAACTCCATGGGACTCTCCGGCGTCGCCCGCAGGTCGCTGATGTTCTTCCTCGAGAAACAGCACGACGACGGGATGATCCAGAATTTCGGCGGGTACATGGTGGAAACGGGCGCCGCGCTCTGGAGCATGGGTGAGTACTATCGTTATACGAGAGACCTGGAATGGGTGAAGAGCGTCGAGCCGAAGCTCCTCCGGGCGTGCGACTTCCTTCTGCGCTGGAGGGGGGAATACCTGAAGGATGAGCTGAAGGGAAGAGGGTACGGCATGATTGCCGGTAAAGTGGCCGACCCGAACGACCCGTACCATCAATACATGCTCAACGGCTATGGGTATCTCGGCGTGAGCCGCGCCGCGGAAATGCTCGCCGACGTGGATTCCGCCTCATCCGCGCGTCTTGCGCGCGAGGCGGAGTCGTGGAAGCGCGACATCCGCTCCTCGCTTGAGCGGAGCGTGGCCGGCTCGCCAGTCGTCCCGCTCGGCGACGGGAGCTGGTGCCCCACCGTTCCTCCCTGGACAGAGGCCGCCGGGCCCAGAGCGCTCCACATCGGCCCGGACCCCTTTTTCTCGCACGGCACGGTCACGACGCCGGACGTCCTTCTCGGCCCGATGTACCTGGCTTTCTGCGAGGTCCTCTCTCCCGGCGAACAACTTTCGAAGATGATGCTCGACTACGAGAGCGAGCTCTTCTACCAGGACAACACGGCGTTCAGCCAGCCGTATTACAGCCGCCACGACTGGCTCGAGCTGAAGCTCGGGCTTGTGAAGCCGTTCCTGAAGACCTATTACAACGCTTGCTCGGCTCTCGCCGATCGCGAGACATACGCGTTCTGGGAGCACCTCTTCCAGGTGAGTCCCCACAAGACGCACGAACAGGCCTGGTTCCTGATGGAGACCCGGTGGATGCTCTACCTCGAGGAGGGGCGGACGCTCAGTCTGCTTGCGGGCATACCGAGGATATGGATGGAGGATGGGAAGGAGATCACGCTTGACAGCGTCCGGAGCTACTTCGGTCCGGTCTCCCTTCGCGTGAAGTCGCACGTGAATGAAGGGTTCATCGATGCCTCGGTCACGTGTGATCAGGAGTCCGGCCCGCAGGATGTTGTGATCCGTCTCCCGCACCCGGGAGGAAAGAAGGGGAGGAGCGTCAATGTCGGGACATACGATCCGGCGACGGAATCGGTGAGTGTCGCGGGATTCAGGGGGAGGGCGACGATCCGCCTTGAGTTCTGATCCGCCCCGGCCTGTTGCAACATGTCATGCCATTCTCTATACTAGGCACGTTAACCCTTGGCGATCGGGAGATCTGAAATGAGAAACGACGAAATACCCGATTCTGATCGGGTGAGCTCTTCTCGAAGGGATTTCATCAAAACGCTGGGGACGGCCGCCGCGGGCCTGATCGCTGCCCCGTGGTTGAGGCCGTCGGGCGTCTTTGCGTACACGCGCGGGCTGAGCACGTCATACCTCGCGACGGTAGCGATGACGAATACGACGAACACCCCGGCGGACAGCTACGTCTACGACGACGCCGCAGGGGGAGTGAAGCAAAAAGTCGAGTACCTGATCGGCCTCCTCGACGGCTCGGGACAGGTCTCGTCCCTCTTTGCCAAGGGGAAGAAGGTCGTCATCAAGATCAACCTGACCGGCGGGTCGGGCTCTATCGGCAATGCGCTGCTGAACGGCGTTCCGATCACCGAGGCGCAGTGGACCCATCCGGCGGTCGTGAGGGCGGTGGCGCAGCTGATCCTCGACGCCGGCGTCTCCGCGGGCGATCTCACGATCGTCGAGAGTCTCGGGAGCCCCGACGCGTTCACCAAATCCCCGTTCCAGGACTACCTTGCGATTCAGACCGCACTGGGCTGCAACCTCGTCGATATCAGCACGGGGAACTTCGTCAACATCTCCACCGGCACCGGCTACTTCAATTACGCCTCGCTGACGATGAATCAGATTCTGAAGGACGCCGACGTCTACGTCTCGATCCCAAAGCTGAAGCAGCACGCGGAGGCCGGGCTCACGTGCTCGCTCAAGAACCAGGTCGGCACCGTGCCGCAGGCGCTTTATGAGACAACAGCCATTCAGTACAGGCGGCAGGCGCTCCACAGCCCGACGAACGGTTCATCCGCCTCGTTTCTCCCCAGGTCGATCTGCGACCTGAACGCCGCGCGGCCGGTGCATCTCGCCGTGGTCGACGGCATTCGGAATGCCAGGGGAGGGGAGGGGGTCTGGATATCGACATTTGTCCCCACACAGAGCCATGTTCTCGTCGCGGGTCTCAACCCGGTCGCCACGGACAGCGTCGCGGCGTCCGTGCTCGGCCTGGATTGCCAGGCGACAAAACTGCCGCTGCCCCTCAAGAGCAGCTACGGGGACACGCAATGCGACAACTACCTGGACCTCCTCAACACGAAAGGCGTCGGCACAAACCAGCTGAACCAGATCCAGATCGTCGGCGACGGCGCGCCGCTCTCAGTGGCGCCGGCGTCCCCGGTGCACCCGCCGTCGGATTTTCAGTTATCCGGAAATTTCCCGAACCCGTTCAATCCTTCGACCATGATCGTCTTCTATGTGCCGCGGGAAGCGCGCGTGACGCTGGCGATCTATGACATGGCGGGCCGTGCGGTTGAGACGCTCGTCGACGGCGAAGTCCCGCCCGGCGAGCACCGTCTGCAGTGGAGTGCCCAGGGCCTGGCGAGCGGGGTCTACCTGTGCCGGATGACCGCGGTCGGCTCTTCGCGGACGATCAAGCTTCTCTACGAGAAATAGCGAGTGCGGCCAGCTCCGCCCGAACTTTCCCAGACTACCAGCGACAGGGTGTCAGACATAATGACCAGATCACAAAAGTGGCTCCTTGTTGCGGTGCTGTGGATTCCGCGCGCCCTTCCCGCTCAGCCGGCAATGAACTCGCTCGTGGTGCATGCCGATGCCGGGAGGGACACCATCAGCAGATTCATCTACGGACAGTTTTCCGAACACCTGGGGCACTGCATCTACGGAGGGCTCTGGGTGGGGGAAAACAGCCCGATTCCCAACACGCGCGGCATACGCAACGATGTCGTCGATGCCCTGAAGAAGATCCACGTGGCGGCGCTCCGATGGCCGGGCGGGTGCTTTGCCGACGAATACCACTGGAGGGACGGCATCGGCCCGCGCCCGGAGCGGCCCAGGATGGTCAACACGAACTGGGGCGGTGTCACGGAAGACAACAGTTTCGGCACGCACGAGTTCATGGACCTGTGCGGGCAGATCGGGTGCGAGCCCGTGATCTGCGGGAACATCGGCAGCGGCACGGTGAAGGAAATGTCCGACTGGGTGCAGTACCTGACGTCCGACGGCGATAATCCCATGAGCCAGTTGCGGAGGCGGAACGGGAGGGAGAAGCCCTGGAAGGTCAGGTTCTGGAGCGTGGGGAACGAGACGTGGGGGTGCGGCGGGATCATGTCGGCGGAGTTTTATGCCAATGAAATGGCGCGGTACTCCCTCTTCCTGAAGAATTACGGCGATAACAGGCTCACCAAGATCTCTTCCGGCGGCCTCCAGGAGGACTACGCCTGGACCGACACGATCATGAAGAAATGGAAGAGCGTCGACGGGTGGCTGAAGGGATTCCTGGGCGGATACTCGCTCCATTACTACACCGTGGCAGACTGGAGCAGGAAAGGGTCCGCGACGGTGTTTGCGGAGAAAGACTGGTTCACGACGCTCTCGACGACGCTCAAAATGGACGACCTGGTGACACGCCATGCGGCGATCATGGACAGGTACGATCCGGAGAAGCGCATCGGCCTCGTCGTCGACGAGTGGGGGGACTGGTTCGACGTGGAGCCGGGGACGAACCCCTCGTTTCTCTACCAGCAGAACTCGCTCCGCGACGCCATGGTCGCGGCCGTGAACCTGAACATCTTTCACAAGCACTGCGATCGCGTGAAAATGGCCAACATCGCCCAGATGGTGAACGTGCTCCAGTCGATGATCCTGACCAAGGGCGACGCGATTGTCCTGACCCCGACGTACTACGTGTTCAAGATGTATGCCGTGCACCAGGATGCCGTGATGCTGCCTGTGGACATGCAGTGCGACTCGTACGCGAGCGGCAGGGATTCGATCCCGGCGCTGAGCGCATCGGCGTCAAAAGACAGGGAAGGACGGATCCATGTCTCACTTGCCAATCTCGACCCCTCGAAGGCGGAGGACGTGCGCTGCGAGCTGAAGGGAGCGTCCGCCGGGAGCGTCACCGGCGAAATCATCACGGCGGGTACGATGAACGCGTACAACGATTTCGGCAGGCCGGAAGCCGTGAACATCCGGCCGTTCGACGGCGCCCGGCTTCGTGACGGCGTCCTCTCTGTACATCTTCCCGCAAAATCCATTGTGACGCTCGAGATCCGCTGATTGTCGAGCATGGCATCGCCATGACCCTGCCTCCGGCTGCCGTCCCGGTGATGTTGTTTATCGGCATACACAACGCGTGGGACCTCGTGACGTTCCACGTATTCTCAAAGAAACCGGAATGATGGTCCCCCATGCTTACTCCTCTGGTCATCCTTTCTCTGGCCCGGACACTCTCAGGCGCCGGTCACGACGTCGCGTTCAGTGTGTCGTGCGATTCCGTCGCGGCCTATGACTTCGTCGAGATCACTGCCAGCGTCGAACATCCCGCCCCCGGCAATCCCTTCACCGGCGCCCGTCTGACCGGCATGTTCTCCCGCCGGGAAACCGGCGAGCGCTGGTCGGTGAACGGGTTCGCGGACGCCGACGACGGCAGCATCTACCGCATCCGCTTCATGCCGCAGGCGGCGGGCGACTATGAGTATGTCGTCGTGTTTCACGACACCGCGCGGGAGGAGACCTCCCGGGGGACGGTCCGCGCGTTTGACGGTCATCGCCGGGGGCTGCTCCGCGTCGACCCGCAGTACCCCTGGCATTTCATCTGGGCGGGAACCGGCGAGCATTACTTCTTTAACGGGACGACGGCGTACTGGCTGATGGGATGGAAGGACGAGCGGACGATCCGCAGTGCGATTGAACGCCTGCATCGCCTGAATGTGAACCGCCTCCGGGTGACGATCGCGGGGAGGGAAGACGTCTTCTTCGGCGAGCCCGTGATGAACGGGGAGAATTTCACGACGTACCTGACCCCGTGGCCGGCCAACGGGCGCGGGGACATCCATCATCCGGGATATGCCGACATGTACCGTCCGGATTTCGACTACACGAGGTTCGACCTCCCCTACTGGCGCAAGTTCGAACGCGCGCTGGCCTTCGCACGGGACCGGGACGTCATCATCTCGCTCGTCCTCGACATGAACGACAACAAGGTGCATCCCGCGGCGGGGAGCGACGACGAGCGCCGGTTCATCGCGTACGCGATCGCACGCTTCGGCGCCATGTCGAACATCACCTGGGACCTGGGCGACGATCTGGAACGGTATCGCACGGATGAATGGACGCACGAGACCGGAACATTGATAAAGGCCTGGGACCCCTACAGGCACCTGGCGACCAGCCATCCTGTCGACAACATCCACCAGGACCGCACCGCCGCGTGGTTTGATTTCACCTCGTTCCAGGAGTGGTCGCGAGAGCAGCACGCGTTCATGCTGAAGCAGCGGGCGCTGCAGGAAGCGACGGGCCGGATCATACCCCAGGCGAACGAGGAGTACGGGTACGAGGACCACTACCCGATGTGGGCGCCCGCGCCGCCGGCGGAGTCGGCGGACGTTCTCCGCCGCACGGCCTGGGATATCTACATGGCAGGGGGGTACCAGACCGCGGGAGAGAGCGCCCGCCGGGGGACGAACATCTGGCCTGACACGGGAGGGGGCTGGCTCAACGGCCGGGGTGATGACTCCATGACGATGTTTGTCGGGTACGGTCACATCGTGGAGTTCTTCTCACTGTTTGAATGGTGGAAGGCTGCTCCGCACGATGAGCTGGTGAGCGACGGCAATTATTGCCTTGCCGAACCGGGGCGCGCCTACGCCGTCTATCTTCCCCGCGCGGGGAGCGTGACCGTGCGTCTCGGCCAGGGGCGCTACTCCGCACTCTGGTTCGAGGCCCGCTCCGGCCGGGCGGTGGTATTGCCGGACATCACCGGTCCTTCCTGGCAATCGCCGGAGGCGCCAACCGGAGAAGATTGGGCATTGCTCATAAAAAGATTGAATTAAGAACTAAGAATTCAGAATTCTCAATTCTTAATTCGGACAGGATGACGATATGGCAAAACTCTCGCACCTCATCTGCGGCATCGCTGCAATTTCCGCCGGCGTATGTATTTCACCGTCTCCCGCACAGACGGTCGTAACTCCTCCTCCTGATGCACGGTTCAAGGCAGACATTCTGGTCGTCGTCGCGCATCCCGACGACGAATCGCTGATCGCGGGATACCTGGCGCGTGCCGTGTGTGATGAGGGAAAGCGGGTGGCGGTGGTGTTTGCGACGCGGGGAGACGCCGGGCAGAATCTCGTCGGCGAGGAGCAGGCGCACGCTCTGGCGGATGTGCGTGAGGCGGAAGCGCGGCAGGCGCTCGGCTCGATCGGGATTCAGCTCGTCTGGTTCCTCCGGGCCCCCGACACGCCGTATCCCGACGTCCCGGACGTGCTCCGCTCGCTCGGGACATGGAACCACGGGAACGTGCTCGGCGAAGTGGTCCGTTTCATCCGGCTGACCCGTCCCGAAGTGATCATTACGATGCTCCCCGATATCGTCGTCGGGGAGAACCATGAAGACCACCAGGCATCCGGCGTCGTGGCCACGGAGGCGTTCGACCTGGCCGGCGATCCGACCTGGTTTCCCGAACAGGTGGCGGCGCCCGAGGACCACCTCTGGTATTCCAATCTCATGGAAGGCCTGCGCACCTGGCAACCCAAGAAGCTCTACTATTTCACGGACGCCTCACACACCGATTTTCTCAGGGGGAAAGGGCCCGCCTACGCGATGACCGATGTCTCGCCGACCCGTCATGCATCGTACGCGCGGCTTGCGGCGGAGGAGGTGGCGTTTCACCGGACGCAGTACGACGGCGCCCCGGCGCACGAAATCGCCGCGGGTTCTCTGGGCCCGTACGAGCAGCCACTGGCGTTTGTCCTGGGGAAATCGCTGGTCGGCGGATCGGTGACCGGGGATATCTTCCAGGGCGTCGACAGTGGCCCGATTTCCTACCGCGCTCCCCGGGGCTACGCCGCCCCCTCGATGTCTCACGACGCCGCGCCCGGCCGCCTGTGGATTGAGCTGGGAGGAGGCTGGGCGTTCTACGCGCGCTTCTGGACCGCGCACGGACTCGACCCGATGCCGGGGCTCCTCGCGCCGGAACTCGGCGTGGGAAGCGGGCAGGATTTTTCCGTCCCTCTTATTCTCCACAACGATACGGATCTCCCTGCCGTGTTTGATCTGCGCACCCGGATGCCCCGGGGATGGTCCCGGGACAGCAACTCGGCACAGTTTGCACATCACGCGCTCCCCGTGAGCGGCTTTGCCGTCGGGGCACACGACGCCGTTCCCGTGCGGGTGAGGCTGGTCGCGGCGAATCTCGAGGCGCCGGCGTGGCAGGAGATCACCTGGACCGCCGCGGTGAACGGCGAAGCCGCCGGGACGGCCGCGCTGAATGTGTTCGTTGCCGGCCGCGGCGACCGGCCCTAGCGGGGGGGGGAGATGCTGCATCTCACTCGCGGGGACCGCTTTTCACGTCCCGCCATTAAACCCGCCGGGGAAATCCGTGTCTGACAATAATAGGCCCGGCAGTTTGACGGTCTGACAGTCCATACACCATCCCTGCTGTCGATGGTCCACAATGCGAAATCAGGGCGGACACAGAGATTTCTTCAGCTCGCCGTCTCAGTCCTCCAGCGAACGTTCCTGCTTGGCGCGCTCTGCAGCGGGGTCCCCCCCCGCACGGCCGCGCAGGAGGCCGACACGTCCGTCACGCTCCCCGCGTACACCCTTCCGGACTGCATCGCATACGCGATGGACCATCAACCGGAAGTCCATCAGGCCTCCATCGGGATCTCCGTAGCAAAGACGGAAAACGCCATCAGTCTCTCCGGCTGGCTGCCGCAGGTGGGTCTCACCGGAAGCCTCCTTCATTACAACCGGCTCCCGACGACGCTCGAACCCAACCCGGCGGCTCCCGGCGGCCCGCCGGTGGCGACGCACGTGGGCGTCGTCAACACGGCAACGCCGCAGCTCTCCGCCTCCGAAACGCTCTTCGACCCCTCGTTGTTGTATGCCGCAAGGAGCGCGCCCCTGCACACCGAACAGGCCGAGCAGGCCCTGGACAGCGTCAGGATCGGGATCGTGGCCGCCGTGAGCAAGACGTTTTACAACCTCTTTCTCACGCTGCAGCAGGTCGACGTGCTGAAGGAAGACACATCGCGGCTGGGGCAGGACGTCGCGGATGCCTTTCACCAGTACGTGGGGGGCATCGCGGACGAGACCGACTATCAACAGGCCGTGATCACGCTCAACAACACGAAAGCGCAGCTGAAGCAGGAGGAGGAAAATGAAGCCCCCGCGGAGGCCCTCCTGAAACAGGCCATGGGGTACCCGGCCGGGAAGACGCTCAACGTCGTGTGCGATACCGCGCGGATGATGCATGAGATCGCGTACGACACGACGCGGCCGCTTGACTACGAGAGACGCATCGAGTACCGCCAGCTCCAGACGGCACGGGAGCTGCAGCGCCGGCAGACAGAGTTTTATGAGCTGTCGTTCCTCCCGTCCATCGCGATCTCGTACAACTACGTGTATGAATTCGAGAGCAACACCGCTCCCGCGCTCTTCCGGAATGCGTACCCGTATTCGCTGATCGGGCTGTCGGTCACGCTTCCCATATTCACCGGTTTCTCCAGGATCGAGAGCATCCACCGGTCGGTCCTGCAGGAGGAGGCACAGGATTGGGCAGAGGCCGCGCTGCGGTCACAGATCTACGCGGAATATTCCTCGGCGATGGCCGCCTACAAAGGGAGTCTCTACAATCTCCGGCTGCTGGAGGAGAACAAAGCGCGGGCGGCGAGCGTCTACCGCGTCGTTTCTCTCCAGTACAAGCAGGGAGTGGTTTCGTATCTGAACATCATCGTCGCCGAGACGAATCTGATCACGGCGGAGATCGGCTACACGGACGCGTTGTTCCAGGTGCTGGCGAGCAAGATCGATCTTGAAAAGGCGATGGGCGACATTCCGACCAACCAATGAAACGGAGAGCACAATGATCGGGGGACGATGGATCGTCTCGTTTGCAGGATGCCTGCTGCTCCTCTCCTGCGGACAGAAACAGCCGCCGCCGCCCGCGCCGGTGCCCGTGAATCTGGCCACGGTGACGGCGCAGCCGGTCGTCTACTACGACCGGTACACGGCGACGACCGTCGCGCTCAGCCAGGTGAACCTCCTCCCCGAAGTCCAGGGGTATCTGACCGGGATCTACTTCAAAGAGGGGAGCCATGTGAAGAAGGGGGAGAAGCTGTATGAGATCGACAGGCGTATCTATGAGGCGAACTACAACGCCGCGCTGGCCAACCTGAAAGTCGCGGAGGGGAACCTGCGGCAGGCGCAGCAGGACGGGGATCGCTACGAGTACCTCTACAACAACAAGGCGGTGGCCAAGCAGCTGTACGACCACGCGATGATCGCGCTGGAGAACTCGCAGAACGCCTACAAATCGGCCGATGAAGCCCTGACCACCGCCAGGACCAACCTGGCCTATTCCACGATCACCGCACCGTTCGACGGGACCGTGGGTTTCAGCCAGGTGAAACTGGGCGACCTGATGACGGTCGGCCAGACGGTCCTTGCCACCATCTCGACCGACGATCCGATGGGGGTTGACTTCCTGGTGAACGAAAAAGACCTGTCGTATTTCGACGACCTGCGGGCCGGCAGGTCACGGCCGGTCGATTCACTCTTCACGCTCATCCTGCCCGACTACTCCGTGTATCCTTTTCCGGGGACGCTCTCGGTCATCGACAGGGCGGTGAACCCGCAGACGGGTTCCATCAGGATCCGGCTCACGTTCCCGAACCCGCGCCGGGCGCTGCGCGCCGGGATGAGCTGCGTCCTGAGGGTGCGGAACCGGGACACGGCCCCGCAGCTCCTGGTCCCGTACAGGGCGGTGGTGGAGGAGATGGGCGAGTTCTTTCTTTACGTGGGGAAGGACACGTCGATGGCCGGGCCGGCGGGCGCGACGGGAGAGCAGCCCGGTGCGAAGGGGGGAGAAGGCCTGTACGCGTTTCAGAGAAAGGTCCAGCTCGGCACGGTCATCGGTCCCAGCGTGATCATCCGCGGCGGCATCAGCGCAGGTGAGCATATCGTTGTCGACGGCGTCCAGACGCTGCACAACGGGTCGGCGATCGCCGCGACAGCGGACAATGCCTCCGCGGGACGCGGGGGGAAGCCCGGCGACGGCGGCAAGGGTCTCCAGGGGAAGCAGTGAGCGGGCGCGGGAGCGGGGTGCGGCGGGGGGCACTGCGGATGGCTGACCGATGATCGCCAATACGTTTATCAAAAGACCGGTCACCGCGATCGTCATCTCGGTCGTGCTGGTGATCTCCGGCGTCCTCTGCATTTTCAATTCTCCCATCGAGCAGTATCCCCAGATAACCCCCCCCGTGGTCCAGGTCAACGGCCAGTTCACCGGCGCCGACGCGCTCACGGTCGAACAGACGGTCGCCACGCCGATCGAGCAGCAGGTCAACGGCACCCCCGGGATGCAGTACATGCAGAGCAACAATACCAACAACGGTCTCATGTCGATGAACGTCACGTTCAACGTCGGGACCGACATCGATATTGCCACGCTCGACGTGCAGAACCGCGTCGGCATCGCGTCGCCACTGCTGCCCGCGGCCGTGAGCCGGCTCGGGCTCACGGTGCGGGCGCTGAACCCCAGCATGCTGATGATGGTGGCGATCTATGCGCCCCGCGGGACGCACGACATCACGTTCCTGGACAACTACACGAACATCTTCATCCAGGACGCGCTCCTGCGCGTGCCCGGCGTCGGGAGCATCAGCCGGTTCAGCGACGACTTCAGCATGCGCATCTGGATGGACCCGGAGAAGATGGCGGCGTACAGCCTGACGCCGGGGGACGTGATCGCCGCCCTGAACGCGCAGAACGTGCAGGTGGCCGCGGGCTCCGCCGGCGTCCCCCCGCAGGAGAAGACGCAGACGTTCGAGCTGGGCATTCTCGTCAACGGCCGCCTCAGCAGGGTGACGGACTTCGAGAACGTGATCGTCAAGACGATCCCGGCGACGGGAGAGCTGGTGCACCTCAGGGACGTGGCCAGGGTCGAGCTCGGCAAGTTCACCTTCTCCAGCAACTCGTTCGTGGACGGCAAGCGGGCGTCGTGCCTGCTGATCTACCAGGCCCCCGGCAGCAACGCCCTGGAGACGGCAAACGGGATCACCGCGACGCTCGCGCAGCTCAGGAAGTCGTTCCCGACGGACGTCGACTACGCGGTCCCGTTCGAGTCGGTCACGGTCGTGCGCGTGTCGATGAACGAGGTGGTGGACACGCTGCTCAAGGCGCTGGGCCTGGTGGCGATCGTGGTGTTCCTCTTCCTGCAGAGCGTGCGCTCGAGCCTGATCCCGATCCTGGCGATCCCGGTCTCCATCCTGGGGACGTTCTGCTTCTTCATCCCCCTGGGGTTCACGATCAACACGCTGACGATGTTCGGGTTCGTGCTGGCGATCGGGATCGTGGTGGACGACGCGATCATCGTG
>DATJAS010000062.1:0-26131 GCA_035516035.1 Bacteroidota bacterium | reverse complement strand
CGGATGATCTCGTAGGCCGCGTCGCGCACGCGCGCAAAGAGCGCATCCATCTCGGCCTGGACGTACTCCTTGTTTTTCAGCGGGGCGAACTCCTGGAGCCGGACGCCGCCGATCGTAGCGAGGCTCCAGAGCGGGATCTCGCTGTCGCCGTGCTCGCCGATGATGTACGCGTGGACGCTGCGCGCGTCGACGCCGTAATACTGGCCGAGCAGGAACCGGAACCGGGAGGTATCGAGTATCGTCCCGGAGCCGATCACGCGCCCCGGGGGGAGGCCCGAGACGCCGACGGAGACGTATGTGAGGATGTCGACGGGATTCGTGGCGATCAGGATGATGCCGTCCGGGTTGTGGCGCGCCACCTGCGGGACGATGTCGCGGAAGATCGCCGCGTTGCGCGCCAGGAGGTCGAGCCGCGTCTCTCCCGGTTTCTGGGATGCCCCCGCCGCGATGACCACGACCTGCGCTCCCGCGCAGTCGGCGTATGAGCCGGCGGTGATCTTCATCGGCCGGGTGAACGAGAGCCCGTGGTTGAAATCCATCATCTCCCCGATCGCCTTCTCGGCGTTCGCGTCCACGAGCACGAGATCGGTCGCCAGGCCGCGGATCATGAGGGCAAAGGCGAATGATGAGCCGACCAGGCCCGTGCCCACGAGCGCGACCTTGCGCGTGTACCCTGAATTCATCCGGGACCCTCCCTGACAGAACGATAAGAACGGGAGTTCCGGCCGAACAGTCAAGCGGGGATTGCTTCGCAGAAAGCGCTCGCAATGACGGGAAGTGTCATTGCGAGCCGATCCTCAGGCGAGGCAATCTGCGTTGCATTTGGAGGGTCATTGTGGTAATATCGCTTCTGGATTGGCACGCCCAAAAGCGGCGTGCTCCAGAAAGCGGACTTCGCAGAAAGCGCTCGCAATGACAGAAGAGCGCGCTCGCAATGACAGTGTGACTATCCCGCTATGAAGATGAATTCCAGGCTCCTCCACCGCTCAGTCGCGGCGACGGTGTTCGCGATCTCCGCCGTCCAGTTCTTCATCACCGCCCAGCCGACGGTCTCATTCTGGGATCCCGGCGAGCTTTCCGCCGCCGCCTGCATGCTGCAGGTCCCCCACCCGCCGGGGGGACCGCTCTTCTCGCTCGTCGGGAGGTTCTTCTATCTCCTGCCCATGAGGGGGGACCCGGGCTTCAGGATGAACATGGTGTCCGTCGTGTCCAGTGCGCTGGCCGTCCTCTTCGTCTACCTGATCGCCGTGCGCCTCATCAGGCGCTTCCGGCCCACCGTGCCGGAGGGACCGGCCGATGACTGGGCCACCCCGGTCGCGGCCGCGATCGGCGCCCTGGCCCTCTCCTTCTGCGACTCGTTCTGGTTCAACGGCGTCGAGGCAAACTACTTCGCCGCCTCGACGTTCCTCTTCACGGCAATGCTCTGGCTCCTGCTTGTCTGGGACGAAAAGGCGGATGAGCCGGGGAGCGGGAGGTATCTCCTCATGATCGCGTACCTGGCGGGGCTCTCCGCGGGAGTCCACCTGATGAGCGTCCCGACGGTCTTCACCGTCGCCATGGTGGTCGTCTTCCGGCGCTCCGTGGCGGACGACGCCGCCTGCAGGAGGAGCGCGCTCCTGTTCGCCGGCCAGGCGGCCCTCCTGCTGGCCGTCGCCTTCGTCTGGTGGGACGGCATGACATCGACGCAGGTCCCCTCGCCGGAGCAATTCTTCGCCTACGACAGGAAGTTCGTCCTCGTCATGGGCGCGATCAGCTGCGGCTACATGGCGCTCTTCTGGAAGCGCGTGTTCCGGAAGGACTCGTTCTACATGCCGGTGCTTGTCGCGGCGGCGGCGCTTTTCGCCACGTACCCCGGTGTCATCAAGCTCCTCCCGAAGCTGATCCAGGTCATCTCCGGGAACTCGAGCAGCCTCGGGATCGCCATACTTGCCGTGATACTCGCGCTCCTCGGCTATGCGGCGTACGTGACCGCCGCCCGCGCTCGGGGGCTCCTGCACACGGGGCTGCTCGCGCTCCTCTTCGTCATCCTCGGCTTCTCCACGTATACCATGATCGTCACGCGGGCGAACGTCCACCCGCCGATGAACGAGAACAACCCCGGGAACTTCGCCGGCCTCCTGACGTACCTGAACCGGGAGCAGTACGGCGAGTTCCCGGTGTTCGAACGGCGATGGACCCCCGAGGCGGACCGGCAGAGAACGTGGACGGAGTACAAGAGCGACCTTGATTTCTTCCTCCGGTATCAGATGCAGCACATGTTCAACAGGTACATCCTCTTCAATTTCGCCGGGCGGGGCTCGCGCGAGCAGGACGCGGATCCGGAATGGGGGCAACTCGCGGGGATTCCCCTGGTCGTCGGACTCTTCGGCCTCTTCTGGCACTTCCGCAGGGACTGGAGGATGGGAGCGTCGCTTGCCCTGCTCTTTATCATCATGGGGTACCTGATCGCGTTCTACCAGAACCAGCAGGAGCCTCAGCCGCGTGAGCGGGACTATTTTTACGCGGGGGCGTACGCGGTCTTCGCGATCTGGATCGCGCTCGGCGTGCGGGGACTCCTGGAGGTCGTCGCGGGGATTCTCCGCGCGCCGAAAGCCAGGGGAGCGGGGTACGCCGCCGTGCTCCTGGCGGCGACGGCCTTCATCCCGGCGAGGATGTTCCAGGCCAATTTCGCGACGCACGACCGTTCGCGAAACTGGCTGGCGTGGGACTATGCCTACGACATGCTCCAGACCTGCGAGCAGGGGGCCATCCTCTTCACCAACGGCGACAACGACACGTTCCCGCTCTGGTTCATGCAGGACGTGGAGGGGGTGCGGCGCGACGTCAGGGTCGTCAACCTGAGCCTTGTCAACACACCCTGGTACATCCGGCAGATGAAAGACCGCCCCTACTACCCCGAGGCGACCGCGGTCCCGATCAGCATCCCGGACAACAGGATCCCGGACATGGACGGTCTGATTCCCTGGGACCCCCAGACGGTGACCATCCCCGTCCCGCCGGGAGCCGGCCGGCAGGAAGCCTTCACCGACACGGCGATCTTCAATCCGGGGTCGTTCGGCGCCCCCCCTCTCCCGGCGGACACCGGCGCGGGAGGCGGGGAGAAGATCCAGTTCGTCATGCGCAACACGGTGCAGTACGGGAGGACGAAAGCGATCCGTGTGCAGGACTTCATGGTCAAGAACATCATCGAGACCAACAGGTGGCAGCGCCCGATCTATTTCGCGATCACCTGCCCCCCGGACAGCAGGATCGGGATCGACGAGTACCTCCGGTTCTGCGGGCTGGCCTGGAGGCTCGTCCCGTACAGGGCGTCCCGCCTGACGATGGGGATCGACCCCGACGTCCTCGCGGCAAACCTCTTCAACGAGCCGGCGGATTTTTCTCGCACGCCGCGCTACGGGTACAAGTTTCGCACCACGGCGGACACCACGGTGGTGCTCGACGAAAACGAGGCCCACATGGTGAGCGGGTTCCGCTCGGCGTTCCGCGCGCTGGCCATATTCGAGGACGAGGGCCGGCATGACCTGGCGAAGAGCGCCCGCGTGATGGACCGCCTGGAGCACGTGATCCCGTGGACAACCGTGCCGATGCTCTTCGACGAAGGGTACGATTTCGCGATCATGGAATACCGGCTCGGTCTCCCGTCGAAGGCCGCGGCGCTGACGTCGATCCTGGAGCGGGAGTTCAGGGCTGAGACCGCCGGCGGTCCCCCGGGCAATCCCTACATCTACGGGCAGATGATCCGGCTCTACGAGCTGGGAGGGATGTACCGCCAGGAGCTTGCGCTCCTGGAGGATATCGCGAGGCTCCAGCCCGGCGATCCGTCGGTGAAAGCGAGGATCGACACGGTGCGGGCAATGATGAGGCGCAGCGGACAATCCACGGCCAACTGACAGAGAAGGCACACGCATCATGGATACACGCATACTCGGATCCCGGGGATTGCGCGTGGGAGCGCTTGGACTCGGGTGCATGGGAATGTCGGAGTTCTACAGCGGGCGGGACGACGCCGAATCGACGGCGACGATCCACAGGGCGATCGAGCTGGGCATCACGCTCTTCGATACGGCGGATATGTACGGCCCCTACATCAATGAAGAACTCCTCGGGAGGGCGATCCGGGGAAAACGGCAGGCGGTGCAGGTCGCGACGAAGTTCGGCATCGTCAGGGATCCCGCGCACCCGCAGGCCCGCTCGGTGAGCGGGCGCCCGGCGTACGTCCGCTCGAGCTGCGAGGGGAGCCTGAGGCGCCTGGGGATCGAGACGATCGACCTCTACTACCAGCACCGGGTCGACCCTGCCACGCCGATCGAGGAGACGGTGGGAGCGATGGCGGAGCTTGTCAGGGAAGGGAAGGTCCGCTATATCGGGCTGTCGGAAGCGGGGACGGCAACGATACGGCGCGCCCACGCCGTCCACCCCCTCTCCGCGCTCCAGAGCGAGTACTCGCTCTGGACGCGCGACCCCGAGGGAGACGTCCTGGCGACCTGCAGGGAGATGGGGATCGGGCTGGTGGCCTACAGCCCCCTGGGCCGGGGATTCCTCACCGGGCGGTTCAGGGCGGCGGAGGACATTCCCGCGGACGACTACAGGCGGAACTCACCCAGGTTCCAGGGGGAGAATTTCGCGAAGAACGCAGCCATAGTCCGGGGGCTCGAGGAGCTGGCCGCGAAAAAGGGGACGACGCCGGCGTGCCTGGCGCTTGCCTGGGTGCTCGCGCAGGGAGGAGACATCGTGCCAATCGCGGGGACGAAACGGAGGGCGTATCTTGAAGAAAACGCGGCAGCCGCCGCGCTCCGGCTGGAAGCGGGGGATCTCGCGGCGCTCGGCCGGATCGCCCCCCCCGGCGCAGCCGCGGGCTCCCGCTATCCCGAGCACATGATGCAGTCGCTCGGGAGGTGAGATCACTCGTAGCGGAGCGCGTCGATGGGATTCAGCAGCGCCGCCTTGCGCGCGGGGTAGAACCCGAAGAAGATGCCGATCGCGATCGAGAAGCCGAACGAGAGAAGGATCGAGAAAAACGTGATGATGGTCGGCCACTTCGCGAGCGATGAGATCGCGCTGGAGCCGCTCACCCCGAGGATGATCCCGGTCATCCCCCCCATCAGGCTCAGCACCAGGGCCTCGATCAGGAACTGCGTGAGGATATCGCGCGATCGCGCCCCCACCGACATCCGTATCCCGATCTCGCGCGTGCGCTCCGTGACGGACACGAGCATGATGTTCATGATGCCGATGCCCCCCACGAGCAGCGAGACGGACGCGATGCTGGCCAGCAGGATCGTCAGGATCTGCGTCGTGGCCGTCGCGGCCGTCGCGAGATCCGCCTGGTTGCGGATCGTGAAGTCATCCGGGTCGTACGGAGCGATCCTGTGCCGCATGCGCAGGAGCTCGGTGATCTGCTGCTGTGCGACCGGGATGTTCGAGGGACTGGTGGCCGAGACCAGGATCTGCCGCAAGTAGGGAAACCAGGTCAGCCGCCGCTTGACCGTCGTCCAGGGCGCGAGGATGATGTCGTCCTGGTCCTGCCCCAGCGCATTCTGCCCCTTCTTCGTCAGGACGCCGAGGACCTTGCACGGGACGTTCCGGATCCGGACCGTCTGGCCGACGGGGCTGGCGTCCGGGAAGAGCGTGGTGGCCACCGTCTGTCCCAGCACGCAGACCTTGGACGCCGCCTTGATGTCCTGGTCGGTGTAGAAATCGCCGTACTCCATCCCCCACTTCCGGATCTCGAGGTAGTCGGCGCCGGTCCCCTCGATCTGCGTCGCCCAGTTGAGGTTCCCCGCGATCACCTGCCCCCCCGCGCGCGTGCCGGGAGAAAGGAGCGCGACCGCCGGGCACTCCCGCTGGATGGCGATGCAGTCGTCCTCCGTCAGCGTGGTGTTCGATCCCGCCCCCTGGCGTATGCCCCCCAGGTTCTGCGAACCGGGGAAGACGATCAGCACGTTCGTCCCCAGCGAGGAAATCTGCTGCTCCACCGAGTACTGGGCCCCCTGCCCGATGGCCAGCATCGCGATCACCGCCGCCACGCCGATGATGATGCCGAGCATGGTCAGAAACGAACGCATCTTGTTCCGCTGCAGGGCCCGGAAGGCCGAGAGCAGGATATTGAGAATCTTCATTGCCCCACCTCCTCGTCGATCGTCGGCAGTTCGGCCAGGACCTCCGACGCCACCCTCGGCGCCTGGTTGAGCCTGTCGGACTTGATCCGCCCGTCGCGGAAGACAATGTGCCGCTTCGCGAACTGGGCGATGTCGGGCTCGTGCGTCACCAGGATGATCGTGATGCCCTTCTCGTTCAACTCCTGGAATATCCCCATCACCTCGACGCTCGTGCGGCTGTCCAGGTTTCCCGTCGGCTCGTCGGCCAGCACGATGCTCGGGTCGTTCACGAGCGCCCGCGCGATTGCCACGCGCTGCTGCTGCCCGCCGGAAAGCTGGTTCGGGTAGTGGTGCACGCGGTCGCCGAGGCCGACCATGTTGAGCGCGCGCACGGCCCGCTCCTCCCTGTCCCTGATCGAGGTGGCGCCGTACAGGAGCGGCAGCTCCACGTTTTCGATTGCGGACGTGCGCGAGAGGAGGTTGAACCCCTGGAAGACAAACCCGAGCTTCCTGTTGCGGATGCGCGCCAGCTCGTCGCGCGAGAGTCCGCTCACGTCGATCCCGTCGAGGATGTACGTTCCCTTTGTCGGCTTGTCCAGGCACCCGAGGATGTTCATGAACGTGGACTTGCCCGACCCGGACGCTCCCATGATCGCGACGAACTCGCCGCTCAGGACCTCCACCGAGACTCCCCGCAGCGCGTGCACCTCCACCTCGCCGAGCATGTACGTCTTGACCAGGTGGTCGATGGCGATCAGCCGGTGTTCGTCCGTCCCCCCGCTGCGGCCGTCACCGCTCATCGGAAACCTCCGGGACCGCCGGGGCGCTGGCCGCCGGCGAGCGGGTTGGCCGCGCTGGCGTTGTCTGAGGTCGACGTCGCACCCAGGACGATCATGTCGCCCGGCTTCAGCGAGTCGGTGGTGACCTCGGTGTACCTGCCGTCGGTCACGCCCGTCCTGACAAACACCGGCTCCAGCTTCTTCTGCGCGTTCAGGATCCAGACGCGCGCCCTCCCCGCCTGATGCTGGGGCTCGTACGGGCTCCGCTCGAATTGCGGGTAGAGGTTCGTGATCCCGTACGTGGTGTTCCCCGTCGGCGGCGGCGCCAGGTGACGGGCGACGGACGACGGCTTCTGCGCCGTTTGCGGGGCGCGCAGCCGCGCGAACACTTTCCCCATCTCCGCGCGCAGATCCTCCTGGCTCATCGCTCCGCCGTGCGCGGCCACGATCGAATCGCGGATGGCGCCGATGTTCTTCAGGCCCCCCGGCCTGCCGGCTCCGTCCCCCTGGGGGCCGCCGCCAGGTGCCTGGCTCCCCTCGGCGGGGTCGGGCATCGATCCCGCGGCCGAGAGATCCCGACCGCCGCGTCCCATGAACGCCTCCCGCATCGCCAGGAGCTTCGTCGAGTCGACGAGGTCCGGCGGCGGCTGGAAGCGGAGCGCCAGGTTCGGCACCTTCAACACGTTGCGGGCGGAGGCGACGCCGACGTTGACGTTCGCCGTCATCCCCGGCATCAGCTTCAGGTCGCTGTTGTCGACGTCGATCACCACCGTGTAGTTCACGACGTTCTGGATCGAGACGGGGGCAAGCCGGATCTGGGACACCGTGCCGCTGAATTTCCTGTCGGGATAGGCGTCGACCGTGAACGTGGACGTCTGGCCGATGCTGATCATCCCGATATCGGATTCGTCGACCGTCGTGAGGACCTGCATCTTGGAGAGGTCGTTGGCGATCGTGTAGAGGAGCGGCGAGGAGAAGCTCGCCGCCACGGTCTGCCCGACGTTCACGGCGCGGTTGATCACCACGCCGCTCACGGGGGCCCGGATCGTCGCGTAGGCGAGGTTGATCTTCGCGCGGTCGAGTGCCGCCTTCGCCTGGAGCAGGGCGGCGTGATTGGACTCGTCCGCCGTGAGGGCGGCGTCGTAGTTCGCCTGCGAATCAAGCTGCTTCTCCAGGAGCGCCTTTTCGCGGATGAGCGTGCGGCGGCTGTCGGCGGCCTTCGCCTCGGCCCCCGCCTGTGCCGCCTCCGCGTCCTTCACGGACTGCCAGAGGAACGTCGTGTCGATGCGCGCGATGACCTGTCCCTCTCTCACGACCGAGTTGAAGTCCGCATAGAGGTTCGAGATGATCCCGGAGACCTGCGTCCCCACGTCCACCGACACGACGGCGTTCACCGTTCCCGTCGTCGTCACGTTGACGTTCAGATCTCCCTGCTGCACCTTGTCGAGGCGGAAGTCGTACTTTTTCGAGCTGCCCGCGAAGAAGACGAAGTACCCCGCGAGAGCGACACCCAGGACCGCCGCCGAAGAAATGACCACCGTTCGTTTCATCATCAACTCCGAGAGTGAGACCCATATGCCCGCAATCCCTGCGCCCCCGGGCGCAGTACGCCATCTCTTTGACACGGGAGAGCTCGCCGGGGTTTAGGAGGGGAGCCGGAATTCTGCAGCCCCGGGAGACGCGGCGGGAGTCAATATACGAAACTCCCGGGACGAATGTTGCGATTCCGGCGATTCTTCGGTACGATAGTTGACACCTGCGCACACTGCCAACCACGATGGACAACGACAGGAGGGGGACGTTTGCCGCCCTCAGGCACCGCAATTACCGGCTCTGGTTTTTCGGGCAACTGACGTCGCTCTTCGGCACGTGGATGCAGACCACGGCCCAGGGATTCCTCGTGTTTCAGCTCACCCGCTCCCCGTCGTACCTCGGCCTGGTGGGGTTCGCCTCCGGGGCGCCGACCTGGCTCCTGACGCTCTACGGGGGAGTCGTGGCCGACCGGGTGCCCCGCGCGAGGCTCATGACCGTCACCCAGACGTTCATGATGATCCTCGCCTTCATCCTGGCGGGACTCACGTTCGCAGGCGTCGTGCAGCCCTGGCACGTGCTCGTGCTCGCCTCGCTGCTCGGCATCGCCAATTCGTTCGACGCGCCGGCGCGCCAGTCGTTCGTGAGCGAGATGGTGTCCCCCGAGGACCTGACGAACGCCATCGCGCTCAATTCGATGATGTTTCAGGCCGCCACGGTGGTGGGTCCCGCCATGGCGGGCGTGGCCTACGCGCTGTTCGGACCCGGGTGGTGCTTCACGATCAACGGCGTGTCGTTCATCGCGGTCATCGCGGCGCTTTCGGCGATGAGGCTCCCGCCCGTCGCCGCGCGCCGCCGTGCCGCCTCCGCTGTTGCGGAACTTGCCGAGGGGGCGCGCTACATTCGTTCGCAGCCGACCATACGCGTCCTGATCTGCATGATCGCCGTGTCGAGCATGTTCGGGCTCTCCTTCGCCACGCTCATCCCCGCCTGGAGCGTGAACGTGCTGGGGGGCGGGGCCGAAACCAACGGCCTCCTCTTCTCGGCGCGGGGGGTGGGCGCCCTGCTCGGCGCGCTCATCATCGCTTCGCTCGGCGCCCGCATCAGGCGGGGAAGGCTGCTTGTGGCGGGTTCGATGCTCTGGCCGCTGCTCTTCGCCGCGCTCTCCCGGACGAGCCGGCTTTCCCTCTCGCTCCTGATACTGGCAAGCGCCGGCGTCGGCAGCATATTCGTCAACAACCTCTCCAACGCGCTCGTCCAGACGGCAACGCCCGAGCGGCTGCGGGGGCGCGTGATGGGCGCCTACACGTGGATATTCTTCGGGTTCATGCCGCTCGGCGCTCTCTGGTCGGGCATGCTGGCCGGGCGGATCGGCGAGCAGTCAACGGTGTTGATCAACGGGGGCATCGCGTTTGCGTTCGCACTTGCCGTGGCGGCGCTCTATCCGAAGCTCCGGGAGGAGTGAGCGGCTCAGGGCTGCCAGCCCGAGAGGCCGGCGGTGAGGACCGTGAGGACGATCAGCGTCAGGAGGACGTAGAGCCAGTCGCGCTGCCTGGCAAACCCGAAGAGGGAAAACGCGACGCGGAGAACGGGCGTCGCGATGAGGATCAGGAGGCCCGTCTGCACAATACCACCGGCCCTGAGCGCGAACGCCTCCGACAGTATCCCGCCGACGGAGCGGAGCGGCGCCTCCGCACCGACGAATGTCGCGTACGCGGACTTCGCTCCTCCGCGCGCGAGGAGGAGGTAGAGGCCGCCGGCGGCAACCACCGCGGCGGCGACAAGCACGCCCGCCTGCAGCAGCCGTCCCAGCATGACCTCCAGAGCCTCGTCGCCGTCGCCCGGCGCCGTGCCGCCCGGCTTCGTCATAGCTTCCCCGCCAGCCCGTTGTAGATCATCTCGAGGGCGAGGATGATGATCACCCAGGCAAAGACGCGCCTGAGTATGCGCGAGTGCGCAACCACGAGCACGCGTGATCCCAGGAGCGATCCCCCCAGCACGCCCAGCATCACCGGCATCGCAAGCTCGGGCACCACGTATCCCCTCCCCACGTAAATCCCGGCGCTCGCCGCCGCCGTCACGCCGATCATGAAGTTCGACGTGGTCGTTGAGACTTTGAACGGGATGCGCATGATCCTGTCCATCGCGAGCACTTTCACGGCGCCGGAACCGATCCCGAGGAGCCCGGAGAGTCCCCCCGCAACCACCATGAGGGCGAATCCCGGACCCACCCCCGTGACGCCGTACGCCTGCCAGCCCCCGCCCTCCGGGTAGTGTCCCGGTAGCCGCAGCCGGACGGCCGCGGGACTGGAGACCGCGGCGCCGGCGATGTCGTGTGTCGCGCGGAACGTCTGGAGCCCGGAGGAAAAGAGGACGAGTCCGAATATCACGGCAATCACGGCAGTGGAGACATGGCCGGCAATGACGGCGCCCGCGACCGCGCCGAGCGTCGTGGCGACCTCAAGAAACATCCCGATGCGGATGTTGGTGAACCCCTCGCGGACGTACGCCGCGGCGGCCCCGGATGAGGTGGCGATGACGGAGATGAGGGATGCGCCTATGGCATACCGGATGTCGATGCCGAGCGCGAGCGTCATCAGCGGGATGATCACGACGCCGCCGCCGAGGCCTGTGAGGGCGCCCAGGAACCCGGCCACGATCGAGCCGGCGCAGAGGAACGAGGCAAGAACGACGTACGACATCCGGGGCAGCAGAAGATGTGAAGGCAGGATAAGCTACGGCATTCCTGCCACGCTGTCAAGCGCGCTAGATGGCTTCGGGGCGCCAAAGGCGCCCCTCGCCATGACCCGCTCCGCGGGTCACTTGACAAGCAACATCTTGTGCAGGAGCGTTTTGTCGCCGCTCACGAGCCTGTAGAAATAGGCGCCGTTGGCGAGCGAGCCGCCGTCGAACGCGACGGTGTACTGCGTCCCGGGCTGGGCAACGGCGTCAAAGAGCGTCGCGACCTCCGCGCCGAGTATCGTGTAGACCTTCAGCGTGGTGGCGCCCGGCTTTTCGACGGTGAATGCGATGCGCGTCGTCGGGTTGAACGGATTCGGATAATTCTGCTCCAGCGCAAAGACCGCCGGGACGCGCCCGTCGCCCGCCGAAGGTCCGCTCCCCGAAACGACTTTCAGGGCCTCCGTGTAACGGACGGAGCCGTCGAGGTCGACCTGCTTCAGCCGGTAGTAGCTCGTTCCCGCCAGGGGACTCCTGTCCGTCCATGCGTACTGGCGGGGCGACACCGTCGTGCCCGCCCCCGCGACGAAGCTCCCGGCGATATCCGCAAACCCGGACGAGGCAGTGGCGCTCCGCTGCACGTAGAACCCGTAGCTGTTCACCTCGGAGGCGGTCCCCCAGGTGATGTTCACGCCGCCGGAAGTCCCCGCCGACGCCGCGAACGCCGCAAGCTGGACGGGGAGGGGAGCGGCATTCTCCCCGATCGCCCATTCGCCGAACCCGGTGAGGTTCGTCTGCCATACGCAATGCGCCACGGTATCGGCCGGAGCGGCCGTCCCGACATTCGCCCAGCCGCCGCTCGCATTCTGCCAGAGCGTGTATGCCGCCTGGTTGCCGCGCGCCTCTGACGGGGCGTAGGCGAGCCAGAGCCCGTACGTAAACCCGTCGCCCACACCGCTCGATGAGATCACGTAGTATCGCCTGACGACAAGCGCAGTGTCCGCCGCATGCGGGAGGCCGGGGGGGTTGACCCCCGGGTAGACAGTGGCCGTGATCGTGGAGGGGTTGCCCGTCCCCCCGGGAACTATGCATGAGGCGGCATCGAACAGCCGGTATGTTCCGGCGGAGCCGGATGCGATCGCGCGGGAGATCGTTCCCGTGACGCTCCACGCCCCGGGGGTGAATGACGCCGGGTCGCTGGAGGCAATCGCAAGCGTGTGGGGCCCGGTCGCGATATTGCCCGCGGTGACGACGAGCGACCCGCCGGGCGCGATCGTGACGTCGCTGTCCAGCGTCGCCCCGAGTGAGTCGTTCAGCACCATGTTATAGAACGTCGAGTTCCCGATCGTCCGGCCGAACCGGCCGCCGAAATTCACCGTGGACGTCCCGCAGTTGAACGCGCCGGCGTTCGTCCAGTTGCCCCCGACTGCGTGCGTAAGCCCCGTGCCCGCGTTGAGCGTCCCCCCCGGCCCGATGACGACGTTCCGGATCACGGTGAGCCCGCTCCCCGCCGTCATCGTCCCCTGGACAAGGAGATCGTAAAAAGTCTGCGCGGAGGGGGAGCCTCCCATCACCGTGTTCACGAAAATCGACTCGGGGGTATACCCGAAGCCCGGGGTGACGCTCGGCAGGTATGTCCCGTAGTTCAGCCACTGGGCGCCCGTCATGTGGAGGACGGTGATGCCCACCGATGCGTCGATCGTGCCGTAGTTGATCACGTTGCCGCCGAAATAAATCCTGAGGACGTATGTCGAGACGTCGAATGTGACGCCGGCGCCGACGGTGAGCGTTCCCGCCACGCGAAACGTCGTGTCGACGTTGATCGGCATGGCGGTCTTCGTCCCGCTCCCTCCCAGCGTCAGGTTCCCGTAGACGATTGCCCTGGCAGCATCGCCGGAGAGGACCGGCTGGTCTCCCGCGCGGGTGAATTCTTCGGTGCTTGCGGGGTCGAAACTGTAGGAGTCGAACGACGGGTTGGCCGCGCTGCCGCTGATCGTCATCTTCCCCCCGGCCCCGATCGAGAACGCGCAGGCGCCCGCAGCCTGTTTCGCGAGCGTGCCGCCGGAGCTGAGCGTCAGCGTTCCGTTGACAGTCGCCGCGCCCGGGTTGCCGTCGACGCTGACGCCGGCGTTCCCGTCGATGGCAAGCGTCCCCCCCGTCTCCACGATGAGCGCCGCGCAGTCTGCCGCCGTGGCGCCTGTCGTGACGGTATTGCCTGCAAGTATGTCAACCGTGTCGACGGCTGTCGGGACTCCCGTCCCGCTCGCCCCGCTCACGAGCTGCCATGTCCCCGGAGCGCTCCAGGAGCCGCTGGCCCGCGAGGCGAACTTCGCCTGGGATTTCACTTCCGTCGTGGATCCCGCGACTGCCAGCGCAATCGTCATGCTCAGAATCAAATTCGTCAGGTCGTGCTTCATACACCCCCCGTGCGGTCGAGTCTCGATTTTTTTTCTCCCCTTCGGACCCATCACCCCACATAAGGAACCGGCACTCGAAACAGATTTCCCGGCCCTGACTGAATCTAGTGCGTATTTGCAGAATTTGATGTGATCATACGCAAACTTATCTCAACACATATGTGATTTCATGACAACAGGCTCATGAAAACGGACGGAAATGTAGAATCCACATCTAAATGGGCATTTTTGTGGACACGCGGGAGGAAGTAGCGTGCGTGACGGAGGGCACAGATGCAGGCTGGCTGTTGTGCGGAAGCCCCAGGGGGGACTCAGCGCCTCACGATGCGACAGAAGAAGATTCGAACTCCACTCGCGGCCCTCCCCGGGTTGAACCTGACCGTCAGTCCCCCTTTTCCCTGCGTCAGCTCACGGGGAAGCTCATAGACCGCGTCGAAAAACTCTCCGGGGCGGTTCCTCTCCAGCGTTTGCGAAGCGACCGTTCTCCCGTCGACGACGATATCGAATGCTCCCGTGCGGGAGTCGCTCCCCCAGTACGTCACGACCAGGTCAAGGGGCCCCTCGGGACGGGAGGCAAACTCGAACGAGAACCAACCGGGTGCCGAGGCCTGCCTCCAGCTCCTCTCCCGGTAGCGGCCGACTGTCGTGCTCTCGCCCGCGAGCCGGTGCGCGAGCTCGCAGTCGGAGTCTCCCGCAATCACGGAGTCGAGCGTCCGCGACTGGAGCGATCTCTTCCGCGCGGACTCGGCCCTGTCGGACTTCTGCCTGTCGGCCCACTCGGCCGCGGTGAGGCAGTCGAGGTAGATCGCGTAGCGCCTGTCGCTCAGTGAGTAAAAGGGGATGAACGTGACGTCCGCGGGCCGGCCGACGCCGTGCGTCGCGAACGTGAGCGCCCTGGGAGGGAGCGGGCGCACCCAGGACTCAATCGCGCGGCCCTCCGTGACCAGGACGGGAACGGGGCGGTCCGACGCCACGGGGCCGAGATCGGCCGCCAGAAGCACGGGGCCGTACATCAGCGCTGCGCGGGAGGCCATATCAGGCGTCGGCTCGAGGCGGAGCGACATCGGAAGCGAGACGTCGATCGTGTCAGCCCCTTTCCAGAGGCGGGAGACCATGGCATACCCGGGAGAGGCGGAGTCAATCGCCAGGAGCTTTCCGTCGAGCGCGATTGTCACGCGGGGCGCCCAGAACGGGTGGCGGACCTTGATCGCGGCTGCAACCGGCGACGCGCACGTGACGACGAGCCGGGTCGCGCCCGATGCGGGGAATCCGGTGGTCTGGACGACGCGGATTCCGCGGTCGCGCCAGAGAATCTCGGACGCGATGAAGAGGTTGACGTAGAGCGTGTCGCGGTCGTGGAAGTAGATGCTCTCGCCGTACCGGGAGTGGTTTTCGATGCCGGTGCCGAGACAGCAGGTGAAGTCGTCGGCGGGGGTGCTGAACTGCTTGTGCGCGCCGGCGCCCATCGGCACGAAATAGCAGACCATGCCGTCGGCCGGGTTCTGCGACGCGAGGATGTGGTTGAGCAGCGCCCGCTCGGTGAAATCGGCATACTCCACGTCGGGACGCTGCGTGAAAAGCAGCCGGGTGAGCTTCAGCATGTTGTACGTGTTGCAGGTCTCCATCGTCCCCTCGCTCAGCCGGTCGCTGAGCCGGCGCGGGGCGCCGAAATGCTCGTACTCCCCGTCTCCTCCCGCGGCGTAGGAGTGGTTCCTGGTGACGGTTTCCCAGAAAAACCGGGACATCACGCGGTAGCGCTCCTCCCCCGTGATCTCATAGAGACGGGCGGCGCCGATCAGCTTCGGAATCGTCGTGTTGCCGTGCAGCCCCTCCAGGCGGTCCTCCCGGCGCGCCATCGGATCGGTGACCGCGCGGTGGTCAAAACGGGCCGCCAGGTCGAGGTATTTCCTCTCCCCCGTCATGGCGTACACGTCCGCAAGGACTTCATTCATCCCGCCGAATTCGCACGCGAGCATCGACTGGAAGAGGGAGTCGGAGAGGCCTTTCGTCGTCTCCAGCGACCAGTCGGCCATGCCCCGCAGCACAAGGGCGGCCCGCGCGACCCCGGCGAGGCGGTACGCGTCGCGGAGGCCCGCCATGATCTTGTGCACCGTGTACCACGGGGACCAGACGCCGTTGAGCTGGAACGCGGAGGAGCGGATCCTGCCGGCCTTCACCTCGGCGAACACACGCTTGCCGTCCGGGATCCCGCTCACGTATCCGTTGCCATTGGCCTTCTGGCACTCCGCGAGCTGGTCGACGGCATACGTGATCCGGTCGAGGAACCGCCGGTCGCCGGTGGCGCGGTACTGGAGGGCGCATGCGGAGAGGTAGTGGCCGAGGAAGTGGGACGAGAGCCCCTCGCGCTCCCACCCCCCGTACGTCGAGTCGCGTGGAGCCAGGCCCGCGTACTCCCTGCACCGCGCAAGGAGGCGGTCCGGCTTCAGCGAGAGGATATAGGCCTGGTCCATCTCCATCGCGTGGCGGAAGGGCCCTTCCAGGAGATGGACGTCGCTCAGGTCAAATGTCCCGATGCGGGGGGGCGCGGCAAGCGCGGCCTCCTGCGCCCGGGCCTCACGGGGCGCGGCGGCTGCCGCGAGCGCCGCGATGCCGCATGCCAGGACGCGCGCGAACCGGTGCATCGATGCTCCTTCCCGTCCGGGCTTCAGACGATCCGCTCGAGGGGAACCTGGAAGAGCCGGATCCGGTCGTCGGGTCGCGCGATGGCGGCGTTCGTCTCGGTGATCTTCCCGATCAGGGCGTCGAGCGCCGGCTGGTCCGTAAAGGCGATCATCAGCATCGTGTTCACGCCGGGGTAGCTCCGGGTGCCCAGGTGCGCCTCGGTGCCGTGCCCCTTCCCCTTCACCTGTTCCCAGCGGGAATAGTAGTCGATGCCGAGCTTCTCCAGGAGCTCCATGACCCGGGCGGTGTAGACTTCGTTGCAGACGACAAACGCGATCTTCATGTGCGCTTTTCCTTTCCTCTGCCTGACGAAAGATCGTCGATGATCGAGTAGACCACCGGGACGATGAAGAGGGTCAGCAGCGTCGACGTGATCAGCCCGCCGATCACCGCCTGTCCCATCGGCGAGCGGAATTCGCTCCCCTCGCTCGAGGCGAGCGCCACGGGCATCATCCCGAATATCATGGCAAATGTTGTCATGAGTATCGGCCGGAGCCTGGTCGCGCCGGCGTTCACCAGCGCCGTCGTCCGGTCCTGTCCCCGCTCGCGGAGCACGTTGGCATAGTCGACGAGGAGAATCCCGTTCTTCGTGACAAGCCCCATCAGCATGATGATGCCGATCAGCGAGATCACCGACAGCGCGCTCCCGAACGCGATGAGCGCGAAGACCGCCCCGATCAGCGACATCGGCAGCGCGAGCATGATGGCGAAGGGATGGAGGAAGCTCTCGAACTGGGCCGCGAGCACAATATACACAAAGACGACCGCGAGTCCCAGCGCCACGAGGATATTGACCATGGACTGTGCCTGCTGCTCGCCGGAGCCCGTCACGCTGACGGTGTATCCGGGCGGCGGCGTGAGGCGCCCCGTCCGGCGCAGGATATCCCCGATCACGTCCCCCATCTGGCGCCGGGATGTGTTGGCGTCGATGCGGATCTCGCGCTGCCTGTCGAACCTGTTGATTTTCGACGGGCCGGAGCCGGGCCCGATGTCCGCCACGGAGGAGACGGGGACCAGGAGCTTCTCTCCTCCGGCGCCGTCTTTCGTCCCCTTGATCGTCAGCGTCCGCACGTTCTCGAGCGATGTCCGGTCCTCCTTCGCCAGGCGCACCCTGACGTCGTACTGGTCCCCCCCCTGGGAGTACTGCGTCGCCACCGCCCCGTCCACCATGGCCCGGATCCCCGTGGCGATCATGCCGACGTTCAGGCCGAGGTCGGAGGCCTTCTCACGGTCGATCGTGATGCGCATCTCCGGCTTGGAGGTCTCCAGGCTGTTCTCGACGTCGACCGCTCCCGGCGTGGTGCGCACGATCTGTTCCACGGACGCGGCGAACGCCTCGAGCATCGCCAGGTCGTCCCCCCGGACGCTCATGACCACGGGCTTCTGTCCCCCGCCGGGTCCCTGCGACACGCTGATGCTGAAATTCGCTCCCGGCACGTCGGCGAGATCCCGCCGGATCTCCTCCATGATCAGGGCGATCCCCTTCGCGCGGTCCTTCTTCTTGACGAGCTTGACCAGGATATTCCCCTTCGTCACGGGGTCGTTTCCCGCGCCTATCGTGGTGAGCGTCGTCGTGACTTCCGCACGGCGGGCGAGGATCCTCTCGACCCTCGCGCAGACGTCGCCGGTCCGCTCGAGCGAGCTGCCCGGGGCGGCGTTCACGCCGATCGTGAACTCGCTCTGGTCGCTTTCGGGGAAGAAGGCGGACCCGAGAAACCTGGTGAGGAAGAGGCTCAGGGCGAAGATCCCCGCCGCCGCCCCGATCACCGCCAGCCGGTGCGCGAGCGACCAGGCGATGGCCTTCTGGTAGTGCCGGCTCAGCACCCCGAAGAAGTGGTTGAACCAGTAGAGGATCTTCCTGAGCACGGACCCTTCCGCAGACAGCTCTTCGTCCTCGCTCCTGAGCCAGCGGGAGGCGAGCATCGGCGTCAGCGTGAACGCCACGAAGAGCGACACCAGGACCGCCACGGCCACCGTGATCCCGAACTGGTAGAAGAATCGTCCGATGATGCCGCTCATGAACGCGACGGGGACGAACACCGCGACGACGGTGAACGTGGTCGCCATGACCGCGAGACCGATCTCGCTCGTGGCGGCCTTCGCCGCCTCCATGGCGGTGGCCCCCTCGTGGAGGTGCCGGTAGATGTTCTCGATCACCACGATGGCGTCGTCGATCAGCAGGCCGACGGCCAGCGAGAGGGCCATCAGCGACATGACGTTCAGCGTGAAGTTGAGCGCGAACATGATGATGAAGCTCGCGATGATCGACGTCGGGAGCGCGATGGCACTGATGAGCGTCGGGCGGTGGTTCGCCAGGAAGAGGTAGACCACCACCACCGCGAGCAACCCGCCGTACAGGATGTCGAAGATGACGTCGTCCACCGTCTCCCGGATGAACACGCTGTTGTCGCGCGCCAGCGTGACGTGCATGTCGGGAGGGATCTCCTTTGCCAACCGCGCGATCTGCTCCTTGATCGCGTCCGCCACCTGCACGGTGTTGCTGCCGGACTGCTTCTGGATGTTGAGCCCCACGGAGGAATTCCCGTTGACCCGCGCGAGGCTGGTCCGCTCTTTCGTCCCGTCGGTCACCGTCGCGATGTCGCCCAGGTGCACGACCCTCCCGCCCGGGGACGCGACGATCACGCCGCCGAACTCGCCGGCGTCCGCGTATTTCCCCATCGTGCGGAGCAGGAGCTGGCGCGGCCCCCGGATGAGGTTGCCGGCCGGCACTTCCATGTTGGCGGCCGCAACGCTCTGCACGATGTCGGTGATCGCAAGGTTGCAGGCGTCCATGCGCGCGGCATCGACGTCGATCTGGATCTCCCGTTCGTCTCCCCCGACGAGGTCCACGGAACCGACCCCCGGGACGTTCTCGAGCCGTTTCTTGACCACGTCCTTGGCTTCCGCGGTGATGTCCCTCCCGGACCGGCTCCCGGAGAGCGTGAGTGTCATGATGGGCAGGCTCGCCGGGTCGAACCGCGTGATCACCGGGTCGTCGATCTCCGTCGGGAGGTTCGCCCGCGCGGCCGCGACCTTCTCCCTGACCTCCTGCGCCGCGACCTTCCCGTCGACCTCCAGGCGGAACTGGATGACGACGATCGAGAGTCCCTCCTGGGAGGTCGACTGGATGTGGTCGACCCCGGCGATCGTGTTCACGGCGTCCTCGATCTTCCGCGTCACGTCGGATTCGATCTGTTCGGGTCCGGCCCCGCGGAGGACCGTCGTCACGGTGACGTAGGGGATGTCGACGTCGGGGAACATGTCGACGCTCAGCTTCGAGTAGGAGAACACCCCGAGCACGATCAGGGCGAGGATCATCATCGTCGCGAAGACCGGCCGTTCGATCGAGACATCGGCGAGTTTCATGGCGCGCCTGCCGGACCGTGAGCTGTGTGCGTCATCTGTCCACCGGCCTGACGAGAATGCTGTCCCTGAGGTTGTTGATCCCCACCGTCGCCACCGTGTCGTGCTCGGCGACCCCCCCCAGGATGACCGTCCGTTCGCCGTCGGTCACGCCGACGTCGACGTTCCTCCGGAATGCGCGCCCCCCCCGGAGCACGAAGACGCGGCGATCCGTGCCGTCCGTCAGGATGGCGGCATTCGGGAGGAGGAGCGGGCTGCCCGGCGGGGAGATCGCCAGGCGGACCTTCACGTACATCCCGGGCCTGTACCACCTGTCTGCCGTGTTGGGGAACATCGCCTTGAGCTCGAATGAGCGGGAGCGGACGTCGGCGGATTTCGCAAGCTGCACGATCGTCCCGCGGGCGTCCCCCCCGGGCCGGGCCTCCGATGAGACGGTCACGGGGGCTCCCGGGGTGACGTTCGCCGCGTCGGTCTCGTTGAGGCTGAACGTGACCTTCATCCTGTCGACGTCGGCCACGGTCACGAGCACCTGCCCGGGGGCGGTGAGGTCGCCGAGGCTGCAGTTGACCGCCGTGACCACCCCGCCGATAGGCGTGGTCAGGACCACCGCGCTCCGCGCCCCCTCGAAGTTCGCCCGGGCGACATCGTAGGCGGTCTGGGCGCCGTCGAGCGCCTGGAGGGGGACGGCGCCCTCGGCGTAGAGCGACTTCATCCGCTCGAGCGACTTCTCCGCGTTCCTGTACGCAGCCTGCGTCTGGTAGTACTGGGAGGATGTGCCCGAGCGGTCGAGCTCGACGGTGACCTCCCCCTTCCTGACGCGCGCGCCGACGCGGACGGGGATTGCCGTCACCCGTTCGGCGATCTTCGCGACGATGCCGGCCTGCTCCTGCCCCTCAAGCGATCCGGTGAAAAGCCGTGTCACGACGAGCGGGGAGCGTTCCGCAAGGGCGGTTTCCACGGGGACGACCCGGGGCGCGACGTCCCGCGCGGGATCGCTGTCGTGCCCGGGGCCGCAGGCCGGGGCAATGAGCGCGCATGCGCCCGCCAGGAACGCCGTCCTCCACATGTCTGGTGTCATCGGTCTTCTGCCTCTCCTGCGTTGCTAGCGCTGTGTCGAAATGCCGGCCGCGTTTTCCCATTCGGCCTGCGCGATCAGGAAGTCGTAGAGCGCCTGGGCCCGCGTCGCCCGGGCGCGGGTCATCGCCGCCTCGGAATCCATCAGCTCGAGCTGCGTGCCGACGCCGTTCCTGTAGCGCGTCTGGGCTATGCGGACGGCCTTTGTCGCCTGGGCGATATTCTGCTCCTGACCCCGGATGCGCCTGGCCGCCTCCTGCATTCTCAGCTCCGCCGCCTGGAGCCGCAGGCGCAGTCCCTGTTCCGCGCTGAGCAGCGCCAGGTGCGCCCTGTCGCGGTCGATCACCGCCTGATCGATGCGCGCGCTGCTCCGGAATCCGTCAAAGAGGGGAAACGAAACCTGCAGCCCCACGCTGAGCGACGTCGCCCAGAGATAGCTCCTGAACGCGAACGTGTTGTCCTGCGTCTGGTACTGGTACGACCCGATGAGGCTCAGCGTGGGGAAGAGGCTCGCGCGCTCGATGCTGATGTTCATCTGCAGCATGTCTTCCTGGAGCCTGAGGCCGAGGAGCGCCGGGTTCGCACCGGGGGCTCTCTCCCGGGCGTCCTCCAGCGCACGCTGCGGCACCTCGCGGAAGGCGAATTCCCCGACCACGTCGAGATCGGCGTCCAGGGGGATCGCCAGGATTTCCTTCAGCGCGTTGAGCGAAAGGACGAGCGCGTTGTCGGCGGCGATCGCCAGGGGCTCGGTATTCGCAAGCTCGACTTCCGCCCGGAGGAGCTCGTACTCGGCCGCGCTCCCGTGGTTGTAGAGAGAGCGGACATTTTCGACGTTCGTGCGGACGACCTCGAGTCCCTCCCTGTTGACCGCGGCCAGCTCGCGCGCCAGCAGGACGCCGTAAAATGCCCTGCGCACGGCAAGCGTCACATCCTGCGACGTCGCCCGGTAGGCCTGTTCGGAATAGTCACGGTACGTGTTGGCGATGTCGAGTGCGACCCCCACCTTGCGGCTGTAGAGGGTCTGCGAGAGCGTGGCGCCCAGGAGGTAGGAGTTGTTCGAGCCCAGCTCAAGCGTTTCCGTCGAGTTGCCCGGGTTGAATACGGTGTTGGGAGGGAGAAACAGGACGGGGAGCCTGACGTTGCGCGTGTAGAGGCCCGAGACAGAGAGCTGGGGGAGCGCACCGGAGGTGGCCTCCGCGATCTGCGCATCCGCCCTGTCGCGTTCGCGGTCCGCCATCAGGACCTCCCGGTTCTGCGACAGCGCGAGCGTCACGGCGCTGTCGAGCGTGAGGCGGAGCGCCGGCGCTTCCCGGCGGAGTGCCTCCTGCTGCGCCTCGGCGCAGAGCGCACCGAGTCCCAGCGCGAGGCCAAGTATGGTCGACCTGTTCATAGCGCTTCCGGAGAACATGCCTTCGACTGATGGAGAACGGGACGAAAGATTATTCGCGGGGGAGTGACGACGTGATCTTCCTGTACAGCGCCAGGAGCTGTTCCTGCTCCCGGTCGTCCAGCGCGCCGAGCATTGCCTTGCCGAACCGGACGAGCGTCGCAAACATGATCCCGTGGATCTCCGCTCCTTCGCTCGTCAGTGCCACGCGGACGACGCGCCTGTCCTCGAGGGAGCGATGCCGCGACACGAGCCCGCGGTCAACGAGACGGTCGATGATGAGCGTCGCGCTGCTGACCGTGAGCTTGATCTTCTGCGCAAGCTCGCTCATCGTGCAGGCGCCGTCCTGGCCGAGCATGAGGATCACGCCCGCGTCGCGCTGATTGAGATCGGCCAGCTTCTGATGGACGAGATCTTCCTGCCAGTTCATGAAGCGCCCGGCCATCTTCCTGATTTCGCCGATCAGGGCCGCTGCCCGTGCTTCTATCCTGTCCATGACACTCGGGAGATTCAATATTTGAAGAATTCGAATATCGAATAATACAAATAAATTCTGCCACGCGCAAGCGAATTTGGAGGATCGCCGTTCATTCATTACTATGGACAGGAATTCAACATTCACATTCACGCGGGCAAAAATGGAAATCGTCGTACTGGACGGCTTCACGCTCAACCCCGGGGACCTCTCCTGGGAGGGTCTCCGCTCGCTCGGATCGTGCACCGTGTACGACAGGACGCCCGCCGAAGAGGTGGTCCCCCGGGGGCGCGGCGCGGAAGCGCTCCTGACGAACAAGACGCCCCTCGGCGCCGACGCCATCGCGCGTCTCCCGCGCCTCCGCTATATCGGCGTTCTCGCCACGGGCTATAACATCGTCGACGTCGCCGCGGCAGGGGCGCGCGGCATCGTCGTCACGAACGTGCCCGCCTACGGCACGATGTCCGTCGCCCAGGTCGTGTTCGCGCACGTCTTCAACCTGACGCACCGCGCCGCGCAGCACGCCAGCGCGGTGAGAAGCGGCCGATGGTCTGCCTGTCCGGATTTCTGTTTCTGGGATGGCCCGCTGGTGGAGGTGAGCGGACTCAGGCTGGGGATCGTGGGACTGGGACGGATCGGCGGGGCCGTCGCGCGCGCGGGCGCGGCGTTCGGCATGGAGGTGGTCGCGTCTGACCCCTCCGGGGGGAAGGGATTCCCGGAAGGAGTCAGCCCCGTCCCGCTCGACGAGCTCTTCCGCACGGCCGATGTGGTGAGCCTCCACTGCCCCCTCACCGGTGAAACGAGGGGACTCGTGAGCGCCCCACGCATCGCGCTCATGAAGCGGACCGCGTTCCTCATCAACACCAGCCGCGGTCCGCTCATCGATGAACGGGCACTCGCCGACGCCCTCGATCGCGGGGGAATTGCCGGGGCGGGGCTGGACGTGCTCTGCGAGGAGCCGCCGGCGGCGGACAACCCGCTGCTGAAGGCGCGGAACTGCTGCATCACGCCGCATTACGCCTGGGCGAGCACGGCGGCGCGGAGGCGGCTGATGGAGGAGGTGACGGAGAACCTCCGCGCGTTTCAGAGAGGGGAGCGGAGAAACGAAGTCACGGGCTAGATTGCCACGCCAAAGAGGGCGTGGCAATCTAACGCCGGTCCGGGCTGAGCGCCTTGACGACCTTGAGGGCGATCTCCGCACCGACCCGGTTCTGTGCTTCCACGGTCGAGCCGCCGATGTGCGGAGACACGCTCACGCGCGGGTGGGCGAGGAGTCCTTTTTCCGCCTCCGTCGGGGGTTCGTGCGTAAAGACGTCGAGCGCCGCCGCCGACACAATGCCGGCATTGAGCGCCTCCAGGAGGGCCTCCTGATCCACGACGCCGCCGCGCGAACAGTTGATGATCACCACTCCCTTCTTCACAGACGCCAGCTCCTTCTTACCGATCGAGGGCCCCAGTGCCGGGTCGAACGGGACGTGGAGCGTGATGAAATCGGAGCTGGCCAGGAGCTTCTCCTTCGTCGTGATCTCGACGATGAACTCCATCGGGGCGAACGGGGGATCATAGGCCAGCACGGTCATGCCGAACCCGAGCGCGCGGCGGGCGACTTCCTTGCCGATGTTCCCCAGCCCGATGATGCCGAGCGTCTTCCTGTACAGCTCGGTGCCGGCGCCGTATTCCTTCTTCGGCCATTTCCCCGCGCGCATTTCCGCCGTGCTCACGTGCAGGTAGCGGCTCACCGCGAGCATGTGGCCGATGGTCAGCTCCGCCACCGAGACAGCGGAGGCAAGGGGGGTATTGAGGACGCGGATGCCCTTCCCTTCCGCGTGCCGCACGTCGATGTTGTCCACGCCGACGCCCCCCCGGGCGATGACCTTCAGCCGGGTGCCGGCCTCGATCACGTCGCGCGTCACTTTCGTCGCGGAGCGAACGATGATGCAGTCGTACTCCCCGATGCGGGCCAGGAGCTCGTCGCCTTTGAGCGACAGCTGTTGCACGGTGTGGCCCGCGTCGGCCAGGATTGTTGCGCCTTCTGCTGAAATTCCGTCGGTGACAAGGATATTCATGGAGGTCTCCATCGGGTTGGTCACACCAGAAAGGGCGGAGCAGCAAGCCCAATATACGGAGGGGGGCATGTGTTGTCAACCTGAGGGACCCCTCCTTGAAGCAGGAAATCCCCCGCGGTATATTGGAGACCGGCACCCGGATTCACGGCCCGCGCGGAGCGGACACGCACACATTGGAGGAAGCACATATGGCTACCGGGCGGCACCGGGCGGCGCTGGCAATCGGCCTGATCGTCGCGTGCGGAAGACTGCAGGCACAGGCACCACGGGAAGAACGGGAGACGGACCCGCTCGTCCTGAAGAAGCTCGAGTGGTTCAGGGACCAGAAGTTCGGGCTCATCCTCCACTGGGGGACGTACGCCCAGTGGGGGATCGTCGAATCCTGGTCCATCTGCAGCGAGGATGAGCCATGGTGCACCAGGCCGATCGACGACTACTGCGAGTACTGCCGCCGGTACGAGGCGCTGCAGAAGACGTTTAACCCCGTCCGGTTCGATCCCGATGCATGGGCCGCTGCGGCCCGGGAGGCGGGGATGCGCTACGTCGTCTTCACGACGAAGCACCACGACGGCTTTTGCATGTTCGACACGAAAGAGACCCCCTACAGGATCACGGACACCGCCTGTCCCTTTCACACGAGCCCGCGCGCCAATGTCGCGCTCGAGGTGTTCAATGCGTTCAGGCGGAACAACCTCGGCATCGGCGCCTATTTTTCGAAGCCGGACTGGCACTCCCCCTATTACTGGAACCCGCGCTGGGCGCACGCCGACAGAAACGTCAACTACAGCATCGCGAAACACCCCGATCTCTGGCGCTCCTTCCAGTCGTACACGTTCAACCAGATCCGGGAGCTGATGACGGGCTACGGGAGCATCGACATACTCTGGCTCGACGGCGGCTGGGTCAATCCCGGAAACCTCTCCCAGGACATCCGGATGGACACGATCGCCACCATGGCGCGGTCGCACCAGCCGGGGCTGATCATTGTCGACCGCGCTGTCCACGGCCGCTACGAAGACTACAGGACCCCCGAGCAGGAGGTGCCCGACACACCCCCGGACTACACATGGGAAACGTGCATGACGATGGGGCATTCGTGGTCGTACGATCCGCACGATACCTACAAGAGCGCGAGGACGCTGGTCCACACGCTCGTCAATATCGTCGCCAAGGGTGGAAACCTCCTCCTGGGGATCGGGCCCGACGCGAGCGGGGAGCTTCCGGCCGAATCGGTGAAACGCCTGAAGGACATCGGGGCGTGGCTCTCCGTGAACGGAAAGGCGATCTACGCAACACGGGCGATTCCGCCGTACGTGGACGGGAATTTCCGGTTCACGCGCGAAGCAGGCGGAGCGATCGACGCGATCTATCTTCCGGCGGAGGGGGAAGAGGCGCCCCCCGCCAGGATGACGATCCACGCGTTTTCGCCCGCCGCGGGATCCGCCGTCACGCTGGTCGGGACGCCGGGCAATGTCGCCTGGCAGGCAGGTCCCGCCGGGGTCATGATCGATCTGACCGAGGCGCAGAGGGGGCATCTTCCATGCGCGTATGCGTGGACGTTTAGGATTGAGAGGCCTG
>DATJAS010000061.1:0-3293 GCA_035516035.1 Bacteroidota bacterium | reverse complement strand
AGGACCGCGAGCCCCTGTTCGATCGTGGAAGGATGGATCCCCAGCTCCACTTCCGCTTTCAGCGTGATGAGCCCCGATTTCAGCGGCCGGTGCGCGGCCTGCCGGAGCTGCGCGGTCTTGACCGGCGTGATGAGCGCGGGGTCGAAGCCGAACGCGCGCGCAACGCGCAGGGCAAACTCGTGCCGGCTCACGATCTCGCGCCCGGCGATGTTATAGATGCCGGTGCGGCCGAGCTCGATCCCCCGCAGGAGCCCGTAGGCGAGGTCGTCCGCCAGCGTCGGGTTGCCGAACTGGTCGTCCACGATCCTCACCGCCGTCCCCTTTTCCAGCGCCTGGATGAGCCAGAGCGCGAAGTTCTGCTTCACGCCGGGCGCGAACCCGTAGAGCACCATTGTCCGCGCGATCAGGTATTTCATCCCGGAGGCGCGCAGGGCGTTCTCCCCCGCGAGCTTCGTCTTGCCGTAATAGCTCAGCGGCTCGGGCCTGTCCTCCTCCGTGTAGGGCCCGCTCTTCCCGTCGAACACGTAGTCGCTCGAGACGTGGACGATCAGCGCGTCGGTGCGCCGCGCGGCCTCGATCATGTGCTCGAGGCCCCCCACGTTCACTTTCCAGGCGGTCTCCCGCTCCGTTTCGCAGGCGTCCACGTTCGTGATCGCGGCGCAGTTCACGATGACGTCCGGCTCGGCGCGCGCGACGACCTGCCGGACCTCCTTGCGTGCCGTGATGTCGGCCTGCACGTACACGGCGGGGTCGGGGGGACGCACCGGCGCCTCCTCGAACGACGAGAGCGTCACCGCGGCGGATGTCCCGCGCGCGAGCAGCTCGGCCACCTTCTGGCCGAGCAGCCCGTTGCTCCCGAAGACGAGCACCCGCCGGTCGCTCATCGGAGGGATTCCTCCAGCGCCGTGGCCGCGTCGGTCTTCTCGTCGCGGTACTTGACGATCACGGGCGTGGCGAGCGCGAGAGCCTGCGCCTGTGCCCATGCCCCGTGGGCGGGGCGGCTCCCGGGGACGACGACGGCGCCGGGCGGAACCTTCAGCGGCGTGTCCGCGGTCTTCCGGTAGATCTTCTCGTTCACGGCGTCGTAGAGGGCGGTGCCGCCGGTCAGCACCACGCCCGCGGCGATCACCGCGCGGCGGCCGACGATCGTTCCTTCATAGATGCCGGAGTTTCCCCCCACGAGAACGTCGTCCTCGATGATGACGGGGAGCGCCCCGACCGGCTCCAGGACGCCGCCGATCTGCGCCGCCGCGCTGATGTGCACGCGCCTGCCGACCTGGGCGCAGGATCCCACGAGCGCGTGGGAATCGACCATCGTCCCCTCGTCGACGTACGCGCCGACGTTGATGTACATCGGCGGCATGCACACCACGCCGTGCGCGACGTAGGCCCCGTCGCGGATGGCGGACCCCCCGGGGACCAGCCGCACCCCGTCCGCAACGTTCAGCGCCTTCAGGGGGAACGTGCTCCTGTCGAAGTAGCGGAAGCGGCCGTCGATCGACACGTCGGTGAGCTCCCCCAGCCGGAAGCCGAGGAGGATCCCCTTCTTCACCCAGGCGTTCACGCGCCAGGCGCCCCCCTTCGGCTCGGCCGCGCGGATCTCCCCCCGGTTGAGGAAGAACTTGAACTCGGCGAACCGGCGGAGCGCCTCGACCCGGTCAAGGGCCGCGGGCTCCGCGGCGTAGAGCGCCTCGATGTCGGCCTGGAGTGACATCGACTAGAGAGTAGGAGAAGGAGCGCAGCGCAACGCTGTAACTCCTTCTCCCCTCGTTAAACCGTACGTGAGGTTTTCCCTCATACGGCTTACGTGAACCTTACCACGATAGGCGCATCGTGCGACACCCGCCAAACATCCCGAGGCGTAGTGGCTTGGTACTCCCTGTGGGAGAATGCCTGCCCCGTCCGTTCTTTGAGTGTCTAAGTTCACCAGAGACCCTTCCTTCTTGTCTGCTTTCACAGACCGTCTTCAGTACTATGGTCTCATCTGAGACCCTGTCGGGTTCGTCCTACTTCGTTTCCTTATAAGGACGGTCGCTCTCACGCTACCGAGTGGCGTATCGGCTCGTGGGCCCGGCGAGGGCTTCCCAAGTTCCGCGCCTGTCTGTCCGGCCATGTCGTCGCTCATACCCCGGAAGTGCCACCAGCTGCGCCTCCACAATGGAGATTTCTCTGTCCTTGGCTGGCGGTGCTGACTTCGCCCATGAAATAGGGGCTCGTCCACTTCTGTTTATGATCTTTACGAGGCTACCTGTGCGTTCACCGAAGTTACGACCTGGTCGCTTGCGTAGCACCCTTTCAGGTTACATTGTCGAGTCGCTTAGCAGGGGGCCGTTTCCAGCCCCCTGCCGACTCCTCGCTACACGGCTACAGAGTTTTGCCGTGGTCGGGACTCGGGGCGAATGCCTCTCCCCTCACCCGACAAGAACAGGTGCAGCTTTGCTTGGCACTCACTTCAGGAGCATCATTTTTTTCGTGATGCGGGCGTCGCCTGAAGTAAGCGTGTAGATGTACGTCCCGGAGGCAAGGCGCGTGCCATCGAGCTTCGCCCTGAATGTCCCGGGGTTCATGTTCTGATTCACGAGCGTCGCGACCTGCCTGCCCAGGATGTCGTACACGACGAGCGTCGTCATCCCGGCCTTTGCAACCTTGAACTCGATTTCGGTCGAGGGGTTGAAAGGATTCGGGTAGTTCTGCGACAGCGCATACGCTTCCGGAACGCCCGTGTTCACCGGCTCGACGCTGTTGGCAGCCCCCCCCCGCCTGTACATGCGGAGCTGGGCGTAACCGTGGCCGCTATTCCCAAACACGCCGACATACGCCGTGTCGCCGCCCGGGCTGAAGGCGATCGCACGGGGGCGTTCATTCACATCGCCCGGGATCTGGAATGTCCACTTGATGCTGTCCTTCACCGAGCCGTCGCCGGCGGTGTCGATCGCATACCACGTACCCGGCGTGTACTGCGTGGGGTGACCGGGCCAGTCGTTCGGCACGTCGTTATACGAACCGCAGCTTGCCCAGAGGTACGCGTTGTGCGTGGGCTTCGGGCACCAGGCGATTGATTCCGTGTGGAACCCTTTCATGATTGTGTCGACGCGGCTCAGGAACGACCCCAGAACGCCGGCAGTCGAACGATACCGATAGATCGCACGGTCCGTGTAACCGCAGAAATAAATGTCATTCCCGTCCTTGGAAACCTCGGTCACGCGCGAGAACGAGTTCGGATCGAGCGTATCGACGGCATTCTGCAGGAATGTGAGATCGGGGTTCAGTATGTACAACGGCGTTGCCCCTGA
>DATJAS010000060.1:0-19931 GCA_035516035.1 Bacteroidota bacterium | reverse complement strand
ACGATCGGGAAGCTGCGTGTCGTCGATTTCGCCGACACGGGAGTGCTCACGAAGGAGACCGCGTCGCTCTTCGCCGCCCCCGCCGGGACCCCCGTCATCGAGGGCCCCGTTGCGCCCGCGACCGTGCGGCAGGGGTGCCTGGAGGAATCGAACGTCGACCCGGTCCAGGAAATGATCGCGATGACGGAGCTCCAGCGGAGCTTCGACACCGACCAGAAAGTCCTCCAGGCGCTGGATGATTCTGTCACCAAGTCACTGGAAGTCGGAAAAGTCTGATGAAGAAGAATCAACCTGTCATTGCGAGCGTTCTTCGCGAAGCAATCTAAGGAGGGAAGATGAACAGAGCATTGCGCACCGCTGCCAGCGGCATGGCCGCCCAGCAGATGAACGTGGAAATCATCGCCAACAACCTGGCCAACGTCAGCACCACGGGCTTCAAGAAGAGCCGCCCGGAGTTCCAGGACCTGATGTACCAGACGCTCAGGACGAGCGGGGTTTCCCAGAACCCGAACATCCGCGAGCCGATCGAGATCCAGGTCGGCAACGGCACGGTCCCCGTGGCGACGCTGAAGAGCTTTGACCAGGGGACGATCCAGACGACGAACAATTCGCTGGACGTCGCCATCCAGGGGGACGGGTTCCTCCAGGTCCGGCGGCCGGACGGCACCATCGCCTACACGCGCGACGGCTCGCTGAAGCTCTCCGCGGACGGGACGCTCGTGACCGCTGAAGGGTATATCTTCGAGCCCGGCATCACGCTGGGGTCCGATACGGCGTCGGTGACCATCTCGCGTGACGGGGAAATCGACGTCACGACGTCCTCCGAGACGAACCCGACCAAGGCGGGTCAGATCGAGCTGGCGAAGTTCGTCAACCCCGCCGGGCTGCGGGCGATCGGGAATTCCCTCTTCGTCGAGACCCAGGCCTCCGGTGCCCCGATCCCGGGGACGCCCGGCAGCGAAGGCTTCGGAGAAATCATGCAGGGGTCGCTGGAGACGTCGAACGTGGACGTGGTCGAGGAGATGGTGGGGATGATCACGGCGCAGAGGGCCTACGAAATGAACGCCAAGACGATCACGGCGGTCGACGAGATGCTCAGCACCGCCAACGCGATCAAGCGGTGAGCCGTGACGCGCCTGGCTTCCATAGCGTCCCTGGTAATGCTCGCGGCCTTCGCTCTCGGAGCCGCTGCGGCGCAGACCGGTTGGGTCCGTCCCGCGGCGCTCCGCGCGGCAGTCGAAGACTACTGCCGGTCGCTCCCGCACCGGGAGGGGGAGGAGATCGTCCTGGAGTGCCGGGACGTCCCCGACAGCATCCGCGTCCCGGCAGGTCTCCTGCGCCTCAGCGTCGACGAGGGGGCCACGCCGGTCCTGCGCGGTCACGTGCTCTTTGCCGTCGAGGCGTCGGTCGACGGGATCGTGGCGCGGAGGGTCGTCGTGCCTGCGCTGATCAGGACGTTTGACAGCGTGCTCGTGGCCGCGCGGCAGCTCGAGGCCCACGCTGCGGTTGCCCGGGAGGACGTCCGATGGGCCAGGGTGGAGACGACGAACTGGATCTGGAGGCCGGTGGAGGACCCCGCACGCCTTGACGGGAAGCGGACGAAGCGGATCGTCGCCGAGGGGAGTGCTCTCTGCGAGGAGTTCCTGGAAGATGTGCCGGTCATAGAGCACGGGGAGACCGTGACGCTCCGGGCGATCGCCGGCGGCGTTTCCGTGGCCACTGCCGCGGTGGCCCTGGAGGACGGCCGGGAGGGAAGCGTCATTACCGTCCGCGTGGCGCACGCGCACGATCGGGTGCGGGCGCGCGTGACCGGGCCGGGACAGGTGCAGGCGCTCGATGAGTGAACGACTGATGAAAGGACGAGCCATGAAACGGTGTGCACTGGTGCTGCTCGCGTTCCTGGCGTGCGCGGGAGCGGAGGCGCAGGATATGCGCCAGAACGTCATGAAATCCCTCTTCGCCGATCAGAAGGCGGCCCATGCGGGAGACGCGATCACGATTATCGTGGTGGAGACCAACAGCGCGTCCAACGACGCCGCGACGACCTCGAGCAGGGCGAGCAACTTCTCGCTCTCCGGCTCGGGATCGACGGCAAGCTCCACCACAGCGAACCCCGGTGTGAGCCTGGGCCTGGGTACGTCCAACGGCTTCCAGGGCCAGGGGTCCACGTCCACGAAGGGGAGCGTGCAGGCCAAGCTGAGCGCGCGCGTCGATTCCGCGCTCGCCAACGGCAACCTCATGATCAGCGGGAAGCGGGTGATCACGATCAACGGCGAGAAACAGACGATCACGATCTCGGGCGTTGTCCGCCCCTCCGACATCCAGCCGGACAACACGCTCTACTCGTACAACATCGCCGACGCGCAGATCGTCTTCGAGGGGGACGGCATCGTCTCCCGGGCGCAGGGCCCGGGGTGGATCACGAAGCTTCTTCACTGGCTCCTCTAAAGGTGACGCGATGAAACGTGCGCTTATGTGTGCGGTGGCGGCGGCCTGCGCCCTCGGTGCGTTCACGGCCGAGGCGGGGACGCGCATCAAAGACATCGCCTATGTCCAGGGCGTCCGCTCCCAGCAGCTTATCGGGTACGGGCTGGTCGTGGGCCTCAACAACACGGGGGACACGCAGCGCTCCACGTTCACGATCCAGTCAGTCACCAGCATGCTGAAGCGGTTCGGGATCACCGTCGCTCCCGCCGACCTCCGGTTGAGGAACGTGGCCGCCGTCATGGTGACCGCCACGGTCCCCGGCTTCACGAAAGAAGGGGGCCTGTGCGACGTGATCGTCTCTTCCATGGGCGATGCGACCAGCCTCCAGGGGGGGACGCTCCTGCTCACGCCCCTCTCGGGGATCGACGGGACCGTCTACGCGATGGGACAGGGTCCCCTCTCCGTAGGGGGCGTCAGCATCCGCGCCAACGGGAACGAGGTCCGGCGCAACCACACTGCCGCCGGGAGGATCCCGGGGGGCGCGCAGGTCGAAAAGTCCGTGAGCACGACGTTCGGGACCGATTCGACGGTGTCCGTCGTCCTGACGCAGGCCGATTTCACCACGGCCTCCCGGATCGCGGAAGCCGTGAACACGAAACTGGGCAACCGGCTGGCTGTGGCGACCGACGGCTCGACGGTGACGATCGCGGTGCCGAAAGAGTACCGGGGACCCGGGAAGGTCGTGGAGTTCATCTCGCTTGTGGAATTGCTGGACGTGAACCCCGACGTCGTCGCGCGCGTGGTGATCAACGAGCGGACCGGCACGGTCGTGGTGGGGGGGAACGTGAGCGTCCTCCCGGTGGCGATCTCGCACGGCGGGCTGAACATCGATATCGAGTCCGTGCCCGTGGTCTCGCAGCCGGCCCCCCTGTCCCGCACGGGTCAGACCGTGGTGACGCAGATGACGCAAGTCGCCGCGGGGGAGGATTCGTCATCGGTCATGGCATTTAACGGCATGGCGACGGTGCAGGAAGTGGCGCGGGCGCTGAACGCGCTCAAAGTGACGCCGCGGGATATCATCTCGATATTCCAGGCGCTGAAGGAAGCAGGGGCCCTGAAAGCGGAGCTGGTGATCATCTGATGGGCGCAACGGGGAACATCACCGCCCCCCCGGGCGCGGCCACGGGAAACGCCACGGGCGCCTCGACGCTCGACGCGGCGAAAAAGGCGCGTCTCCAGAAGGCGGTGAAGGACTTTGAAGCGATTTTCCTCGGCATGATGATGAAGAGCATGCGGAGCAGCGTGCCGAAGGACGACGCGATCGGCGAATCGTTCGGGGGCGACCTGATGGAATCGATGTTCGACGAGGAAGTGGCGCACCGGATGGCCGGGCGGAGCAATCTGGGCCTCGCGGATATGCTGTATCGATCGATCACGCACGAGCCAATGCCTGCCACGCCTGTGGCGCCACCACAGGCGCCACAGCAGGCGGGGGCTCCCCCGCCACAGGCGGGGCCTGCCCCGACGCAGGCGGGAGCTTCCACGTCTGTGGCGCCGCCCAAGGTGCCGTCACAGGCTCGACAGCAGGCGTCAACGCAGACGGTCACTTCCACAGACCCGGCGGCGAATTCTCCGGCGGCGCCCGCGGCGACGGAGAATTCATCCGCCGGGAAAGCCCCCGTTATCGCGCCACCGCACGCAGTCAGGGAGCGTGTCGCCGCGTACGAGGATCTGATCCAGCAAGCGTCGGCGCATCACGGGGTGGATTCCACGATCATCAAGGCGGTCATGGCGGCCGAATCCGGGGGAGACAGGACGGCGGTGTCGGCGGCGGACGCGAAGGGGCTCATGCAGCTCACGGACTCGACGGCCGTGGACATGGGTGTGCGGAACGTCTGGAACGCCCGCGAGAACATCCAGGGCGGGACCCGCTACCTGCAGTCGCTCCTCGAGCGTTTCGACGGCGACACCAGGAACGCGATCGCCTCGTACAACGCCGGGCCCGCGCGGGTGGAAAAGCACGGCGGCGTGCCGCCGATCCCGGAAACGCAGGCATACGTGCGGCGGGTCATGAATTACATCCAGTATTACGAACAGGAGGAAGCCTCTCATGAAGGACGCTGAAACGTTGACCACCATACTGGAAGCGGAGGCGGAGGCGGCCTCCGTCGTCTACGACCGGCTGAAGCTGGCGCAGGAGTCGATCGTCAGTCTCTCCGGCGCCGAGCTTGCGGATTTCGTGAGGTCCGGGCCCGACCTGACGGTGGCCCTGGAGACGCTCGAACGGGACCGTATCCGTTGCGCCGAGAGGCTCGGCGCGCACCTCTTCCCCGAGGGGAGCCAGCAGGTGAGCACGATGACCGTGCACGAGCTTGTGCGGTATCTCCCGGCTCCCGACGCGGCCGCGATCGCGGGCGCGGCCAATCGGCTGCGCCGGGTCGTGGGAGACATCATCGCCGTGAACGGCCAGAACAGGCTGCTCCTCGAACGCTCGCGCAGGTTCGTGGAGGAGACCCTCCGGATCGTGACGGAGGACCACACGCGCACACTCATTGACCAGAGGATGTGACGGCCATGTCGGGACTTTCACTCATACTCGAAATCGGCAAGCGCGCGCTGGAGGCGCAGCAGTTCGGCATCTCCGTGACGAGCCACAACATCGCGAACGCGACGACGCCGGGGTACTCGCGCCAGGTGGCGGGGTTCGTTCCCTCGCAGCCCCTGGTGACCCCTTCCGGGCTCCTGGGCACGGGCGTGGACGTGGCGGGGGTGACGCGGATGCGGGATGCGTTCCTCGACCAGCAGTCGCGCGACGTTAACCAGTCGATGTCCAACGCTTCGATGCAGAACCAGATCCTGACGCAGGTGCAGTCGACGTTCAACGAGCCGTCGGACAACGCCCTGAGCGGGGTCCTCACGCAGTTCTTCAACTCGTGGCAGTCCCTCTCCGTGAACCCCGAGGACAGCGCGGCGCGCAACTCGGTCCTGCAGTCCAGCACGCAGCTCGCGCAGTCGTTCCACACGATCGACTCGCAGCTCACGCAGCTCCGGGCGTCGCTCCAGGGCGACGTCACGGACAAGATCACGTCGATCAACACGCTCACGTCCCAGCTGAGCGCGCTGGACCTCCAGATCACGAACGCGCAGGCGCTCGGCCAGGCGGACAACGACGCGATGGACCAGCGCGACGAGAAGCTCCAGGAGCTCTCGGGCCTGATCAACATCCAGGTGTCGTACGACTCCCGCGGGTCGATGACCGTCACGTCGGGGGGGAACGTGATCGCCTCCGGTGCGGGGGCGGTGGCGCTCCAGTCCAGCGTGCAGGGGAACCAGATCGTGGTCCAGGCGGGGGCGGGAGGGCCCGCGGTGGCCGTCACGGGGGGTGAGCTGGGGGGCGTGCTGACGATGTACAACTCCACGATCCCCTCGACGCTCGGCCAGCTCGACCAGGCCGCCGCGGCGCTGATCGCGCGCGTGAACCAGATCCACCAGGCGGGGTACGGGCTCGGCACGCCGCCGCCGACGGGCAACGCGTTTTTCACCGGGACCGGGGCCGCGGACATCGCGGTGAACCCGGCCATCGCGGCGGACACGAGCCTCATCGCCGCCTCGGGCGACGGCACGCCCGGGGACAACACGACGGCGCTCGCGATCGCGGGGGTACAGACGGAAAACCTGATGAACGGCAACTCCGAGACGATCGGCGATTTCTACAACAACATGGTGAGCACGCTCGGCTCCTCGGTGGACAGCACGGACAACCAGTCCAAGCAGCAGCAGTCCGTCCTCACCAGCCTCCAGAACCAGCAGAGCTCGGTGTCGGGCGTCTCGCTCGATGAGGAAATGACGAACCTGATCACGTACCAGAACGGCTACAGCGCCGCCGCGAAGGTCATTTCGACGGTGGACTCGATGTTTCAGACCATCCTGACAATGGTGTCGCCATGAGAATAACGCAGACCCAGATTGTTTCCGATTTTCTGTACAACCTGAACAACACGCAGAACAGGATCAGCCAGCTCCAGACGCAGCTTTCCACGGGGCAGCGCGTGAACGTGCCGTCGGACGATCCCGAGGCGGCGGATATGATTCTCCGCCTGAACGTCTCGATCGGGAGAAACGAGCAGTTTACGCAGAACGTCGGAGCGGCCCAGTCGATGCTCTCGACGACCACGAACGCGCTCGACGGCGTCCAGCAGCTCCTCTCTCAGCTCCAGGTCGTCATGACGGAGGCCGGGGACGGTGCGCACGCCACCTCGCTCGGCACGCTCGGCGACACGGTGGACGGGATCCTCTCGCAGGCCGTGGGCCTGGCCAACACGGAGTTCGAGGGAAAGTACGTTTTCGGGGGGACGCAGACGCAGGCGCCCCCGTACGTCCTGACGCCCAATGCCGCCCCGCCCCCCTCGGAGACGGTGACGTATAACGGGAACGGCGCAGGAATCGACTACCCGGTGGGCGAGGGGCTGACGCAGCAGGCCAACGTGACGGGTCAGGCCGCGTTCGGGGGAACATCGTTGTTTGATACGATCATCCGCGTCCGCGACGAGCTGAAGGCCGGCACGGTTCCCACCGCCGCCGACCAGACGGCGGTCCAGAACGCGTTGAACACGGTGCTCAACGCGGCGGGGAGCGCCGGGACGATTCAGCAGAGCCTCGACGCCACGACGGCCCAGCTCACGCAGCAGCACACGCAGCTCCTGGCGCTCCGCTCTGCGCAGCAGGACACCGATGTGGCCTCGGCGACGCTCAACCTGACGCAGGAGCAGACGACGCTGCAGGCGGCCCTGGCCGTCGGCGCGAAGATTCTCCCGATGTCGCTGGTGAACTTCCTCTCGTCGACTACGTCCTGACAGGGCGCCATGAAACGATCATTCGACATCGCGACGGCCGGCGGGCTCATCCTGGGGGTGATCGCCATCTTCGGATCCTTCATGCTCGAGGGGGGGAGCATGGGGGCGCTCATCCTGCTGCCGGCCATGACGATCGTCTTCCTGGGCACGTTCGCCGCCGCCATCATCGGCACGTCGCTGAAGAGCTTCATGCAGATCGGGTCCCTGGTCCGGCTCGCGCTGTTTCCCCCCTCGTACGAGGTGAAGGAGACGATCGAGAGCATCGTGCGCTACTCGACGGTGGCCCGCAAGGAGGGCCTCCTGGCGCTCGAGAAGGAGCTGGGAAAAGTGACCAACGCGTTCATGAAGAAGATCCTCCGCTTCGCCATCGACGGGACGGAACCGGAGGTCCTCCGGGCGCTGGCCGAGACGGAGGTCGGCTACGTCGGGGAGCGGCATTCCCGCGCGGCAGCGATATTCCAGAAAATGGGGGGATACTCGCCGACGATGGGGATCATCGGGACCGTCATGGGCCTCATTGCCACGCTGGCGTCCGCCGGCGAAGACGCCAACATCCTCATCCGGCACATCGCGAGCGCGTTCATCGCGACGCTCTGGGGGGTGTTCATGGCCAACATCGTGTGGCTCCCGATCGCCGACAAGCTCAAGCACATCCATGAGGAGGAATACCTCTTCATGGACATGATCGTCGAGGGAGTCCTCTCGATCCAGGCGGGCGAAGTCCCCTCGGTGATCAAGGCCAAGCTCAACAGCATGCTTCCCGCGGGCCAGCAGGAGGTGGACGCCTGATGAAGAAGAAGAATCACGCGGGCGGCGGGCACGACAACTCGGAGCGGTGGCTGCTGACGTACGCGGACCTGATCACGCTGCTCCTGGGCCTGTTCGTCATCCTCTACGCGATGTCGAAGATCGACGCGGGGAAGTACGCCGAGATCGTCAATGCCCTGGGGGGGGTGTTCGGCACCTCCCGGGGAGTGATGGTCGGACAGAGCGGCGTGATGAGCTCGCAGATTCCGCTCATCCAGAACGAGCGGCAGAAGATCGCGCAGGACCTCCGGGCGGCGCTTCACCTTGAGCAGAAGAAGCTCCCGATCGCCATCTCCTCGAGCGAGCGCGGCGTGACGGTGCACATCATGGACGAGCTGCTGTTCGACTCCGGGAGCGCCGACATCAAGGAATCGTCGCTCCCGGCGCTGGACAGCCTGGCGCGCGTCCTCGAGGCGCTGCCGAACGACGTTCGCGTGGAGGGGCACACCGACGACGTGCCCATCAGCACCGGCGCCTACCCGTCCAACTGGCACCTGTCGGTGGCGCGGGCCGTGAGTATTGCGTATTATCTGATCCAGCACCACGGGCTCAACGCGGAGAAGGTGGCGGCGGTCGGCTACGCGGAGTATCACCCGCTCGTGCCCAATGACAGCGATGTGCACCGGGCGCAAAACCGGCGCGTGGACATCGTGATCCTTGCCAACACCGCCCACACGCTCCTGTCGGAGACCCAGAAGGCGCAGAACGCGGACTCAACCAGCAGGGAGACGCCCCCATGAAGTTCAACAACCGCCAGTTCGGCGAGCTCGAGTTCGAGGAGAACCACGTGGTCACGTTCCCGGAGGGACTGATCGGGTTCGAGCGGCACCGGAAATTCCTGATCGTGGACGACGAGGCCACCGAGCCGTTCCGCTGGCTCGTCTCGGTGGAGGACGGGAAACTGTCGTTCCCGCTCCTGGATCCCGGGCTCCTGCTCCCCGGCTATGCGGCCGACGCGGCGACCGGGGGAGGGAAGACCGTGTTCGTCGTGGCCACGCTCCGGGCCGCCGGCGGGAGCTCGACCGTCAATCTGCGGAGCCCGATCGTCATCGACAACGCGGCGCGCACGGCGCGCCAGGTCGTCCTGGACGACGAGGGACTGCCGCTCCAGTTCCCCCTTGCTCCCGCCGCGAAGACGGCGGCGGAGAGGTGAGCGATGCTGATACTCGCGCGCAAGGCGGAAGAGGAGATCAGGATCGGGGACAACATCGTCATTCGTGTCCTGGGCATTCACAACGGGCAGGTGAAGCTCGGCATCGAGGCGCCGCGCGACATGAGGGTCGTGCGCGGCGAGCTCTACAGGGAGATCCAACGGGCCAACGTCGAGGCGTCGCAGGCTGACCGTGACGCCGCCGCGCGCGCCGCCGCCGGCCTGAAAAAGCCGACGGGGTAACCAGGCCTGTGTCATTGCGAGCGTCTGAGTCTGTCATTGCGAGCGTTTTTTGCGAAGCAATCCGGAGCGAATTATGTTTGTCATCATAGGCATCGCAGTCGTCCTCGCCGGGGTGCTCGGGGGCTTCATGCTCCACGGCGGTCCCCTGCAGGTGCTCCTGCAGTGGAGCGAGTTCCTGATCATCGGCGGAGCCGGGGTCGGCTCGCTCCTGGTGGGGACCCCGCTTGCCGTCCTGAAGGACCTGCTCGGCGGGATGGGCACCATCCTCAAGGGTGACCCGTACGGGCGGGACGAGTACGTCAACCTGCTGAAGACCATGTACGAGCTGTTCAACCTGGCCAAGCGCGACGGCCTGATCAGCATCGAATCGCACATTACCGCTCCGGAGAAGAGCCCGATATTCACGAAGAACCCGTTCCTCCTGAAGCAGCACCACGCGCTGGACTACCTCTGCGACACGATGAAGCTGATCCTGGGGGGCGGCGTGCCGGCGTACGACCTGGAGGCGCTGCTGGACGCGGACATCGAGACGATGCACGAGGAGGAACGGGCCGTCCCGACGCTCATCCAGAAGCTCGGGGATGCGCTGCCGGGACTCGGGATCGTGGCCGCGGTGCTGGGCATCGTGATCACGATGCAGGCGATCGACGGCCCGCCTGCGGAGATCGGGGAAAAGGTGGCCGCGGCCCTCGTCGGGACGTTTCTCGGCATCCTCATGTCGTACGGGTTCATACAGCCTCTTTCGTCGCACCTTGAATTGCTCAACGAGCGGTCGTCGCGGTACCTCGTGTGCATCAAGGCGGGCGTGACCGCCTACGCCAAGGGGAACGCCCCCGTCGTCGTTGTCGAGTTCGCCCGGAGGGTGATCTTCAGCGCCATCCGTCCTTCATTCGACGAAGTGGAGAAGGCCGTGAAATCCGTGAAGGCATCGTAACCAGTCATTGCGAGCGCTTTTTTGCGAAGTCCATTGTTGGACCACGCCGCTTTCTGGCGTGGCAATCTCGATCGATGGTGATGGAAGAGAAGCCCGAAGAATCCCCGATACGCGTCGTCAGGAAATCCGGCGGCCACGGCGGGCATCACGGCGGCGCCTGGAAGGTGGCGTACGCCGATTTCGTGGCCGCGATGATGGCCCTCTTCATCGTCCTCTGGATCGTCGGCCAGAGCAAGCAGGTGAAGTCCTACGTCGCCAATTACTTCAAGGACCCGGGCGCGTTCTTCGAGAACACCAAGGGAGGGGTCAATTCCGTAGGAGGGAACATCGGCCCCGCCGAGCTGAACGTGGAGGAGTTCCTGAAGCGTCAGCAGGAACGCCTGAAAGGGGTCGGGGATTCGTTGATGAAGTCGATCGCGGCAAAGCCGGGGCTCGCGAAACTCTCGGGGCAGATCCGGATCGAGGTGGTCAAGGAAGGGCTGCGCATCGAGATGCTGGAAACCGCCAGCTCCGTCTTCTTTGACGTTGGCACGGCGAACATGCACGACGACATGAAGAAGCTCCTCGGGGTCATCGCCGCCGGCATCCGCGACCTCCCGAATCACCTCATCCTGGAGGGGCACACTGACTCGCGCCGCTACGCGTCGCCGCTCGGGTACACCAATTTCGAGCTGAGCAGCGACCGGGCCAACAGCGCCCGGCGCGTCCTGGTGGCTGAGGGAATTGCGGAGCAGCGCATCGACGAGGTCAGGGGATACGCCGACACGATGCTGCGCAACGCGGCGGACCCGCTGGACGCCTCGAACAGGAGGATCAGCATCATTCTGAAATTCGTGGGGAAGGGAAGCCATGAGTGAGACCGTGCACATCCTCCTGGCGGACGATGAGCCGTCTCCGCGCGAGTTCATGGCCCGGCTGCTGGAAGGGGAGACGGGCTACACCGTGCTGAGCGCTGGATCCGGGGAGGAAGCCATACGGCTGGCCGGGGAGTTTCGCCCGGCGGTTGTCATCACCGACCTGTACATGCCCGGAACGGGGGGGCTCGGACTCTGCCGCCACATTCGCGCCACCCCGGAGCTCGAAGGGACGATGGTGATGATGCTCTCGGCGGGGCATTCGGTGAGCGAGCGGATCGAGGCGTTCGAGGCGGGGGCGGACGAGTACGTCGTCAAGCCGGTCAACGGCGACGAGCTGATCTCGCGCGTTCGCGCGCTGCTGCGCGTGCGCATCCTGCGCGACGAGCTGGAGCGGGACAACCGCGAGCTTGAACGGCTCAACGCGGTCCTGAGCGAAAACCTGGCCGCCCTGGTCAGACTGCTGGTCCACATCATCAGTCTCCGCGTCCCCGACGCGGGCACGCGCTCGGAGCGCGCGGGGGCAATGGCCCGGTGGATGGGGGAGCGGCTCGGCGTCCCCGCACCGTCGCTGGAGATGCTCGAGATGGCCGCCCGCATACACGAGATCGGGAAGGGAACGCTGCCCGACGGCCTCCTTCGGAAGCAGCCGTCCGGCCTGACCGTGGAAGAGCGCGAGACCCTCGCCCGTTTTCCCCTCTTTGGCGAGTCGATCGTCGCCGCGGTGCCGCAGCTCCGGGAAGGGGGGTTGTATATCCGGCACCAGCTCGAAAACTATGACGGCTCCGGTTTGCCCGACCGCCTCATGCGTGACGAGATCCCGATGCCGTCCCGCATCCTGCGCGCGATCAACCTGATTGAGCAGCTCAGCGCGGACCCGTCACTCGCCCCCGCCGATATCACGCTGCGCGTGCGCGAGGCGCAGGGCACGCTCCTCTCCCCGCGCGTGGCCCAGGTCGCGGCGGAGTACCTCGCGGTGATCGCCGATCCGCACTGGCTGGAGGGGAAGCGCCAGATCCAGGTGGAGGAAATGCGCGAGGGCATGGTGATCGCCAACGACCTCTGCACGGCAAACGGGGTGAAGCTCGTCGCGGCGGGAACGAAGCTCTCGGCGAGGCAGGTGGAGAGGATCCTCGCGCACAACTTCAGCGATCCGATATCACACGGGATTTATATCGCGGCGTAGATTGCCGCGCAAAGAGCGCTCGCAATGACATTTGCGGCGCCTCCATCTGTCATTGCGAGGCGATTCTCAGCCGAAGCAATCAGAGTATCGGCGAGCTTGTAAACGTCCTCGTCCCCTCCCGGGGGCGGAGGGTCGTCCTTGTCTGTGTCCCCTTCGGGAGCGCCTTCGGCCTCTTCTCCAGTGGCGTCGTGAGGTAGTCGAGCCAGAGGACAAGCTCCTCCAGCGGCGCCCCCTTTCTGAGGAATCCCTCGTACCGCGGGTCCTTCACTGCCTCGAGCGTGTGCTGGTCGTCGTACCCTGAGAGGTAGAGGATGGGCACCTTTGCGAATTCCGGCTGCGCGCGGAGAGCCTTGCTCATCTTGATCCCGTCCATGACCGGCATGTAGATGTCGGTGATGACCAGGTCGATCGTGGCGCCCCTGGCTTTCTCGAGGGCCTCGAGCCCGTTTTCGGCGAGCACGACGTCGCATCCCCTGCTCATGAGCACCGTGCGTATGAGCAATCTGTAGTCCAGCTCGTCGTCGACAAGCAGTATGTTCATCGTCGTCTCCGCAGGGCGGTCCGCCGTCCCCCGGCAACGGCCCGCGCATAGTTGATGTTCTACGCCGACGTATGTCGCAAACGAAGTGCCAGCAAAAAAGTGCGAATTCCGCATGCAACAGTGACATCGCCCGGCCAGCAGGGAGATGCCGGTTGCAGATTCTACAAATCGGCTGAGTTTGCGCTGAGGGGGTGGCTCACCACTCCGCGTGGCCGCGGAGGGCAACGAGGTGGACCAGCGGCCCCCTGTCCCTGTTGTAGGCGGGATGCAGAACGAGCTGATCGTCGAGCGTGAGGACGAACGACGGGAAGAGGCGGGCCGCGTAGTAGCACTCGAAGATCTGCTCGGGTGCGTAGCTGAGCGCGCCGTCCCCGATGATGAATCCGTAACCCCCCGCAGCCAGGTAATCCCGGTGATCGGCCGAGAGGGCGTTGATGACCCACGCGGCGCCGGCGTTGTCTTCATTTCTCCCCCACGACTGCCCGGCCAGTGCGAGCCCCGCCTGGAACGACCGGTCGATCTCCGTGAACGCCCAGGTCTCGGTGCGCCCGTCGTTCCAGCTCCACCTGCTGAAGAGACCCAGGTTTCCGCCGAGGGGCTGTTCCAGCGAAACGACGAATCCGTACTTGGAGGAGTACCTGTTCGTGGCGTCGATATCCGGCCTCGAACCCGTGGAAGCGGAAAGCGCCAGTGCCTCCCCGTAATTACCCATGAACGCGTGGTTGAGGAACCCGATCAGGTGGACGCGACCGTCGAGCGCGCCGATCGTGTAGCGGTGAGCGACCTCGGCATTGAGGCTGTACGCGCGGCCGATGTTGTGGTCGAAGTACGGGCCGTTGGCGTTCGTCGGGACCATGACCGCGGCGAACCTGTAGTCACACTCGGGCCTGTGCAGCTCCGCCGCGACTCCCCAGTCGTAGCCCCGCGTGTCCGCCGCGTAGTCCCACGCCGCCCCCGACCAGAGAGCCCAGTTGAGGAACTGCGTCCGCGCGTCGTGTGAAAATGCGTTGTCGTCGAAGATGTCTGTCAGGCTGAATCTCCCGGCCGTGATCGTGAGGCGCGAGGCGGGGAGTTCTCCTGCGAGCTGGTTCTGATCCGGCGCGGCATGTTCAGTCTCGTTGCCAAGTGCGAAATGCTGCCGGAGAAAGAAGCGCGCGATGAAAACCTTCGGCGTCGGGTTGTCGACGCGGTAGATTTCGCCGTTTGGAAACCCCGCGATCCCCGTCGTGCCGCTCACGCCCTCCCCTCCGGCAAGCTCCGGGTCGAAGTAGCCCTCCCCTCCCTTCCAGAGGCGGGTGCCCAGGAAGAGCGTCGACGTGACCGAGAGAACGTTCTCCGCCGTGGGGAGGAGGCTGTTTTTGCCGGTGTACTCGGCCCTGAAGGGTGCGTGCGCCTGCTGTACGACGGTGAGCTGGAAATGCGTGCTGAGGGCTTCTGTCGAATCTTGCGCCCACGAGGCGCCGGCGGGCAGAAGCATGGCAAGGGAGAGGGCGAAAAGTGTCTTCATCCGGGAGAATTGATGCGACGTTGGACGTTGAATATGTGTGTGCCCGGGACAAATGTCAACCTCTTTCAGCGCCACCGGAAATCTTCATATTCCGGTAACATGGATGCAGGGACCACGCCCGGTGGCCGCAGCGCGGCCCCGTTCTTGACACCGAGTGATAATTTGGGTATGGTGAGGGATTGAAGAATCACGCGGGCAGCCACAGGAGGGGGGAAGGACGATGAAACCAGCTTCACTGCTTCTGGCGATGGTCATCGCCTCGGGGATCCCGGCCGCCCGCGCTTCCGGCCCGCTCGCGGAGTCCGGTCTCCTCGCGTTGCCGCAGTCCCTCCTGGGGAAAGTCGAATCCGGCAAGCTCCTCGAAGACGTCGCCGGCCGGCTGGCGCTCTCCCGCCAGGGACTGGCGAAACCCGCGGATGCGATGGCTCCCGTGCTCCTCTATTTTAGTGACCGTCCGTCGGGAGACCAGCTCACGGCGCTCGGCAATCTCGGCGTCCGCTGCTACTGGGAGACGTGGACGCCCCCCCTGGAGGGTCACCCGCTGGGGTTTGTCGTGGCTGAGTTGCCCGTGGGTAACTTCGTCAACGCGCTTGGGCTCGACTTTGTCCGGCGTATGGGCACTGCACGGGCGCGGCACGCCCCCAGGAACAACCTCGTCGCCAGGAGCATTCACGCCGACTCGGCGTGGGCAAAAGGGTGGACGGGGAGCGGAGTGAAGGTAGCCATACTTGATTCGGGTCTCGATACGGACCCCGCCAACCCTGACCTCCCCGCCTCGATACAGGTCCGCGACTACTCCCTCTTCCCGACGCACATCGGCACGACGGTTCTCAACAAGGTGACCGGCCACGGGACGCACGTGACTGGAACTGTGCTCGGCCGGGGGACGCTCTCCTCCGCCAATACCGGCAACGGCGGCGGGTCGTTCAAGGGCATGGCCCCCTCCGCCGGTCTCGTCTTCCTCAAGATTGGCGACGACACCACGGCAAGTTCCACGTACGCAGCGGACATCGCCGCCATGCACGCGGCCGTCGACACGTTCCAGGCGAACGTCCTCTCGATGAGCTACGGGGGCTGGGACGCATATCACGACGGGTCGGACCCGGAAGACCAGGTGGTCGACTGGGTGTACAGCCGGGGAATCCCGTTCTTCATCGCGGCCGGCAACGACGCCGACGATAACGATCATTACTCCGGGACCGTGGGCGCCCAGGATTCGACGGGACTGATCACCGTCTTTGTCTCGGGCGCCGCCTCCAACAGCACGAAGCTCGCGTTCAACATGGTTTGGCGCTCGCCGGCCGATAGCCCGGCCACGACGATGGAGATGAGGTACTACACGGCCTCCATGCAGGCCGTGCCATCGGAGATCGACCCGCAGACCTCTGGCGCGCGCGGGACGAATTCCGAGTACTCAGGCTCGATAGATTACGTCCCGCAGGGAAGCTCGACGTACTACCTCCGCGTGGTCAACAATTCCTCTCGCGCGCTCTTCTTTCATATTTACGAAGACTGGGGTGACGGCACGGTCTCATTTGAGACAGGGGACCCCGGCTACACGGTCAGCCAGCCTTCGAGCGCGGATCACGCCTTTGCCGTGGGGGCCTATGTCACACGGACGGAATGGGTCGGCTACGACGGCGTCTCGTACGGCTACGGGTACGGCTTGAACAACATCGCGCCCTGGTCGAGCAGGGGACCGCGCGTCGACGGCCACATGAAGCCCGACATCGCGGCGCCGGGGAGCATCACGATCTCTATGCGGGACCGGCACATTTATACCGTCCCCGATCCTCACTGGATTGCCACGAACGGCACGACGCCCGACTCCGCGTACGTGGTCATGCAGGGGACAAGCATGGCGACCCCCGTCGGTGCGGGGGCGGCTGCGCTGATCCTGGGGAGATCTCCTTCGCTGACCGCGGGGCAGGTCTTTGCCGCCATGACGACCTCGGCGATCGCGGACGCGTCAACCGGCGCCGTCCCCAACAACACGTGGGGGGCAGGCAAGCTCAACGCCTTCGCAGCGGTCATGGAGTCGACGGACGTCCAGCCAACGCCGGGCATTCCCTCCGTCTACCAGCTCGACCAGAATTATCCCAACCCGTTCAATCCCTCCACGGTGATTGGCTACGTCCTGCCCCGGAGCACGTCCGTCCGCCTGGAGATATTTGACCTCCTGGGAAGAACCGTGCGGACGCTGGTCAACGGGGTGCAGGGGTTCGGCCCGCACAGCATTGTGTTTGACGGGACCGGGCTCGCAAGCGGAGTTTATTTTTACCGCCTCACCGCGGAAGGCTTCACGCAGACGCGGAAACTCATGATTATTCGTTGACAACCCGTCATTGCGAGCCGCTGTTCTGGCGCCGCAGGCGCCACCTCAGGCGAAGCAATCCAGGCTCAACATGAAGACTCTGACATTTCTCCTCTTCCTCGCGCCGTTCTCCTACTCGCAGGTTTCCCATAACGGGGAGTGGTGGACGGGGCTCTCCCGCATGTCGAAGCAGGAAGTCGTGACGGGCTTCCTGGACGGGATGGCGCTCGGGGCCAACCTTACGCAGATGGGGGCGGGGACGAGCACGGACTCGGACTGCCGCTCGAAGATCTCCGCGTCCTACTCCTACGTGCAGACCAGGTATTTTGCCCGCGTGGCGCCGGAGGAGATCGTCGCATGCCTTGATCGCCTCTACGCTGATGCGGACAACGCATCCATCATACTCGGACGGGCGGTCTGGATCGCCGTCAATCAACTGGCGGGAACGCCGGAGGAAGACATCGACAAGCTGATTCAGCAGAGCAGGGGGATGGGCTACTGAGCGATGTGTGAATCGGCGGGGATCGCGCCGGGGCTCCCGGCACCCCGGTCCTGGCGGCGCATATTGTCCCGTATCGCCCTGCTTCCCAGTATGATAAGCGTGAGCCCGCCGGCGATCAGGACTGCGAGCCAGACCACCAGACCCGGATCCAGTATCTTTCGGACGACGTCGTCGCCCAGGAATGTGACGATCATTGATCCGGCAAAACCGGTCATCATGAGGCCGATCGTGGTGGTGAGGAGAGCTTCCAGCATCTCGACCTTCGGCCTGGCAGGGGGAGGCGGGGTGCCGAGCCGGATGTATTCCAGTGCGATCTCACGCCTGTGAGCCTTTGATTGCCTTCGCAGGACGAGGTAGACGCCTGCCGCAACGAGATACACGAGTGGACCGAGTGAATTCATACCTCTTCCTCCTTCCGATTGCGGACGAACCTGCGCAAATCCCTGAGAAACATGAGAACCAGGAAGAGAAGGGGGAGCGAGAGAAAGGCCACGATCGACCTGATGGACACCGCGTACTTTGGTCCGACTTTCAGCGTCAGGAACAGAACGCCCCCGAGGCTTGCCGCGTAGAGGAGCGTTACCAGCCCTGAGGCGATCAATGCGCCCTGAGGCCACTGGCGGCTGGTGTCGGGTGGGATGTCTCCCCTGCGGAGGAGCTCCATCCTCAATCTGTGAGTTTCTTCACGCCGACGGTACTCGTAAAAGCCGTAGATGAGGATGGCCGCGCTGAGCGTTGCGGCGTAGATCGTTTCGGGAGTGAACGAGGGCACTGCCGTACCTCCTCTTTGGATATTAGACGCGGCAGGGGGTCGGGTTCTTACAGGCCGTAAGAAAAAAGCCTCCGGGGACGTCTAAGAAAGTAAACAGCCGGGAAGCCGATGAACCCACCTGCCGGCACGTCAAGGGACGCTAATGGAGAGGCCGGTTTCCGGGCGATATTCAGGGAATTTGCCCCCCGCATCTACCAGCAGGCGTTCCGCGTCCTCGGGGACGCCGACGAGGCTGCCGAGGCGGTGCAGGAAGTTTTCCTTAAGGTCCATCGATCGCTTGATAGGTTCAGAGGCGACTCGTCGCTCGCGACCTGGATCTACCGGATTACGTTCAACACGCTTGCGAGTTACAGGCGGGCCAGGCGCAGTCAGCAGCTCCCCGTTGCCGGGGCGAACGAAGCTATGTCGCTCCAGGATGACGAATGTGATGTCGCCGCGGCATACGAGCGAAAGGAATCGCACGAGCAGCTCGCGCGGTGCATCGCGCGTCTCTCCCCCCGCGAGGCTGTTGCCATCACACTCTTTTATATGGACGGGTTCGACTACAAGGAGATTGCATCGGTCATGGGGACGTCGGTAGGTTCCGTGGGGCTCCTCCTCCACAGGGGGAGGGAGCATCTTCACGTTCTGCTCACGGGGAAAAAGGAGGTACGGCAGAATGACCTGTAATGAATTCCAGCAGGCGTATAACACGTGGCTCGACGGGAGGAAGGCGACACTTCTCCCGCCGGAAGCCGGTCTGCACGCAGAAATATGCCCTGCTTGCCGCCGCTATGCCGCCGCGATGGATGGCGTCGATGCAGGCCTCCGGCGGATCCCCCCCGTCCAGGTGCCCGCCGGGCTCTTAGCTCTGACTGAGACGCTCGCCATACCCGGCCCGGCACAGGGAAGAGTGAGGCGCATCGCGGCGTTCGGGAAGTTCTGGGCGCCCGCTGTGATACCCGCCGCAGCTCTCTGGTCGGCGGGCCTGTTTCTTCCGCCCGCATGGGCGGGGGCGCTCTGCTTTCTCCTCATGACGTCGGGACTCGTGATGTTCGGCGTCGCGTCGCTCCGCCCGAGATTCTCGGAAACTTAAGGGAGTAACCCGGAGACTCAAAACATGAACTCCCGCGAGCTCGTTCGCACGATCATCGCGCGCAGGCCGGCCCCCCGCTGCGGCTTCTGGATGGGAAACCCTATCCTGGTCCGCCTCCCCGCCTGAAGTGGCTCAGGCGTACGCGCACATCCGGGCCTCGTCGGCGAAGGCCTCCAGGAGCGCGGCGTCCGCCTCGAAGAAGTGATCCGAGGGGGAGAGGATGTACCCGCCGCCGGCGCCCGCTTCCTCGAAACATCTCCGGACTTCCCTGCGCGTCTCCGAGGGCGTGCATCCTTTGAAGAAGTGAAACTGGTCGAATCCCCCGATCATCGCCACGCGCTCCCCGATCCGCTTTTTCGCCTCCGCAAGCCGCATGTCCCCCCCCATGCCCTGAGGCGTCAGCGTCTCCATGGCGTCGGGCGCCAGGTCCGCGAGCCGCTCCAGGAACGGCATCATCCCGCCGCACGTGTGGTACACGATTCGCTGGCCCGCCTCGTGCGCCATCCGGATCAGGGGGGCATCGTACGGGGCGACGAACCGGTCGAATATCTTCGGCGAGATCACGGTGGACGAGGCGTCCCCGCCCCCGTGTTCGATGACGTCGAACCGGGCGCCCTGCATTGAACGAATGTACGTCGCCTTTCTCCCCTGGAGGATCTTCAGGAACGCGTGGACCCACTCCGGGTCGTCGTACGTCGCCATGATCAGTCCCTCGATGCCGAACAGGACCGACGCGTCCTGCCAGCACCCAGGCTGTCCGTAGACG
>DATJAS010000059.1:0-76845 GCA_035516035.1 Bacteroidota bacterium | reverse complement strand
ACGCTCTGTCACCTCGAAGGCCTTTCCGACGTCGGCGCCTGCCGGCTCTGCCTGGTCGAGATCGAGGGATCGCCGAAGCTCTTCCCCGCCTGCACGACGCGTCCCCGCGAGGGGATGGTGGTCCACACGGACACCGAGCGGCTGCGCCGGTACCGCCGCACGATCGTGGAGTTCCTCGCCTCCGAGGGAAATCACCAGTGCGCGGTCTGCGTGGTGAACAACCACTGCGAGCTGCAGAACCTGGCATACGAGACCGGCCTCACGCACGTGCGCGTGCCGTACCTCTACCCGAAGAAAGAGCTGGACGCATCGCACGAGAGCTTCATCATCGACAGGAACCGGTGCGTGCTCTGCACGCGCTGCGTCCGTGTGTGCCACGAGGTCGAGGGGGCCCACACGTGGGACATCTCGGGCCGGGGGATCGGCTGCGAGATCATCTCGGACCTGCGCCAGCCGTGGGGGACGTCGGAAAGCTGCACGTCCTGCGGCAAGTGCGTGCTCGTCTGCCCGACGGGCGCGCTCATCGAAAAGGGGGAAGCGGTCGCGGAGATGGAGAAGAAGACCGATTTCCTCCGCTACATCGTCACCGCGCGGCAGAAGCGCGAGTGGATCAACGTGGATTCAGACGAAGAGTAAACACGAAAGAGACATGAAACCTAAAGTGGCGACAGCATGGCTCGGCGGGTGTTCGGGATGCCACATGTCGTTCCTCGACATGGACGAGCGCCTCATCGAGCTTGCGGACAAGATGGACCTGGTGTACTCGCCGATCGCCGACGTGAAGCACTTCCCGCCGGACGTCGACGTGACGCTCGTGGAAGGGGCGATCGCGAACACGGATAACGAGGAGCTGGCGCTCCTCATCCGGCGGAATTCGCGGTTCGTGGTCGGCTTCGGCGACTGCGCGGTGACGGGGAACGTCACCGCCATGCGGAATCCCCTCCCCCGCGAGGCGGTCCTTGAGCGCTCGTACGTGCAGCTCGCGGACGTGACGCCGCAGGTGCCGCGGGATTACCAGACGATCGCGGAGCTGATGCCGCAGGCGCGGCCGCTCCACGAGCTGATTACCGTGGACGCGTTCATCCACGGGTGCCCGCCCACGGCGGACCAGATCTGGTTCGCAGTGAGCCAGCTCCTGGAAGGAAAGCTCCCCGCGCTGTCGCACGTCTTCCTGAGGTACGGATGACCACCACGGCCAAAACAATCACGATTTCGCCCGTCACGCGCATCGAGGGGCACGCGAAGATCACGATCCACCTCGACGCGGGCGGCAACGTGGCCGACGCGCGGTTCCACGTCAATGAATTCCGGGGGTTCGAAAAGTTCTGCGAGGGGCGCCTCATGTGGGAGATGGGGGGGATCACCTCCCGGATCTGCGGCATCTGTCCCACCAGCCACCTGATCACCTCCGCCAAGGCGGGGGACGACATACTCGCCGTGGCCATCCCGGAGACCGCGGAGAAGCTGCGCCGGCTCATCACGCTCGCCCAGTGGATCCAGTCCCACGCGCTCAGCTTCTTCCACCTCTCCTCCCCGGACTTCCTCCTGGGGTTCGATTCTGATCCCGCCACGCGGAACATATTCGGGCTCATCGCGCGGGACAAGGATTTCGCCCGGCGCGGCATCCGGCTCCGGAAATTCGGCCAGGAAATCATTGAAGTCCTGGGAAGCCGCCGCATACACACGCCATGGGCCGTGGCGGGGGGCGTGCGGGAGCCCTTCGGCACCGCGCAGCGGGACCGCCTCCTGGCATGGATCCCCGAGGCGAAAGCGACCGCGCAGATTGCCCTCGCGACGCTCGCGGGCATACACGAGAAGTTCGCGCGGGACATCCCGAACTACGGGAACTTCCGCTCGCTCTTCGTCGGGCTGGTGGCCCCGGACGGCGCGCTGGAGTACTACGACGGCGCGCTCCGCGTCATGGACGGGAGCGGGAACATCATCGCGGACAAGGTCGACATCCACCGCTACGGCGAGCTTTTCGGCGAGGCCGCCGAGCCCTGGTCGTACCTCAAGTTCCCCTACTACCGGCCGCTCGGGTACCCGAAAGGGATGTACCGGGTGGGACCGCTGGCGCGGCTGAACATCTGCGACTATATCGACACGCCGCTGGCGGAGAAGGAGCGCGTGGCGTTCAAGGCGATCGCCGGGAGCGCGGGGACGGTAAACAACTCGTTCTACTACCACTATGCACGGCTGATCGAGCTGCTCTTCGCGGTCGAGAAGGCCGAGGTGCTCCTGCACGACCCGGCGATGCTCGGGTCGAGCATCCGGGCCCGCGCGATGATCAACCGCCCCGCGGGGATCGGCGCGAGCGAGGCGCCGCGCGGCACGCTGTTCCACCAGTACGCGGTGGACGAAAACGGGGTGCTCACCGCGGTGAACCTGATCATTGCCACGGCCCAGAACAACCTGGCCATGAACCGGACCGTGCAGCAGCTTGCCGCACAGTATATCGACGGGAACACGATCACGGAGGGGATCCTGAACCGGATCGAGTCGGGGATCCGTTGCTTCGACCCGTGCCTCTCCTGTTCGACGCACGCCGCGGGACAGATGCCGCTCCACGTCCAGCTCCTGGACACCGCGGGGCGCGTGATCAGCGAGGTTGCGCGGTGAGCGGCACGGCCGTCATCGGCACCGGCAACACGCTCCGCCGGGACGACGGCGCCGGCGTGGAGGCCGCACGGCGCATTGCGCGCGCATTTCCGGGCGCGCATGTGATCACCGGGCACGGCCTCCAGCCGGAGATGGCCGAGGCGATCTCCTCCTGTGACGTGGTGGTCTTTCTCGACGCGAGCGTCCGCACGTCCGCCGTGAGCGTCACGCGGGTAGCCCCCCCGGACGGCCCCGCGGGACACAACGTTCACGCGGTGACGCCGGATGGACTCATGGCCATCGTTGAACAGCTGTACGGGAGCGCCCCCCGGGAGGCGCTCCTGGTGGAAATCCCGGCGTTCGAGTGCGGGTTTGGCGAGAGGATGAGCGAGAGAACGCTCCGGATGGTCGACTCATGCGTTCAGCTCGTCGCGGAACTCCTCCGGGGGGAAACCACCCCCGAAATCCTCCTCTGTCTGGCCCCGACCCCCGCTCACGACTAGGGAAGTTCTTTTCCCTGTTTCTGCATATGTTCGTGTTGTGACAACGCGCGTCCATATCGCCGTCCGCGGCGTGGTGCAGGGGGTGGGGTTTCGCCCCTTTATCTACCGCCTCGCGACCGGGCTCGGCCTCGGAGGCTGGGTCATGAACTCTCCCGCCGGCGTGTTCATCGAGGCGGAGGGTCCCCGCGAGTCGGTCGACGAGCTGATACTCCGGATCGGGAGGGAACGGCCCCCCCACTCGTCGATCCAGAGCATGGAATGCACGTTCCTCGATCCCGCCGGCGCCTCCTCGTTCGCGATACTCCCGAGCGACTCCTCCGGCACAACCGGGACGCTCGTTCTCCCCGACATCGCCCCCTGCGCCGATTGCCTCGCGGAGATGAACGACCCCGCCAACCGCCGGTACAGGTACCCCTTCACCAACTGCACGCACTGCGGTCCCCGCTTCACGATCATCGAACGGCTCCCGTACGACCGCCCGAACACGTCGATGAAGAGGTTCACCATGTGCCCCGCATGCGCCCGGGAGTACGCCGATCCGCTCGACCGGCGGTTCCACGCTCAGCCGATCGCATGCCCCGCGTGCGGCCCGCGCCTTGCGCTCCGGGACGGACGGGGGACTGAAGCCGCGGGGGGGGACGACGCGCTCATGGCGGCCGCGGCGCTCATCCGCGACGGGCGCATCGTGGCAGTCAAGGGGATCGGCGGGTTCCAGCTCGTCGTCCTTGCCTCGGACGACCAGGCGGTCCTGCGACTGAGATCGCGGAAGCACCGGGAGGGAAAACCCTTCGCACTCATGGCCCCGGACATTGACGCGGTGCGCCGGCTGTGCGACGTCTCGCCGCTCGAGGAGCGGGCGCTCCTTTCTCCTGAGGCCCCGATCGTCCTCCTCGGGAAGCGCCGGGACGGCGCACCGGAGGGGGGGATGAGCGCCTCCTCCCCCGTCGCCCCCGGCAACCCTTCGCTCGGGATCATGCTCCCCTCGAGCCCGATGCACCATCTTCTCATGGCCGCCGTCGGGGCCCCCGTGGTCGCGACATCGGGGAACCTCTCGGATGAGCCGATCTGCTTCGACGAGGATGAAGCCTACGCACGGCTCGGCGGCATTGCCGACGCGTTCCTCGTTCACAACAGGCCGATCGTGCGGCACGCGGACGACTCGATCGTCCGCGTGGTGCTCGGGCGGGAGATGCTCCTGCGCCGGGCGAGAGGTTTCGCACCGCTTCCGCTCGCGCTCCACGCGGATTCGGAAGAGATGCTCGCCGTGGGGGCGCACCTGAAGAACACGGTCGCGGTATCGCGCGGTGCGAACGTTTTCCTGAGCCAGCATATCGGGGACCTCGAGACGGAGCAGTCGCTCGCCGCATTCCAGAGGAGCATCGCCGACCTCACGGCCATGTTCGACGTTTCCCCCAACCGGGTTGTGTCTGACATGCATCCCGACTATCTTTCGAGCGGGTTCGCCCGCTCCTCGGGGCTCCCTGCCGTCGAAGTCCAGCACCACCATGCGCATGTCGCCGCCTGCATGGCGGAGAACGACGTGCGGGGCGACGTCCTGGGCATCTCATGGGACGGGACGGGATACGGTCCCGACGGGACGGTCTGGGGAGGGGAGTTTCTCCTTATCGACGGACCCGCATTCGAGCGCGCGGCGTCGTTCAGACAGTTCCGGTTGCCGGGGGGAGAGAGGGCGATCAGGGAGCCCAGGCGTCAGGCGCTCGGGCTCCTGTACGGGCTTCTCGGTGAGGAGACGTTCGCGCTCGGCACGCTTCCTCCGTTCCGGTCGTTTGCCCCGGGCGAGACCGCCAATCTCCGCACGATGCTCGCACGGGGGATCAATGCTCCTCTCACATCGAGCGCCGGCCGGCTCTTCGATGCAGTCGCTTCGCTCACGGGGCTGTGCCAGGTGAGCACGTTCGAGGGGGAGGCCGCGATGGCGCTGGAGTTTTCCCTCGCCCCCGGGATCGATGAGCGGTACGCGTTCACGGTCGACGACGCCGTCGGCAGCGCCCCGGGAGCGCACCGGCCGCGTTGGACGGTGGACTGGTCCCCCATGCTGGGTGAGCTGCTGGAGGATATCGAACAGGGTACCGGCGTCGCACTGATCGCCGCCCGGTTTCACAACGGGATCGTCGAGCCGGCCGTGGAGGTCGCCCGCCGAGCCGGTCGCGAGCGGATCGTGCTGAGCGGAGGCTGTTTCCAGAACCGGTATCTGCTGGAACGGATGGTGAATCGACTGAGGGAGGAAGGGTTCCGGCCGTACTGGCACCAGCGGGTCCCGCCCAACGACGGCGGGATCGCTCTCGGCCAGATCGCGGTCGCATCGGCTTTGAAGAAACCGTAGAAGGAGGGATATATGTGCCTGGCAATACCGGGAAAAGTGCTCTCGATCGACCGCTCGGTCTCCCCGGTCATGGGGAACGTCAGTTTCGCCGGCGTCCAGAAAAGCGTGTGCCTGGAGTGGCTTCCGGAGGTGCAGGTCGGCCAGTACGTGATCGTGCACGTCGGCTTCGCGCTCAGCGCCGTCGATGAGAAGGAAGCTCTCGAAACGCTCGAGATGCTCAAGGAAATGGGGGAGCTGGGAGAGGAGTAAGACGATGAAATACGTCGACGAGTACCGGGACAGCGAGGGAGCGAAGAAGTTCGCCCGGCTGATCGGCGGGGTGACCAGGCACCCCTGGACGCTGATGGAGATCTGCGGCGGCCAGACGCACACGATCGTCAAGTACGGGATCGAATCGCTTCTCCCCCCGGGGCTCGAGCTGGTGCACGGGCCCGGGTGTCCCGTCTGCGTGACGCCGCTGGAGATCATCGACAGGGCGATCGCGATCGCTTCCCGCCCCGGTGTCATCTTCACATCGTTCGGGGACATGCTCCGCGTGCCCGGTTCTGCGAAGGACCTCCTCAGTGTGAAGGCAGAGGGAGGAGACGTGCGGATGGTCTATTCCCCGCTGGACGCGCTCAAAATCGCGCGTGAGAATCCGGGCCGGAACGTCGTGTTCTTCGGCGTCGGGTTTGAGACCACCGCGCCTCCGAACGCCATGGCGGTATTCCAGGCGAAGAAGGAGGGGCTGAAGAATTTCTCGCTCCTCTGCTCGCACGTCCTCGTCCCCCCGGCGATCCAGGCAATCCTCTCCTCACCGACAAACCGGGTGGAGGGATTTCTCGCCGCCGGTCACGTCTGCACGGTCATGGGCTACGAGGAGTACTTCCCGCTCGCGGAGAAGTTCCGCGTGCCTATGGTCGTGACCGGATTCGAGCCGCTCGACCTCATGCAGGGGATCTACATGACCGTCCGGCAGCTGGAGGAGGGGCGGCACGACGTGGAAAACCAGTACGCGCGGTCCGTCCGGCGGGAGGGGAACATCCCCGCGCAAAACCTCATCCGGCAGGTCTTCCGCGTTTCCGGCAGGACATGGCGCGGGATCGGCGAAATCCCCCTGAGCGGCTACGCCATCCGTGACGAGTTTGCGGCGCACGACGCCGCGAAGATCTTCGACGTCGAGTCGATCACCGCGCAGGAATCTCCCCTGTGCATCGCGGGGCAGATCCTGCAGGGGCTGAAGAAGCCGCACGAGTGCACGGCGTTCGGGAAGAAGTGCTCGCCCGAGCATCCCCTCGGGGCGCCCATGGTCTCGTCGGAGGGGGCATGCGCTGCGTACTATCACTTCGGGAGCATGCATGGACAACAAGCAGCCGGTTGACCTGTCTGCGGGACTCGCCTGCCCGATCCCGATTTCGGAATACAGCTCCGTCCTTCTCGCCCACGGCGGGGGGGGGAAACTCACGCATCAGCTGATACAGCGGATGTTCGTGCCGCAGTTCGCGAACGACATGCTTTCGGCCGAGCATGACGGCGCGGTCTTCAGCGCGGGGGGAGAGAGACTCGCCTTTTCGACCGATGCATACGTGATCCGGCCGCTGTTCTTTCCCGGCGGGAACATCGGCGAGCTTGCAGTGAACGGGACGGTGAATGACCTCGCCATGTGCGGGGCGCGCCCCCTCTACCTCTCCTCGGCGCTGATCATCGAGGAGGGGCTCTTGATGGACGATCTCTGGAAGATCGTCGTCGCGATGCAGGGCGCCGCGCAGAGGGCCGGCGTTGCGCTCGTCACCGGGGACACGAAAGTCGTCGACAGGGGGAAAGGGGACGGCATATTCATCACGACATCCGGCGTCGGGGTCGTGGGACACGGGATCACGATCGATCCCAGGAGCGCAAGGCCGGGGGACAAGATCATCGTGAACGGTCCGATCGCCGTCCACGGCATCGCGATCATGTCTGTCAGGGAGGGGCTCGCGTTTGACACGGAGATCCGGAGCGACACCGCGGCGCTGAACGGCCTGGTGGACGCCATACTGAAGGCCGGGAGCGACGTCCACGTGCTCAGGGATCCCACGCGGGGGGGCGTGGCGAGCGTGGTGAACGAGATCGCGCAATCGTCGCGCCAGGGGATCCTGCTCGATGAGTCCGCGCTACCGCTGGGGGAGGAAGTCAGGGGGGCGTGCGAGATACTGGGGCTCGATCCGCTTTACGTCGCCAACGAAGGGAAGCTGCTCGCATTCGTCGCACCCGCCTCCGCCGAAAAAGTGCTCCACGCAATGCGGTCGCACCCGCTCGGGAAAGACTCCGTGGTCATCGGCGAGGTCGTCGCCGAGCACCCGGGCGTGGTGGTGATGAAGAGCCGGATCGGCGGGACACGCGTGGTGGACATGCTCTCGGGGGAGCAGCTTCCCCGGATCTGCTAGGGGCGCGGCGAGCGGTGCATCAGCGCCGCGTTCAGCGAATTCACGAGCGCCGCATCATCTGCATTCTTGCCGACCCACCGTGCCCCCTGGATCTCCGCCCCGCGCGAGCGCGTCTCATCCTCGGTGAGCGAGGTCAGGAACACGACCGGAAGCGGGCGCCTGACAAGGATCTCCCGAGCCGCCTGCGTGCCGTCCATCCCGCGCCCGAGATCGACATCCATCAGGATCACGTCGATCGAGGGTTCCTTCAGCGCAATCCGAACAGCGCTCTCGCCGCTGTGGGCGGTGATGACCCCGTAGCCGCAACTGCGAAGCCTGCGCTCACGGTCGAGCGCGATGATCGGCTCGTCCTCGACGAGCAACACCGTCCCTCTGCCGCCGTCACGCAAGCGGGACCCCCACCTCTTCGAAGCGCCGGACCGTTCCGGGCTCCGCGCCCCGGGCCCGGGAGGCCACGCCGGAGTCAGCCACGGGGCCGCCGCCCTTACCCTCCTCCACCTTGAACCGGCGCCCGCGCTCCTGCAAGAGCTCTGTCAACCGGTTCAGATCCCCCGCCGCGTGTGCGATCTGCTGGGTGGCGTTCCCCGTCTGCGCGGAAACCGCGCTGATGGCGGCGATATTCTTGCTGATCTGCTCGCTCGCGCTCGCCTGCTCCTCGCTCGCCGCTGCAATCTGCGATACCATGTCCGTCAGCTGCTGCGACAGCGAGACGATCGTCTGCAGCTCGACGCCGGCGCGGTTGGCCAGCTCGATCCCCTTCTGCGCCCGCACGGTTCCTTCGTCCGCGGCGGCCACCGCCCACTCGATCTTCTCACGGACGCCGGTGATCATCCCCCCGATTTCCCTGGTCGCCTTTGTCGTTTTCTCGGCGAGCTTGCGCACTTCATCGGCGACCACGGCGAACCCCCTTCCCTGCTCTCCCGCCCGGGCCGCCTCGATCGCGGCGTTGAGCGCCAGGAGGTTGGTCTGGTCGGCGATGTCGTCGATGACCCCGACGATATCGCCGATCTGCTCGCTGGAATTCCCCAGGTCCTTCACGGTCGATGAGACCACCTTGATCGTCTCGGCAATCGAGTTCATCCCCTCGACGGTCTCCTCCACGGCACGCCCCCCCTGTTCCGCCGCCTGCTTGCCGCTGTTCGCGTTTGCCGCGGTTGTCGATGCCAGCCGTGTGTTCTCGGCAACTGTCCGCGACATCTCCTCGACCGCGCTCGCCACCTCTGAGGCCTGACTTGACTGCTCCTGCGACCCTGCGGCCATTTCTTCCGTGCTCGCGGAGATCTGGGCGCTCGCCGCCGCAACCGCGCCGGACGTCTCCACGAGCTGCACGATCGTCTCCCTGAGGGAACTCACCATGGCGCCGAACCCCGCCGCGAGTTTCCCGACCTCGTCCCGGGATGTCTGCACCACCGTCACCGTCAGGTCGCCCCCGGCGAGGCGCTCCGCGTCCGCGACCAGTGACCTCAGGGACCTGCCGATCCGGCCGGCAATCAGGATGCTCAGCCCCACGCCCGCCGCCAGGGCCGCCGCCAGCACGGCGATGACGACGAACCCGGCTGAAGCCGCTGAAGCGTTGCTTGCTTCGGTGTTCGCGCGAGCTGCCTCGCTCATGAGCCGCACCATGGCATCAAGATCCGATTCGATGTCGTGCGCCGCGGTGCGGGCGTCGCCGACAAGCATGAGGGAACGTGCCTCGTCCTTCCGCCCTCCCAGGGCCAGGGCGGTGATCCGCTCCTGGAGAGGCAGGAACATGGCGCGCGCACCCGCATAACGCCGGTAGACGTCGCTGATCTCACCGGCCGAAAGCGTCGACTCGAACGAGTGGCCGAGAGAGTCCATTTCGGAGGTCAGTTTGCCGATCACCTGCCGGTCATGTTCGATGTCCGCCGGATCCGTGGCGATCAGCAGGAAGGCGAGGTTTGCGCGGACGCGCTGGAAGTCCTTGGCCATCCTCCCCAGGTCTCCCGTGGGCACCGTGTCGTGCCGGTAGAGCCGCTCCAGGGACTCCGTGACACTCCGGAGTCCCGTCAGGCCCGTATAGCCGATGGCGCCGGCGCCGAGGAGCATGGCGCCGGCAAGCACGAACAGCTTTGTCGAGATCTTCAGATCGTTCAACACGTTCATCGTGTCTTCCCTCCCCGATTGGCCGCTGCGTTCAGCATTGGTCACTCTGAATATCGAAGATCATCGCATCGTGCGCCATCGTTGAAACTGCGGAAATGCCCTCCCGGTATTTATGATGCCGGGCGCCCCCTGCCGGAGTTATCGGCCGGGGTCGCACTCTGCTCCATCATGGAAACCATGACACTGGCATCGCAAAAACTCTGAGGGCGGGTTCCGGTGCTACTTGTCCGGGTCGTTCCCGCCTACGACCCATCTCTCGGCCACTTTCTCCCATTCCGCCGAGGCGGATGCGTCGATGTAGCGCTCCCAGCGATAGATGCCGCTTTCCTGTGCCAGGCGCTTGAACTGCAGGGCGATGACGGCGTTCGGAACCGCGACGGCAGAGCGCTCCATTCCCCGCTCCTTGTAGCCTTTCTGCCCTTCGACCATCACCGCCTGCGTCTCCGGCTTCAGCGGTTTGAGCGTCCTCATGTCCACGAGAACGCCGAATTTTCCCGTCACCGTGGCAAGCGCTTTTTTCGATTCCTCCACCCATGCCCTCATCTCGGCGACATCGATGACATCGCCGAATACCAGTTTGAAGCCGTACGGCTTCCGCTCGATCCTGTACATCGGCACGCTCCTCTTCCTGGAAGTGAATGTATGTGTCCCGTATCTGTGTCGATTGAAGAGTGGAGCGCAACATCCATGCCACCGGCAGGACTCGTGGCGGATCGATCGATGTGTCTTTATAGGGGAAGGAGTTCCGGGGAGGAAAACAATCGTGCGGGAATCGCCGGGCCGCGGACAGGTGGCCGATGCCGGCCATCTGTCCGGGAACGGATACCCCGGCGATCGCTACGAACTGCGAGGAAGCGCAGAACGAATGTTACAGTTTCTCCCCGCATGTGCGGCAGAACTTGTTGCCGAGGGCGTTGACCGTGTTGCAGCGCGCGCAGGTCGGCGCGACGAGCGATTTCCCGCAGGAGGGGCAGAACTTTGCACCGGGCGCAATGCGCGCGTTGCAGTAGAAGCAGTTGGCCGTGTCGCCTGCAGGTGCTTCCGCAACCGGCGCAGAGGAATCATCGTCGCCCGAGATCTCGCGTGTCGCCTTCTTGAACTCGCGTATCCCTTTGCCGAGTCCCTGCGCGATCTCGGGGATCTTCTTCGCGCCGAAGAAGACGACGATCAGGAGGACGACGATGAGGATTTTGGCTGGACTCAGATCTTCAAGCATGTGTGTTCTCCATTATGGCGAAACTGTTGCGGGCAGCCAGGAATCAAGCACCCGTTGTTCCTCCGGCGTGATGCCATCGCGGGGCTTCACGCTCTCGAGCACCAGGGGAGGCTTTTCGAGACGCACCGTGAATTCCCTCAGGCGCTCTCCCCGGAATACCGTCAGGCGGAGGGACTCCCCCGGGCGGAAGTCTTTCATCCGGGCCTGGAGCCCCGATGCGCCGATCCTGAACCCGTCAAGCGCGACGATCTCGTCCCCGGCGTCGAGTCCCGCGGCGAAGGCGGGAGAGCCGGCGATCACCCGCGTGATGCGCGCCCGGCCCCCGGCATCGGCGGCCTCAAGTCCCGACCAGACAGCCGGCGGAGAAGGAGCGGGCACAAGCTCGAGCCCCGCATAGCCCAGGACGCGCTCCCACGCGATCGGCGCCGTACCGGACACGAGCGTGTCGAACACCGCGCCGAGAGCTTCTCCCCCCGCGCGCGCGACGGCGGTCCGGACATCGGCGTTGGTGTACCCGGGGCCGCTCCGCGGGAACCGTGCGTAGAGGTCCCGCATCACGTCGGCGAACGAGCGGGCGTTCCCCGTGGCATGGCGGATCTCCAGGTCCAGCACCATGCTCACGGCGGCCCCTTTCTCGTAGTAATCCGATTCTTCGTTGAAAGATTCCCTGTCCCCTTTCCAGTACTTGATCCACGCATCGAAGCCGGACTGCGCGACGGACTGCACGGCGTTCCCGGGGCGGAGGCGGTCCTCGTAGACCGTGCGGGAAATGCCCTCCAGGATTCTCTCCCGCGTGGTGAGGCCGGCCTTCAGGAGGATCAGCCCGTCGAAGTAGGACGTTCCCCCTTCAGCCAGCCAGAGCTCGCCCGTGTAGTTCTCCTTCTGGTAGTCCGGGTGCGCGAGGGCCGCGGGACGGATCTGTTTCACGTTCCACGTGTGAAAGTACTCGTGCGAGACGAGCCCGAGGAACCCCCGGTAGCTTTCCGGGTCACGGAACACGAAGGGCCGCGTCCCCATGATCGTGGAGTTCACGTGTTCTGTCCCTCCCCCCGCGTTGGGAGTGCAGTGGAGCAGGAACACGTAGCGCCTGTACGGCAGATTCCCCCAGAAGCCTCGGTCGGCCTCGATGATCTTCCGGATGTCGCGTATGAGCGTGTCGGGTTCCCAGTTCCCCCCGCCGAAGATGCTCAGGACATGCGGCACGCCCGCCACCTCGAAAGCGAAATCCCGCTGCGTCCCGATCTCCAGGGGAGAGTCGGCGAAAACGTCGTAGTCCGGGGCGCGAAACGCGTTCACCCCCGTCGAGTCCATCCCGGTCGTGACGTGCCAACCAACGGGAGGAACAACCTCCAGCTCGACGCCGTGCGAGCGGAAGGCGGGGGAGTACATGAAGACGGCGGCACCGTTGACAAACGCGTGCTCGTCGTCAAGCCCCCTCGTCCGCTGGTCGAACTCGTCGGCGTAGACTTCGTAGGAGGCCCGAACCAGGGGGGCGCCTCCTGTCTGGATGAGCCACGAAGATTTGTCCGCCTTGTGCCAGGGGAGCGCCTCCCCAGCCGCACTTGTGGCGGCGAACCTGGTCACGCCCCCCGCGAAGTCGAGCACCAGGTACCTCCCCGGGCGCCAGACGGGAAGCTGCAGAAGAAGCTCCCGTGCCGACGAGGGAAGCCCGCTGAACGTCACGGTCACCTCGAGGAGGTGCGTCGCCGGACGCGGCATCGAGAGCCCGTACCGGATACGCACATCAGAGTCAGCGGTCATGGCGAAGAGCGTCAGGATGAGACACACAGAGGCACAGAACACCGCCTGTCTCACGCCCCCTCCACACTACTGTCCACGTGCCCCCACTTCGTTCTTGTAGACTTTTCCCTCTTTCATCACGAATTTCACCTGCTGGAGCGCCTCGACGTGCTCGAGGGGATCCCCTTCCACGGCGATGATGTCTGCGAACGCGCCCGGGGAGATCTCGCCGATCTTCCCTTTCATATCGAGGAGCTCTGCAGCCACGACAGTCGCCGAGCGGATCGCCTGCATCGGGGTCATCCCCCACTTCACCATGTAGGGAAACTCCTTCGCCTCGTTTTCCGTCCAGGGGAAACCTCCGACGTCGGTCCCGAATGCGATCTTCACGCCCGCCTTCAGGGCCTTCGCAAAGACCACGGGCTGCACGTCGAGCAGCTCCTTGTTCGCGGGATTCCCCGCCGCTGCCCGACCTTCGGCGACGTAGACGTTGACGTAGATCGTGGGACACCAGTAGACTCCCTTCCTGACCATGAGCGCGATACATTCGTCGTCCATCGCGAACCCGTGCTCGATGGACGTCGCCCCAGCGTTGATCGCCGGTATGATCCCCTCCCGGGCGACGGCATGCGCGGCAAAATGCCTTCGCGAGGCGTGCACTTCGTCGCCGATCGCCCTGAGCTCTTCGTCCGTGAAGTTCGGCAGGCTGTGGAACGTGCCGTCGACCGCCCGGTAGTATCCCCTGTCCGCATACACCTTGATCCAGTCCGCGCCGTAGGAGAGCTGTTCGCGTACGGCCCGGCGGGCCTCCGCCTGCCCGGTGACCTCCTGGACCCCCTTGGGCATGTGGAGCTCCCACGCGTACAGGCTGTTGGGGAGGGGGTAGTGGCCGGTGGTATTGATTGACCGCGTGGAGACGAAGAGCCGGGGCCCGTCGATCACCCCGCGGGCAATCGCCTTCTTGAGGTCGACGTCCGCGTACATCGCCCCCTCGGTCTCCATGTCGCGGAGCGTGGTGAACCCGTTCAGGAGCGCCGTCCGGCAGGACACGGTCGCCCGGAGCGTCCGGTATGGAATGGACTCCTTCAGGAGCTGTTCGTCGTAGTCCTCTTCGGTCACGTCCCCCTGGAGGAGAACATGCGTGTGGGCATCGATAAGTCCCGGCAGAACGGTCGCCCCGGAGAGGTCGATCACGCGCACCCCGGGCGGGATCTCGGTCCCGACTGACGTGATCGTCTTTCCGTCGACCAGTACGACGGCGTTCTTGCGGGGGGCGTCCGACAGCCCGTCGATGAGCGTTCCGCACCTGATCGCAGTCGTCTGGCCGCTTGCCGTCACACGGAGCGCGAGTGCGGCGACCGCCAGATACTTCAGGAGAGTTCTCATGGGGGGGTGACCCGGCCTGTGGTGGAGGAGGATATTGCCAATATGAGCCATCCGTTTGAAAGAATCAAGAAACTTGATATCTTGCGCAATTCCTGCCGATCAACCCCAATTGTAATGAAAGGCTGATGATGGCGATTGCAGTCCGAAAGGCGCTCCCTTCCGACGGGACCACTGTTCTTGCGCTCGTGAAGGCGCTTGCAGACTATGAGAAACTCTCGCCTCCGGATCCGGACGCGCAGCAGAGACTCCTCCGCGACATATTCGCTCCCCGGCCGCGCCTCGAATGTTATCTTGCCGAAGCCGAAGGCGCGGCGGTCGGATACGCGTTCGTGTTCGAGACGTACTCGAGTTTTCTCGCTCTCCCGACGCTCTACCTCGAGGATCTGTTCGTGCTGCCCGCCTGGCGGGGGAGGAAGGCGGGCTTCTCACTCTTCCGCGCCATGGTCGCGGAGGCAGCTTCCCGCGGGTGCGGCCGGATGGAATGGACCGTTCTCGACTGGAACGAGCCGGCAATCAACTTCTACAGGCGTTCGGGCGCAAAGCACATGAAGGAGTGGCACCTCTACAGGCTCGTGAAGGAGGAGATCGATTCGCTCCTCGACTCGAGCGCATAGGTGCAAAATCAACGGAGAACGCCAAATTATCAAACATTTCGGGACAAAATCACAGAGGTGACACTTCTCCGTGTGACTTCACGCACAATGTCTTACCCCAAACCTTCGCATATTTTTTGCGAACAGAGACAGGCAATCACGGGGCATGACTTATGGATATACTTCTGGTCGACGACAACGAGGACTATCTCTTCCTGGTCACTGAGGTCCTGAGGAAAAACGGGTACACCGTTCACACGGCAAAGGACGGGATGGAAGGGTGCGAGGTCCTGACGAAGACGGACATCGACCTGATCATCTCTGATATCCGCATGCCCCGGCTGGACGGCGTGAAAATGCACGCCTTCGCCCGGGAGATCGACCGGTACAAGCGGACGAAGTTCATATTCATCTCCGGGTTCCGCGACGTGTATTCGCAGGTGATCAACATCGACCCGAAGCTCGACTTCCTCCTGGACAAGACGACTCCCGTGCAGGACCTGCTCAAGCTCGTCGATGAACTGGTCTTTGGCCGAATGGAAGGTGCCTGGGCCTAGCGGAGCCGGCGCGCGAGCACGACGACGCCGCGCGCCGTGAAAGAGCCGCCCCCCGCGGCAGTCGCCTCTATGTAGATGACGTATATCCCCATACGCGCCGTCAGCCTCGCGTCGTCGCGGCCGTCCCATATGCACTCCCCCCGGCCCGTGGACGGGGCGCACGTCGCAAGCGTCCTCACAAGCCTTCCCCTCGCATCGAATATTCTCACAGACACGCTCCAGACCCCTGAGGGGATGCTGTAGCTGATCACGGAAGCATCGTCGTGGCCGTCCCCGTCGGGTGAAAACGGATTGGGAGACGCTGTGACGCCCCCCGGGGCGGCACTCCGCGCGAGGGCAACGCTGTTCCTGCGCCCCGGCGTCCCCCCCTCGACGAGCGTACACGTGCTCCAGTTGGCAGGATCGTTTGATCTCCCGGGGGCAAGTATCCGCTCAAGCGACCTCCCCGATTTGTCTGATACGGAGGGATTGTGCCACGAGGGGGAGTAAGCGACACTGTCTGAGACGGATCCCCACGGGTCGACAAGGAGGAGCGTTGCTCCGTCGTTGTTGAGCCGCGCTTCCCATGAGGAGGGGATAATGACGGGTGCGGAACCAGGATCGAGGAGCGCCGGGAAGAACCGGTAGATCGAGGAATCCTCGGCCAGGACAACGAACCCCCCCGGCGAAACGGGCGCCCCGCAGGGGGAGAACACTTGCGTCCTGTCTTTCACTCCTCCAGTCCCCTTCACGATGAGCCTCCACGCATTCGGATTCACGGCCCTGGGCCCGCTCGCCATGAATTCAACGTATTCCGATTCCCCCGGAAGAGGGGCGTACATGATCTCGTTGATGACCAGAGAGCCGGAAGAAGGCGTGACGTCAAATCCGACGGGGAGCATGTCGTCTGAAGGGTCACCGTCCAGTGTGTCGCGCACCGCCGCTATGAGCGAATTGATCCCCTCTGCGGGGGCATCCAGGCGGAGGATCACGCTCACCGAATCCAGCGGGAGGAGCGCGCCCGGGGGGTACGCCGAGGCGAGCGAGCCGCAGGGAACCGGGCTGAGAGAGTCGCCGCAATTTGTGAAGAGCCCGACCGAGAACCCGGACGCCGGAAGCATGCCGGTATTGGTCACCGTCGCCGTGACATCAACCGGGTCGCCCGCGCGCGGTCGGAGGGGGGAAGCGGACACCCGGGAGAGTGAGAGGTTATAGGGGGGATGAACGGTCATTGCAAAATCGTCGAGGCGGAGCGTCCCCGCGCTCCCCGTCGCCGCGGGAATGATGCGGATGCGAAACCGAACGCCGTTTCTCCCTGCAAGATCGCGTGGAATGTCGCAGGATGCCTGCACGTACGAAGTCGCTCCGTCACTCCGGAGCGTGTCTCCGGGCAGCGGCGACCACGCCGTGCCCCCGTCCGGGGAGAAATCGAGAACGAGCGAAGCGGCAAACGTCGAAGACCTTCGCACCCAGAACGTGAGCCGGGAGGGAATCACCGCGCCGAAGTCGCAGAGCGGCGTGGCGAGCCACTGAGCGACGGTTGCATTTGTCGCCGAGACGCAGCACGGGAGCGACCGGGGGGCGCTCTGGCTCACCGTCATGTCGTCTGCGGCCGCGTTTCTCGCGCGGGAGGACTGCCACCCCGAGGGAAGCGCGGGAGGCGACGCGGTATCGAAATTCTCTCTCCAGGGGAACTCGCGCACCTGAGCGTCGCACTGAGCAGCACGAAAGAGGAGCGCGCTCGCAATGAGGCAGAGCGGAATTTCTGTCAAAACGGGGGAGTTCACACAAACCCCGGTTTGTTTGACTTTTCAGGCGATTTTCACTATATACGGGGCGCATACTACTACACACGACCATGGACCAGTTACGAATTCTCTTTGTCGATGATGACGCCGACCTGCGGCGCATCGTCAAAGACCAGTTGGTCCCCCAGGGGTTCGTAGTGGATGAGGCGGAAGACGGGGCGAAGGCGATAGGACTGCTCGAGAGAGGGAACTACAACCTGATGCTCCTCGACATCAACATGCCCGTCAAATCAGGCATCGACGTCCTGAAGTTCATCAAGGAGAAGGGGCTCTCCTGCAAGGTCATCATGCTCACCGGCCGCGTGGGATTCTCCGTGGCGACCGAGACGCTGAAGCTCGGGGCCGATGATTACATCACGAAGCCGTTCAATATCGACTATCTGCTCTTCGCGATAAAGAGGGTGGTGGGAAAGACCTAGATTGCTTCGGGGGCGCGAACGGCGCGCCCCCTCGCAATGACAGGTTGAGACCTTCCTTACGTACCTGCCGAGTAGTCCTCCGAATACTTGACCTGTTCATCGGTCAGCGCGTCGATCCGGATCCCCTGCGTCGAGAGCTTGACCCCCGCGATCTCCTGGTCCTGCGCGGCCGGGATGTCATGCACGGCGTTCTTCAGGCGTATCCCCTTCTTGTGGAGATCGACCAGGCGGAGCTGGGACATGAACTGGTTGGCGAACGACATGTCCATCACCTCCGAGGGGTGCCCCTCGGCGGCCGCAAGGTTCACCAGGCGCCCCTGCGCCAGCACGTAGAGCCGGCGGCCGCTCTTGAGCAAGTACTCCTCGTTGTTCATCCTGATCTCGCGCTTTGATTTCGTCAGCTTCGCAAGCTGGACGAGGTTCACCTCGCAGTCGTAGTGGCCGGTGTTGCAGACGATGGCGCCGTCCTTCATCGCGCGGAAGTGGCGGTCGACCACCACGTCCTTCACCCCCGTGGCGGTGATGAAGAGATCCCCCACCTTCGCGGCGTCGTCCATTGTCATCACGCGGAAGCCCTCCAGCGTCGCCTTCAGCGCGGCGGTGGGCTTCACCTCGGTCACGATCACGTTCGCGCCGAGGCCCTTGGCCCGGAGCGCGACCCCCTTGCCGCAGTGTCCGTAGCCGGCGACCACGACGTTTTTGCCGGCCAGCAGCACGCTGGTGGCCCGGAGCACGCCGTCGAGCGTCGACTGTCCCGTCCCATAGACGTTGTCGAAATCCCACTTGGTCTCGGCGTCGTTCACGGCGATCACCGGGTACTTGAGCGCCCCGTCGGAGGCCATGGCCCGCAGGCGGTGGACGCCCGTGGTCGTTTCCTCCGTCCCCCCGATCACGTACTTCTCCGCGAACTCGGGGTGCTTGTTGTGGATCGTGAAGATCAGGTCCGCGCCGTCATCGAGCGTCAGGTTTGGGTGGAAGCGGAGCGTCTCCTCGATGCACCAGTAAAACTCCTTGACGTTCATCCCGTGCCACGCGAAGATGGAGATCCCGTCCCCGGCAAGCGACGCGGCAACCGCGTCGTTCGTCGAGAGGGGGTTGCACCCGCTCCAGCTCACCTCGGCGCCCGCATCCACGAACGTCCGCACCAGCACCGCAGTCTCCTTGGTGACGTGCAGGCACCCGGCGATCCTGTACCCCTTGAACGGCTTTATCCTGGCGTACTTCGCGCGGAGCGCCATCAGCACGGGCATCCGGGATTCCGCCCACTCGATGAGGCGATCTCCTTCTCCCGCAAGCTTGAGATCCGCGACTTTGGATTTTCCTGATGGTGATTTCATGCATCCTCTATATTTTGGACTTGAGATTGCCACGCCCGAAAGCGGCGTGGTCCAAAGAGCGGACTTCGCTTACTTGATCGACTTCAGGAGGAGGTCGACGAGGTCAAGCTTCTCCCATGTGAACTCCCTGTCGCTGCGGCCGAAGTGGCCGTACGCGGCCGTCTTCCTGTAGATCGGGCGCCTGAGGTCCAGCCGCCTGATGATGCCGCGCGGCGTCATGTCGATTTCCTTGAGGATCACCTTGTCCAGCTCGATGTCGGGGATCCTCCCCGTGCCGAACGTGTTGACGTGGACCGAGACCGGCTGCGCAACGCCGATCGCGTAGGCGACCTGGATGAGGCATTCGTCCGCAAGCCCGGAGGCGACAAGGTTCTTGGCGATGTGGCGCGTGGCGTATGCGGCGCTCCTGTCCACCTTCGACGGATCTTTCCCTGAAAACGCGCCGCCGCCGTGCGGGGCTTTCCCGCCGTAGGTGTCGACGATGATCTTGCGTCCCGTCAGCCCGGTATCCCCGTGAGGTCCGCCGATCTCGAAACGGCCGGTCGGGTTGACGTGGATGATCGTGTTCCTGTCGAGCAGCTCGGACGGGATCACATGGCGGATGACGTGGCGGATCACCTCGTCCCGGATCTTCTTCTGCGTCACGCCGGGGTCGTGCTGCGTGGAGATCACGACCGTGTGGACGCGGACCGGCCTGCGGCCGTGGTACTCGATCGTGACCTGGGACTTCGCGTCGGGGCGGAGCCACGACATGACGGAGGAGTGCTTCTTGCGGATCTCGGCCAGCCGCCGCACCAGCTTGTGGGCGAACATCAGCGACATCGGCATGTACTCCGGCGTCTCGTTCGTGGCATAGCCGAACATCATGCCCTGGTCTCCCGCCCCGCCGGTGTCCACGCCGCGCGCGATGTCGGGCGACTGTGCGTGGATGCTCGAGATCACCGAGCACGAATCCGCGTCAAAGCGGTACTCCGCCTTCGTGTACCCGATCTCGCGGATCACCTGGCGAACGATGTCCTGCACTTCGATGTAGGCATGCGTCGTGATTTCGCCCCCGACGAGCGCGAGGCCCGTCGTGACGAACGACTCGCACGCGACGCGCGCGTTCTTGTCCTGCGTGAGAATGGCGTCAAGAACCGCATCCGAAATCTGGTCGCAGACCTTATCCGGGTGCCCTTCCGAGACCGATTCCGACGTGAAGAGGTATGCCATGGTGCTCCTTGCGTGAGTGAAGTGGTGCCGGGGGTTCGCGCCGCTAAAACAGGTCGATTTCGGAGGCGCCCCCCACGTTGATCTTTCTGTAGCTCCCCGTCAGGACGGACCCGTTGCCGACGATCGAATTCTCAAGCAGGGCACCGTGGACGCGGGCATTTTCGCTGATGATGGAATTCCTGATCACCGCATCCGAGATCTCCGCCCCGTCGCCGACGCTGGTGTTGGGACCGATAATGCAGTTGACGAGCACCGCGGTCGGGGCGATGTACACCGGATGGTTGACGACGACCCCGGGGAGCGTCCTGCTCGTGGAGTGCTTTTCCAGGAGCGCGCGGTTGGTGGAAAGGAGGGTTTCCGGCTTCCCGCAATCGTACCATCCCTCCACCATGAACGGCACCATCGGTTCGCCCCGCTCGATCATCATCTGGAGGGCGTCGGTGAGCTGGTATTCCCCCTTCGTGCGGCGATCGGAGGCGACGAGATCGTCGAGGCACTCCAGGAGCAGCCGCGGGCGGCGAATATAATAGAGGCCGACGACGGCGAGGTTCGTCGCCGGTTTTTCGGGCTTCTCCACCAGGCGCGTGATGCGTCCGTCCGCCACCTCGGCAACGCCGAATCTCCGGGGATCGTCCACGGCCTTCACGCCGATCGCCGATGTCCCGCCGCGGAGGACAGGCGAGAGGTCCACTTCGAAGATCGTGTCCCCCAGTATGATGAGCACGGGGTCGTCCGTGATCGTCCCCCGCGAGAGGTGAATCGCGTGTCCGAGCCCGAGCCGCTCCTCCTGCTCGACGTACTCCGCCCGGAAGTGCGGGTACGCGCCCGCGACGTATTCCCGGATCTTGTCGCTCATGTGGCCGACAACGATCGTGGCGTCGGTAATGCCCTCGCCCACGATCTTATCGATGATGTGGCCGAGGATCGGCTTGCCCGCGACGTTCAGGAGGACTTTGGGAAGAGCGTACGTGTGGGGCCGGAGCCGGCTTCCCACTCCGGCGACGGGGATGATGGCGCGCATCGAATCGGGAGTCCCAATCAGGACGTAAATGCAAAGGTCTTTTAAGGTAACGAAAGCGTCCCGAAGAATCAACACTCGCCCGGCGGATTGATTCTCAGGGGGCAAATCGCTATACTCCCGCGAGAGTCCTTATCCACCCCCGGTTCGCATGCCCAGAAAATCCCCCGGTCACAGGACGACGTCTCGCAAGAAAGAGCACGTCGACATCACGCTGACGAGGGACGTCCGCTTCAGGGGAAAGACCACCGGCCTCGAACACCTCGAGTTCGTCCACAACGCGCTCCCCGAACTCGACATCGCCGAGGTCGACACGCACACGCGCTTCCTCGGGCATGAGCTTGCGCTCCCGTTGATGGTCTCGTGCATGACCGGCGGCTACGCGCGGGCGCTCGCCATCAACCGCGATCTGGCGGCGGTGTGCGAATCGGCGGGCATCGCGCTCGGCGTCGGGAGCCAGCGCCAGGCGCTCGAGAACACCGTCTACCATCGCACGTTCAGCGTGGTGCGCGAGGCGGCTCCGTCGATCCCCGTGGTCGGCAATATCGGCGCCGCCGAGGTCGCGCGCATGAAGGATGCTTCGCCCGCGCTCCGCCTGGCGGAGCTCGTGCGCGCGGACGCATTCGCGGTCCACCTCAACCCGCTCCAGGAATTCCTGCAGCCGGAAGGGACGCCAGCCTTCCGCGGCGTGCTCTCGGGCATCGGCATGCTCGCCCGGAGCCTCCCGATCCCCCTTATCGTTAAAGAGATCGGTGCCGGGCTCTCGGCGGCGGTCATCCGCCGGCTCCTCGATGCCGGCGTTTCGATCATCGACGTCGCGGGGGCCGGGGGAACAAGCTGGGCCGGCGTCGAGGCGATCCGGAGGAAGGACCCGCCGGACGGGGCGCCATTCTGGGACTGGGGCATCCCTACGGCAATCGCACTCCAGGAGGCGGCCGCGCTCCGCCGGGAGGGGCGTCAGATGACGCTTATCGCCTCGGGAGGGATCGCCTCCGGGCTCGACGTCGCCAGGTGTCTCGCTCTCGGCGCGGATATCGCCGCCTCGGCGAGGCCGCTCCTGGAAGCCCTCGCGCGCGGAGGGAGGAAAGGTCTCTCCGCACTCATTGCACGCTGGGCGCTGGAGCTGCGGGGAGCGATGTTCCTCACCGGGTCCGCGCGCGTGGCGGACCTCCGCGCCGCACAGCTCGTCAGGTACCCCCGGTCATGAACGACGCGGCATTCCGGCGGCGCTACGAGACCATCAGGGTGCGCATCGAACAGAGGCTGAAGCGCACCAGGCCCGCCCGCGGGGCGGCGCGACTCCGGGAGGGGTGCCGCTACGCCCTCCAGGGGGGAGGCAAGCGGGTCCGCCCGGCGCTGCTCGTGCTCGCGTGCGAGGCCGTCGGCGGCCGCGCCGCTGCGTCGCTTGACGCCGCGGCGGCGATCGAGATCATGCACAACTTCACGCTGGTCCACGACGACATCATGGATAACGCCGACGCCCGGCGCGGCCGGCCGACGGTCCACCGGGCATGGAGCGCGAACGACGCGCTGCTCGTCGGCGACGTGCTCGTGGGCGCATCGTACGAGTCGCTCCTGCGCACGAAGGGACCCGCGCAGAGCGCGCTCGCCGGCGTCCTGACGCGTGGCCTCCTGGACGTGTGCGAGGGACAGGCGCTCGACCTGGAATTCGAAAAGCGGTCGGACGTGACGGTGCGGGAATACTTCCGGATGATCGGGAAGAAGACCGGCGCGCTCCTGGCCACGGCAGCGGAGCTCGGGGCGCTCCTCGGCGGGGGCACGCCCGCCCGGGTCGCGGCGCTGCGCAGGTTCGGTCTCCGGCTCGGCATCGCCTTCCAGGTACAGGATGACCTCCTGGACGTGGTCGGCGACCCGGCGGGGTTCGGGAAGACGATCGGCGGGGACATCCTCGAAGGAAAGAGGACGTACCTCCTGCTGACCGCGGCGGCAAGGGCCGCGGGGAGCGATCGTGACCTTATCGCCCGCGTCATGGCCAGGGAGGGTTCGCCGGGACTCTTCAAGAGCACCGGGGGCGCCGTCACGCCCGCCGGGCGGTCGTTCGTGGAAGACGTCCGGCGCGCGTACGGGGAGTGCGGGGCGATTGACGACGCGCGCGGAGTCGTCCGGCGGACCACGCGCGGCGCGCTCCGGGAGCTTGACCGTCTTCCGCGGAGCACGGCGCGCGAGATGCTCCGGTGGCTCGCGGACGAACTGGTGCACAGGGCGACATGACGCCGCGCGCTCGGGGGGGCGTTGAACCCTCATGATTGAACGGACGGTCACCATCGTGAACTCCAAGGGCCTTCACACCCGCCCCGCGGCGAGCCTCGTCAAGACCGCCGCCCGGTTCCAGGCGGAGCTCACGATCAGGAAGGACAACCTCGAGATCAACGGCAAGAGCATCATCGGCGTCATGACGCTGGCCGCGGAACAGGGCTCGACGCTGACGCTCGTGCTTGACGGCCCGGACGAGGAAGAGGCGTGCCGCGCGCTGGAGGACCTCTTCCGCCGGGGATTCGACGAGGAGTGACATGGACGGAACACCCGCCACAGGAAGCGAGATCGTTCTGAGGGGGGTCGCCGCGGCGCCGGGGATCTCCCACGGGCCGGCCTACATCTACAGCAAGGTCATTCCCCGCGTCGAGCAGAAGCAGATCACGCCGGAGGAAGTGCCCTCGGAGATCGCGCGGTTGCGGAACGCGAACGCCCGCTCGGACAAGGAGCTGCAGAAGATCCACGCGTTCGCCGAGCAGAAGCTCGGATCCGACAACGCGCGCATCTTCGAGGCGCAGCTCATGATCCTCGCCGACGCGATCCTCATGGGAGCGATCGAAGGGCGGATCGCGCGGGAGCTGAAGAACGCCGAGTTCATCGTGGCGGACGAGATCACCAAGTACAAGCAGATCATGCTCGCCTCGCACGACGAGTACATGCACGAGCGGGCGCACGACGTCGACGACGTCATGAACCGCATCATCCGGAACATCCAGGACCAGAAGCTCTTCTCGCGCCTGGAGGGGGCGTCGATCATCGTCTCCGAGACGCTCACGCCGTCCGACACGGTGATATTCAGCCGCAACCAGGTGCTCGGCTACGCGACGGACCTGGGGGGCATCACCTCCCATGCCGCGATCCTTGCCCGTTCGCTCAAGATCCCGGCCGTGGTCGGGCTCCGCACGTGCACGAAGACGATCGCCACGGGGGACACGATCGCGATCGACGGGTACGCGGGCGTCGTCGTCGTGAACCCGGGCGACGACACGCTGCAGGCCCTCGAGCGGAAGAAGGAGCGGTTCCGCGACTTCGAAGAGCGGCTCGTCACGATCGCCCCGCTGACCGCGGAGACGCCGGACAGGAAGCGGATCGAGCTGTCGGCGAACATCGAATTTGACACGGAGCTTGAATTCGCCCGCACGCAGGGGTCGGCGGGCATCGGTCTCTTCCGGACGGAAAGCCAGCTGATCGGCAGGGCGACGTACCCCTCGGAGGAGGAGCAGTTCGCCGTGTACGAACGCGTCGCCGGGGGTGTGTTCCCTCACTCCGTGATCTTCCGCGCGTTCGACGTGGGAGGAGACAAGCTCTCCCCGGACGCGGAGCACGAGGCCAACCCCTTCCTGGGCTGGCGGGGCATCCGGGTGCTGCTGGACCGCCCCGAGCTGTTCCTCGACCAGATCCGCGGGATCCTCCGGGCGAGCACGCGCAAGAACGTCCGGATCATGTTCCCGATGGTCTCGACGCTCGCGGAACTCCGGCGCGCCCGGGAGATGGTCGCCCGCGCCAAGCAGGAGCTTGACGCCCGGAACGTCCCGTACGACCCTGCGATCAAGATCGGCGTCATGATCGAGGTGCCCGCCGCGGCGGTGCTCGCCGAGCAGATCGCGGCGGAATCGGACTTCCTGAGCATCGGGACCAACGACCTGATCCAGTACCTGCTCGCCGTCGACCGCGACAACGCGGCGGTGGCCCCGCTCTACCAGCAGTTCAATCCCGCGGTGCTGCGCACGATCAAGAACATCATCGACGCCGGCCACCGGCGGGGGGTGTGGGTGGGAATGTGCGGAGAGATGGCGGGCGACCCGTTCGCCACGGTGCTGCTGGTGGGGATGGGGATCGACGAGCTGAGCGTGCTGCCCAGCGTGCTGCCCGAGATCAAGAAAGTCATCCTCTCGGTCCGGTTCAAGGACGCCAAGCGGGTGGCGGACAGGGTGCTCGCGATGTCGACGGAACAGGAGATCAGGGACCACCTCTCCTCCATCACCCGGGACAAGGTCCCCGAGATCCCCCTGGACGAATAGGCGCCGGGGCGGGAACCGGCCCCCGCAGCGCGGGTGTTTAGCAACCGGGACAGGCCCGGCCACGCACACATGCAACCCCGGATGAACTCCACACAGACGACGATCACACGATTCCGCCGGGAGCCGGCGCAGGCATGACCCGGCAGCAGAAAATCGGCATCCTGGTCGCCCTCCTCACCCTCGCAGCAATTCTGTTCGTGTCCATTTTCCGGAACGGGACCTCCTGGTAACCCTCCGGTTGCGCGTGGGGCCGGAAGTCGTTATCATTTCCTGCGAGCATCTCGGATCCGCGATGAACCGGTTCGGCTCTTTATATGCGCTGGCGCTCCTGCTCCTCCTGGTGTGCCTCCCTCCCGCCGCGCGCGCGCAGTTTTTCTACTTCGGCCGCAACAAGGTGCAGTATACCGAATTCGACTGGCGCGTCCTGAAGACCGACCATTTCGATATCTACTATTACTCCGCGATGAAGGACCTGGCGGAGCGCGGAGCGCACTTCGCGGAAGAGAGCTACGCGCTCCTCCAGCAGAAGTTCAACCACACGGTCAACGTCCGCATCCCGCTGATCTTCTACAGCTCCCACCTCCACTTCGAGCAGACGAACACCACCGAGGGCTTCATCGACGAGGGCATCGGCGGCTTCTTCGAGTACCTGAAAGGGCGCGTCGTGATCCCGGCCGACGGCTCGGTGTCGGAGTTCCGCCACGTGATCCGCCACGAGCTGGTGCACGTCTTCATGACGAGCAAGCTCGCCAGGATACTCGCCGATCACAGGAAGGCGGGGGACCGCTCGCCCCCCCTCTGGTTCACGGAGGGCCTTGCCGAGTACTGGTCGACCGCCTGGGACGCCCAGGGGGAGATGGTGATGCGGGACGTCGTGCTGAACGGGACGGTGGCGGGCCTGAGCGACATGGACAGGATCTACGGGACGTTCATCATGTACAAGGAGGGACAGAACGCCCTCGGCTATCTCTCCCGCACGTTCGGGGAGGAGAAGATCCTCCTCCTGATGGAGAACTTCTGGAAGGAGTCGTCGTTCTCGGACGATTTCAAGATCACGATCGGGAAGGACTACCGGGAGTTCGACGAGATGTGGCTGTACGACCTGAAGAAGCAGTACTACCCCCTCCTCGCCGCGCACGACGCCCCGAGCATGGCGGCCGTCGACGTGGTCCGCGAAGGGTTCAGTGCCAAGCCCGTCGTCTACGAGGCCGACAGCGTCCGCACCGTCTACTTCATCGGCAACCGGACGGGGTACACCGGCATCTACCGGAAAAACCTGGACGAGCACGACATCCACGCGCAGGCCGAGTGCGTGATCCAGGGGGAGAAGACGGACGAGTTCGAGGCGTTCCATCCCTTCCAGAGCAGGATCGACGTGTCGACGGACGGTCGGCTGGCATTCGTCACCAAGAGCGGCGAGCACGACGCGCTCCACATCTATGATCTCCGGACGGGTGAGATCACCGCGACATACCGTTTCAAGGACCTCGTCAGCATCGGCTCCACCTCCTGGTCTCCCGACTGCCGCCGGATCGTCTTTTCGGCGATCGACGCGGCGGGCGACGACGACCTCTACATCCTCACGCTGGGGACAAAGGACCTCCAGCGGCTGACGAACGACTACTACGACGACCGGGATCCCGCCTGGTCCCCGCGCGGCGATGCCATCGCGTTCTCGTCCGACCGGGGCCCCGGGGGGAGCGCGGGGGTCTACAACCTCTTTCTCTACACGCTCGAGTCGGGCCGCATCGACTACCTGACGTACGACAGCGCCTCGGCCGGTGCCCCCGCGTGGTCCAGGGACGGCGCGTCGCTTGCGTTCACGTCGGAGCTCGGCGGCGTCAAGAATATCTGGGTGATGGACATGGCGCCGGGCGCGCCCCGTGCGGCGAAGCGGCTCACCCGGTTCATCACGCCGGCATTCGACCCGGCATGGACGAAGGGGGGCGACCTCGTCTTCGGGACGTTCGAGAAGCTCTCATTCCAGATCCGCTCGATCAAGGACGTCCGGGCGATCCTGGACACGACCACGGAGATCCGCCGTGTCGAGTTCCAGGACAAGGAGGCCCCCTGGGAGGCCAGGACGCTCGCCGGGGCGTCGGAGATCAAGCGCCCGCGCTACCGGGGGGAGTACAGCCTGGACGTTGCGGAGAGCGCAATTTCCACCGACCCGGTGTTCGGCACAGTCGGTGGAGCGATCGTCGCGCTCAGCGACCTGCTGGGCAACGACCAGTACTACTTCCTGCTCTATAACACGGCCCAGTCGGAGTCGGACTTCCTCTCGAGCTTCAACATCGCGATTTCCCATATCTCGATGGGCCAGCGGACCAACTACGCGTACGGGATCTACCGGTTCACGGGACGCCGCTACGATCTCTCCGTCTCCGACGACTACTTCTACGAGCGTGTGTACGGGGGATACTTCGCCATGAGCTACCCCCTGAGCAAGTTCGAGCGGATCGAGTCGAGCGTGAGCCTCAGCAACTCGGACCGGGAGCTGATCGGGGACTTCGTGGAGCGGCGGGCGCTCCTGCTCTCCAATTCCATCTCATTCGTGCACGACAATTCCCTCTGGGGACCGAGCGGGCCGCTGGACGGTAGCGCATTCAGCCTCACGCTCGCGTACACATCCGACATCCAGTATTCCAACGTCGACTACTACTCGGTCATAGCCGACTACAGGAACTACCTCCGCATCGCCCAGAGGAGCGCGTTCGCCTCCCGCTTCTGGCTCTTTTACAATGACGGCAAGGAATCGCGGCGGTTCGTCATGGGCGGGAGCTGGGACCTGCGTGGCTGGCCCCTCTGGTCGCTCAGGGGAGAGAAGCTCTGGCTCACGAGCCAGGAGCTCCGGTTCCCCTTCATCGACCAGTTCGCCGTCAAGTTCCCCTTCGGCGGCATCAGCTTCTGGTCCATCCGCGGCGCGCTCTTTTTCGACGCCGGGAGCGCGTGGGACACGCAGTACACGCAGACGTACGGCAGCGTCGGCGGGGGGCTCAGGATGAACCTCGGCGGCGTGCTGGTGCTCCGCTACGACGTCGGCAAGCGGATCGAGAACAACTTCACGTCGTTCCAGCAGGGGCTCTTCTCGCAGTTCTTCTTCGGGTGGGACTTCTGATGCACCCGCCGTCCCACGTCCGGCGGTGTCTCCGGCGCCTCGTCCCCGCGCTTGCGGCCGGCGCGCTCGTCGCCGGGTGCTCGTCGCTCCGCCTCGAGCGGCACCTCGCTGCACGCCCCGACGACTGGCCCACGTTTGCGCGGACGACGGTGCACACGGCGGCCGCGTCCTGCACGCTCGCCCCGCCGCTGACGCTCGCCTGGACGCAGGACGTTTCGGCGGGCACCGGGAACGGCTCGCCCGTGGTGATGGATAGCATCGTGTTCGTCGGGACGCTCCGGGGCGAGCTGTTCGCAATCAGCGCGGCCACGGGAAAATCGTTCGGCTCGATCTCCCTCGGCGACGCCATCGAGGGATCTCCCGTCATCGACGCAAACGTCGCATACGTCGCGTACTCCCACACGCCGATGTCCCTGGTCGCCCTCGACCTGATCGACGGGCACCCGCGCTGGAAGATGTCGTACGGCGACGTGGAAGTCACCCCATGCCTCTACGGGGGAAGACTCTTCCTGGGAAATACCGAGGGGACGTTCTTCTGCACTGAGCGGATCACGGGGGCCGAGCGGTGGCGCTTCCGCCTCCCCGACAACACGGCGCTCAAGGGGATCCGTTCGTCGGCGGCGGCGGACAGCGGGGCGGTCGTCTTCGGCGCCGAAGACGGGAAAATCTATGCGCTCAACGCCGAGACCGGCGCCCTGCGGTGGGCGTTCGACACGGGGGCGCCCGTGGAGGCGGCACCCCTTATCACCGCGGGGAAAGTGATCGCGGGGAATCTCCACGGGATCCTCTGCGCCGTGGATCTCCGCACGGGGCAATCCCTCTGGGAGTCCCCGACCGGCGCACCGGTCTACGCCAACGCGGTCCCGGCGGGGGACCTGGTGGTCGTCGGCAACCTGGCCGGCAGCATGTCGGCGTTCAGGCTGAGCGACGGCATGAAGGCGTGGAGGACGGACCTCGAGGGGCCCGTCAACTCGGGCGCGGTGCTCTCGGGCAACACGCTCTACGTCGGGACGATGAAGAAACTCGTGTACGGGCTCGATGCCCAGGACGGGGCAGTCACCTGGAAAGTGGAGGCGGGAGGGCGCATCAGGACTTCTCCCGCGGTTGCGTTCGGTTGCCTGTTTGTCACGACCGACGAGCACGACCTGCTCGCGTACAGGGAGGCACAATGACCCCGCTCGTTGCGGCGATTCTCATGGCCGGCTCGCTGGCCGGCACCGGACCCGGCACCGCGCAGGACACGGCGCCCGCGGCGAAGTGCACGCTCACGATCCGGACGGGCGCAGATACCGCGAGCGTTTTCATCGACTCCGTCCGCGCGGGCCGGACCCCCCTCACGCTCGATTCGCTCCGCGGCGGGGCGCACATCCTGAGGCTCGTCCAGGAAGACACGTCGGCATGGCTCACCGGAAGCATCACGGACACCGTGTACCTCTCCCCCGGCGAATCGAGGACGCTCCGCTACGCGTTCGAGCGGCGCGTGATGGTCGTGACGGACCCCTCCGGCGCACTGGTATATATCGGCGACTCGGCGGCCGGAACGACTCCGCTCGTGCTAAGCTCCCGGTCCAGCCCGCTTCCCGGCGACGTCAACGTCGTCAGGAACGGGTATGAGAGGACAATGGTCCCATTACCGTCGTCGGGCTCGGGAATAGCCAAGGCGGTCATGCATAAAATGTGGCAATCGGAAGGGCCTGATGATCCGTTCATGACGGAGAGCGGCAGTTCCGAAAGGACCGGGCTCAGGCTCTACGTCGCAGGTGGAGTGGCCGTGGCCGCGGGGGCCGCGGCGGCGTATTTCAAGATCAGAGCGGATGGCAGCAACGCCTCCTTCCAGAACACAGGGATTCCGACCTACCAGGACCAGACCCGACGCCTCGATATCTCCGCGGCCATTTCCCTCGCGGTGTCGCAGATTGCGTTCGGTTTCTTCACGTATTATCTCCTCTCCGACTGACGCTCCCCGGAAAAGCACGCCCCCGGACTTCATTTCTTGACTTTCATCACACGGGAGCCTATATTTCGTGGATTCTGAGGCGAAGTCGCAGCGTTCGCCCGATTGCGGGTCCTTTTCCTTCCAACTCTGAGTGAGGTCACCCTGAATGCACCAGTGAAGGACGAGATCGAGTTTCTCAAGAACGTCCCAATTCTGTGCGATCTGGAGCCGATGGACCTCGATACGATCTCGAAGGTCGGGGTCCGGAAAAAGTACAAGAAGGGGAGCATCATCCTCCTCGAGGAAGAGGCGGGAGCGGCGCTGTTCGTTATCGTGTCGGGGAAGGTGAAGATCGTCCGGATGGACGACGATGGTCGGGAGGTCATCCTCTCGATTCTCGGGGAGAGCGACTTTTTCGGAGAAATGGCGATCCTCGACGGGCTGGCGCGCTCGGCCAGCGTCGTGGCGATCACGAAGTCCGAGTTGTTCATGATCCACCGCCGGGATTTTCTCAAGCTCCTGCACGACTTCCCGTCTGTGGCGATCGCCCTGCTCAAAGAGCTGACCATGCGCCTCCGGAAGGCGGACGCGCAGATCAAGAGCCTGTCGCTCAAGGACGCCGCCGGGAGGGTCGCCAACGTCGTCCTCCAGCTTGCGGACGACATCGGGAAGATCAGGAAGGGGCGCGTGGAAATCGACGAGCTCCCCCTCCAGCAGGACCTTGCCAACATGGCGGGCACTTCCCGGGAGACGATCTCGCGGATGATCCACGCGTTCATCCGCGAAGGCCACCTTGAGATCGAGCGGGGGAAGCTCATTATCAATGACTACGAGAAGTTCAAGACGCGGTACCTGTAGGGACCGTTCTTCTCTGTTCTTTCTTACCCCGACCCGTGCTGCATGGATGGCAAAGCGGATCTCCATCTCCACACGACCTACTCCGACGGCGCCCTTTCCCCCAGCGAACTCGTTGACCGCGCCAGGCAGGCCGGCCTGACGGCCATCAGCATCACCGACCACGATCACACGGGCGCACTCGGCGAAGCGCTGGCGCTCGGCGCGAGAGCGGGGATCGAAGTGATCCCGGGCGTCGAACTGAGCACCATGGTCGGCGAGAGCGACGTGCACATTCTCGGGTATTTCATCGACCCCGGCGACGCCCGCCTGCAGGAGTACCTTGCCCTCTTTCGCGTCGAGCGGCGCAAGAGGGCCGAGAGGATCGTCCGGAAGCTGAACGGACTGAACGTGCCGCTGACGATCGACGGGGTCCTGCGCCGGGCGGGCGACGGGTCCGTGGGGCGTCCGCACATCGCGACCGCGCTGGTGGAAGAGGGGCTGATCGGCACCTACCAGGAAGCGTTTACGCGGTACATCGGCTTCGGGAAGCCGGCGTACGAAAAAAAGTACATGATCTCGCCGCGGGAGGCGATCAGCATGATCGCCGCGGCGGGGGGACTCTCGTTCATCGCGCACCCGTCCACGTTCATCGAGGAAGGGGTGCTGCTCGACATCATACACGCCGGCATCGATGGGATCGAGGTGGTCCACCCCTCGCACACACCGGAGCTGGTGGCGCACTACCGCGGGATCGTCGGCGAGTACTTCCTGCTGGCCAGCGGCGGGTCCGATTTTCACGGCGGGAAAAGGAACGATCTGGACGCGTTCGGCAGGTACACGGTTTCGGAGGCCGAGCTGACCATGATGCGCAGGCGGCTGCGGCAGGCGCCGCGATCCTGAACAGGCAGGAAAGGAGACCCGGATGCACACCATCGAAGGCAAGCTGCTTGCCCGCGGACGATCGTTCGGCATCGTCGTCAGCAGGTTCAACAGCCTGGTGACGGAACAGCTGCTTGCCGGGGCGACGGACTGCCTGGTGCGCCACGGGGCGGAGGACGGGGACATCACCGTGGTCCGCTGCCCGGGCTCGTTTGAAATTCCCCAGGTCGCACGGCACCTCGCCGAACGCGGGCACATCGATGCGATCATCTGCCTGGGGTGCGTCATCCGCGGGGAGACTCCCCATTTTGACTACATCGCCGCGGAAGTGGCAAAGGGGATCGGCCAGATTTCCCTGCAGGCCGACATCCCGGTGACGTTCGGGGTTCTCACCACTGAGACGCTCGAACAGGCGCTTGAGCGTGCCGGTGCGAAGGCGGGGAACAAAGGGTGGGACGCGGCTCTCTCGGCGATCGAGCTGGCGGACCTGAAGGCACAACTCTCCGAAGGGAAGAAAGGCACCAGGCACTGACAGGCGCACGCGCGGCCCCTTCCCGGCCGCACGGCCCCGCCTGCCACGCCACGGCATGAGAACGCGAGGGTGGCGCATCCTTGTGTGTGTGATTCTGGGTACCGGACCGCTCATGGGAGGGGTGGGTACCTGGAGGAACTTCACGTCGATGAAGGACGTGAAGAGCATCGCGAGGAGCGGACATAGCTACTGGGCCGCCACGAGCGGCGGCCTGTTCCGCTGGGACGAGGTGACGGGATCCTACCTGAAGCTGACAAGCGCCGAAGGACTCCTGAGCACAGACCTGACGGCAGTTGCCATCGACGCGCACGGCGATGTCTGGGCCTGCGCCTCCACCGGCATGATCCACATCTATACCCCGACCTCCGGCGTACTGCGCACAATCGCCAACATCGTGGACTTCCCGGGTCCGACCGACAAGTCAATCAACGCCATCGTCGCTTCCGGGGACACGGTGCTCCTCTGTTCCGACTTCGGCCTGAGCGTCTACAGGATAGACAAGGGGGAGTTCGGCGACACATTCACCTCCTTCGGCGGCATTTCCCCCAATAACCGGGTCAAAGTCTTCAGCGCGCTCATCAGCGGAGGGCAGTTCTGGGCGGCCCTCACCGACGGGAGCACGGGCAACTACATCGCCCGGGCCGACCTCTCCAGGCCCAACCTCCTCGATCCACAGGCCTGGACACTCCAGCAGGCGGGACCCGCGGGGAGCGTACCGGTGGCGCTCGCATCGTTTAAGGGGCGGCTCTACGCGGGCACAACCACCGGGCTCTACCGGTGGAACGGCGCCTCGTGGGACAGCCTAAAGACCCTTTCGGGAGCGTCGATCGTCGCACTCGACGGTTCGGGTCCGGCGCTGGAAGCGTGCACGGCCGCGGGAACGGTCTACACGGTAGACACCACCGGCGCCGCCACGGTCTTCGGCGCGCCGCTTTCCTACACACCCACCTCGATCGTGGCGGGGAGCACCGGAGGGCCTGCGGTCGGTACGCTGAGCGGCGGCATACAGACGTACGCGTCGTCCTGGAGCGCGCATTTCCCGAACGGACCAAACGCTAACGAGTTCAACGACCTCTGCTTCGCCCCCGACGGGACGCTCTGGTGCGCGGGGGGAGGGTTCTACGGGACCGGGACGGGGTTCGGGTTCTACCGGTACAACGGTACCACGTGGCAATCGTTCACCCCCGCGAACAGCCTTCTCCCCGACGACGAAGTCTACCTCGTCTCAGTCGGCTGCGACGGATCTGTCTGGGCCAGCCTGTACGGTTTCGGGATCGTGCAGATGCCCTCGGGAACCAGCACGATCGACAGCGCACACATCTTCCGCACCAACGCGGGGTTTGTTGGAATCCCGGCAAATCTGAATTTCATCGTTCCGGGGAACGTCGTCTGCGACGCGCACGGTAACCTCTGGACGACAATTGTCGCCTCGGCGGACGGCAGGATACTTGGCGTGCGCACGCCCGCAGGAGCGTGGCGGCACGTTCCCGTGTACGTCAATGGCATCAAGGCTTCCACGCTCCAGGACCGGCCCGTCAACAGGTGCCTCGCGGTTGACGCTTCGGACAACCTCTGGGCCTGCGTGAAGGACCCGGCCCTGAAGGGCGTTATCGCGCTCGCGAACGGCGGGACGATCGATTCCGTTGCGGCCGTCCACATCAACGGCTCCAACGGCCTGCCGAGCGATAACGCATCAACGATCGTCGTCGACAGGGACAACGAGATCTGGGTGGGCACTGACCGCGGCATCGCCATCATACTGGATCCATCAAACCCCCTCCGGTCGGGTGCAATCGCCACGTACCGCCCGGCAAACGGGCTCACGGTGAACGCCATCGCCGTGGATCCCCTCAACCAGAAGTGGGTGGCAACCTCCGAGGGGGTCATCCTGTACACGCCGGATGGGACGCAGGCGCTTGCCTCATACACGGTGGAGAGCACAAACGGAAAGCTGATCGACGACGACGTCAAGAGCATCGCCGTCGATCCTTCGACAGGCACGGTCTATTTCGGAACCACCGGCGGACTTGCGGCGCTCACGACTGACGCGGTGGCACCGAAAGCGCAGTTCGGCAAGCTCTCGGTCTACCCCAACCCGTACATCGTCCCGAACGCCTCGACGCTCACCGTCGACGGTCTCGTCGCGAATTCGAGCATCAAGATACTGACAATCGACGGCCGGCTCGTCCGCGAGATCAAGACGTCGGGAGGAAGAGTCGGCTTCTGGGACGGAAGGGACGACCAGGGAAACGTCGTGGCCTCAGGAGTGTACATTATCGCAGGTTTTACCGAGGACGGGAGCCAGGCGGGGACCGGAAAAGTTGCGGTAATTCGACATTGACCACCAGCACAGCACCATTCACACCATCAGCATATCTTACTCGCAGGAGGGTAGGGCCTTGGACAACAATGGTTACAAAGATGAGATCTTCACCAAGCGCGTGCGCGCAGGAAAGCGAACGTATTTCTTCGATGTAAAATCGACGAAATCGGAAAAGGACTTCTACATCACAATTACCGAGAGCAAGCGCGTCGGAGACGAGGAATACGAGAAGCACAAGATCTTCCTGTACAAGGAGGACTTCGAGAAGTTCCGCGAGGCGCTGGCTGAGACGATCGAGCACGTGCAGGCCGAGCTGCTCGAGCACGGCGAGCCGATAAAGCAGGAGTAGCGCCGTTTATTTCCGTCGCGGCGGGAGGTTCACCCCGGCAGCTCTAACGCAGGGGGCGACCCGGCGCGCCCGGCATGATGTCAGGACAGAAAACCCCCTCCAGGCGTTTCCTGGAGAGGGTTTTTTTTGTCTTTTTCCGGGAACCGGAACGTTTGTTGTGTCTCTGTGCTCAGGATCTTGAGTATGTGTACGCTGCCGCCTTGATGTTGATCATGACACGCTCTGCAATCCAGCCCGAAACGAAGAGCGCCGCAAGTCCCGCGAACAGCCAGATCCTGGCCCTGGTCCACACGCACCCCCTGCGGAGCATAAGGTCCGTCCCGTATGCCGATCCGATCATCAGCAGAGGGTCGATGGGAAAGCGGTAGCGCGCCGAAGCAAAGAAGACAAGGTGAACGATAAGCCAGTAGACGACGGGGCTCAGAAGGAAGAGGAGCTTCGACGTGTCCCCGCGGGCACGAACGACGATTCCAAGCGTGCACAGCAGCAATACAGCGGCAAACGGCACGTGGGTCAGGAGTATGTTGAACCAGGAGAACCTGCTGAATATGATTCCCGCATTTGAAACAGCCCTGTAATCAGGTTGAAATTGCATCGACATCAGAAGACCGTAATCAACGGCGAAGAAGTGAGCCCACTTTTTGGGTAGTGTTTCGAGAACGAGGAAGGGGTGTTCCCGAATGAACTGCAACCCCAGCTTCATACCGAGATCGGCACGGGCGAATTCGCCTTCCGCTGCCAACAGCGGATTTCCAGGGGGATACGCAAACGATCCGCTTGTACCCGTGTGGTATCCGATCCAGAAATTCACCCCCGTGTTGCTTGTGAGTGTCAACCTCCCGAACTGATCGTAGTTCCGGAGAAGCCAGGGGATCAATATGAACGTGCAGGTGATTCCCATGAAAAGGAATGCGCGGACATCCGATCGCCAGCTCTCCCTTCTCCCCCACCGGCCTGCATAGAGGGCGCATGGGAGGAGGAGGAGCGTCGGGCGGACCAACGTTCCGCACCCGAGCACCAGTCCACCGAGGAGCGCTCGCCCGGCAGAGATGCGCCGTTCCATGCAGAGGCGCACCACCGCCAGAAGCGTGAGCGTGAAAACAGTCTCAGTCATCAGGAGCGAGACGTAGAGAATCTGCATCGGAAACAGGGCGAATATCCCCGCGGCGATCAGTCCGACCCGATCGCCAAAGAGCTTTTTCCCGATGCTGAAGACGAGCAGGCACGAGATCATGTCCGCCGCAGCCTGCGCCAACCGCACGGGCACGAGCGTTTCGCCAAACAGCCTGAATGAAAGTGAGAGAAGCAGAGGGTATCCCGGCGGCCGGTACGCCGTCGGACTCCCGTCAAGCTCATATCCCCCCCCATGCGCGAGGAGCTTGCCAAGGGCGACATAGTCGAGATCATCGCCGAAGAGCGGAGGAGTAAAGAGCAGCGCGACCGTCACGCGAATGACTAATCCCGCGATAACGATGGCAGCCAGCGTGCGGTTTGTGTTGCGATTCTCTGAATCAGAGACCATGCTGGTGATTGCCGGATGGGAGATCCAGGAGTTTTCGACATCTGTATATACCCCTCGGACCCGAATAAAGCAAAACGGTTCCGGCCATTGAGCTTCCTCCAGGCGTTATCCCTGCTGAGCGCGTTTTCTTGACTCTCTTTCGGGAGATGCATATATTATAGGGCTTTTGAGTTTTTGCTCAAAAACCGCACATTCCGGCGGTTTTTCCGGCAGGCGCGGATCGAGTCTCCGCCCGGGGGCGGCTGTCTTCCGCGGCATGCAAGGGGGGTACTATGAAAATCCAGGTCGGCGGTCTCTCCGAAGGTGTTCACCCGTACAGTTTCAGGAGCACACCGGCAGAGATCGGTCTTCCCCCCGAATTCAAGAATGAGGTTGAAGTCCAGGCGACGCTCGAAAAATCGAGCGGGCAGCTTCTCCTCCGCGCCGGCGTATCGACGAGCGCCGAGGTCGCCTGTGACCGGTGCGTGAAGCTCTTTCTCCAGCCCCTGGTGTCGAAGTACCAGATGTACTACTTGTGGGAGGAGCCGGAGGAAGACCGGTACGAACCGTCGGAGGTGCAGGTGCTGACGCCCGGGCAGACCGTGCTGGATCTGACGGAAGACGTCCGGCAGACGGTGGTCCTGGCCCTTCCGCTCAAGCATGTGTGCAGGGAGGATTGCAAAGGGCTCTGCCCCCAGTGCGGCAAAAATCTCAACGAGGGGCCATGCACGTGCACCGAGACGCACGAGGACGGCCGCTGGGACAAGCTGAAGGAGCTGCAAAAGAATAAATTGAACCAGGCTGGTTAGGAGAGTATATGCCGAATCCAAAACGACGCCATTCCAAGACCCGCGGACGCAAACGCCGTACGCATTACAAGGCGGTCGCTGCCGCGGTCTCCGAGTGCCCCAACTGTCACACCCTGAAGCTCCCCCATCGTGCCTGCCCGAATTGCGGGTACTATAACGGCCGTTCCATCGTCGTTCCAAAGGCATCCTGAGATCTGCCCGGTACGCCGTCCCCCCCGGTCGGGGCGGGACGGCGGCACTCGCAGGAGATCTCCAGCGCCGCGGGCATGATTCCTCTCCATCAACCACCCGGTCGCCCAATCGCTTGACTCCCAGGGATCGCGACATAACTCTCGCCCTCGACGCCATGGGGGGAGACTATGCCCCCGCGGCGGTGGTCGAAGGAGCGCTCGACGCGGTGCGCGAGGCAGCCGGCCGGTTCTCCGTCATACTCACGGGGCGCGAGCAGGCGGTCCAGGCCGAGCTGGAAAAACACGGCGCACGCTGGGCGGACGCCAAAGTCGCGGGGACGGTGCGCATCGCGCACGCCGACGACGTCATCGAGATGCACGACGCCCCCAACGCGGCACTGAAGACAAAAAGAAACTCGTCGATCACGATCGGCCTGACACTGCACCGCGAAGGGAAAGCGGACGCGTTCGTCAGTGCCGGGAACACGGGAGCCGTCCTCTCGGCCTCGACGCTCATCCTGGGACGGATCAGGGGGGTGGGACGGCCGACGATCGGGGCGCTCCTGCCGACGGCCAGGCACACCCCCTGCCTGCTGGTCGACGCCGGCGCGAACGTGGACTGCAGGCCCCGCCATCTCTATGAATTCGGGCTCATGGGCTCGGCCTATGTCGCGGCCACGTCCGGCAAACGCCGCCCGGCCGTCGGGCTCCTGAACATCGGCGAGGAGGACGTCAAGGGGAACGAAGTGACGCTCGAGGCCTTCAAAATGCTCAAGGAAGGGCCGATCCATTTCGTGGGGAACGTCGAGGGGAGGGATCTTCTCAAGGGAGACGTGGACGTCGCGGTGTGCGACGGGTTCGTCGGGAATATTCTCCTGAAGTTCGGCGAGAGCATTCCCTCGTTCCTGAAGGCCAAGTTCCTCCGCTACGCAGGGCGGGGACCGCGGGAAAAGCTGGTAGCGCTCGTGGCGCGGGGGGGATTGCGCTCGGTGATGGCCGAGATGGACTACCAGGAGGCGGGGGGAGTCCCGCTGCTGGGCGTGAACGGCGTTTCCATCATCGGCCACGGCGGTTCGACCCCCCGGGCGGTCAAGAACATGTTACTCCTCGCCGAGCAGACGGTGTTGCAGAACGTCAACGGCAGGATCCAGGACGCACTGCACAGTTCCAGACACGGAGACGAATGAAACAGACACGCGCTACGATCACCGCCGTGGGCCACTGGGTCCCCGACGACCGTCTCACCAACGCCGACTTCGAGAAGATGGTCGACACCACTGACGAGTGGATCCGGACGCGCACCGGGATCGTCGAGCGGCGGATCCTGAAGTCCGGGGCGACTTCCGATCTTGCCGCCAACGCGCTGAAGGCATTGCTGAAGAACCGGGGCATCGGCCCCGAAGAGCTTGACCTCATCATTGTCGCGACGGTCACGCCGGACATGTTTTTCCCCTGCACCGCCTGCCTGGTGCAGGAAAAAACCGGGGCGAAGAAGGCCTGGGGGTTTGACGTCTCTGCGGCGTGCTCCGGTTTTCCCTTCGCGCTCGTGACGGGGGCCCAGTTCATCGAGAACGGAACCTGCCGGAAGGTGGCGGTCATCGGCGCGGACAAGATGAGCTCGATCACGGACTACACGGACAGGAACAACTGCATCCTCTTCGGCGACGCGGGGGCGGCGGTGCTCCTGGAACCCTCGGCCGACCCGGACGCGGGGATCATCGACAGCATACTTCGCATCGACGGCTCGGGGGAGAAAGCCCTCCACATGAAGGCGGGGGGGTCGCTGAACCCGGCGACGCGGGAGACAGTCGACAAGCGGATGCACTACATCTACCAGGACGGGAAGACCGTCTTCAAGGTTGCGGTCGTGAGCATGGCGGACGTTTCCGCCGAGATCGTGGAGCGGAACCACCTGAGCGGCAAGGACGTCGACTGGCTCGTGCCGCACCAGGCCAACCAGCGGATCATCGACGCGACCGCCGACAGGATGGGGCTCGACCGCTCACGGGTGATGCTCAACATCGACAGGTACGGCAACACGACGGCCGCGACGATCCCGCTGTGCCTCTCGGAATGGTGGCAGGCGAAGAAGCTGCTCGCGGGACAGACGATCGTCATGGCGAGCTTCGGCGCGGGCTATACCTGGGGCGCCGTGCTGATGAAGTGGACCGCCGCGAACGCGCGCTGAGACGATGGCACTCACGGCATACGTCTTCCCGGGACAGGGCTCACAGTACGTGGGGATGGGGAAGGATCTCTTCGCGCAGCACGAACCCTCCCGGGCGCTCATGGAGGAAGCCGATCGGCTCCTTGGCTTTTCCCTGAGCACGATCTGCTTCGAGGGACCCGAGGACGCGCTGCGGCAGACAAAGAACACGCAACCCGCGATCTTCCTCCACTCCGTCGCGCTCTTCAGGGCGACGGGGGGACGACCGGCGATGGTCGCAGGGCATTCACTCGGCGAATACTCCGCGCTGGTCGCGGCGGGATCGCTGGCGTTCCCGGACGCGCTCAGGCTCGTCCGCCTGCGGGGTGAACTGATGCAGAAGGCGGGCGAGGAGCACCCGGGGACGATGGCGGCCGTCGTGGGGCTCACCCCCGGGGCGGTCGAGGAGCTCTGCAGCGAAGCTTCCGCCGCGGGGGTTGTGCAGCCGGCAAACTTCAACTCCCCGGGACAGATCGTCATCTCCGGGTCGGTTGCCGGGGTGCGCCGCGCCATGGAGCTTGCGAAGGGGCGCGGGGCGAAAATGGTGAAGGAGCTTGTCGTGAGCGGCGCATTCCACTCACCGCTCATGGCCGGGGCACAGGAGGGTCTCCGCGCAGCGCTCGCCGGGGCGCCGGTCCTCGACGCGCGGATACCCGTCTATGCCAACGTGACAGCGGAGCCCGTGCACGACGCCGCCGCGATCAGGGACCTCCTCCACCGCCAGCTCACGAGTCCCGTCCGCTGGGAAGAGAGCGTTCACCACATGGTGCGGGACGGGGCGACGGCGTTCACGGAAGTCGGCCCCGGCAAGGTGCTGCAGGGGCTCATCAGGCGGTGCGAGCCTGAGGCGGCGGTCTCCGGCATCGACGCCTGGACCGGCGAGCGCGCGGCACAGGAGAGGGCGGGGACCCTATGATTACGCCGGACAAGTCTCTGAAGGTAGACCGGTACACGATGGCGGGGGAGCTCTTCGCAAAGGGATTCCCCCGGGGGGGCGGGCCCTGTTCCTGCTCCGCCGCCTGCTGCGAGGGAGGCGTGTTCGTCGACGTCAAGGAGCATGAAGCGATCATGGCGCACCGGGCGCTGATCGCGCGGCAGATGGACGGGACGCAGAGCGCCGACCCCGCCGACTGGTTTGAACCCGGCGTGGTCGACGACCCCGACTTTCCCTCGGGCCAGTGCGTGGGCACGGAAGTCGTGAACGACAAGTGCGCGTTTCTTGACGGGGCGGGGCTGTGCACGCTCCAGAAGGCCGCCGTCGCGGCGGGCATGCACAAGTGGGCCATCAAGCCGCTATTTTGCGTGCTCTACCCGATCTACATCGAAAACAGCACAGTCAGCTTTGACGACATGCTCCAGGAGGAGGAGTCCTGCTGCACCATCGGCGACGCGTTCGCCGTTCCACTGTTCCAGGCGTGCCGCGAGGAGCTTGTGCACCTCGTCGGGGAGGAAGGATTTGCGGCGATGGAAGACCATTACGCCGCTCTGCATCACGGGAACACGACACCATGAGCACACTCGCGGGAAAGATCGCACTCGTCACCGGAGGCGCGCGCGGGATCGGGCGCGCCATCGTCGAGGAGCTTGCGCGCGCTGGCGCGACAGTGGCATTCACCTACAGGAGCTCCGCGGCCGGGGCCGATGAACTCGTCGCGGCGCTCACCGGGGCTGGGCACGCCGTCACCGCGCACCGCTCGGACGCCTCGTCGTTCGCAGATGCGGCCGCGGTCGTCGCGGCGGTCGTCGCCTCCAGCACCCGTCTGGACATCCTGGTCAACAATGCGGGGATCACGAAGGACGGCCTCCTCATGCGCATGAGCGAGGAGGACTGGGACCGGGTCATCGCCAACAACCTCAAGAGCGTGTTCAACTTCACCCGGGCGGCGTCGCGCCAGATGATCGGCCAGCGCGCGGGAAGAATCATCAACATCACCTCGATCGTAGGTATCAGCGGAAATGCGGGCCAATCGAACTACGCCGCATCGAAGGCGGGCATCATCGGCTTCACCAAATCTGTTGCAAAAGAGTTCGCTTCTCGCAATATTCATGTGAACGCGGTTGCTCCGGGATTTGTGGACACGGATATGACGGGAGCCCTGACCCCCGAGCAGAAAAAGGCGATCCTCGAGCTGATCCCGCTGAAGCGGACCGCCCGCCCGTCTGAAATCGCCGCCGTCGTCCGGTTTCTCGCATCCGACGACGCGGCGTACGTCACCGGGCAGGTCCTGTGCGTCGACGGCGGCATGACCATGTAGGGGGCAGCGGCGCGGCACGATCCGTACAGTCACATTCTCTCATCATTCACACAGGAGGTCAGCGTCATGGCAGACATTGAGTCAAAAGTCAAAGAGATCATCATCAACAAGCTGGGAGTGGACGACGGACAGATTACCCCGGAAGCGTCGTTTACCAACGATCTCGGCGCCGACTCTCTTGACACCGTCGAGCTGGTGATGGAATTCGAGAAGGCCTTCAATCTCCAGATCCCGGACGAGGACGCGGAGAAGATCTCCACCGTCGGAGACGCCATCAAGTACATCAAGTCAAAGAGCGCCTGAAGCACATCCGGCAGCTCCCCGCCCCCCTTACCGAGCGGGGGCGGGAACCACGCCCGGACACCCGCCGGGCGTGTCTCATCCGGCGGGCGAACAGGAAGGAGATCAGGAGAGCATGAGCACCAACGGCAAGCGCAGGGTCGTCGTCACGGGCCTGGGGGCGGTGACGCCCCTCGGCAATACCGTGGAAGAGTACTGGAAGAACCTGGTCGCGGGAAAGAGCGGCGCCGCGCCCATCACGTATTTTGACACGGCGGCATACGACACTCATTTTGCCTGCGAGCTGAAAGGCTACAAGGCGACCGACCACCTCGACCGCAAGAGCGCACAGCGGATGGACCCGTTCACGCAGTTCGCGATCATCTCGTGCGACCAGGCGGTCGCGGACTCGGCAATCGCGATCAAGGACGACGACCCCGACCGGTACGGCGTGGTGTTCGGGTCGGGGATCGGGGGGATGGCAACCTACGACACGCAGTTCAAGAACCTCATCGGCGGCGGTCCCGGCCGGATCAGCCCCTTCTTCATCCCCATGCTGATCCCCGACATCGCCAGCGGGAACATCTCCATCAAGCACGGGTTCAAGGGGCCGAACTACGCGACCGTCTCGGCCTGTGCGACCGCCTCACACGCGATCGGCGACGCCTACAGGATCATCCAGTACGGCGACGCGGACGTGATGGTGTGCGGCGGCTCGGAGGCACCCATCACGCCCATGGGCCTCGGCGGGTTCAACGCCATGCGCGCCCTCTCCACGCGCAACGACGCGCCCGAGCGCGCCAGCCGGCCGTTCGACGCGGACCGCGACGGGTTCGTGATGGGCGAAGGGGGCGGGGCGCTCATCCTGGAAGAACTGGAGCACGCCAGGGCACGCGGCGCGAAGATCTACTGCGAGATGGTGGGGATCGGCTTCACGGCCGACGCGCACCACATCACCGCGCCCCCCGAAGGGGGCGACGGCGCGGTCCGTTCGATGCGCCGCTCGCTGAAGGACGCGGGCATCACGCCCGGGCAGGTCGACTATATCAACGTGCACGGGACGTCCACGCCGCTCGGGGATATCAGCGAGACGCAGGCGATCAAGACCGTCTTCGGGGACCATGCCCGCACAATGAAGATCAGCTCCACCAAATCGATGACCGGCCACCTGCTCGGCGCGGCCGGCGCCGTGGAGGCGATCGCGGCAATCCTGGCGTGCAAGAATGACCTGATCCCCCCGACGATCAACTACGAGAAACCCGATCCGGCGTGCGACCTCGACTACACCCCCAACGTGGCAGCGCGGCGGGTGGTCACATACGCCCTGAGCAACACGTTCGGCTTCGGCGGCCACAACGCCACACTGCTGGTGAAGAAGTTTACCAACTAAAGGCTGTATGGAGCGGCTGCGCCATCTTCTCGCGGGGCTCTTCCGGCGACAGGAGCGTCCCGCGCCCGGCTCCGGGGACGAAGCCCGACTCGTGGACAGGACGCGCCTCCGCGAGTTCGAGCGCCGCATCGGCTACCGCATCCAGAGCAGCGACCTCTTTGTCCGCGCCCTCCTGCACCGGTCCTATCTCCAGCGACGCCACCACGCGGGCACGTCCAACGAGCGCATGGAGTTTCTCGGCGATTCGATCCTCAATCTCATCGTGGGAGAGTACCTGTACGGCCAGTACCCGCGCGCCGAGGAGGGCGACCTGACCAAGATGCGCTCACGGCTAGTCAACCGGAAGGCGCTGGCCGCGTACGCAAGGGCAATCGGACTCTCTGACTTCATCCTGACCAGCCCCAGCGCCTCCAGCGGTCCGGGCAAGGGACTTGACACGATCGCCGCCGATACGTTCGAGGCGATCATCGCCGCGATCTACCTCGACGGGGGGTTCGAGGCCGCCAGGCGATTCGTGCAGAACAGGGTGCTGAGCGCCCTCAAGAGCGGCGCCGTGGTGACCGCGGACGAGAACTACAAGAGCATGCTCCTGGAATACGCCCAGGCGAACGGGCTCGGGATCCCTCGCTACTCGATCGTGCAGGAAGAGGGACCGGACCACGACAGGACGTTCACTGTCGAGGTCGCGCTCACCAACGGGCGCAGGGGGCGCGGGTCCGGCAAAAACAAGAAAGAGGCCGAGCAGGCTGCCGCATCGCGCGTCCTGGAACAGATGACCTGACCCGGGCCATGCCCTTCATCACGACCGACGCCGACATCATCTCCCTCCTCCGCCGCTCTCGCACGATCGCCGTCGTCGGGTGCTCGGCGAACCCGGCACGCGACAGCAACAGCGTGGCACAGTACCTGCTCCGCCAGGGGTACACCGTCATCCCGGTCAACCCGGCGCTCACGGAGGTCCTTGGGCTGAAGGCCTACCCGGACCTCGAATCGATCGGTGAGCCGGTGGACATCGTGGACGTCTTCCGCCGCCCCGAATTCGTCCCTCCCATCGTCGATTCCGCCATCCGGAGCGGCGCGCGCGCCCTCTGGCTCCAGCTCGACACGGTCGACGAGGTGGCCTCCGAACGCGCTGCGTCAGCGGGACTCGACGTGGTCGCCGACCGGTGCATCATGGCCGACCACAGACGGCTCCTCGCATGACATTCCGCGCGTTGTTCCCGAATCCCTCCCCGGGCCGCCTCCTCCTGCTCCCGGCGGCCGTGCTCGCACTTGCAGGGAGCGCGCGGGCATTCCCCTCCGACACAACGCGCGTCCGCGTCCTGGGCATCGTCGACACCATCATCGTGTCGGGGAACGAGAAGACGCAGACGTACGTGATCCTGGATGAAATGACGCTCCGGCCCGGTTCACAGGTGACGAACGAGGCGATGGAATACGACCGTGAACGGATCTACAGCCTGGGCCTCTTCACGAACGTCGACATGATGTACGATTCCGTCGGCTCCGTGCGGTTCCTCTTCGTCGAGGTCCGGGAGCGGTGGTACATCATCCCCATACCGATCTTCGGCTTCCGCGACGGCGATCCGCACAAGATCTTCTTCGGCGCGGGCCTGCTCCACTACAACTTCCGGGGGAGGAACCAGACACTCTACGGCTCGCTGATATTCGGGTACGACCCCTCGATCGCCTTCTCGTTCACCGACCCGCAGATCGACCGCGAGGACAACCTGTACGCGGGACTCTCGACGAGCTACTCGCGCGTGAAGAACAGGAGCGTGGTCCAGGAAGAGCTGACGGGGGACTTCTACGAGCGGCACTTCGATGTGAACGGGACGCTCGGGAAGCGGTACTCCCTGTACTCGAGCGCGGGCATCAATGTCGGGTTCCACGAGGCCAACGTGACGTCGTATCTGCCCGGCCGTACCGTCTCCCCGGGGGGAACGGACAGGTATCTCTACGCGACGGCCAGCTACCTGTACGATTCGCGGAACCTCAAGGAGTACGCCACGAGCGGCTCGATGCTCTCGCTCTACGTCTCACGGAGCGGGTTCGGGGAGTCCGCGGTCGGCTACACCCGGTTCGGGGCCGACGCGCGGGAGTACCTCCCCTTCGCTCCGAGCTTCTCTCTCGCCACACGGTTGTTCGGCTCCGTCGTGTCGGGAGGCCTGGTCCCGACGTACGCTCACACATACTTCGGCACCGGTGAGCGGATCAGGGGCTACTACCACGTGGTGATGGAGGGGGAAGACATCGCCGGCGGCACTGCCGAAATCCGCTTCTCGCTGCTTGACCCCAGGACGTTCTTCTTCTCCGCGGTGCAGATCCCGTCGGAATTCTCCGTGTGGCGGTTCGGCGTCACGCTTGTCCTCTTCACGGACACGGGTACCACCTGGTACCGGGGGGACCGCCTGCAGTTCACGTCCCTGGCAACGGGATACGGCACCGGCATCCACTTCCTCCTTCCCTACAGCGTGATCCTCCGGACGGAGTACGCCTGGAACCTGGACGGCGTCGGCCAGTTCATCATCGACATCCGCGGGAACATCTGAGGATGGAATATTTCTACGCCCCGCCGCCGGCGATCACTCCCCCCACGCTCACGATCGACGGTGAGGAGTTCTCCCATCTCACGCACGTGATGCGCCTGCGCGAGGGAGACGCGCTCCGGGTCGTCGACGGCGAGGGGCACGCCTACGACGCCGTCCTGGAGACGATCGGGAGGCGCGAGGCACGTTGCCGGATCAGCGCGGCGCACGACCGGTTGCACGAGCCTTCACTGGACCTGACGCTCGCCGCTGGAATGCTGAAGAACCCTTCGCGTTTCGACTACCTCGTGGAGAAGTCGGTGGAACTCGGCGTCTCGCGAATCATCCCCCTCCTCACGGAGCGGACGATCCCGCGGCAGGGGAAAACAGAGCGGTGGCAAAAGCTGTGCGTTGCCGCGATGAAACAGTCCGGGCGGTGCGTCCTCCCCCGGGTCGAACGCCCCCACCTCTTTGGGGACTTCCTCACGGCGTGCAGTGCAGCCCTGAAGTTGATCCCCCACCAGGAGGCCGCACGGCCGTTCGACGCGGCACTCATCGGCGACTCCGGCGGGGTCGCGCTCTGTATCGGGCCGGAAGGCGGGTTCAGCAATGCCGAGATCGATGCCGCCCGGGGGGCCGGGTTCCGACCTGTGTCGCTCGGGACCCGGCGCCTGCGCGCCGAGACTGCGGCGGTCGCCGCCTGCGCGCTGGTCATGGCGCGGGAGCCCGGCAGATGAACGAAGCGCGGGTGCTCCGCACGGCGGTCGCCGTCCTCCCCGCGGCGCTGATCGCGCTCAACCTCCTGGTGATCCCCGGCTATACCGGCGACGATGCGTTCATCCATTTCACGTTCGCGCGAAACCTGGCAACGCACGGGGTCTTCGGCTACAACACGCCGTACCCCTCGTACGGCTCGACGAGCATACTCTGGGTCATTGTCTGCGCCGGTTTTTCCCTCCTCACGGGGAACGTCGTCCTTACCGGGAGAGTCCTCTCAGCGCTCCTCACCGTCGGATCCGCCGCGCTCTTCGCCGGATATCTCTCCACCAAGCTCCGGCTTCCCCTCCGGGGCGTCCTCGCCGGACTGGCCATATATCTCGTGAACGCTGTCATGTTCCGGTGGATGATGACCGGCATGGAGACCGGACTCACGCTCTTCGTGGCGGTGCTCATACTCCGCTCATGGTCAACCGCACATTCGCTCCGCAATGCGCTCCTCTCGCTCACGGCGTTTCTCGACAGGCCGGAGTTCATCCTTATTCCCCTAGCCTGCGCCATTGCACTTTCTTTCCGGCGGGGCGGGAAATCATACCAGGACCCGGGGGCAAGGCAGACCCCGGGAACCGGGTGGAACGCCGCGGCATATTTTGCGGTGACCGCCATCCTCTTTGCGTGCTGGTTCATGGCAGCTTCGCTCTACTTCCACGCGTTCCTCCCCATGACCTCGTTCAAGACGGGATCACTGTTCGACGCCGAATCCCTCTATCGCTTCACGGCGGTGGTCGGAGGCACGTACCCCGATCTTCTGCTGCTGGCGGGCTTCCTCGTGATTACCGGGCATTTTTCGCGCCAGGTGTTCCGCGGGATCCCCCCGGGAGAGGCGCTTTTCTTCGTGTTCAGCGTGCTCCTCCTCGGCATGTATGCGCTGAAGGGAACGAACATGATCTCGCGCTACCTGCTCATCATCCACCCCGCGGCGGCATTGCTGATGGTTCGCCTTCTCGCATCCGCCGGCGCGAGACGCTGGCTCCCCCGCGCAGCGATCGGCATCGGCGTGGTACAGGCAGCCCTCTTCCTCACGCTCCACCTGGAGCCGATCCGGGCATTCGTCAGCGGATTCCAATCCGTGTACGCATCGATGGGAAGAGAGCTTGGAGCTGCCCCGGATACGGGGTCGGTCATGGTGGCGGATGTGGGAATCGTGGGATACTACTCGGGGAGGCCGATCATTGACACGGGAGGACTTGTCTCGATTCACACGCGCGAAGCGGGGACCGCGGCGGACACAGCACTCATCGCCCGCTACCGTCCCCGCTTCGTGATCGCCCGGCGTGCGACGCCGGGGATCGATTCATGCGCCGCATCCTGGAAAGCTTCGGCACCCGCACTCGCCGCCGTCGCGCCGCTCCGGCATGAGCGGATCGGGCGACTCGGGACAATGGGCCGGGAGGGGGACGCGTACGACGTCTACCTCCTGCGGCTATCGTGGGGCGAGTGAACCGCGCACCTGAACTCTAGTATGCCACCGCAAAGAGAGGCGACATCGTCGCCGGCGCGCCGCACGCAACGCAATTCCCGGGATGCGATGATGCGTCTGCGGGGATAACCCTGATCGTCCCTTTCGTCTCCTCCTTGATCCTCGCCTCGCACGCTGCCGCACCACACCAGGGCGCCCGCACAAATCCTCCCTTTCCGCCGAGGATATCCGCGAGTTCCTTCCAGCCCGAAACCGTGAACGTGTTGTCGTCGCGGAACTTCCGTGCGCGCTCGAACATGCCGGCCTGTATCTCTCCGAGCACGCGCCCCACCGTGCCGGCGATGCCGGCCTGCGGTGCCGCAATCTTCCCTTCGGCGTCGCGCCGGACCATCGTCACCTGCGACTGTTCCATGTCGCGCGGGCCGATTTCGATCCTCAGGGGGACGCCCTTCCGTTCCCATTCGTAGTACCGCCATGCGGGGCGAAGATCCCGGTCATCAACACGGCAGGAGATTCCCGCCTTGCGTAGATCCTCCGCCATTCGCGTTGCCGCGGTCGTCAGTTCCGTCCGCTGCGCGTCGTTTTTCCAGATCGGGACGAACACCGCCTTGAGCGGGGCGACGTTCGGCGGGAGGACGATCCCCCTGTCGTCGCCGTGCACCATGATCAGCGCCCCGATCAGGCGCGTGCTTACCCCCCAGCTCGTCTGCCAGGCGTACTCCTCCTTCCCCTCCGCGTCGAGAAACTTCACGCCGAACGCGCGTGAGAAATTCTGGCCGAGATCGTGCGACGTCCCGCACTGGAGGGCCTTCCCGTCCTGCATCAGGGCCTCGATGGCGTGCGTGCGGCGGGCACCCGCGAACTTCTCGCTGTCCGACTTTACACCGGGGATCACGGGGATTGCCATCGTCTCTTCTGCAAGCCGCCGGTATTTGTCGAGAATCGAAAGCACCTCCTGTTCCGCTTCATCATGAGTGGCGTGTGCCGTGTGTCCCTCCTGCCAGAGGAACTCCGTCGTCCTGAGGAAGAGGCGCGTCCGCATTTCCCATCGGACGACATTGCTCCACTGGTTGATGAGGAGCGGGAGATCGCGCCAGGAATGCACCCACTGTGAGAAGCTGTCGTAAATGATCGTCTCCGACGTCGGCCTGACGACAAGCGGCTCTTCGAGCTTTTTCCCTCCGGCATGCGTCACGACGGCCAGCTCGGGGGAAAACCCCTCCACGTGTTCCGCCTCCCGCTTGAGGAAGCTCTCGGGGATGAAGAGGGGAAAATAGGCATTCTGGTGCCCCGACGCCTTCAGCATGCCGTCGAGCGTCGACTGCAGCGTTTCCCAGATCGCGTACCCCCAGGGACGAATGACCATGCATCCCTTCACGGGGGAATAGTCCGCCATCTCCGCCGCCGCGATGACGTCTGTGTACCAGCGGGGAAAATCCTCCCCGCGGGGCGTGATTTTGACCTTGGTTTCCCTGGTGTCGCTGTCACTCATTATGAACTTCTCCGTGCAGTCGGAATTGAGCGCGAAATGCGCAGGCTGGTTGAATAAACACAATACGGAATTAGGCGGGCAAAATGCAAGTCGGAGATTGCTTCGGGGCGCAGGCGCCTGTGGCGCCACCTTCGGCTTCGGCGCCCCTCGCAATGACATTCCCCCGTCATTGCGAGCGCTCTTTGCGAAGCAACCTCCCGCAGCGGGCGCTACCTGATGAGAACGAAGCGCTTCGTCATGGAGAAGCTTCCGGCCTGTATCCTGTAGAAGTAGACCCCCGATGCCAGCGCAGTCCCGTCGAACTGCACTTCGTGGTAGCCGGCGTCCTGATCCCCGTTCACGAGCCTGCGGACTTCCTGGCCCAGGGCGTTGTACACGGTGATCTGCACTGATCCCTTTTGCGGGAGCCCGTAGCGAATCGTCGTCGTGGGATTAAAAGGGTTCGGGTAGTTCTGGGAGAGCACGTACGACTGCGGCACGAGTGCGGCGACCTTTTCAGCAACGGCAGCCGGATCGCCGATAAGAACGACGACGGTCATGCCGCGCGCCGGCGAATGGAGCGGGTAGGAGCTCCTCGTCCTCAGGTCAACGGGGAGGCCGTCATCCGGGCTCACGAGGACCACAGAGAAGCGCGCCGGGATCAGCTCCATGCCGCTGAACCGGAGCGTGCCGATGCATCCCCCCTGGCGGTTGACCTGTACGTCCCACTCCTCCACCGGGAGCGTCAACGTCCTGTAATCAGTGCTGAATTTCCCTTGCGTGCCATCCGCCGCGCGGCGTGCGAAGAAGATCTCACCGCCTGCGAATGCGAGCGGCGGCTTCCGTATTTCGAGCGCGCCGGGCGCACCTGCACGGGAAACTCCCAGCCGGCAATCCGCGTCCGTGTTGTCTGCCGATTCAAACCCGACATTGAGCGTCCAGTCGATCACGGGAGCCGGCGGCGGGACGCGCTGGAGAGTCGAGGGAAGCGGATACGGAATGTTGAGCGTCGTTGCGGTGGTGTCTGCGTTGTAGAAATAATACCCCCTGAACGGGACCATCACGGTATCCACTCCGTACGAGCCGGACCATCCCTGTATGACATCGGAAGTGAGAAGATCGTTGGAGGCACTGATTTCAGACCAGAGCACAGGCACCTCGAACGGGTCGCCGATGATGTTCCAACCTGCATGCAACGGCACCGGATATACCCCCCCGGACTGCAACGGGGGGAGCGTGTCCGATTTCATGACGAGAAGCGCATTCTTCCGGATGAGCCACACGCCTTCTCCGGGGTGGACCTGGTCCGCAAGACTCAGCTCGGCAGGAACGCCGGAGGCCGGCACGCGAAACGCGCGCCAGTCAGACCCCTGGTTCCCCCCCGAGCCGGCAACGAGGTCTGCGACACTTCCCCCGGTCGCACCGGGAATACTCACCATCCGGTAGTCGCTCTGCTGCGGGTTCGAAGGATATGCGACAGTCCCAGAAAGCGCGGTGCTCGCTGCCGTCGAAAACGCAAAGACGGGGGAGGACCAGGCGCCCGTGCCGTACTGGTTCTTAGCAGCAACCCTCCAGTAGTATGTCGTGTTGAGCGCCAGTGAGGCAAGTGCCTTCGTCAGGCCCGTCACCGCGGTGTCATTGATGAAGGGGGAGGCAAACGATGGGTCGAGGGAGACCTGGGTGGCGTATCCCGCCGCCCCCGCGGACGGATTCCAGGCGAGCGTGAGCGTCGCGGGCACTCCGGCCGCACCGTTCGCGGGCGCACTCAGCACCGGCGCAGGTGGCGGGACACCCGGCGTCGTCGCCGAAACGATATTCGAACTCCCGCTTGTCCCTCCTGCATTCCCCGCGCGCACACGGTAAAAGTACTTTGACGCCGGTGTGAGCCCGGTGACGCTCCTTGAGAGCGCATTGCCGACATTCAGGTTGCCGTACGACGAGAGTATGAGCGTAAACCCGGTATCTGTAGCCACGTCGAGGAAATACGCGGTCGCGCCGGAGGAGGGGTTCCAGTTCGCCGTGAACGACGCCGCGGAGATCCCCGTTGCCGCGGTCGCAACGGGGGGAGCCGGCGTCGCCACGACGGTGGTCACAGAGACGACGTTGGAGCTTGCGCTCGTCCCGCCGACGTTGCTCGCCCTGACCCTGTAGAAGTACTTCGTGCCCGGCGAGAGCCCCGGGACACTCTGCGAAAGGACGTTGCCGACACCGAGATTATTGTACCCCGGAAGCATCGATGTGAAATTCGTGTCGGCGGCGACATCGATCTGGTACGCGGTCGCGCCGGCCGATGCGGTCCACGTGGCGGCAAACGACGTCTGCGTGACGTTTGCCGCCGCGGTCCCCACGGGGGGAGCCGGCGTGGCGACGACCGTCGTCAGTGAGATGATATTCGAACTCCCGCTCGTCCCCCCGCCGTTGTTCGCACGCACGCGATAAAAGTACTTCGTCCCGCCCGAGAGGCCCGTAACGCTCCGGGTAGTGACGTTGCCGACGCTCAGGTTGTCGTAGCCGGGGAGTATCGACGTGAACGTCGTATCGGTCGCGACGTCAAGGAAGTACCCGGTGGCGCCCGTCGAAGGGTTCCAGTTCGCCGTGAACGACGCCTGGAGAATGTTCGTCGCCGCGGCGGCAAGCGGCGCCGGGGGGATCGGCACGAGCGTCGTCAGCCTGATCGTGTTGGACGGCCCGCTGAAGCCGCTCGTGTTGCCCGCCCAGACGTGGTAGTAGTACGTCGTCGAGGGACTCAAACCCGTAACGGAACGCGTCAGGACGTTGCCGACGCTGAGACCGGCGTACCCCGTCACCGGGATCTGGAAGATGGAGTCCGTCGCCACCTCGAGCGTGTACGTCGTCGCACCGGGTGACGCGTTCCAGTTCGCCGAAAACGATGTCTGGACGATGGCGGTCGCCGCCGTCGCCACGGGGGAGGAGGGTACGGTGAGGAGCGCAATGATGTTCGAGTTGTCGCTCGTTCCGGTCGCGTTGGTCGCCCGCACGCGGTAGAAGTACTTCGTCGCACCGGTGAGCCCCGCGACGTTCCATGTGATGACATTCCCGACATTTAGACCAGCGTACCCTGCGACGAACGAGGTGAACGTCGTATCCGTGGCAACGTCAAGCAGGTACGCGGAGGCGGTCGCGGCGGTGTCCCAGTTCGCCGTGAACGAGGTCTGTGACACGTTCGTTGCGGGAAGCGCCGACGGCACCGGGACGAGCGTGGCCAGCGTGATGAAGTTGGATACAGCACTCGCGCCCCCCGCGTTGTTTGCGCGGACACGGTAATAGTAGTACGTCGAGGGGTTCAGCCCCGTGACGGAATACGTCAGGACATTGCCGACATTGATATTGTTGTAGTTCGGGACGAAGATGCGGAAGATCGAATCGGTCGCCACCTGGAGGATGTACGACGTGGCGGTCGCGGAGGAATTCCAGTTCGCCGAGAACGACGTCACGGTGATATTCGACGCCGCGTTCGCCACGGGGGGATTGGGGGGGAGGATCTGCGAACGCGCAACGGCCCCCAGCAGGCAGAGTGCCGGCAGGAGTCTCCAGGTCCAGCGTTTCATGCATCGCTCCGGGCGGTGATTCAAAGGACAGTGCGTCTAAGGTACGGAGCGCGGAGCGACGGAACAAGGAGAATTTCTCTACCGGCAGGGGCTGCTCCCGCCGTGGTCAGTCGACCCTGCGGGCGCTGACGCCGTAATCGACGTTGTCCTTCACCCAGGCAATGAACGCCGGCTGCTGCTCGACCGGCTCGTCGGGCTTGCAGATCCTCGGGTCCTTCCAGGACACCATCACCGCCGCGTCCTGCGTCCAGACTTTGACGCGGCTCCTGGGGACTTCAGTCTGCCACTCCTTTCCGACTTCGGGGCTGGTGTACAGGAGACGCACGGTGATGTTCCGTGAGAGTGTCTCCAGGGGCTTCAGGTGTATGCCCTTGTAATTGGTTCCCCCCTCCCCCGGGACGTCCGGGACGCCGTCGCTCAGGAGCACGATCGAGATCGGGCGGAGAACCAGCCGCCTGTTCTTCACGGTCAGGGCCACCTGGTCGACGAAGGCGTTGAAATCCGTGATCGGCGTCTCCCGCCCCTTCGGGAAGAGCTCGCGCAGCTTCGCGTCGATCTCCTCCACGGTCCGGTGCTGGAACGTCTCAATCGGGTAAAGCGTCCGCGCCTGGTCCGGCGTCACTCCGCCGATCGAGCCGACGAACAGGACGTTCGGAATTTCGAGCCCGCCCACCCCGTTGAGGTGGGCATAGAGGTACCGCGCCAGGAAGTTGATCGCGTCGTCGTAGTACCCGCTCTTCATGAACGACCCGCTCACGTCCACGCCGACAAAGAGGGAGAGCCGCGGCGCCTCCTGCGCGCGCGCCGCGCAAATCGCCGGCACGAGGAGCGCCAGCGCGCAGAGGAGCCGGACCGCCGGGGCAGCCCGTCGATTCCTTTCCGCCGGATGCTCGGTTCGTCTCACGATGCCACCTCCCCCGCCTCGCGCTTTGCGGCAATGGAGGCGAGCATTTCCTTCGTGCTCAGGATCTCGTAGATGCTCGAGAACGGCAGCTCGAAGAGGTGGCGCCCGCTGACCAGGAGCGTGGCAAAGTTCACCGTGGCCGCCACGACCTGGAGCGGCGGGAGTATGAACGCCCCCAGGATGTCGTCCCCTTTCGTGCGGACCCAGAGCGCCTCTTCCTTGATCGTCGTGACGAACTGGCGCGACAGGAAAGAAGTTGCAGCGGACTTATCGGTTCCCCTGTCCGTGCCCTTCTCCGCTCCCTTTTCCTTCACGGGAGGCGCGCCCGCGCCCTTCCCCTGGATGATGGAGAGGAGCGTCGGGGTCCCCGCCCCGGCAAAGAGGAACCAGGAGATGCTTCTTACACCGAACCAGGCGATGCATGCGACGGCGATCGTCCAGAACATGCCGAGCTCAAAGCCCTGGGAGTACTGTGCAAACCAGGGGACGAGCGAGTCGACGAACTCCCTGTACAGGAACATCACTTCGACGGACATGACCACCAGCTCGATGGCGCTGATCGTGATGATCCCCATGATCTTTTTCGACTGTACGGCGTTCACGAAGTTCGACAGGACGGCGTAGCTCCCGAGCACAACGAAGAGGAGAAAGAGATAGAGCGGGATGCGGACGGTTGCGGCGGCGAGCTGTTCGCCGGAGATGTTGGAGAGCGTGTCGATCACCAGCGGGGTCGTGACGTACGTGAAGACCAGCGCCTCGATCAGGCACCAGACGACCGTGAGCACGACCGCGATCCAGGGGACCGTGGAGCTCGTGACGCTCTCCCCGGCCTTCCGGACCAGCCGGAAGGGAAGCGTGACGATTTCCAGCACCACCGACCATATGCTCACCACGATGACCTTCAGGAGTCCCACGACCGAACCGATGCACACCAGGACGAACCTGAAGATCCCTCCCCAGAACGAGAGGATCGCCTTGCCGAGGTCCCACCAGGTGACGAACAGCGACGTGATGAAGTCCTTCCTGTTGGAGCGCACGACCACGGTCAGCATCGCCGGGACGGTCAGCCAGCAGGAGGCGATGAACGCAAGCGCGGGCAGAAGAAGGAAGAGCCGCTTGGCCGCCATGACCCACGGCGGATCGGCGGCACCCCAGGCAAAGACGAGCAGCTCCCACTGGAAGAACGTGGGGAACAGGAGCAGAGACACGATGTACCGGACGACGGCATTGATGTCGATGACCATGGCGGAACCCTCCCCTGGATGTCCGTAGCCGGATCCGTCCATGCGCATCCCCCGGTTGGATCCGTGGAACCACAACTGCGAACATGGGGAGGGGTGTGGAGGTTCCTCGGCCCCCGCGGGGGCGCGCGAATCGCGGAGATTTATTTTCGGAGGGGAGAACCCGGCGGGAAGGGAAAAATCGTACAGAAGATTGGACAGGGCACTTACCCTAGCACACGCGCGCTAGGGCAAGCGCCCGATACTGCGGCGCGTCAGTCGTTCTTCATTCTCTCGGCGACGACGCCCTGCACCTCTTCGAGCATCATGCGGCTCGTGTTGCGGAGCGAGTCCATTTCCTCCGTCTTCCACCCCACGAACTCCGAGTCGTTCATGGTGTTCAGGTTGATGCGCACGTTGAGCGCCGCGCTTTCCACGGCCGCGTGGAGCATGAGCGCGCTCACGCCCGCGTCGCTGACCGAATTCACGTTCCCCGAGGCCGCCACCTGGGAGGCAAGCGCGAGTGCGTCAATGCAGTGCTTCATGACCTCCAGCGGCACGTTCGTCGCCTCTTTCGTCGCTTCCCGGATCGCCGCGGCCCGGAGCGCCTTCTGGGGCTCGGTGTCTTTCGGCAGCGCGTAGGCCTCCATCACCTTGTTGAATGCCCCGGTGTCCTTCTCGATCAGCGCGCTGAAGACCGCACGCATCTCTTCCGCCTGCGCCAGGATCTTCCTCATCTCCGCATCGACCTCCGCGTACTTCTTCTTGCCGATCGTCAGGTTGCACACCATCGAGGTGAGCGCCGAGCCGAGCGCCCCGGCGAGCGCGGCGACGCTGCCGCCGCCGGGAGCCGGCGACGAGGAAGCGAGTTCGTCCAGGAAGGCGGAGAGCGTTTTCTTGTTCGCCATGGCTGTCCCCCGTGCTGTTACAGTTGGGCTTCGATGACTTTCTTCTGGATGTCAAACGGCTCGAGCTGGCTCAGGCCGAGCGCGCGCACCGCCGCGTCGACGAGCGCGTCGTCCCCCCGCGCCTCCGGCGCGTAAAAGCGGCCCGCCATGAGGAGCGCTTCCTTCGGCGTCAGACCGACGATCTCGCTTCCCGTGACCTGTGCGCCCAGCGTCGCCGCCTCCTGTTTGACCGCCTCGAAGGCGACGTGCGGGGGCGTGACGTGGTAGTTCACCAGGTTGATGGAGACCTGCGCAATATTGTGCGCTTCCAGGAGGACGCCCATGGCCTTGACCGCGCGGAGCGACCCGGGAACGGTGATCTTCTTCCCCTGCGCATCGAGCACCGGGTTTCCCCCGGCGTCCTTCTTCACGCGCCCGCTTTCCCGGATGCGGAGCGCGATCTCGCTTGCGATCCTGACGTCCCCGGTATCCAGGTTTACGTTGTAGGCGATCAGGAACATCCTCGCCCCCGCCACGGTGGCGCCGGACGCCGCGTTGAAGACGCTGGGGCCGAAATCGGGAGCCCATTCAGGGTCCGCCAGCTTCGCCGCCAGCCCCTCGTACTCCCCCTTCCGGATCGTGGCGAGGTTTCTCCGCTCGGGCTTCGTCGCCGCCTCCTCGTAGAGGTAGACGGGAATCTGCAGCTCGGACGCCACCCGGGCGCCGAATTCCTTCGCGAGCCCGACGCACTCCGCCATCGTGACGCCGGCGACGGGGACGAACGGCACGACATCGGTGGCCCCGATCCGCGGGTGCTCGCCCTGGTGCGTCCGCATGTCGATCAGCTCGGCCGCCTTCCGCGTCCCCTGGAACGCTCCCTCGAGCACGGCCCCCGGCTCGCCGACGAACGTCACCACTGTCCTGTTGTAGTCCTTGTCCGGCTCGGCGCTGATGAACTTCACGCCCGACACGGCGCTGATGGCGCCGGCGATCGCGTTGATGGTCCGGATCTTCCGGCCTTCGCTGAAATTGGGAACGCACTCGACGATTCGTGGCATGCGATGATTCCCGTCAGAATTCCAGGATCGTGCCGTTCTTCACGGTCGTGCGGATATGGTTCGCGCCGAAATGATAGGCCAGGAACCGGTAGTCGGGCACGTTCGCCACGAGCAGGTCGGCGCGTTTCCCGGTTTCGATGCTCCCGATATCCCGGGCGAGTCCCAGTGCGGCTGCCCCGTGCAGCGTGGCGGCAGTGAGGGCCTCCTCGGGCGTCATGTGCATCTGCGTGCAGGCAATCGTCATCATCATCGGCATCGAGTACGACATGCAGGATCCCGGGTTGAAGTCGCTGGCGATTGCGACCGTGACCCCGGCGTCGATCAGCGCCCGCGCAGGCGCGTAGCCGTGGTTCAGGAAAAACGACACGCCGGGGAGGAGTCCCGCCACGACGCCCGCCCCCCGCATCGCCGCGATCCCGCCCGCGCTCACGCGTTCCAGGTGATCGGCGGAGGTGGCGCCGAGCCGCGCCGCCAGCTCCGCCCCGCCCAGCGGGGAGAGCTCATCGGCGTGCAGCTTCAGGTCCATGCCCAGCGAGCGCGCCGCGCTCAGGATGCGCTCGGCATCCGAAATCTCAAAGTAGCCTTTCTCGCAAAAGACGTCGCAGAAGCGTGCGAGCTTCTTGCGGCCGACGTACGGGAGCACCGTTTCAAGCAGCAGCCTCACGTAGTCCCCGGTCCTGCCGGCGAACTCCGGGGGCACCGCGTGGGCTCCCAGGAACGTGGGCATGACCGTCATCAGCTCCTCGGTCGCCAGCTCGTTAATCGCCTCGAGCATCCTGACCTCGGTGTCCATGTCGAGACCGTAACCGGACTTGATCTCGACGGTCGTCGTGCCGGCGCGGAGCATCTCGTTCATGTACGCCGCGGTCTGCCGCTTGAGCGCCTTTTTCTGCGCGGCGCGCACGTGGCCGATCGTGCTGAGGATGCCTCCCCCCTGCTCGGCGATCTGCTGGTACGTCGCCCCCTCGGCGCGGAGAGCGAATTCCTTCTCCCGGCTCCCCGCGAACATCATGTGGGTATGCGAATCGACGAACCCGGGGAGCACCACCATGCCCGAAGCGTCCAGCTCCCCGTCGTCCGGACCGAGCGTTGCTCTCCACTCCCGCATCGGTCCCACCCAGGCGATTCTTCCCTCGCGGCACAGGACGCCGGCATCGGTGATGATGCCGAGGTCCCTCATCTCCGTCCCCGTTTTCGCGGTTTTCCCCCGTGCAGCGACGGTAACGAGCTGGGAGATATTCTTGAGAAACAGATTCAAAACGGATGGAGAAAAATGCGAGTGCGGGAAAAGATACGAATTCGAGGGAGAAGCTGCAAGCAGGCTCCTGGCGGCCTGGCGGCGCCCCAACCCCCCGTAACGCACTTCTACCTTGCGGCGGCCTGGATCACGAGCGGGGAGAGAGCCGGGATGCCGCCGTCGCGGGACATCAGCGTGGCGTACTTGCCGAAGAAATCGGAGGGACCGTTGGCGATCGTCTCCATGAGCGCCTCGCGGCCGAGCGCCTGGTCGATCTGCCGCGCGATGATCATGCCGGTGATCGCGCCGTAGCTTTCCCAGTAGCCCGACGTGTTCGAGAGCCGGATGATGTCTTCTGAGCGGCGGAAGGATGTCCCGGGTGCCTCCAGCTCGGCGGCGTTCCTGTTGAATTCAGCGAACGAGCGGCTCGCCCGCTCGAGGCCGTCGGCCGGGAGCCTGCCGCGGGAGGACTGGATGAGCGTCAGGTAGTAGGCGATCCCTTCGTTCTGCGCCAGGTCAAGGAGCTGATCGAGCGGCCGCCTGTGGCCGGCGTAGTATGCCCGCCACGCGGGGGAGCCGTCCTTGTACACGCCGAATGCGGCGTGGAATACCTCGTGGGCGACGACGCTCAGCATCCCGATGAACCGCTCGTCCACGGTGCGCCCGTAGTTGACGCACTTGGCGAGGTTCACGACGATCGTCAGCTCCCCCTCTCCTTCGCCGGTGAACGCCGGCGTGTCCCCCCGCCAGATCACGCGGCGGACGAACGCGTCGATATTCTGGGAGCCGAAGGCGACAAAGTAGACGGGAATGACGGTGCTGACGCGCGCCGAGGGGGGAAAGAGCTGCGCCACGGTGCTCACGACTTTCTGGCCGAAGTTCCGGCGCTGCGCCTCCTGCAACAGCTCAGCGATCGCCGACACGTTTGCCCGCGCGTCCTTCATCCGGAAGACATCGTCCCCCAGATCCTGGTTGAACTTGACCGCCTCCAACGCCCGCTCAAGGGCCGGCGTGTCGAGCTGCCGCTGCGCCAGGAGCGCGGTCGTGGAGAGCGCGATCTGGCTCCCCCGGAGCGCGGCGATCTCGGCGGGGCGGCCTGTGAGCCCGCTGTAGAGCCCGAGCGTCTCTTCCGCCGACGCGTAATCGATCCGGAGATAGACGTTGAAGTAGTCCGATTGCGCGGGGGCGGTCGCGGCCGCTGCAAGCGCGCACGCCGTCAGGAAGAGTCGTCTCACTGGACTTTCACCACGACCATGGTCATGTCGTCGTGCTGCGGCGCGCCCGCGCTGAAGGACCGGACCGCGGCGGTCAGCCGCTCGATGATCGCCGGTGCGCGGAGCGTGCAGATCGCGGGGTCGCGCGCGAACTCCTCGACGCGCTCGGCGCCGAACATCTCTTCCCGGGCGTTCATCGCCTCGGTGAAACCGTCGGTGATCATCAGGAGGACGTCCCCCGGGGAAAGCTGCACCGTCCGTTCTTCGTACGCGCTGTCCTGCTGCATGCCGAGCGGGAACCGCACCCCGGGAGGCTCAAGCCACGAGAGTCCCTCCCTGCTCCGCAAGAGCGGCCGGGTCTGCCCGGCGTTGGCAAACGTCACGGTCTTCTTCCCGGGGTCGATCGCCGCGAGAAGGAATGCGACAAAGTGCCCGCGCCTGGAGTGTGCAAAGACCGACCTGTTGACGACCGTCAGGATTTCTCCGGGAGAGGTCGAGCGTCCCGTCTCGCCGGCGATCGCGCCGATCGTGAAGACCGCGGACATGGCCGCCTGCATTCCTTTCCCCGATACGTCAAACACCGAAATCCCGAATGCGTTCCCGTTCGAACCGAGGGGCGCATAGTCGAACAGATCGCCGCCGACGTTGGCCGCGGGGATGGAGACCCCGGCGATGTCGAACCCCTCAAGCGATGGGTTGGATTTCGGCATCAGCGACACCTGGACGTCGTGCGCGAGCTTGAGCTCCGTCTGCAGGTCCTCCTTCTCCCCCCGCTCGAGCGAGATGAGCCACGTGACCAGGTTGACCGCGCCCAGCACGAGCGCGCCGGAGATCACCAGGGGCATCAGGCCCGAGCCGATCTTGAGGTACGCGGCCACGAGCCCCAGCGCGATCAGCGTGTACGAAATCACGATCAGCCGGAGACGGTCGGCGGGGACGTTTTTGTAGATCTGGTCGGTCCAGAGGAGTGAAAAGACGAGCGCGTTGAAGAGACCGGCCTCCGACGGGGAGGTCGCCATGGCCTTCCACGATTCTTCCTTTTTCTGCGCCACGATCGCGCCGAGGCGTTCCCACGTGAGGTAGAGTATCCCCGCGATCACGAGGTCCACGCCGAACCTCGACCAGCCATGTCCCCCCAGCCCCTGCGACATCGCGCTGATGAGTTCGATGACGACGAGGACCTTGAGGAGGTTGACAAGAATCTTCTTGAACTTGACCGGATCGATCATGTGCGTGCCGTAATCAATATGTATGCCCCGGAGTGAGGGCGCACCAGAGTCATCGCCGCGTCCATCGCCCTGAGTGTGCGTGCAACAGGCATGCGCAACGGCGCGGGGAGCGAGAGCTTCGGGGCGAGATAGTACCAGAACGGACAGAACGTGGCGTACTCCTCGACCGTGAACCGGGAAGCGATCTCGCGGTGAATCGAGGGACCGGAAATCTCCTCGAAGGGTGAGGAGTCGTGGAGCCCTTCTGCCGTCCCCCGCGCCAGCGATTCCCTCTTCCGCGCTTCGGGAGCAAGGAACGACGCGAGCCGGCGGCGGAGCATCCACTTCTCGCGGTAGGGCCGGTGGGTCGGGAGGACCGCAAAGAGACCCGCCGCTGCCAGCTTCCGGATCCGTCCCATCCCCGCGAAGTCCATGACCACCAGTCGTCCGCCGGGAACGAGCGCCTCCCGCACGCGGTCAAGCAGCCCCCCCAGCTCGAGGATATGGTGGAGCGCATCGTGGGCGACGACGGCGTCGTACGGTTTGCCCGGAAGGGGCATCCGGTTCAGGTCGCCGACGACGAACTCCGCCCCGAGTCCGCGCCTTGTCGCCTCCGCGACCGCCCCTTCGATACGCGCCGCAGAAAGATCGATCCCCGTGACCCGGGCGCCGCGGGCCGCGAGCGCGAGGGCCGTTCCCCCGCCGCCGCAGCCGAGTTCGAGTATCCGGGGGCCGGCCGAGAGTGCCGTGCGAAGAAACTGCTCGTACCGGTCGCCGAAGAAGAGAGCGAACATCCGCTCGTCGTCCCAGATCTGGGGATCCCTCTCCCCGGCACCCACCGCTCCCCAGTGCGCCGCTTCCCGGGCGATCAGCTCGTCATACGATTCTTCATTCATCGCAGGCTGAGGTCAGCTCGCGCGGCCAGGCGCGCCCGGCCGGGGGGCGAACCCGGCGCAGGCATGCACCGGGAGAGGGGGATACTTCGGGAAGCGCGGGTCGGTCTCGGCCAGCGCGCACCGGATGAACGTACTTCCCCGCGTGCTCGTGACGGCGCGGGCATGCAGGCAGCGGGAACAGAGCCCGGCGCCCGGGTGCTCCAGGGGAGTGTCCCCCGGGGTCTTCACTCGCCGGGCACGGGCTCGTCGAGGTCCGCCGGCGGCGGCACGATGCGCTTTGGCGGAGCGGATTTCGGCTTCGGGGCGGTGCGGGACGGGGAGGACCGGGCCGGGACTTTCGACTTTGGCTTCGACTCTTTCGGCGCCGTCTGCCAGAGGCAGAGAACGCAGCCGTCCGGCGTCGCAAACTGCGCCCAGGATCCCATCGCGCCCATGTCCGTCTTCCTGACGAGGACCTTTCCCTTCGCCTTCTTGATCGCCTTCAAGGATCCGGCGATGTCGGCCACTTCGATATAGACGTTGACCTGTCCCTTCTTCGGCATCTTCTTCCGCTCGTAGAACCCGCCGTTGGGCCTGGTGCCGGCCCTGAAGAGCACGTAGTCCATGTCAGGGACGTCCTGGAACGTCCAGCCGAACACGGCGCCGAAGAACTTCTTTGCCTTCTTGAAGCTCGTCGTGGGAATCTCGATGTGGCCGAAGCCGTGCATGTGAGCCTCCTCGCGGTTATGGTTGGTCGCCGGGAAGCATCGGAACGCGCACGTTCCACCGGCGGGCGTTGTCGATCGCGCGCTCGTAGCCCGCGTCGGCATGCCGCATGATGCCGAGCCCGGGGTCGTACGTGAGCACTCTCTCCAGTTTCGCGGCTGCTTCCGGCGTCCCGTCGGCCACCACCACCATGCCGGCATGGATGGCCAGGCCGATGCCGACGCCCCCGCCGTGGTGCACGCTGACCCAGCTTGCGCCCCCGCTCGCGTTCAGGAGCGCGTTCAGTATCGGCCAGTCGGCGATGGCATCGCTGCCGTCGCGCATCTTCTCGGTCTCCCGGTTGGGAGAGGCGACGGACCCGCAGTCGAGGTGATCGCGGCCGATGACGATCGGGGCGCGGACCTCGCCGCGCGCCACGAGATCGTTGAAGATCTTCCCCATGCGCGCCCGCTCGCCGTACCCGAGCCAGCAGATGCGGGAGGGAAGTCCCTGGAAGCGTACCTGCGCCTCGGCCTTCTCGATCCACCGGCGGAGCGAGGCGTTCTCCGGGAATGTCTCCAGCACCGCGCGGTCGGTCCTCAGGATATCCTCCGGCTCCCCCGAGAGGGCGGCCCATCGGAACGGTCCCTTCCCGTCGCAGAAGAGGGGACGGATGTACTCAGGCACGAAGCCGGGGATGTCGAACGCATCGGCGACGCCGGAGCCGAGCGCCTCGCCGCGGATATTGTTCCCATAGTCAAACGTGACCGCCCCCTTCCGCTTCAAGGCGAGCATCGCGCGCACGTGCTCCGCGATGGAGGCACGCGCATGGGCGACGTATTTCACCGGGTCTCCGCGGCGGAGGGCAATCGCCTCGTCGTACGGTATATGCGCGGGGACGTACCCGTTGAGCGTGTCGTGGGCGGAGGTCTGGTCCGTCAGCACGTCGATCCTGATGTTCCTGGCCAGGAGCTCCGGCAGCACCTCCGCAGCATTGCCCAGGAGCGCAACGGAGCGCGCTTCCTTCAGCTCCCTCGCCGTCTGGAGCGTGCGCAGCGCCTCGTCGAGCGTCGTCGCCATCTCGTCCACGTACCCGGTGGCCAGGCGCCGTTCGATCCGTGCGCGGTCCACTTCGACCACGAGACAGGCCGCGCCGTTCATCGTCGCCGCGAGCGGCTGCGCCCCTCCCATCCCGCCGAGGCCCGCCGACACCAGGAGCCGCCCGGCAAGCGAACCTCCGAAGTACCTCTCGGCGCACGCTGCGAACGTCTCGTAGGTCCCCTGCAGGATTCCCTGCGAGCCGATGTAGATCCAGCTCCCCGCGGTCATCTGCCCGTACATCGTCAGGCCCAGCCCTTCGAGGCGCCGGAATTCGTCCCAGGTCGCCCAGCGGGGAACGAGCATCGCATTGGCAATCAGGACTCGCGGGGCACCCGGGTGGGTCCGGAACACGCCGACGGGCTTTCCCGACTGCACGAGGAGCGTCTCATCCCCTTCCAGGTTCTTCAGGCATGCGATAATCGCGTCGTAGCACTCCCAGTTGCGCGCAGCCTTCCCGGCTCCCCCGTAGACGATCAGCTCGTCGGGCTTCTCCGCGACCTCCGGGTCGAGGTTGTTCATGAGCATCCGCAGGGCCGCCTCCTGCGTCCAGCCCTTGCACGTGAGGCGCGTCCCCCGGGGCGCACGGACGGTGCGCGGGCCCGCGATCGTTCCAGCCATGGCTCCTCAGTGGTCCTTGAAGGCGATCACCGCGATCTCGACGTTGGCCCCCTTCGGGAGCGCGCTCACCTCCACCGCGACCCGCGCGGGGTAGTTCTTCTCCTGGAAGCGGGTCGCGTACACGGTGTTGATCGCGGCGTAGTTATTCATGTCACGGACATAGACGGTGGCGTTCACCACTTCCGTGGAATCGTAGCCCTCGGCGCGCAGTATACGCATCACGTTGTCGAGCACCTGCGTCGTCTCGACGCCGATATTCTCCTGGCGCATCGCCCCGGTCGCGGGGTCGAGCGCGATCTGTCCCGAGACGAAGAGGAATCGCCCGGCGCGCACGGCGGGGCTGTAGGGACCGATGACGCCCGGGCCCATCAACGCCTGGCGCTGCATGCCGGAGGCGAGCTCGTCGCGGACGACCCGCCGGATTTCCTCGTCGGAGGGCCGGCAGCCCGCGATCGCGAGCGCGGCAACGGCCAGCAAGAAGGCCCCCCGCATCCCCACGAGCCTGCGGGCATCCCGGCAGCGGCCTCTCATATCAGTCCTTCGACAGGAAGCGGATCTCGATCTTGCGGGCTTCCCCCTCCTCGGTCTTCAGGAACTTCACCACCTGGAGCGACCCGAGGGGGTACATGAGCGTATCCCCCTCGCTCTCGAACACGACGTAATCGCCCGTCACCTTCGTCAGCGTGCCGAGGTTCGTCTGCTGGCCCTGCAGTGAAACGATGATGTCCCTGATCGTCGCGGGCGCCTTGGGCTGCGCATGCTGTTCTGCCGCCGGGGTGGACGATGCCCCGGGAGAGGATTTCTTCTTCTGCGCGTACGCCGGTGCAAGGACAATCAGGAGCACTGCCAGCAGAAGAGCCAGCCAGCGTGTATGCGTCAACGTGTTCATGGTGTATTCTCCCTCGTAAGTGTTCAGGTCAGAGTTTGTAGCCGATCTTGCGGAGGAACTCCCTCCGCACATTCACGTCTGCCGGCGTTTCAACCCCCTTCGTCCGCACGCCGTCCACCACGCCGAGGATGCCGCGCCCCTGCTCCGTTTCCGCCAGGATTACCTCCGTCGGGTTGGACGTCGCGCAGTACACGGTACAGACTTCGGTAACGGATTTCACGGCATTGAGTATGTTGACCGGGAACCCCCCCTGCATGAAGATCAGGAAGGAGTGACCCGCGCCGATCGAGAGCGCGTTCTTCTCGGCGAGCGCGACGAGCGGGGGGTCGTTCCCGGCCGAGCGGACGAGGGCCGGTCCCGACGCCTCGCAAAAGGCGATCCCGAACTTCATGCCCGGGTTGGTCTGCACCACCGCCTCGTAGAGATCGTCGACGGTCTTGATGAAATGTGCGTGGCCGAGAACGAAGTTCATGTCGGCGGGCTTGTCGATAGGGACTGCCGTCAGGTTCATGGCATGCTCCGCGTGGCAATGTGGGCCCGGCGGCCGTCAGGCCGACCGGCGCTTCGTATGCGCGAGCCGGAGCCGCGCCTTCGCGAACCCCGGCTTGATGACGTCGTAGATGAGCCGGATCCTCCTGTTGTACGGCTGGAACGCGCTTTTCATGGCGTTGATCGTCAGCTTCTCCAGGTCCTCCAGCCCCAGGCGGAAGGCGGCGACGGCGAGCCGGAACTCGTTCGTCATGTTCGTGTCGCTCATCAGCCTGTCGTCGGTGTTCAGCGTCACCCGGAACTTGTATTTATAGAGGAGGCCGAAGGGGTGGCTCTGGATGTCCTTTGCCGCGCCGGTGTGGACGTTGCTCGTCAGGCAGATCTCCAGGGGGATCCGCTTGTCGAGGACGTACTGCGCGAGGTACCCCATCCGGGCGATCTTGTGCCGGTTCCTCCTGTCAAGCCCGATATCCTCAATGAGCCGCGTGGCGTGGCCGATCCGGTGGGCCCCGCACCACTGGATCGCCTGCCAGATGCTCTCCTTCCCGAAAGACTCCCCGGCGTGGATCGTGATGTTGAAATTCTCCCTCTGGATGTAGTGGAACGCGTCGACGTGCTTCTTGGGAGGGAATCCCCCCTCCTCGCCCGCGAGGTCGAACCCGACCACCCCCCGCTCGCGGAAATCGACCGCCAGCTCTGCCATCTCCTGAGAGAGCTTCATGTTCCGCATCGCGCAGACGATGAGGCCGAACTCCACGCCGAAGTCGCTTCGGCCCCGCTCGAGTCCCTTCAGGACCGCGTTGACCACGTTGTCCCAGTGGAGCCCCCGGGCGGTGTGAAAGACGGGTGCGAACCGGGTCTCGACGTAGACCACGCCGTCCGCGCGCATGTCTTCCATCATCTCGTAAGCGACGCGCTCGAGCGCCTCTTCCGTCTGCATCACGCCGCAGGTGTGCGCAAATCCTTCCAGGTAGAGGGGGAGCGATCCCCGTCCCGCGCCGCGGTGGAACCAGGCGGCAAGCTCCTCCGGGTCGTCCGCCGGGAGCCGGTCGTAGCCGATGTCGCGGGCCAGCTCGATAATCGTCCGTGGCCGCAGGCCGCCGTCCAGGTGATCGTGGAGAAGGACTTTCGGGACGGATTTCAGGATTGCGTCAGGGATTTTCATGCGAGGAGGCGCCGGACCGGGTCACGCGTGGAGGTCAACATAACAACAAGGCCCTTCAAAATCAATGAGTTATTGACTTTGCGTCGAATTGTCAATACCATAATTTGCGAATCGTATCATCGCACCGCCCCATGGCCAAAAAAGACATCTCTGTCCTCATCGTCGACGACGAAGAGGCCTTCCGCTACATGCTCTCCGCGCTCCTGACCAACTCCGGCTTCACCGTCGAGACGGCGGTGGACGGCGTGGCAGCCATTAATGCCGTGCAGAACAAGCTGTACGACGTCGTTCTCTGCGACGTCAAGATGCCGAAGGTCGACGGCGTGGAGGTGCTCCGGTTTATCAAGGCGAATTTCCCGGCGATCGAGGTCGTGATGCTCACCGGCATGAACGACGTGAAGATCGCCGTCGAGTGCATGCGCCTCGGTTCCTACGATTACATCACCAAGCCGACGTCCGCCGACGAGCTGCTGGGCACGATCCAGCGGGCACTGGAACGCCGGCAGCTCCTGATCGACAACCTCGTTCTCCGGGGTACGATTGACCGGCTCAAGGGGCCCTTTGAAATGGTGGGGGAGAGCGAGGCCTTCCGCCGGGTGCTGGAAATTGCGGCCAAGGTGGCGCCGACGGAATCGACGGTGCTGATCCAGGGTGCGAGCGGGACCGGCAAAGAGCTGATTGCCACGTATATCTACCAGCAGAGCGCGCGCTCCACGGAGCCGTTCGTGACGATCAACTGCGCATCAATCCCTGACACGCTCATCGAAAGCGAGCTGTTCGGCCACGAAAAGGGGGCGTTCACGGACGCCCGGGCGATGAAGCAGGGAATCGTGGAGATCGCCAACAAGGGAACGCTCTTCCTGGACGAGATCGGGGACATCAGCCCGATCGTCCAGCCGAAGATCCTCCGGTTCATCCAGAGCGGCGAATTCCGCCGCGTCGGGGGAAACACGACGCTCAAGGCGGATTGCAGGATACTCTCCGCGACGAACAAAAACCTGGCCGACCTTGTCAAGGATGGGAAATTCCGGGGGGATCTCCTCTACCGTCTCAATGTCATCACGATCGATGTCCCCCCCCTCCACGCGCGGAAGGACGATATCCCGCTGCTGGTCGCCTCTTTCCTGGAGCACAGGATGAAGTCGAGGATCAAGAAAAAGATCGCCCCTGAGGCGCTCGCGATCCTCACGGACTACGACTGGCCGGGGAACATCCGGGAGCTGGAAAACGTCATCGAGCGTGCCGCAATCCTCTGCCACGAGGACACGATCCGGCCCGAAGACCTGTCCCTCCCGACCACCCCGGTAGGGCTCCCCGCCGGCGCGCGGGGGGAGGGAAAGATCGGGACAACGATCCCCCTCAAGGAGATCGAGCGGTTGCACATCGAGGGGGTCCTCAGAAACCTGAGAGGGAACAAGGCGGAATCCGCGAAGATCCTCGGCATCAGCCTGAAGACGCTCTACACGAAGCTCCAGCAGTACCAGATCAAAATCCAATCCTGACGTCCCGTGAGCCGGACCGGACGCTTCCCTGCCGGCATGATGTATGTCGCCGCGGCGGCGTTCGTCTTCACCGCCTGGATCTGGGGCGCCGACACACCATCCACCGCGCTCAACGGTGACCCCCGCTCGACACTTGCCGGGTTAATCGACGGCACATCGTACCGCCCGTTCGTCCAGCGCGCGCTCGTTCCCGTCCTGACGCGCGGGATCGTTTCAGTCATCCCCGTTTCCGCACGCGCGGCCCTGACGGACGGGCTGATGGGCTCGCAGAAATTCCGGAAGGAGGCCGCCCGGCTTGGATGGGACACGTCGCGCCTTCCGGAATACTGCGTCGCGCTCTTCTTCGCATTTGCGGCGCTCGCGGCGTTCCCGTTTATCCTGCGCTCTCTCTTCCGCACGCTCTACGAGACCGATGCGAGACTGACGGATCAGATTCCGCTCGGCGTACTCCTGGGGCTCCCCCTGTTCTTCGGCGTGGGGACGCACTACGTGTACGACTTCCCCGCGCTTCTTCTCTTCACAGCCGGCCTGCTTCTCATCGTGCGGCGCGACTGGGCCCTCTTCTATCCCGTGTACGCGATCGGGTGCCTGAACAAGGAGACGACGGTCCTCCTCGCGCTCGCGACACTTCTCATCTGGCGGAAATCGATGCCGGCGCGGCAGCTCACCGCGCATGCAGTGGCGCAGATCGTGATATTCGCTGCCGTTGAATTTGCGCTCACGATCGCATTCGGCGCCAACCCGGGATCGGCCCTCGAGTTCCACCTCTTCGGGAACATTCACAACCTCCTTCTCCCTTACACACTCGAGTGGTCGTTTTTCGCCCTGCTCATCGGCATGCTCATTTTCTACGACATCGAGCGGAAGCACGAAGTCCTCAAGGCGTGCGCATGGCTTATCCTCCCCTTCGGGCTCCTGATGTTGCTCTTCGCGTGGATGAGCGAACTGCGCGATATGTACGAGATCTACCCGGTGTTTGCGCTCCTGATCGCGCACACGTTTGCGTTTTCCTGGGGAAAACACGCGTACACGCTCAGGCCCCCCCCCTCACGCTGATCCGGCCTTTTCGCCGGCAGCCCTCCCCGCGCACCATGCAGCGGCCGAAGCCGCGATCCCGGCATACATCGGCTCGATGCCGAGCGGGTAATGTTCCGTGCTTCCCATCCCTTTTGACCACCCGGCCGCGAGCCAGCCGAGCGACACGAGCCACCCCAGCGCCATCGACGCCAGAGCCGTGCGCGGCCCGGGACGGAGCCTGTCGCTGTAGGAGGTGAGGAGCGGGAGGAGGAGCCCGGGTATGACGACGGTCCCGATCGTGTACCAGAGCTTCACCACGGATGGAATCGCGAGCGCGAGGCAGACGGAGAGCAGGGCCGTCACGAGAAGTCCCCACCGGACCGGGCGTGCCGAGCCGAATTCCTCCATGCGGCCGCGCAGCCGCGCGGCGATGTCGCGCCCGAGCGTCATGGAGGCGACGAACGACTGGCTGTTGAGCGTGGACATGATCGCGGCCAGCATCCCGGCGTAAAACATTCCTTTTGCGAGCGGGGGGAGGAGTCTCTCGGCAAGGAGCGGGTACGCCATGACGGGGTCCGCAAGGGGGGGGAGCGCCGCCCGCGCGTAGAGCCCGGCCGTGGTCGTCATCGCGTCGAATATGATCCAGAAGACGACGGCCAGGAGTATCCCCCGCCGCGCAACGTCACCCGTGCGCGCCGCGTAGCACCGCTGGTGAAACGAGGGGTCCACCAGCGTCCAGAGCGCAATGAAAAACCAGACGATCACGAACTGGATGGGCGCCCCCCCGTTCCAGGTGAGGTGGTCGGGGGGCACGTGAGCGGCGATAAACGGGAGCCCGCCGAAGCGGAGGACGGCGTACGGGAGGATGACGCCGAACCCGATGAACATCACGAAGAACTCGAGGACGTTCGTGTTGACGTCCGAGCGAAACCCCCCGCTCACGAGGTACACCGTGGATGCGGCCGTGCCGAGCGCGACCGCCACGGCAGCGGGCCAGCCGGTGACCAGCTCGATGAGTACGCCCACCATCAGGACATACGGGGCGGGCGTCATGAGGATGAACGTGAGCAGGCTCCCCAGGAGGGCGGTCGGCCTGCCGTACGAGCGCTGCAGCTTGTCGGGGATCGAGATCAGGTCAGTCGCCCTGATCCGCCTGGCCAGGAGAAGCGCGAAGACCACCGCAAAAACGTAGTAGGGGACCCCCTGGAGGAACCAGTTGGAGAGGCCGTACCGGTAGGTGAATTCCCCCACTCCCAGGATCCCCCCGTACCAGGAAGAGACCAGGCTCATGACGAAAACGGGGATCGTGAGCGAGCGTCCCGCGAGAAGGAAATCCACGTCCCGTGCCGACGCGCGCCGGGTAAGGAACCCGACGGCAATCACGGAGGAGAAGAAGAGGAGTATGACTGCGCCGTCTGCCGCCGAGAGCGTCACCACGGCGGCCAGGCCCTCCCCCCCCGCGCGCCGTCGAATATCATCATGAGCATCGCCCCCCGGCGCACCGCCACGCTGAACGGGGATGAAGCGACGACGTTGTGCACACCGATCTCCCCGAGGCGCATCGACGCGTCCCGGAGGCCGTACTTCAGGCCGCGGAGCGTGATCCCCGCACAGTCGCCAAACGGAAGGAGACTCACCATCACCCCCCTCCTCGCGCGCTCGATTCGCCGCCGCCCCACGGGCATCGCCCGCCAGGTGTCGCCGGCGAGCGTGATCGGGAGGCGTTCGGTGTAGTTCCAGAGCACGGAGAGATTCCCGATCGTGAAATCGACCCTCCCCCCCGTCGCCCCGGCAATCATCACGCGGGAGGGGGCTTCCGCGGCGATAAAGTCGAGGGCCTTCTCCAGGTCCGTGTTGTCCTGCCGCGCGACGCGGATGATCCTCGCGCGGGGGAGCCTCCGCGCCGTGGAAGGAAGGAGCGAATCGAGATCGCCGATCACGACGTCGGGACGGACGCCGGCACGGAGGGCGGCGTTCGCCCCGCCGTCGGCGGCCACGACGAGGGAGGCGCGCGCGGCAAGCCGGCGGAGCAGCGCGGCTCCCGGCGCTTCGCCGTTACAGATGAGGAGCGTCCTGGTGCGGAGCGGCTTCACAGGTGGAGGCTCAGGCCGAAGACGACGTTCCGTTCCGCCGCGGGGAAGAACGTATTCCCCTGCCCGCCGGCGAGATAGAGCGTGTCGAAGATGTTCCTGATCTCTCCCCGGAGCGTGAGTGATGTCCCGGCGAACGGTGGGAGCTTCACGACGACCTGGCCGTCGAAAACGACGGCGGCGTCCGTCGTGTTGTTCTCATCGTTGTAGTTGTCCGTGTGGAAAGCGCCGATATACCGGCCGAGGACCGAAGCCGTCACCGATTCCGTGCGGTACGTCAGGCGCGCATTGCCGAGCACGTCAGGGAACCCGCCGATCGGGTTCCCGTCGAGCACCTCCGCGGTCCCGCCGCCCGGGAAGCCGGTGGCATGGATGATCCGGTTCCGCGAGGCGGTGAGCGTCCCGCTCAGCGTGAACGGCCCGGCAAGGCGCACCGCACCTTCAAGCTCGATCCCCTCATGCCGCGTGTGGCTTGCGTTTCCCGTGATCGGCTCGCCGAAGACGTTCACCTGGCCGGTCTCGACCAGCTCGTCGTGGAAGTCCATCAGGTAGACCGTGACACTGCCCTCGGCGCCCGGTTCCGTCGCGCGGAGCCCCCACTCCAGGTCGAGCAGCTTCTCCGGGACGATGAGCGGCTTCGAGAAATCGTACACCACGGCTCCCCCCACGGTGTCGGCGCGGAACTGCGGCGTCGCATCGTACAGCGTGGAGGATTCCGCGTCGTAGAGGTTCGTGAGCTGCGGCTCGCGGGACGTATAGGCGGCGGAGACGTACGTGCTCCACGCTTCCGTCAGGTTGACGTTGATCCCTGCCCGCGGGTTGAGGAAGAGGTAGGGAACGGCGAACGTGTTGCCGAGGAACTTCTCGTGGGAGAACGTGTAGCGGTCGCTCACGAGCTGCAGGTCGCCCATCAGGTTCGTCAGATCATCGAGGCGGAAAAGTTCGTGGACGTACGCGGAGAGCATGTCCTTCCCGCCGTTAAACTCGTAGAAGTGGTAGTCGGGATCGAGCCCGGCGGGAAGCCCCTCCGCGTACTCGATCTTCCCCCAGTGGGTGGAGCGGTGGAACCGCATCTCCCCTCCCACGGTCAGCTCCCCCCTCCCGTGATCGATGTCCAGCCGCGGGAGCCACCCCCACTGCGTGCTGCCGACGAACGCGCGCACGAGCGTGTTGCCCGGGTTATTCGCCGTCGGGATGCCGTACTGGGAGCCGAGACGGAGCATCGTCGTGTCGGCCCAGGAGGCGTCGTAATCAAAGTACCCGTCGCCCGTGTAGTAAAAGAACGTGTTGTGGAGCGTCAGGGAATGCGACAGGTGCCAGTCGTTGATCACCTCCGCGTGCGGCTGGCTGAAACTCTCCACTTCCTGCGGCCTGCGGTACTGGACGAAGTCATAGCCGTCGTTCGCCGCGTTGGCCGTCCACCCCGCCACGACGTTCTGGCGGCGGAGCACCAGGTTCCCGTTCGCGAACTTCCCCAGTCCGTCATAGGCGAGCCCGTCCTGGATCGGTCCCCCGAAGAAATGGACGCGCGTCGACATGTCGCCGTCGAACCGGATCGCGCCGAAGAAGTAGGAGTCCTGGTCCACCCAGGAGTTCGTCCGGTAGCCGTCGCTCGTGATCTTCCCCAGGTGGGCGTAAAACATGTACCGCCCCCCGACGAGCCCCGAGGTGAACGACGCGCTGTACTTCTTCATCGTGAGGGGAAACGGTTTGGTGCTGTCGCCGAACTGCTGGAAGCCCGTCACCGCTTCGAAGGTGAGCCCGGGCTCGCCGCTGAAGGGGTTCGTGACGATGTTCACCGAGCCGCCGATCGCGGCGGGACCATAAAAGGCGTTTCCCGCCCCCCGCTGCACCTGGACGTTGTCGGTGCTGGAGAGGAGGTCGGGGAAGTCGATCCAGTAGACGTTGTGGTCCTCCGGGTCGTTCTGCGGGACGCCGTTGATCATCACGGAGATCCGCCTCTGATCAAACCCGCGGATGTTAATGTAGTTGTACCCGATGCCGTTGCCGTTCTCCGAATAGGTCGTGACCGAGGGGAGCTCCGCAAGCAGCGCGGGGACGTCCTGCAAGGAGTACCGTTCGCGGATGTCGCGCGGCGTGAGGTTGGAAAACGAGACGGGCGTCTTCCTCTCGGTGGCCTGCGTTGCCGTGACGACGACGGGCGACATCTGGTAGACGGTATCCCGGGGGGGAGCCGCATCCTGCGCGCGCAGCGCCCCGGGCAGGGCACAGGCGAGCAGGCCGGCGATCAGCATTCCGGCGGGCCTCATGGTTCCTCCAAAAAAGAATCCCGCGACCGGTACCGGCGCGGGAAAAGGAAGCACAAAGCCTCATGGCTCCGTTTCCCTACGCTGGTATGATCCAGATCAGGTTTACAGGGTGTGTTCTCAGTCCCGCCGTGCTGCGGCAGGACACCCCTAACGGTATGACGAAACCTAGCCACTTCAGCCGCAAATGTCAAGTCGCACGTGGTTCATTTGATGCGTCAATCCGTTACATTGCCGGCATATGAATGCCGGCACGCACGACCGATGAGAAGGGGGCTCACCGACATGGACATCGATCATCCGGGAGAGTCCTGACCGTGCCCGAGCTGCCGGACCTCATCTATATCAGGAGCTACCTTGAGCGTGCGCTCCCCGGGCGCACAGTGCAGCGGGTCGAGGTGAAGCAGCCGGTGCTTGTCCGGAACATGCTCGACCGGCCTCTCGAGCAGGCGCTCACCGGGAGGGAGTTCACCGGGGTCGGCGGACGGGGCCCGTTTCTCCGCCTCGCCCTTGGCGGGGATGTCGCGCTCATCATCAACCTGATGCTCGCGGGGCGGCTCCAGCACATGAAGCCGGCAGACAAACCCCTCGGGTACCTCTGCGTGGCGCTCGCGCTGGACGACGGGACATCGCTCCGGCTGTGCGATGAGAAGAAGATGGCCAAGCTCTACGCGGCACCGGACGCAGCGGCCGGCGAAATTCCCCGGTACGCCACGCAGGGCGTGGATATTCTCTCGCCGGCCTTCACCCGTGAGCGATTCCTGGAGATCCTGGAGCGCAACGCACGAAGGCAGGTCCGCGTGGTGATCAACGACCAGGAGACGCTGAGCGCGATCGGCAACGCCTACGCGGACGAGATCCTGTTCGAGGCGAAGATCCACCCGAAGACGTTTACCGCCCGGTTGAGCCCGGAGGAGCGGGGCCGCCTCTACGACGCGATACGGAGCGTGATGGCGTGGGGGACGCGCATGGTTGCAGACGCCGCGCAGCCGATACACGTCAAGGTCCGCGAGCACCTGAAGGTGAGGAACAGGAAGGGGGAGCCCTGCCCCCGGTGCGGCACCACGATCCGCCGTGAGGGCGTCCGGGGGCACGACACGTTTTTCTGCCCCTCCTGCCAGCCCCCCTCCCGCAAGCTCTTCATCGACTGGCGCGTGTGACACGGAACACAGAGAGGTCACGTGAACCTGCGTTCCACGGTGCGTTTCGGCGCGGCCTGCCGGTGCTCGTTGATTCAGACCCGCACCCGGCGTATATTCCGGTACATCCATTCCGATCGACGCAACATCCACATGACACTCAACGAACTGCTCCACGAACGGACCGCGATCATCATCGACGAAGCCATCGCTGCGATGGAGCGCGCCCACCTGCGGAACTACGAGAAGGCCGGTTCCGGATCGGTGCACCAGCGGCTGAAGGCGCTCTACGTCCTCACCGCCCGCGCCGTCAAGGAACGGAACCTCGGCCCGATGGTCGCGCACAGCGACGCCGTTGCGCGCGAACGTTTCGCCTCCGGGTTCGACCTCTGGGAGGTGCAGACGGCGTTCAACGTGCTTGAAGAAGCCATATGGAGCCGCATACTCAAAGAACTCCCCCCGTCCGAGTACGCCGAGGCGCTCGGATTGATCAGCACAGTCCTCGGCACCGGAAAGGACACGCTTGCCCGCCGCTACGTCTCGCTGGCGAGCAAGACGAAGGCCTCGTCGCTGAACATGCAATCGCTGTTCACGGGCATGGAAGGGATCTGAGGCCCCGGCGCACCCGTACCACCATGACGATCTCAGAACTGACATTTGGGGGGATATATGACTTCCGGCGCATCCCGCCCCTTCCGATTCGCTGACGGGGGAACCCGCGCTGCGCTCCTTGCACTCCTCGTGGGGTGCACGGTGGCGGCCGCCCGCGCCCAGAGCGACATCCACACGCACCTGTTCGCGGGAGCATCTGCCGCGATGACGCGCGCCCGGCAGGCGAACGCGGACCTCCTGGCACCGCAGACGTTTGAGCGGGGAACGGACGCGTACGCGACGGCCGAGGATCTCTTCGACCGCCACAGGCCGGTGGACGCAATCAGGGAGCAGCTCCTGCTCGCTTCCACAGCGTTCGGCGAAGCGCTTGACGCGGCCAGGACCGCCCAGACAGGTTTCGCCTCCGTGCTGCAGGCGCGCGCCGATGCCATGAGCGCGGGCGCCCCGCGCGCTTCCGCAAAGCTCTGGGTCCAGGCCGAGAGCAAGCTCCGTTCGGCTGCTTCCCTGCTGGAGAACGGCAAGGCCTCCGACGCCCGCGCGGACGCCGGCGAGGCGCAGGGGATGTACCGCTCGTCGGAGCTTGAGGCAATCAAAGAGACGCTCCTGGGTCCGGCGGGGGAGCTCCTCGCGCGCGCGGACGCGATGAACGCCGCCTCGAACGCCCCGGAGACATACGACCGGGCCGTGCAGCTTCTCGATCAGGCGGAGACGCAGATCAGGCAGAACCGGTACGACCTGACGGAGGCGCGACGGTTGGCCGGGGAG
>DATJAS010000058.1:0-9114 GCA_035516035.1 Bacteroidota bacterium | reverse complement strand
GTCTCCTCGGGGACGACGCCGAAGATGCTCAACAAGGAATCGGACGCGAGGATGATCGGGTACGGCGCCATGTTGATGGAGGGCGTGGTGGGGGTCATTGCACTGATCGCGGCGTGCTCGCTGGAATACGGCGACTACTTCGCCATCAACGTCTCGCCGGAGAAATTTGCCGCCCTGGCTCCTGTGCAGGGGTATTCGATCGTCAACCTTCCCGAGCTTTGCCGCGAGGTCGGGGAGAACGTGGCGGGCAGGACCGGGGGGGCCGTGTCGCTCGCGGTGGGGTTCGCCCAGATATTCACCGCGATGCCGGGGATGAAGGCGTTCATGTCCGTCTGGTACCATTTCGCGATCATGTTTGAGGCCCTGTTCATCCTGACCACGATCGACGCCGGGACGCGCGTGGCGAGGTTCCTCCTGCAGGAGTTCGCGGGGCGCGTGTGGAAGCCCTTCGAGAAGTCAGACTGGCTCCCGGGGACGATTCTCTCCACGCTGGTCGTGGTCCTGGCGTGGGGATACTTCATCTGGACGGGAAACATCAGCACGATCTGGCCCATGTTCGGGACAGCCAACCAGCTCCTTGCCGCTGTGGCGCTCGCCGTGGCGACGAGCGCCATCATCAACGCGGGGAAGGAACGCTATGCGTGGGTGACGCTCGTGCCGATGCTCTTCGTCGCAGCGACGACGCTCAGCGCATGCTGGTTGAACATCACGGACAATTTCTGGCCGATGACCGCCAGTGCCGCGACCGCCGTGCAGGGGTACGTGAACTCCATACTCACTGCTGTGATCATGGCGTGCGCCGTCATCATACTGGTGGAAGCCGGGCGCCGGTGGTTCAGGGTGCTGGTGAAGGGAGAGTACCTCGTGCAGGGTCAGGTGGTGTCCGCATCGGACGGCAAGTTCATACCGCCGACGTACGGGTGCTGCTAACGGTTGCCGCGCGTGGCGCGGCGCGAGACGCGGCGTGAATCGGGGCGCGAGTCACGGCGTGAGGCGCGGCGTGATGCGATACGGCGCCGGGCCTTGCAGGGGCTGTTCTTTGTATTGTATGCGCCGAGGAGACCGCAGTACACGCCCTGCTCCCTCCGGCATGCTCCCGTGACGTCCGCAGGGGCGAACGAGGCGTGGGGACAGGAATAGTCGCAGTAGAGTGGGAGCGGCTCTGCCGACCCGATTCTCAGCATGCGATCGCGAGGCTGAGGGCGTTTCATACAACCGGATGATAGGCACTTTCGCCAAATCAAACAACGGGAACGATCCAGTCATTGCGAGGAGCGCTCTTTGCGACGGAATCCGCTCTTTGGACCACGTCGCCTGCGGCGCCGCAGGCGCCGTCTTTGGCGTGGCAATCTCACGCGAGATTGCTTCGCCTGAGGATCGGCTCGCAATGACGGGAGGGCGTTGTTGCCTTCCAGCTGCGTTCTTCGTATATTCAAGTCCGACAACGAGAGCACTGTTCTGCTTGCCGAAGCGCACTGACCTACACTCCATCCTGATCATCGGTTCCGGGCCGATCGTCATCGGCCAGGCCTGCGAGTTCGATTATTCCGGGACCCAGGCCTGCAAAGTCCTTCGCGAGGAGGGCTTTCGCACCATCCTCATCAACAGCAACCCCGCTACGATCATGACCGATCCGGACCTCGCGGATCGGACGTATATCGAGCCCATCACCCCCTATTTTGTCGAGAAGATCATCGAACGGGAGCGGCCCGACGCCATTCTCCCCACGATGGGTGGCCAGACGGCATTGAATACCGCGGTGGCGCTCGCCGAGAGCGGCGTCCTGGAGAAGTACGGCGTGGAGCTGATCGGGGCGAAACTCGATGCGATCAAGAAGGCGGAGGACCGCGAGCTCTTCAAGGCGACGATCGACGGCGCGGGGCTCCACACGCCCCGGGGCGGGTTCGTCCGCTCGATGGAGGAGGGGCAGGCGCTCGTGCACTCCATAGGATTTCCCGTCATCATCCGTCCCTCGTTTACGCTCGGCGGGTCGGGCGGGGGCATCGCGCGGGATGCCTCGGAATTCGACGAGGCCCTTGCGCACGGACTCGAAGCCAGCCCGATCAGGGAAGTGCTCCTGGAAGAGTCCGTCATCGGTTGGAAGGAATACGAGCTGGAGGTGATGCGCGACGTCCGGGACAACGTCGTGATCGTCTGCTCGATCGAGAATTTCGACCCGATGGGGATCCACACTGGCGATTCGGTGACCGTCGCACCCGCCCAGACGCTCACCGACAAGGAATACCAGGTGATGCGCGACGACGCCATCAGGATCATCCGCGCAATCGGCGTCGAGACGGGCGGATCGAACATCCAGTTCGCCGTCGACCCGCGCACCGGGAGATGCCTGGTGATCGAGATGAATCCGCGCGTTTCGCGGTCTTCGGCGCTCGCCTCCAAGGCGACCGGGTTTCCCATCGCCAAGATCGCGGCCAAGCTCGCCGTGGGTTACACGCTGGACGAGATCCCGAACGATATCACGAAGCTGACGCCGGCTTCATTCGAGCCGACGATCGACTACTGCGTCGTGAAGATCCCCCGCTGGGATTTCGAGAAGTTTAAAGGCGTCGATACGACGCTCGGCGTTCAGATGAAGTCCGTGGGAGAGGCGATGGCGTTCGGGCGGACGTTTAAAGAGGCGCTGCAGAAAGCCCTCCGATCGCTGGAGCAGGGGAGGGCGGGACTCGGCGCGGACGGCAAGGACGAATTCGACCCTGCATCGCTCACCCCGGCGGAACGGGCCACCTGGAGGGATGAGATCCTCCGGCGGCTTGCGCGCCCGGGCCCGGACGGCGTGTTCAGCCTCCGCTACGCGCTGCAGCTCGGCGTCTCGATCGAGGAGCTTACGGCGCTGACGCACGTGGATCCATGGTTCCTGACCAACATCGCGCAGATTGTCGCGCTCGAAGCCGAGATCCGGCGGGCGGGCTCGCTGGACGCGTCTCTGATGCTGAAGGCAAAGCAGCACGGGTTCTCCGACAGGCAGCTCGCGGTGCTGACGGGAAGCGACGAGATGTCGGTGCGCGCGCGCAGGAAATCGCTCGGGATCGTCCCGGTCTACAAGACCGTCGACACGTGCGCCGCGGAATTTGCCGCCGATACTCCCTATCACTATTCGACGTACGAGCGGGAGAACGAGTCGCGCCCGTCGGGGAAGAAGCAGGTGATCATCCTGGGGGGCGGTCCGAACAGGATCGGGCAGGGAATCGAATTCGACTACTGCTGCGTCCACGGCGTCATGGGGCTGGCTGAAGAGGGGTACGGGACGATCATGATCAACTGCAACCCCGAGACCGTCTCCACCGATTACGACACCACGGACAAGCTCTATTTCGAGCCGCTCACGCTGGAGGACGTGCTCAATATTTGCGAGCAGGAGCACCCTGTTGGCGTGATTGTCAGCTTCGGGGGGCAGACCCCCCTGAAGATCGCGAAGGCACTGGAAGCGAACGGCGTGAAGATCCTGGGGACGTCCACCGAGGGGATCGACCTGGCGGAGGACAGGAAGCGGTTCGGGGAGCTCCTGCAGAAACTCGAAATCCCATGCCCTCCTTACGGAACGGCGCACGACCTGGACGGAGCGCTGGAGGTCGCCGTTCGCGTCGGGTACCCGGTGTTGGTGCGCCCCTCCTACGTGCTGGGGGGCCGGGCGATGGAGATCTGCTACAACGACGACGGGCTCCGCGAGTACATGGCCAAGGCGGTGAATGTGTCGCCCGACCACCCGGTCCTGATCGACCGATTCCTGGAGGACGCGTACGAGTTTGACGTCGACGCCGTCGCGGACGGTACGAACGTCTTTATCGGCGGGGTGATGCAGCACATCGAGGAGGCGGGGATCCATTCGGGGGACAGCTGCTGCGTCCTCCCACCGTATGCGGTCACGCCCCAGCAGCTCCTGACGCTGATGACGTACACGCGCCGCCTGGCGCTCGGCCTGAACGTCGTCGGGCTGGTCAACGTCCAGTACGCGATGCGCGACGGGGTAATCTACGTGCTGGAGGTGAATCCCCGGGCGTCGCGGACGGTCCCATTCGTCAGCAAGGCGACCGGAGTTCCGCTGGCGAAGATCGCGGCGAAGATGATGGTGGGCCGGACGCTTCCTGACCTGGAGGTGAGGGGGAACGGGTGGGCGAAGCATGTAGCCATCAAGGAGTCGGTGTTCCCGTTCCCGAAGTTCCCGACCGCGCGCCACTTCCTCGGTCCCGAGATGCGTTCCACGGGGGAGGTGATGGGCATCTCGGACAACTTCGGCGTCGCGTTCGCCAAGGCGTCGATGGCGGCGGGGACCACGCTCCCCCAGAAGGGGACCGTGTTCGTCAGCCTCAACGATTTCGACAAGAACGAGCGGGCGGCCAACGTCGTCCGCGCCTATGTCCGGCTCGGGTTCAACCTGATCGCCACGGAAGGGACCGCCGCGTTTCTCCGCTCCCACGGCATTGAGAACCGGACCGTCCTCAAGGCGAGCGAGGGGACGCTGAACATCATCGACGTGATCAAGAACGGCTGGGTCCAGCTCATTATCAATACACCCCTGGGGCAGGTCTCGCGGAAGGACGAGCATGCGATCGGCCGGGCGGCGTACGAATACAAGATCCCCTTCATTACGACCCTTTCGGCCGCCGCGTCGGCTGCGAAGAGCATCGCCCAGATCCGTTCCCGTCCGCTCGAAGTGATGAGCGTGCAGGAGCACCACGAGCACGCGGCGCAGGGGGGCGGCACGGGCGTCGCGGAGACGCTCGAAGACTGTACGCGCCTTGTGGAATACATCAAGGCGTTCCAGATGTAGCGCGCCGCGAAGTGGCGTCCTGATCAGGGATCCTAGACGGAGACACACACATGGCTGGCGGGAAACTCTCGATTCTCGGAGAGCTCTGGGCGTTCATGAAGGAGCGGAAGAAATGGTGGCTCGGACCGATCGTTGTCCTGCTGCTCCTCCTTGCGCTCCTCCTGGTGTTCACGCAGGGCTCGGCGCTCGCGCCCTTTATCTACACGCTCTTCTGACTAGAGATAGCCGTGCGCGGCGTACCAGTGGTACGTCGCCAGGATCGTCTCGTCAAACGGCGTCGCGGTAAACCCCAGCTCCCGCCGCGCCCGATCGGCGCTGAACCAGTGGTAGCGGCCGGCGATTGCTGCGAGATCGCGGGTGAGCGGAGGTTCAGTTCCGGCAATCGCGCAGGCTCCCTCCACGATCGCGCCTACCGCCCGCAGCAACGGGAGGGGAAACCGGGCGAACGGCGCCATGCCGCCGACCAGTGAAGCGGTGCGGCGGAAAATCTCCCTGTGCGTCATGTTCTCCCCGGCAAGGATGTAGCGCTCCCCCGTCCTGCCCCGTTCGGCCGCTGCGATCATCCCCCCGGCGACGTCTCCCACGTACACGATATTCATCCCGCCCTCGACGTAGAAGGGAATCCTCCCCTTCCTGATATCCCGGACAAGCTGCCCCGCGTGGAAGTGCGTGTCGCGCTCGCCCATGATGACCGACGGGTTCACGATGACCGCGCGAAGACCGGCGGCGACGCCTTCCTGGACCTCGTCCTCGGCCAGGAGCTTGGAGAGCTTGTAGCCCCTGGCGCATGCGCGGTCTGCCGTGAGCGATTCATCCGCTTCCTGTCCGGGCGCCGGCGTGCCGATCGTTGTCACGGAGCTTGTGTGCACGAGCGCGCCGACGCCGCATTCGATGCAGGCGCGCACCACCGCGCGCGTGCCCAATACGTTTACCCGGTGCTGTTCCTCCCTGGCGCTACGCGCAAACGTGACAACCGCGGCGGTGTGGAAGACGACGTCGCATCCCCGCGCGGCTTCGCGGAGGAGGGCGGCGTCGCAGATGTCGCCCCTGTGCGCTTCGACGGGGATATCTCCCAGGGCTCCGAGGTTCGAACCGGGGCGAGTAAGCGTCCTGACGCGGACCCCCTTGTCGTGAAGGTGGAATACGAGGGATGAGCCGACGCAGCCGGCGGCGCCGGTCACGAGCGCGGTCTGCATTCACTTAACGGGATGGATCCGCCGGAGGAATGTGACGAGCTTCTCGTTGAAGAATGCGGGATTCTCCATGTTGCTCATATGGGCAGCGCCCGGCACCACGTGAAGCTCTGAGCCGCGGATGCCTGCGTGGAGCGCCTGAGCAGAGGAAAGGGGAGTCACGGTGTCCTGGTCTCCGACCAGGATCAGCGCGGGGATGGCGACGGCGGCGAGCGAGCGGGTGGTATCCGTCCGTGCCGCGAGCGCGAGAAGCGTCCCTGCGATGCTCAACGGGGGGGTGCCCGCGATGATGGAGCGAATCGTCTCCACGACCGAGGGGTTTCCGGTGAACGTGGACGGTGCAAACATCTGCCTGACGTACCCGTCGGCATACGCCGCAGACCCCTCCGCCTTGACCGCCTTCACGGAGGCTGCACGACGCACGCGTGCCTCGTCTGTGTCGGGCTCGCTGCGCGTGTCGCACAGGACCACGCCAGCAAACCGTGCAGGCTCCCGCTCGAGCGCGCGCAGCGTGATATAGCCCCCCATGGAGAGGCCCGCAACGATCGTGCGCGCGAGCTTCAGGTGGTCCATGAGGGCGAAGAGGTCGTCGACGTGCGACTCGATCGTGTACTGGCCGTCGCCGACATCGCTCAGGCCGTGGCCGCGCACGTCATAGGCGATCCCCCGGAAGCCCGCGGCCGCGACCGCCTCCATCTGGGGCCGCCACATCTGGTGGCTGAACGGGAACCCGTGCACGAACAGGACGGGGGTTCCCTGTGTATCTCCGGAAGCCGAGTAGTACAAATTGCATCCGTTGACGAAAGCGCGCATGATCAGTCGGGACCGAATGAAATGAAATACGCGGCGGACGCGGCGGCAATGGCCGTTTTCGCCAGCCAGCCCAGGACCCGTCCGGCAAAATACTGCCGCTGTGTTTCGTCCACGTACCGGCTGGTGAGAAGCACCGGCACGGAGACCATCAGCCACATGCACGCGCCGACGAGAAAAGCGTCCTGAGGCTCATGTCCGACCGTCCGGTAGACATATCCCACGAGCCCGCACAGGAAGTAGTTCATGAAGATGCTGATGACGGTGCGGCCGAACGCGCCGAAACCGCCCGTTTGTGTGACGCCGCCCCGTTTTCGCTGCCAGTTTTGGATCGCGTTCAGGAGATGGTCGAAAAGAACGCAGGGAACCGTTGCAACTGCCGCGGCTATCAGTATCTCGTCGGGATCCAATGCTGTTTTGCTTTTGAGGTCAGGTGCTACTATATTCAAAAATACGCTGATTATCAAGGATTTGACTACGTACTTCTCCTCCCGACGCCGCCTCGATTCGTCCAATCACTAGCCGGAGCGAACCAATGCAATCCCTGCTGTCGTACGTCGACGCTAACAAAGACCGTTACATGTCGGAGCTGAGGGAGCTGCTGGCGATCCCGAGCGTCAGCACCGACGCGGATCGCTCGACCGACGTGCAGCGCTGCGCCCGGTGGGTCGCGGACCACATGACGTCGATCGGCCTCCAGCATGTCGGAATATTCCCGACACCGGGTCATCCGATCGTCTACGGCGACTGGCTGAACGCGCCGGGGAAACCCACGGTCCTGCTGTACGGCCATTACGACGTTCAGCCTGTCGAGCCGCTGGATCTCTGGACGTCCCCGCCGTTCGAGGCCACGGTTAGGGAAGGTAAGCTCTACGCGCGCGGAGCCGCCGACGACAAGGGGCAGGTGTACATCCACCTGAAGAGCCTCGAAGCATTTCTGCGGAACGGGGGGGATCTCCCCGTGAACGTGAAGCTCCTCATCGAGGGGGAAGAAGAGATCGGGAGCGATAACCTCGGCACATTCGTCCGTGACAAGAAAGAAATGCTCAAGGCGGATCTCGTGCTGATCTCCGATTCCGCCATGTTCGCCCCGGGGGTCCCCTCGATCTGCTATGGACTCAGAGGTCTCGCATACATGCAGGTCGACCTGGTTGGCCCTGACAAGGACCTCCATTCCGGCTCGTTCGGCGGGACGGTCCATAACCCGATACAGGCGCTAACGGAGATCATTGCGTCGCTCCACGACAGGAACGGGAAAGTGACGATTCCCGGGTTCTACAGGGACGTCCTCCCCCTGACGAAGAAGGAGAGAGACGCCTACAAGAAACTCCCGTGGAGCGATCGAAAGTACGCCAAGGAGCTCGGCGTCGCGCAGCTCTACGGTGAGAAGGGGTTCACCACGCTCGAGCGCGTGTGGGCGCGGCCGACGCTGGAGTGCAACGGGATCTGGGGAGGATTTACGGGAGATGGGGCGAAGACAGTGCTTCCGTCGAAAGCCTCGGCCAAAATCTCGATGAGGATCGTTCCGAATCAGACTGCGGAGAAGACGGCAAAGCTTTTCGAGAAGCATATACGCAAGATCGCGCCGAAGACGGTCAAGATCACAGTGCGCAACCTTCACGGGGGTGAACCGGCGATCACGCCGATCGACAGTCCCGGAGTCCAGGCGGCAATTTCCGCGCTGGAGAAGGGATTTGGGAAGAAACCCCTCTACCAGCGGGAAGGAGGCTCCATCCCGATCGTGGTAGAGTTCAAGCAGCTCCTGGGGATCGACACCGTGTTGCTCGGGTTCGGCCGCCCCGACGAGAACGCACACGCGCCGGACGAGTTCATCGATCTTGACAACTTCTACGGTGGCATCCGGACCTCACTCCATTTCTTCAACGAGCTTCCCCACCACATAACTGGAGACGCCAAGAAACACTGACATCTCCGCCCTATCCGAACGCAGTTTTTCCGGAGGAGCATGGCCCTCACTTCGTGAGGCGAACTGAAGAGTGCGCCGCCTCACAAAGGAGGCAAAACCAACCGTCCAATTAGCGTCTTTTTCCTTTCCCCGCAATCCCATCCTTGCGATTCGTGCGAACCCGACGTACAATCGTATGGAAGCCGCGAAGTCCACATGAAATCTCTGACTCTAGCCTTGATGTTGCTCGCAATCTCCAATCAGGCGCGGGCTACTACTGATTCACTTTTCTACCAGATAGTCGGCGACACGACGCTTCTCTGGGACGCATATGCTGAAGAGACGTGCGAATCAAAGTATATCGATTCGGTGAGCCTCTCTGCTGACACCGTTTTCGCCGTGAGAATCGATACAAG
>DATJAS010000057.1:0-14959 GCA_035516035.1 Bacteroidota bacterium | reverse complement strand
GCTCCACTTCTTGAAGGCGACTTCGAACTGCGCGTGGAACTCCCTCGCGTCGAAGGGGGAGATGCTCAGGTCGCGGCTGCGGAGCGGCGTGTTCCACCAGGGGATCACCATGCGCAGGATCCGGTACCCCTGCGTGAGCGTGATCAGGATCTCCCCCTGCGCCGACCCGAACCCGAAGGAGTACGGGGGAAGAATGTTCAGCGCAACGCCCCTCCACCAGGACCCGAGCGTCATGCTCCCGTAGTCGCTGATCCGCCCGAAGGGGTCGAGGAGCTTGTAGCGGAGAGGGCGCAGCGCCTTGAGCCGGTTGTTGATCAGTGAAAGCTGGTCGATCTCCGAGAAGTGAATCGACAGCGTGGTCCCCTCGCGGTAGATGATGCGCACCTGGTCCTCGATCAGGTCGTACAGCTTCGGCCGGCCGCGCAGGAACGGCACCACGCCCAGGTACCAGAGCGAGATCGCATACCAGACGCAGAGAGAGCTGGCGACGATCCCCACGACGAGCTGCTCGACGATGTCGACGTTGTGCGAGTGGCCGAGGATCCGGATGTACGCGAAAATGGGAAGTATCGGGATGAGCATGGCGATCAGCGGAGGCGTGATGGCCTTGAGCGTCGCCCCCAGGCTCCCCTTCGCGCTTGCCGACTGGTACAACTTTTTCACCGCGACGTTCTTCCGCTCGAAGAAGTCCTTCGACTCCTCCTGCGAGTACATCTGCCGCACCTTGTGGCCCGACCTGCTCAGGTACTCGGCGGCCTTGTCCCACTGCTCGGCTTTCTCGTAGTGGAAGGCGAGCAGCTCGTAAAACTCGACCAGCCTGTCGGCGAAGAGCTCTTCGATGGCCCGGGCGATCCCGCCGTGGAGCTCCTTCCGCTTGTTCAGGAGGATCGTGTTGTACGCCACCTCCTGGATCAGGTAGTGCTTGAAGAGGTATTCCGCCTCGTGGGCCTCGTCCTTTTCCAGGACGAGCTCCAGGGCCTTCAGCTCGGTCAGGTTCGTCGTGACGTCGTTCTTCCGGTCGATCACCTGCTCCAGCAGGGGGCGCGAAAACTCCCGCCCGATCACCGATGCGCTGAAGAGCACCTCCTTGATGCTGTCCTGGATGCGATCGATGCGCGCCATGATGATGCCCTGGATCGTCTCGGGCACCCCCGACTCGATGTTGTCGGTGAGGATCTCCACACGTCCCCGGCGGACGGCGATGATCCGCTTGTCCATCAGGGTCTTGATGATTTCCTGGATGAAGAAGGGATTTCCCTCCGAGCGCTTCAGGACGAGGTCCTCGATCGCCTGCGGGACCTGGTCCACCTCCAGCCGGAGCTTCATCAGCTTGAGGGCCTCGCTCCGGGTGAGCCGGTTGAGGTCCATGACGTGCGCCCCCTCCGCAACCGTCCGCGCGTGGGCGTACTCGTCCCTGTAGATCAGGACGAACAGCGACAGGACGACGTTGGTCGTGCGCGAGAAGATGTACTCCAGGAGCTCCTGGGAGAACCGGTCGATCCAGTGGAGGTCTTCCAGGATAAACGCGATCGGCCTGCGGGCGGCGATGGCGCTCAGGAGGGCGCGCGTGGCCTGGAACACCCGCTGCTTGCGGAGCGTCTCGTCCACGAGCATGATCTCCTCGTAGCGCAGCGAGAGGAGCGTCCCGAGGTAGGGTTCGTGCTCGTCGAGGGCGAGCGTGTGCGTGATCTGGTGGAGGCGTTTCCTGACGTCGGCCTCTACAGTCTCCGGGCCGACCTTCAGGAGGCTCTTCATGAGCGCCGTCCAGAGGTAGTACGGGGTGTTCACCTCGAAGCTCGAGCACTGCCCTTCGTAGGCGGCGATCCCCGACTTGTAGGCGAGCTTGATCAACTCCGCCTTCAGGCGCGATTTCCCGACGCCCGCCTCCCCCTGGATGCAGAGCGTCACCTGGTTCTTGTCGAGCACGGCGTCGAGCGCCCGCCGGATCGCCGCGATCTCCTTCTCCCGGCCGACGAACTCGTTGCGGCCGATCCCCCCGTCCTTTTCCTCCCCTCCCGCCTTGAGCGAGCGGAGCTTGTAGACCGGGACCGGCGACGCCTTCCCCTTGAACGTCATCCGGAACGGTCCTTCGGACACCGCGAGGTGCGCGACGAGCTTCTGTGTTTCCGCGGTCAGGTAGATCTCGCCGCTCGGGGCGAGCTCGACGAGGCGGGCGGCAAGGTTGACCGTGTCGCCGATCACGGAATAGTTCATCCGGAGGTCGCTCCCCACGTTGCCGGCGATCACCATGCCGGAGTGGAGGCCCACGTGCAGGCCGAGGCGCGCGGGGAGCTGGATCGCGGTCTGGTTGTTGAACCGCTCGATGTCCGCCAGCATGTCGAGCGCGCACCGCGCCGCCCGCTCCGGGTCGTTTTCGTGCGCCAGCGGCGCGCCGAAGATCGCCATGATCCCGTCGCCGATGAACTTGTCGATCGTCCCCTCGTATTTCAGGATCGTGGAGATCAGCCCGCGGAAACAGTCGTTCAGGATCGTCGAGACCATCTCGACGTCCATCTTCTCGGAGAGGGCGGTAAAACCGACGACGTCGGCGAACAGCACCGTCACATGGCGCCGCTCGCTTTCGATCTGCTTACCGGCGTTGAGGATCTTGCGGGCGAGCTCGGGGGGGATGTAGTTCTTGATGAGGGCGAACCCGTCGACGACGGGGCGAGGGACGGCCGCGTCGGAGAGGGTGGCGCCGCAATTCAGGCAGAACCGGGATCCATCGGGGACCTCGGCCGAACACACTCTGCAGTTCATCGGAATCTCACTCTAGGAAGCAGGGCCGTCACAGTGGTCTCCCCGGGCGACAGCCCCCTCCCGCTGCACGCGCAGCGTGCAGGAAACGGTCGGCGGTCGGCGTCCACTTCATCGGTACAAATATATCGTCGCAGGGAGACAGAAGCAAGGGCTCCGCCCGGCGGGGACGCCGCGCCCGGGCGGCAGCGCGCCGCGGCTAGGCGAAGCTCTTGATCGCCTCCTCCCTGGAATCGTACACGTCGAACACGAGCGTCAGCTTCGTGATGACGAAGATGTTGGTGATGTTCTTGTTCATGCCGCAGAGCTTGATGTGCCAGCCCTTCCTCGAGTAACTCGCGTGCGACGACACCAGCACGCCGATCGCGGTGCTGTTGAGGTACGTGACGCCGCTGAGATCGATCAGCAGCTTGCTGTACTCGCGGTCGAGAAATCCCGCCACGGCCTGGCGGAGTTCCACGGTCTCCTCCCCGCCCACGAGCGACCCCTTCGCCTCGATGAGACCGATCCCGTTGTCGAGCGTGCTCGTCTTGATCGCCATGGTTGCTCCTCGTGTGGTGGATTGCGGTGGAAAGTACAAGGAATCCCGCCGAGAGTCAAGGAATCGGGGGTTCACGATTTCTTCACTTGAATTTCAGGCGGATTGTTCTTACAGACCTGAGGTGCAGGAGGGCGCGATGATCGCCGAGACGAACAGCAGCCAGGAACAGGGGAGCAGGCCCGGGACAGAGAGTTCCCCGCCGCGCAAGCCGCGCGCGGGGAGCATGACCGCACGGGGGACGCGGCTGCGCAGGAACGCGCGGGGGAACGGATCGGCGGACCTCGGCGGCCGCACGTCGCCAGCCACACTGGACCATTCCCTCTATATCAACCGCGAGCTGAGCTGGCTCGAGTTCAACGAGCGCGTCCTCGAAGAGGCGCGCGACCGGCGGCATCCCCTCCTCGAGCGGGCGAAATTTCTCTCCATCGTCAGCTCAAACCTGGACGAGTTCTTCATGATCCGCGTCGCGGCGATCCGCGACCAGGTGCTTGCCGACGTGACGGAGCCCTCCCCCGACGGCAGGACGCCGCTGGAACAGCTCGAGGCGATTCACGGGCGGGTGGAGCGGATGCTCACAGACATGGCCTCTCTCTTCCGGGATGACCTCCACCCGGCGCTGGCGGAGGCCGGCATCCACCTCCTCAGGATGGAGGAGCTTGCCGCCGCCGAACGCGCGTCGCTCGCAGACCTGTTTGCCCGCGAGATCTACCCGGTGCTGACGCCGCTGGCGTTCGATCCCGGCCACCCTTTCCCGTACATTTCCAACCTCAGCCTCAGCCTGGCCGTGGTGGTCCGCACGCCCGAGGGCCCCGAGCGCTTCGCCCGCGTCAAGGTCCCCGACGTCCTCTCCCGCCTGGTAATGATCCCGGGGGGAAACGGCACCGCGTTCCGCTTCGTGTGGCTCGAGGACCTGATCTCGGAGAACCTGGGGATGCTCTTCCCCGGCATGACCGTGGTCGAATCGTACGCCTTCCGCGTCACGCGCAACGCGGACATCGAGATCCAGGAGGACGAGGCCGAGGACCTGATCCGGTCCATTGAAGAATCGATCCGCCTCCGCCGGTTCGGGCCCGTGGTGCGGGTGGGTGTGCAGAACACCATGCCTGACCGGATCAAGGACATCCTGGTTGAAAACCTGGAGGTCACGCCGAACGAGGTGTACCGCCTGCGGCCCCCGCTGGGCCTCAGCCACCTGGCCACGCTCATGAAGGTGCCCCGACCCGACCTGAAGGATCCTCCGCTCCACCCGGCGTCGCCCATGGGGGAGGAAGAGACGGAGGACATATTCACCGCGATCCGGCGGGGCGACATCGTCCTGCACCACCCGTACGACTCCTTTGCGCCCGTGGTCCAGTTCATCCGCGCCGCCGCGCGCGACCCGAACGTGCTTGCCATCAAGCAGACGCTCTACAGGATCGGCAAGGAATCGCCGCTCGTCCCCCTGTTCATCGAGGCGGCCGAGAACGGAAAGCAGGTCGCCGTGCTGGTGGAGCTGAAGGCGCGGTTCGACGAGGAAAACAACATCGGCTGGGCGAAACAACTGGAGCAGGCGGGGATCCACGTCGTCTACGGGCTTGTGGGCCTCAAGACGCACGCGAAGATGGCGCTTGTCGTGCGCCGGGAGCAGGAGGGGATCCGCCGGTACGTCCACCTCGGGACAGGCAACTACAACCCGGTCACAGCGCGCATCTACACCGACCTCAGCCTCTTCACGTGCCGGGACGACATCACCGCCGACGCCGTGGAGGTGTTCAACTTCCTGACCGGTTATTCGAACCGGGACACGTACCGGAAGCTCGCGGTCGCGCCCGTCAATCTCCGCGAGCGCCTCACCGCGCTCATCGACAGGGAGATCGCGCACGCGAAGGCGGGGCAGCCAGCGCAGCTGATCTTCAAGATGAACGCGCTGACGGACACCAAGATGATCGAGAAGCTCTACGAGGCGTCGTGCGCGGGGGTGTCGATCGACCTGGTGATCAGGGGGATCTGCTGCCTGAAGCCCGGGAAGCGGGGCCTCAGCGAGAACATCCGCGTCGTCAGCATCGTCGGGCGGTTCCTGGAGCACAGCAGGGTCTTCTACTTCGCCAACGGCGGCCAGGAGGAGCTCTACCTGGGGAGCGCCGACCTCATGGGGCGCAACCTGGATCACCGCGTGGAGCTGGTCTTCCCGGTCGAGGACCGCCGTCTCGCATCCCAGATCATGAAGGAGGTGCTGGTGACCGCGCTCGCCGACCAGAGCCGAGCGCGCACGCTCGGTCCCGATGCCGCCTACGCGCTGCCCGATCCTCCCCGGCCGGACATGCCGGACAGCCAGCAGATCATACTCCAGTCGCGCACCCGCGCACAGAGCCAGAAGCCCCCCGTGCCGCGCGAAGCGCCGCCGGCGGCGAAGACGGGATAGCGTCCCGCGCTAGATTGCCACGCCAAAAAGCGGCGTGGTCCAAACAACGGACTTCGCACAGAGCGCTCGCAATGACGGCCTTCGCGTGACGGGCTTCGCATGACGGGCTCAGAAAAAACCGCCCCCGGGGAGCTCCCCGGGGGCGGTTCCGTGACGGGGACTTCTTCCTGCCTAGAAGTAGTACTTGACGCCGAACTGGAAGCTGTAGACGTCGGCCAGCGTCGAGTTGTATTCGAACGAGTGGCTCATCAGGCTTCCGTTGACGACGCGCATCTTGTACTGGGGCTGGCCGGCCGCGTTCACGACGCCGCCTTCGGCCGCGGTCGGGAGGATCAGCGGCTGCAGGCTGACGAAGTGGCTCGACTGCCCGAGCTTCCTGTCGAAGAGGTTGCCGACGTTCAGGATGTCCAGCCGGAGTTCGATGGTCTGGTTCTTGTCCATCGCCTCCCACTTGATCGCCTGGATGATGCTCATGTCGAGGCGTGCCACCATCGGGAGGAACGCCGCCTGACGCTCGGCGTACTGGCCCCGGTGTTTGCTCAGGTACGGGTCCTGGTTGATGTAGGCATCCCACGCGGCCGCCTGCTGGGCGGGGGTGACGGTGACGCCGGACTGCGTGTTCTGCACAAAATTCATCTCCGACTGGTTTCGGGGAATGTAGATCAGGTCGTTGCTGGAGTTGCCGTCCCCGTTGAGATCGCCGGAGACCGTGTAACTCCCGTTGCCGTAGCTGAACATGTCAAAGAAGAGTGAGAGCGTGGTCCCTCCGCCCGACGCGTACGACAGTGAGCCGAAGAACCTGTTGCCGGGCGACGTCACGCTGTACGCAACCGGCGCGTCGTTCGGATTCCCGGGGACCTGGTTGGCGCTCCAGGAGCCGAACGCGATCGAGCCCGGATCCACGGTGTTCTTCGCCACACCGTAGTTGTAGCCGAGCTTTCCGAAGATGCCCGCGATGAGCGGGCGCTCGATCGACGCCGAGATGCTGTAGTTGTAGCCCGAGTTCTCGTTCTTGATGACCGTCGCGTCCTGCACGTTCTGGTTGATCCTCGTCGGATTCACTCCCGGGGTGACGGTGACCCACCGGGGGCGGTTGTCCGGGCCGGAGAACGCGGCATTGGGCGCGGTCTGGTTCGCGTTGATGTAATACTCCCCGTTGATTTCACGGCCGTAGATGAACTCCACCGTGCCGACAAAGCCAAGCAGGAGCTGCTGGTCGACCGCGACGTCCGTCCGCCACTGCTGCGGGAACTTGTAGTTCGGGTCGGTGAGCGCGAGCTCGTACGTCGAGGCGGGGGCCCCGGTCACGTTCGTCGGCTTGTACGCGTCGGGATTCGGGTTGAAGTGGTAGCTCTTCAGGAGCGTCGTATCGGTCACCTGGAGGAATCCCGTCAGGACGCCCGTGTTGCCGATCTGATTTGAAATCCAGACGTACGCCGGTTTGCCGGTGAATATGCCGGTCCCGCCGCGCAACTGCGTGGTGCGGTCGCCGAAGACATCGTAGTTGAATCCCAGCCGGGGCGACCAGAGGACTTTCGCGGACGGCAGTTTCGCGCTGTTGTAGTGCACGGGGTTGCCGTTTTCATCCATGAACGTCAGGGCGTCGGCGTTCGGGTTGTCGAACCCGGTGTTGCCGAAGCTCGGGACGTCGATCCGGAGTCCGCCGGTCACCTTCAGGTCCTTCATCACCTGGTACTCGTCCTGCGCATAGGCGCCCCAGGTGTACACATCGAGGGGCTGGATCGGCTTGACCTGTCCCGGGATGTTGTTGTACCGCACCTGGAACTCCTGGGGAGCCGCAGTCGACTGCGTATGGTTGAGGTAGGCGTTCGCATCCGCGTAGAAGTCCGCCAGCGACTTGTAGACATACACGCTTTGCTTGCCGGGGAAGAAGACGTTCTCCGAGTGGTACTTCTCGCCAGTGACGCCGAACGTGAGGACATGGCCGGTGCCGAGATCATACGTAAAGTTATCCTGCACCTGCCAGCTGGAATAGCGGAGCTCGTTGTTCGGCGTGAAGGGTTCCGAGCCGAACGACGTGTAAACCGCACCGGCGTTCAGGATGTCGACAAACGGAAAGAGCTGCCCCACGTCGCCGCGGCTCTCGTCCGAGTAGCTGTAGCCGACGATGAAGTTGTTCGACATATTGTTCGTCACGATCGAGTTCCACTCGCCGACGAACGAGTAGTCATTCTCGAGGATCGTGTAGTTCGAACCGGCGAAGTTCAGGCCGAAGTTGCTGCTCCGCCTGTTCCCGAAGCCGAGCGAATTGGAATTCGAGCAGAGGACGTCCGTCTGCGAATCGAGCCGGTTGTAGCGGACGGAGATCTTGTTGCTCTCGTCCAGGTTGTAGTCGAGCTTGGCCAGGTACCGTTTCCCGGGGGTGTTGAAATTATACCCCTGGTACGGACCCGGGTTGTACCCGAACTTCGACGTCAGGAACGTCGACAGCGCATCGAGGTCGCTCGCAAGGACCCTCGTGACGTTTCCAGTGGCCGCCTGGTTGCCGGTGTTTGCCGTGAACGTCGTCCCCGGCTGCTGGGTCTTGTCCCCCTCGTAGTTGACGAAGAAGAAGAGCTTGTCCCTGATAATCGGCCCCCCAAGGCTGAACGTGAACTTGTTGTAGTCGAACGTTCCCGGATTGTAGGTATAGTCGTACGCGCGGGTGCCGACCATATCCTGGTTGCGCTTGTCATACATCAGCGTCCCGGAGAACGTGTTCGTACCGCTTTTCGTGACTGCGTTCATCGCCGCGCCGACGAAATTCCCCTGGCGCACGTCGAACGGCGCGATATTCACCTGCATCTGCTCGATGGCGTCGAGTGAGATCGGTGCGACGCCGGTGCGCTCGCCCACCTGTCCCATGAGCCCGAAGGAGTTGTTGAAATAGGCCCCGTCGATCGTCGTGTTGTTGTATCGGCTGTCCTGGCCGACGTAGGAATCGCCGCCGTAGCCGGTGGCGCCGGCCGCGCCCACGCTGATGCGCGACTCGGGCGTCAGGCGGACGAAATCCTGGAACTTCCCCGAAATCGTGGGCAGAATGCCGAATGTCTGCTTGTCGATATTCGTGGCGGCGCCAGTCCGCTGGGAATTCATGACGGAATTACGCTCGGCCGTGATGACCATCTCGGCCGTCTGGACCGCTTCCTCCTGTAGCTTGAAGTTCACGTCCACGGTCTGGGAAATGGTCGTGTAGACGTTCTCCTGCGCGACTTTCTTGTAGCCGACGAGGGAGACGGTGACGGTGTAGGGACCGCCGACGCGGACGTTCGGGATGACGAAGCGCCCGTTCGGCTGCGTGCTCGTCCCGTACGTCGTGTTGCTGGCGACGTGGACGGCGACGACGTTCGCCCCGGCCAGCTCTTCGCCGGTCGTGCTGACGACTCTGCCGGAGATGGAACCCGTCGTGATGCCCTGCGCGAACACCGACGAGGCGCATGCAACGAGCAGCAGCGCCAGCGCGGCGGCAGCCGGCCATCTGGTAAAGGTGCAGTTCATCGTTTCCTCCTCTTGGTGGGTGGTGTGGTGCGTTGAGTTGGTGGTTCCGGGAACCCTTCTGCGTGTTGTAAGGGTGTGGTGCGCCCTGACCCGTAGGCGCGACGCGCCTGCGCCCGAAGGGCAGACACTTGTTGCGTGACTCGATTGAATAGATCGTGAAAAGATGAGCGACAGCGGTGGCAGAACATACAAACAAGAATCCCGATTAGCAAGACCTGCGAGTTACGTTATCGTTACCCGCAAGTTACCTTATCGTTGCATTTGAACGGAAAAATCCTCACCATGACGCCAGAGTATCGGATCACGACTGCACCGCCCCAGCTCATTCCAGAGTCCCCCCCATTTCTTTCTCACGAGGTCATCATGCACAAGAAACTTTTCATCCCCGGTCCCACGGAGGTCGCTCCCGAGGTCCTCGCCAAGATGGCCACGCCGATGATCGGCCACCGCTCGAAGGACGCGTCAAACCTGCAGCGCGAAATCAGCGAAAAACTGCGCAAGATCATGTACACGCAAAATCCTATCATTCTCTCGACAAGCTCGGGGTCGGGACTGATGGAAGGATCCATCCGCTCGCTGACGGCGAAGAGGGCGATCGTCTTCTCGGTCGGGGCGTTCGGGAACAGGTGGTACAAGATGGCCGAGGCGAACAACGTTCCCGCCGACAAGCAGGAGGCCGATTGGGGGCATCCCACCACGCCGGAGGTCGTCGACAAGTACCTTGCAACGGGGAAGTACGACGTGATGACGGTGACGCACAACGAGACGAGCACCGGCATCATGAACCCGGTGGCGGAGATCGCGGAAGTGAAGAAGAAATATCCCGACGTTCTCTGGCTCCTCGATACGGTGAGCTCGATGGCGGGCACGAAAATCGACGTGGACGCGCTCGGGGTGGATGTCTGCATCACGTCGACGCAGAAAGCCCTGGCGCTTCCCCCGGGCATGGCGATTGCGTCCGTCAGCAAACGCGCCCTCGAGCACGGCAAGCAGGTAAAGCACCGCGGATGGTACCTGGACCTCCTCGAGCTCTATAAATACGTCGAGACGAAGGACCACCAGTACTCCGCCACCCCCTCGCTCTCACACATGTTCGCGATGAATTTCCAGCTCGACAGGATCCTCGCGGAGGGGCTGGAGAAGCGGTACGCACGCCACCGGGAAATGGCCGAGTACACGAGAGCCTGGGCCAGGAATCACTTCGCGCTCTACCCGGAGGAGAAGCACGCCTCCGTGACGCTCACCACGATCACCAATACCACCGGTTTCCCGGTCAAGGCGCTCAACGACGCCCTCGGGAAGCAGGGGATGCAGATTTCCAACGGCTACGGCGACCTCAAGGAGAAGACGTTCCGCATCGCCCACATGGGAGAATTGACGCTCGACGACGTGAAGGAGGTCACCGCGGCCATCGAGAAGATCCTTCCGACACTCTGAACACGGACAAGGAGCCGCCATGAAAATCCTCATCACGGACGGGATCGAGCGGGCGGGGGCCGACATACTGCTGAAGGCCGGGTTTGAGCTGACGCAGAAGACGCTCACGGGCGCGGAGCTGCTGGAAACGATCGGCGGCTTCGACGCCATTATCGTGCGCTCTGCGACAAAAGTGACGCGGGAGGTGATCGACGCGGGGTCGCACCTGAAGGCCATCGCCCGCGGAGGGGTGGGCCTGGACAACATCGACGTGGAGCACGCGAAGCGCAGGGGGATCGCCGTCCTCAACACGCCCCGGGCCTCCTCGATTTCGGTCGCCGAGCTGACCATCGCCCACCTCATGTCCCTCGGGAGGTTCCTCCCGATGAGCAACATCACCATGCGGCAGCACGAGTGGCCGAAAAAGGAGTTCAGCGCCGGCATCGAGGTGACGGGCAAGACACTCGGCATCATCGGCCTGGGAAATATCGGGCGCGAAGTGGCCAGGCGGGCCCTCGGGCTCATGATGACCGTCGTGGCGCACGACCCGTGGGTGACGTCCACCGATCTCAACGTCCGCCTCGTCAGCAAGGAGGAACTCCTCAGCACCTCGGACTACATCACGCTGCACATCCCGTACGACAAGACGCGGGGACCCGTCATCACGAAGGCCGACTTCGCCCGGATGAAGGACGGCGTGATCCTGATCAACTGCGCGCGGGGGGGCGTCGTGGCGGAAAAGGACCTCCTGGACGCGCTCAACGCCCGCAAAGTGCTCTATGCGGGCATGGACGTCTTCGAGCACGAGCCGCCCACGCCGGAGGAATTCGACCTGATCAACCACCCGCGCGTGTCCGTCTCGCCGCACATCGGGGCGTCCACGCGGGAAGCGCAGGACCGGGTCGGGACAGAAATCGCACAGAAGGTTGTTGATACTCTGAACGCCGCCGTGAAGGAGGACGAGGGAGTCCCGGCGTGACCGGACGCAGAAAAGGGTGACACCATGGCGACGATCCGACCGTTCAAGGGATTCAGACCCAAACCGGAATACGCGGCACGCGTCGCGGCAAGGCCGTACGACGTCCTGACATCGGAGGAAGCCAGGGCGGAAGCGGCGGGCAACCCCGTCTCGTTCCTGCACGTGGGGAAGCCCGAGATCGACCTCCCCCCCGACGTGAACCTGTACGACGAGCGCGTGTACCGGAAGGGGAAAGAGAACCTCGACAGGCTGATCGCCGGCGGCGTTCTGAAGGAAGACCCGAAGCCGTGCCTGTACCTCTACGCGCAGACGATGGACGACAACACCCAGTACGGCGTCGTCGGCTGCGCCTCCGTGAAAGAGTACCTGGACAACACGATCAGGAAGCACGAGCTGACGCGGAAGGACAAGGAGGACGACAGGACAAAGCACGTCAGGACGACCAACGCCCACACGGGTCCGATCTTCCTCACGTACCGGGCACGCCCCTCCATCGACGCAATCGTCGCCGGCATTGCGCAGCGGAAGCCGGAGTTCGATTTCGTCGCCCCGGACGGAGTGCGCCACCGCCTCTGGGTGATCAGCGACCCGGCGCTGGTGGGCTCGCTCGTGGACGAGTTTGCGCGTGTCGACACGCTCTACGTCGCCGACGGCCACCACCGCTCCGCGGCAGCCGCCAGGGTCGGGGACGAGCTGCGCAGGGAGAATCCCCACCACGGCGGGAATGAGGAATACAATTTCTTCCTCGCGGTCCTCTTCCCCCACAACCAGCTCCGGATCATGGACTACAACCGGACCGTCAGGGACCTCAACGGGCTCTCCCCGGAACAGTTCCTGGCGAAGGTGGCGGACACGTTCGGCGTGACGGAGGGGCCGCACCCCGCCTGGCCTACGCAGAAGGGGGAATACGCGATGTACCTGAAGGGGATGTGGTACATCCTCCGCTCCCCCGCCGACCTGCTGGCCGATCCCGACCCGGTCGCCAGGCTCGACGTCTCGATTCTCCAGAACGAGCTGCTCGCGCCGATCCTCGGCATCGATGACCCGCGCACGAGCAAGAGGATCGACTTCGTGGGGGGGATCAGGGGGATCCCCGAGCTGGAGCGCCGCGTAAACTCGGGGGAGATGGCCGTGGCGTTCGCGCTCTACCCGACGTCGATCGAGGAGCTGCTGGCGATCGCGGATGCGGGAAAGATCATGCCCCCGAAATCAACGTGGTTCGAGCCGAAGCTGCGGGACGGGGTGGTGGTACATTTCCTGAGCTAGATCGCCGCGCCACGCCAGAAATCGGCGCCTGCGGCGCCGCTGGCGCCGTGGTCCAAAGAGCGGACTTCGCTCGCGACGACAAAAAACGTCGGATTGCTTCGCGGCGCCGAAGGCGCCGCTCGCAATGACAGAAGCGAGGCGCTCGCAATGACGGGCGGGGTCACAGCTCCTTGATCAGCTTCACGACCTTCCAGACGAAGTTCACGTCCTTCTTCTTCACCGTCACCGGCTCGAACTCCGGGTTGAGCGGGATGAGGTGGACGTAGTTCCCCTCGAACTTCACCTTCTTCAGCGTATCCTCGTCGTTTACCCTCACCACGCAGATATCGCCGCTGCGGGGCTCCGACTGGGGGCTCACCACGACGATGTCCCCGTCCTCGATGCGGGGCGCCATGCTGCTCCCCTTGACCTTCAGGGCGAACGCCCCGGGGTCCTTCACGTCGTCGACGGTGACGTAGTGATCGACGTAGTCGGGATGGAACATCGTCGCGACCTTTCCCGCGGGGACAGAGGAGACCAGGGGAAGCTCGGCGAGTCGCATCTTCCGCCGCGGGGAAGCGGCGAGCGGATAGACGTTCTCCGGCCGCCCCGCGGGGGCGAACATGTCCCCCTCGCCGGTCAGGAGCCAGACGGGCTGGACGTTCGTGACGCGGGCAATCTTGGTGATCGCGATGCCGTCGGGCACCTGTTCCCCCTTCTCCCAGCGCTGGAGCGTCCTTGTCACGACGCCCGCCTTCGCCGCCAGCGTGGCCTGATCCAGCTCCTTCCGTTCCCGCGCGGCCCGCAGCCGCTCGCCGATCGTCGATTTCATGGCCTCCCCGAAGACAATTTTGTCCCCCCGGGTCTTGACAAGACGACATTTATGTCGTATACTACGGGCGGCAAGATAATGAATTCCGGGCGTCGTGTCAAGCAAAATCGGAGGAAGCATGGGAAGCGACAGCGGCGTTGTCCGCGTGGGGATGGGAGGATGGGAGCACGAGGTGTTCGACGGGTGCCTCTACCCGCGGACGGGCATGACCTCGGCGGAGAAGCTCGCCTTTTACGCGCGCTATTTCCAGGCTACGGAGGTCCGCGCGACGTTCTGGGACGACTCGCTGACGGCTGCTGACGCCCGCGAGTGGGTCGCCTCCGTCGCAGAGGCTCCCCGCTTTCTCTTCAACGTCAAGCTCCACTCGTCGTTCACACACGGGAAGACGATCCGGCCGGAACTCACCCGCACGGTGCGTGAGATCCTCCAGGCGCTGCACAGGCAGGACCGTCTCGGCTCGCTCCTCGTGCAATTCCCCTATTCCTACACGAACACGGGGAGCAACAGGCATCACATCGTCAAACTCGCAGAGGCCTTCGCGGGCTTTCCCGTGCACGTGGAGCTCCGCCACCAGTCATGGAACCAGGAAGGGCTCTCATCGTTCCTCGAGGCGCACGCGCTCGGGATCGTGGGGGCGGACATGCCCCGCATCCGGCAGTACATGCCTTTTGTCGCCGCGGTGTGCGGGCAGACGGCGTACCTCCGGCTCCACGGGCGGAACGAAAAGGGGTGGATGCTGAACGGGTACGATGCGCGCTATGACTACCAGTACAACGGCCGGGAAGTCCGGGAGATCACGCGCCGGCTCAGGGGGCTCGACCGGAGATCGAAGAATGTCGTGGTGATCTGCAACAATACCACCGGGGGGAAATCCGTCCCCGTGGCGCTTCAGCTGATCGCGGCCGTGAGCGGGGAGAACGTCGCGGCGATCCCCCCCCGGGCACTCGAGGCGTTCCCGTTCCTCCGGTCGGTGGCCAGGGAGGTGATCATCGAGACGCCGCTGATTGAACCCGGTTATCGAAGGGCGATCTGATTTCTCATTCCTGGGAAAACTGTCACCGTTCTCCCCATACCGACAGTCCCGGAACCGCCCGAATTGAGGGATCCTGTGATCGGGAAGATGGCACGGCTGTTGCGTCAGAACCTCTGCCAGGGCCATTTCCCGACTTATTCCAGAGACCACCCTCGATGGACGTGGCACACACTCCCGACCGGCCGGCACCCGCCGGCGATCCAGCCAGGACAGACCCGTCGCCGCAAGCCGGCGGGAAGACGATCTACGACATCCTG
>DATJAS010000056.1:0-22185 GCA_035516035.1 Bacteroidota bacterium | reverse complement strand
GGGTTTCCCGGACCAGACGCATTTCTCTTTCGCGCCGCCGATCCACAACCTCCCCGTCCTCGATATTTTCGGCGTGCACAACAAGGTCAACGTGCTCGTGGGCGACAAGTGGACGAACCCGGTCGCGCCGGGGACCGCGGTGTACCTCAGCAGCACGGCCGGCGTCGTGACTGCAGCCATCTTCACGGACGTGAACGGACAGGGCTCGGGGGATCTGATCAGCGGCAATCCGCGCCCGATCGGTTCCCCGTATGCGGCACAGGCGTTCGGGAACGGATACCACTACGTGGCGGCACGGACCGCCGGGCAGGGAGGGGTGACGGTGCTCGACAGCACGCTGATGCTCTGGAGCGGCGTCGCGATCATCGCGAATTTCCAGCCGACCAACATCAACATCAAGAACGGCGCATCCGTCCCGTTCTCGTTTAACGTCTGGGATGAGCTGGGCCACCCGCTGGCTGCGGGGACGACGATCTCCGTCGTGGCGGCCATCCCCCCGCCCCCCGATCCCAATGCCCCGCAGAACCCGGTGCTGGTCTCGTTCGGCCTGAACGGCGGGTTGACGCTGCAGGACGTCATCTTCCCCGGTCCGGGTGCGACGGCGTTCTCCGGGACGGTGAGCGACGGGAACTCCGCGTTGATTGACTCGATCGGCACCGCCGTGACGGTCACGGTCTTCGTGAACGGGCCGAACGGTCAGGCGACATATACACTTAACGGCGTCGTGCATTAATCCTCGTTCGTACCTGAAAAAGCCCCGTCTCGCTTCTCAGAGACGGGGCTTTTTCAATGCAGAGCTCAGAACTCAGAGCTCAGCATTCAGAGTTCAATCTCCCTCAATTTGCAATTCCCTCCTTCAAACCGTAGCTTTAATTTCGCCTTTTCTCCAATTCCCGTAGTGTATGGACGGCACAATCTCCATCCGCGGCGCGCGGGTGCACAATCTCAAGAATATCAACCTCGATCTGCCGAGGAACCGGCTGATCGTCATCACGGGGGTCAGCGGCTCGGGGAAATCGAGCCTTGCCTTCGACACGATTTACGCCGAGGGACAGCGTCGGTACGTCGAGAGCCTCTCCTCCTACGCGCGCCAGTTTCTTGAGCGGATGGACAAGCCGGACGTCGACCTCATCCAGGGCATCGGGCCGGCGATGGCGATCGAGCAGAAGACCAACACCCGCAACCCCCGGTCCACCGTCGGAACGACCACGGAGGTGTACGACTACCTCCGTCTCCTCTACGCGCGGGCGGGGCGGACGTTCTGCCGCAACTGCGGGAGACTGGTTACGCGGGATTCCGTCAGGACGGTGGAGGCGGCGCTTCGCGAGAGACTGGCCGCCTCCGCCGCCCCCGAGCTGCGCGTCCTGGTGACGTTCCCCCTTCCGACGCACGGGAGGGAACCGCTGGCCCAGTCGCTCGAGAATATCCGCCGGGAAGGGTTCTTCCGCCTGGTGACGGGCGAGGAGGTCATCGACCTGAACGAGACACCGGGCCCGAAGAAAATGCCCCCGGGAGGAATCCAGGTCCTGGTCGACAGGCTCGTCTTCAGGCCGGGAGAGCGCACGGAACGGCTTGCGGACTCCGTCGAGACCGCGTTCGCCTCCGGGAACGGGAAAGCCTCGCTCGTCGTGGCGGGGGACGGGGCCCCGATGCGGTTCAACCAGAACTTCTCCTGCCCCGATTGCCACATCGACTACGAGGAGCCCGACCCGCGCCTCTTTTCGTTCAACAACCCCTTCGGGGCGTGCCCGGAGTGCCAGGGCTTCGGCAGGGCCGTGGGGATCGACATGGATCTCGTCGTGCCGGACCCCCGCAAGACGCTGCGGGAAGGCGCGATACAGCCCTGGGGGACGCCGAAATTCAGGGAGTGGCTCCGCGCGCTCGTCCGCGCCGCCCGGGGGGCGTCGCTCCGGCTCGACGTCCCTTTTGCGGAGCTCGACGAGCGGGAGGTCCGGCTCATCAGGGAGGGGAACGCGGAGTTCGAAGGGCTGGATGCCTTCTTCCGGATGATCGAGCGGAAGGGGTACAAGATCTACTACCGCGTTCTCCTGAGCAGGTACCGGGGGTACACCACGTGCCCCGCCTGTCACGGGGCGCGCCTGCGACCGGAGGCGCTCGCGGTCCGCGTCGGCGGCAGGGGGATCGCCGAGGTGGTGGCCATGACGATCACCGGGGTGCGGGGCTTCCTGGAGCATGTGGAGTTCACGCCGGAAGAGGCCGCGATCGCCCGCCGGATCATGGACGAGCTGAAGAAGCGCATCGCCTACCTCGACGACGTCGGGATCGGCTACCTGACGCTCGACCGCCTCTCCAGTACGCTCTCGGGGGGAGAGTCGCAGCGGATCAACCTCGCCACGTCGCTCGGTTCGTCGCTCGTCGGCGCGGTCTACGTGCTCGATGAGCCGAGCATCGGCCTCCACCCGCGCGACAACGAGCGGCTGATCGCGCTGCTCAAGGCGTTGAGGGACGCAGGCAACACGGTGATTGTCGTGGAGCACGACGCCGACATGATGCGCGCCTCCGACATGATCGTTGACATGGGGCCGCGCGCGGGCGAGAAGGGAGGAGAGGTGGTCGCCGCGGGGACGCCCGCGGAGATCCTCAGGGCGGAACGCTCCCTCACCGGCGCCTACCTTGCGGGCCGCTCGCGCATCCCCCTGCCGCGCGTCCGCCGCGCAGGCTCCGGGATGGCGATCACGATCGAGGGGGCCACGCTCCACAACCTGAAGGGAATCGATGTCCGCATTCCCCTCAACATGCTCGTGTGCGTCACGGGCGTGAGCGGGAGCGGGAAGAGCACGCTGGTCCACGAGGTCCTCTGCCGGGGTCTGAAGAACCCCGGAGGAGATGCCGCGCTCAAGGGGGCCTGCCGGTCGATCGGGGGGAGGGAGCAGGTGAGCGCCCTCGAGCTTGTCGACCAGTCTCCCATCGGGAGAACGCCGAGGTCGAACCCGGTGACGTACATCCAGGTCTTCGACCAGATCAGGGCCCTGTTCGCCGCGACGCAGTCGGCGAAGATCCACGGGTACGCGCCGGGAATGTTCTCGTTCAACGTCCCCGGCGGGAGGTGCGACGAGTGCGAGGGGGACGGGGTGGTCAGGGTGGAGATGCAGTTCCTGGCGGACCTCTTTCTCCCCTGCGACGTCTGCAAGGGGAAGCGCTACAAGAAGGAGATCCTGGACGTCCGCTACAGGGGGAAGAACATCGATGAAGTCCTGGGGATGACCGTCACCGAAGCGATGGCGTTTTTCGGGGGAGAGGCATCGGGGAGGAAGGTCGCGCAGCGGCTGGGAGTCCTGGACGACGTGGGACTCGGATACATCCGGCTCGGCCAGGCGGCGACGTCGCTCTCCGGCGGAGAAGCGCAGCGCATCAAGCTTGCCGCGCACCTCATGGCGCCGGCGCCTGACAGGCACATCCTGTTCGTGTTCGACGAGCCCACGACCGGGCTCCACTTCGACGACATCGCGCGGCTTCTCCGCTGTTTCAACGCGCTGATCGAGGCGGGGAATTCAGTCGTGATCATCGAGCACAACCTCGACGTCATCAAGTGCGCCGATCACGTGATCGATCTCGGGCCGGAGGCCGGGGAGGAGGGAGGTCGCGTGGTGGGGACGGGCACGCCCGAGGAGATTGCCGCGCTGCGGGGGTCGCACACCGGGAAGTGCCTGAAGCCGCTCCTCTGATGCGTGACAGGCGTCACCGCCCGTCAGCCTGCCGCTTCGTAGGTTGTCCTCGCCGTGTCACAGAAAGGCACTGGTGCTGCTGCGGATGAAGGGGATTTCCGGAGTGTGTGCCAGTGCCTTTCGCCATCAATAGCCCAGCCCCACGTTCAGCGTAATAAAGAACCCGCCGAAGTCGTTCTTCGTCCCTGACAGGAGGCCGGTATTCGTGTCGTACAGCGAGGGGAGCCCGTTCCCCAGCAGGTACGTGAAGTAATACCGGAAATTGATGCCGAAGACGCCGGAGTTCGGCCCGCCGAAGTTCGCCCCGAACCCGATGTACGCCGACGCCGTGTAGTGCGGCGTCCCCCGCCCCAGGCTGTGGAAGAACTCCACGTCGTTCACCGCGATGGTGCCGTCCGCCTGCGGCACGAGGTCGACGAACGGGGACATGTAGACCATGGTCGGCCCGACCGCTGCGTTGACGTACGGCCGGAACGTGTCCACGATATCCTCCCGGAAGAGACGGTACTGGACGCCGAACATCAGCGGGAGCACCAGGAACCGGTTGAGCTTCCCCGGCACCGTCGAGTTGCCGTAGATGTCGTACTGTTCGATTTCGCGGGAGTCTTTCGCCTCCGAGACCGAGAAGCTGACAAAGCCGAAGACGTCGGGTGTGAACTCGCGCCGGTAAAACCCTCCGAGGCCGAACCCGTTCGTCGATATCAGGATGTCGAGCCCCCACGTGTTGAGGTACTCTCCCTGGTCGTACCCGGACACGTTCGCCCTGACCGTGCTGTCGGGCGCTCCCGGGAACGAGCGTGACTGGGCAAGGCCCGCGGGGGTGGCTGCCAGCGTTGCCAGCATGAGGACGGATGTTGCAGCAATGCGCGCGCGCATGATCTCCTCGCAAATGTCGGACTGTCAGAGGACGCGGAACAGACCCATCTTCAGGTACGCCGTCTCGGGCACGGAAGGGAGGACGGGGTGGTCGGGGGCGGCGCCCCTCCACTCCAGGAGCTGGAGGCGCCGGCCCGCCGTTCGCGCGGCGCCGTCGACGATCTCCCGGAACACGTCGGGGAGGATGTGGTGCGAGCATGAAGCCGTCATGAGGAGGCCTCCCTCAGGGATCAGCGGTAGCGCCGCGGCGTGCAGGTTCCTGTAGCCCTTCCGCGCCGCCTGCACGTTCTTCCGGCTCCGGGTGAATGAGGGGGGATCCAGCACGACGACGTCGAACGTCTTCCCCTCCGCCGCCAGCTCCTTCAGGCGGGGGAAGACGTCGGCCTCTTCGAAACATGCCGCCGTGATCCCGTTCAGTATCGCGTTCGCCCGGGCCCGCGCGACCGCCTCGGGCGAGATGTCGATTCCCACGACGCTGGCCGCCCCGGCCCGCCCTGCACTCAGGGCAAACCCCCCGTCGTTGCAGAACGCGTCGAGGATGCGGCGCCCGGCGCTGAACCGTTCCAGCACCCCCCGGTTTTCCCTCTGGTCCAGGAAGAACCCGGTTTTCTGGCCGTCCCTCATGTCCACCGTATAGCGTATTCCCCGTTCGTCGATCATCGTGGGCGACGGCTCACCATACAAAACAGTCCGCCCTGCCGGAAGGTTCTCAAGCGCCCGGAGCGGGGAGTCGTTTCTCGCCAGTATGCACGAGGGCTGGAAAAGCTCCCGGAGCACGTCGCAGACGAGGGGGAGCCGCATATCCATACCGATCGACACGGCCTGGACGGCGAACTGGTCGTTGTACCTGTCGATCACCAGGCCGGGGAGGAAGTCCCCCTCGCCGTGGACGAGGCGGTAGACGGTTTCGCCGGGATAGAGCCGCTCGCGGAGATCGCGCGCGGCGCTGATGCGCCGCCGGAAAAACTCTTGGTCGATGTCGACCACGGTCCCGGAGAGGAGCCGGACTGCGATCAGCGAATGGGGGTTGTACAGGCCGACGCCGAGCGAAAGTCCGCTCGCGGCGACGAGCTCCACCACGTCTCCCGGCGCAGGGCTCCCCCGGGTCTCGCGGACCTCGTTGCTGAAAGCCCAGGGGTGACCGGCCGTGATGCGCTTCTCCTCCTTGTTCCTGAGGACGACCTGCCGGGGAAGGTGCGGCTGCAGCATGAAGCAATGTATGACAATGGCGCGCAAATTACAAGCTGCACGCTTCCCACGCTCCGTTCGTTGAAATTCGATACACTGATGGGTATATTACATAGCTATGACCAATCAGACACACGGAACACCGGATGCAGTGAGCCGCCGGAGCGTCGGAGGAGTGATCTTCGACATCGACGGGACGCTCACAAGGACCAATGAGCTCATATTCGCGACATTCAACCACGTGATGTCCAGGCACTGCGGCAGGACGTACGAGCCGAAGGAAATCATCGCGCTCTTCGGACCGCCGGAGGAGGGGGCGCTCCTCCCGCTGGTCGGCCAGGAACGCCTCCCGCTCGTCATGGACGAACTCTGCGCCTACTACAGGGAACACCATCACGCCATGGCGTCGCTGCACCAGGGGATGGAGGGGGTGCTTGCGTTTCTGAAGGACAAGGGGGTGCCGCTCGGGGTGTTCACGGGGAAGGGGAGGCGCACGGCGATGATCACGCTCGATGCCCTCGGGATCACGCGATATTTCGACATGATCATCTCCGGGAACGACGTCGTCCGTCACAAGCCCGACCCGGAGGGGATCCTGAAATTCATCAGGGCGTTCGACATTCCCCCGGCCGACACGCTGATGGTCGGCGACGCCCTGGGAGACATCACCGCTTCCCGCGGGGCCGGGGCGACGTCGGTCGCCGTCCTGTGGGATTCCTACGACAGGGAGCGCGTGCTCCGCTCGGCTCCCGACCTGGTCTTTCACGACGTGGACGGGCTGCTCGGCTGGCTGAAGGCGAGCGCCCGCTTCCCGGGAGAGCAATCATGAACGCACAGCAGGGCCTCCGCATCGGGGTTGTGGGCGTGGGCCATCTCGGCTCCCTGCACGCGAAGATGCTGGCCGACATGCCGGGCGTGTGCCTGGCCGGCGTGTACGACGCCGACCCGGCGAAGGGGAAGGCCGCCGCGGATCAATACGGGGCTGAGTGCGCCGCTTCGCTGGAGGCGCTCCTGGACAGGGTTGACGCGGTGACTGTTGCCACGACCACGGTCGCCCATGCGGCGGTGGCCCTGAAGGCGCTCGAGCGGGGGAAGCATGTCTTCGTGGAGAAGCCGATCACGGAATCGATCGGGGAGGCCGCTTCCCTGTGCGAGGCGGCGGCCCGGAAAGGGCTCCTGCTGCAGGTCGGCCACATCGAACGGTTTAACCCGGCCATCCTGGCCCTGGAGAAGTACACGATCGCCCCGATGTTCGTCGAGTCGCACCGGCTCGCACAGTTCAATCCGCGGGGTACCGATGTCGGCGTCGTGCTGGACCTCATGATTCACGACATCGATCTGATCCTCTCGTTTGTCCGGTCCCCGGTGCGCGCCGTGGAGGCGAACGGCGTGGCGGTCGTCTCCGACAGCGTCGACATCGCCAACGCGCGGATCCAGTTTGAAAACGGGTGCGTCGCCAATGTGACCGCGAGCCGGATCTCCCAGCGGAAGATGCGCAAGATGCGCCTCTTTCAGAAGGACGGCTACATTTCGATCGATTTCTCCGAAGGGACTGCGGAAGTCTTCCGCCTGGTGGGGGAGAACGAACCGGAGACGAAGGGGACGATGATGCTGGGGGAGCTTGGCTCGGGCAAGCACAGGAGGAAGATCGTCTACGAGTTGCCTGAGGTGAAGGAGGTCAACGCGCTCCGCCACGAGCTTGCGCTCTTCGCGGACGCGGTCGCCTCGGGCAGGCCCCCGGTGGTGAGCGGGGAAGACGGCAAACGGGCGCTGGAGGTGGCGAGCGCGATCATGGAGAAAATCAGCCAGCAGTCGTTTCCGGGATGATGGAGAGCGGCGCGGCCCAAATCGATCTGCAGCATCCTCTCCTGGCGACGATCGGCGGGATTGCCGACAGCCTCGGCATTCGCGCCTGGGTGGTCGGAGGGTACGTCCGGGACCTCCTGCTCGGGAGGACCGACAGCGACATCGACGTCATCGTGGTCGGGGACGGGATCGCGTTCGCCCGTGCCGTGGCCCGCGAAACGGGTGCGGGCCCGGTCGTGGCGTTCGAGCGGTTCGGCACCGCGATGCTTCCCACGGCGGGAGGCAAGGTGGAGTTCGTGGGGGCGCGGAGGGAGCGGTACGATCCCTCCTCGCGCAATCCCGCGGTGGCCCCGGCAACGCTCGAGGAGGATCTCCACCGGCGCGACTTCACCGTGAACGCGATCGCGGCGGGGCTCAACAGGGATTCGTTCGGCCGCCTGGAGGACCCCCTTGCGGGCCGGGAGGACATCGTGCGCAGGCTGCTCCGGACGCCGCTGGACCCGGCCAGGACGTTTGACGACGACCCGCTCAGGATGATGCGCGCGGCGCGGTTCGCGGCGCAGCTCAAATTCACGATCGATCCCCCGGCCCGCGCGGCAATCGCCCGCATGGCGGACCGGGTGTCGATCGTTGCGCCGGAGCGGATTACCGGGGAATTCATGAAGATCCTCGGAACCACCGAGCCGTCCGTCGGGATCCTGCTCATGTTCGACACCGGGCTGCTCCAGCATGTCTTTCCCGAGATCGCCCGGATGGCGGGAGTGGACCAGCGGCGGGACCATCACCACAAGGACGTTTTTCTCCATACGTGCACAGTCGTCGATAACGTGGCCCGCGCCTCGGGCAACATCTGGCTGCGGTTTGCCGCGCTCGTGCACGACATCGCCAAGCCCCGCACCAAGGCATTCCGGGAGGGCACCGGCTGGACGTTTCACGGGCACGAGGAGCTCGGGGCGCGGATGATGAAGAAGATCTTCCAGCGGATGAAGCTCCCGTTCGAGCACCTCCCCTACGTCGAGAAGCTCATCAGGCTCCACCTGAGGCCCATGGCGCTCGTCGACGACGGGGTGACCGATTCCGCCGTCAGGCGCCTGGTCTTCGAGGCGGGGAACGACATCGACGACCTGATGATCCTCTGCCGGGCCGACATCACGTCAAAGAACCCGGCGCTCGTCGCCCGGTACAGCGGGAATTACGAGAATGTGCTCCGCAAGATCGCCGAGGTGGAGGAAAGGGACCGCCTCCGGAACTGGCAGCCTCCCGTCCGGGGGGAGGAGATTATGTCCGTCTGCGGCATCGGAGAGGGGCGCAGCGTGGGCCGATTGAAGAAGGCTATAGAAGAGGCCATACTGGACGGACGGATACCCAACGAACACGATGCCGCCCTGGCCTATCTCCTCTCCATAAAAGACGGGATTCTGGCCGAATAGCGCGTGATTATGAGGTTTTTTCCGAAACTTTACGTGGTTCGCTTCGTTAAACAAATACCGTCAGCAACCGCATTCCAGGAGCAACTTATGAGATGTGTGAAAGCAGCAGTTCTGACCGCAGCCCTCTGTTGCGGACAGGCCGTCTACGGCCAGACAGCCAATCTTACGCTCGACCAGGCGACGCAGGTCGCACTGGAACATAATCAGGCCGTTATCCAGGCGGACGCGAATGTCGGTGCGGCGCACGCGGGGGTCCTCTCCGCCTACGGGGGATATCTTCCCAGCCTCTCCGCGAGCGGGTCCTGGGGCCGGTATGCCACCGACAAAGCCTCCAGTACGACCACCAGTTTCGGCGGCGGCACATTCACCCTCCCCGCAAACCAGAGCACGATCAACCAGTTCCGCACCGGCATAAGCGCGAACATGACGCTGTTCGACGGGTTCAACAGACAGGCGCAAGTTGGGGCCTCCGGCTCGCGTTCAACGGCCGCCGAGCAGACTGCCGTGCGGACACGCCAGTCCATTGTGTACCAGACGCAGAGCGCGTACCTGAACGTGCTGCGCAACGAGCAGCTCGTGAAGGTCGCAGACGAGAATCTCAAGCGGGACAATCGCCAGCTCGAGCGGATCACGGAGTCGGCGAAGGTCGGGGCCGCGGCGCAGGCCGACGTCTACCGTCAGGCGTCCACGGTCGCCGCCGACGAGTATTCGCTGATATCCGCCCAGTCGACGTACGATCAGTCGAAGGCCGACCTGGTCGATCTGATCGGGCTGGACGTGGGGAGCGACTACACGTTCAACGATTCCGCAATTTCGATCGACATCACGCAGGCGCAGCTCGATTCGGTCTCCGCTCTGTACGCCAACTTCCGCGACCTCCAGAAGCGTTCGCTGGCGGCGCGTCCCGACTACCTGAGCGCCCAGGGGACGCTGGATGCCGCCCAGTCCGGCGTGACATCCGCCCGGAGCACATACTTCCCCGCGATCACGGCGAACGCCGGCTACTCGCTCGGCACCTCGGATCAGTTCTCCAACCTGTCCGACACCCGGACGCTCAACTGGGGCATCGGGATATCCTGGACGATTTTTGACGGCTTCGCGACGAACGCCAATGTCCAGTCGGCGATCGCCAACCGGCGGATCGCGGAGATCGGCCTCGTGCAGACCGAGCGGGACATTTACGACCAGTTGAAGAAGGCGCTGCTCAGTTTCGACGCCGCGCGCAAGCAGTACGAGGTGAGCCAGAAGGGGGTCACCTCCGCCACGGAGGACAGGAAGATCGCCGAGGAGAAATACAACCTCGGGGCGGGGACGCTGCTGGACCTCCTGACTGCCAACGCGAACCTCGTGCAGGCCCAGGTGAATCTCGTGAACGCGGCCTACAATTACATCACGGCGAAACTCAACGTCGACTTCACGATCGGCGAGCGGTCGTACTGACCGCAGGCGTCGCACGGTTTTCTCATATCAAGGAGCAACGGGCATGGCATCGAACGGGAAGAAATCGCGCAAGAAGGTCTTCATCATCTCCGGCATCGTGCTGGTCCTGGCCGTGCTTGGCGTGTTCGTGTTCCTGGGGAGCAAGAAGGAGCCCATCCTCGCGGTGAACGTGGAAAAGGTGACGTCGCGGACGCTGACGCAGGTCGTGACGGCCACCGGCAAGATCCAGCCGGAGATCCACGCCGCGATCTCGCCCGAGGTGAGCGGCGAGATCGTCCTCCTCCCGGTCAAGGAGGGGTACCGCGTGAAGAAGGGGGACGTGCTCCTCAAGATCAAGCCCGACATCTACATCGCGCAGCGCGACCAGTTCAAGGCCGCGCTCAATCAGGTCAAGTCGGCGCTCGTGAAGGCCGAGGCGGACTACCGCAGGGCGGAGGGCCTCATGGCCAAGAGCCTGATCGCGCAGTCGGACTTCGACCAGGCCAAGTCGACCTACGAGGGAACGAAGGCCCAGTACCAGCAGGCGCAGGCGTCCCTCGACCAGGCGGAGGAGAGCCTGCGCAAGACGACGATCTCATCGCCGATGGACGGGACGATCAGCCAGCTCAACAACCAGCTCGGCGAGCGCGTCCTCGGCACGCAGCAGTTCCAGGGGACCATCGTCATGACGGTGGCGGACCTCTCCCGCATGGAGGCGGACGTCGACGTGAGTGAAAACGACGTCACGCTTGTCCACGTCGGCGACACGGCGCGCATCTCCATCGACGCCTTCCCGGACAGGAAGTTCAACGCGGTCGTCTTCGAAATCGCCAATACCGGCACCACCAAGAATTCCGGCACGCAGGAGGAGGTCACGAATTTCACCGTCAAGATGCGGGTCGTGGACCCGGGCGTGACGCTCCGGCCGGGGATGTCGATGACGTCCGACATCGAGACGATGACGAAGCAGAACGTCCTCTCCGTGCCCATCCAGTCCGTCACCACGCGCGCCCCCAAGGTGGAGATGAAGGAGGGGCAGACCGACGGCCAGAGCGGCATGGTCATGGCCTCCGGCCAGTCGCAGAAGGCGAAGAACGAGAACAAGCCCAAGGAGATCGTCTTCGTCGTGGAGAACGGCGTGGCGAAGGCGGTCCCCGTGAAGCGCGGAATCGCGAGCGACCAGTTCGTGGAGATCGTCGAGGGACTCAACGAGGGGGCACAGGTCGTCTCGGGGAGCTACAAGGCGATCAACCGCGAGCTGGAGGACGGGGCCAAGGTGAGGATCGAGGAGGCACACAAGTCCGGACCCGGTCAGCCGGGCCAGGCGTCGTGAGGCAGCGCACCCAACCGCACACAGGACACGAGCGATGGACACGATCATCGAGCTGAAGAACATCGTCAGGACGTACGACATGGGCGGCGCGGAGGAAGTGATGGCGCTGCGGGGGGTGTCGCTCAGCATCACCAGGAACGAATACGTCGCGATCATGGGTCCCTCCGGGTCCGGCAAGTCCACGCTGATGAACATCATCGGCTGCCTGGACACGCCGACCTCGGGACAGTACCTCTTCAACGGGATCAACGTGAGCGAGATGAACGACAACGAGCTCGCGAAGATCCGCAACAGGGAGATCGGGTTCGTCTTCCAGACGTTCAACCTGCTGGCGCGGTCCGATTCCCTCCATAACGTGGAGCTTCCCCTCATTTACGCGGGCATCCCGTCCGCGGAGCGGAGGCGGCGGGCCACGGAGACGCTCCAGCACGTGCAGCTCGGCGACCGGATCCATCACAAGCCGAACGAGCTCTCGGGGGGACAGCGGCAGCGCGTCGCGGTCGCCCGGGCGCTTGTCACGCAGCCCTCGATCATCCTGGCCGACGAGCCCACGGGCAACCTGGACTCGAAGACGGGCGAGGAGATCATGACGCTCTTCGAGCAGCTCCACGCCCAGGGGAACACGATCATCCTGGTCACGCACGAGCCGGATATCGCCGAGCACGCGCGGCGGACGATCCGCCTCAGGGACGGCCATATCGAGAGCGATGAGCCGGTGGCGAAGAGACGGACATACACGGCGGCGAAGGCATCCTGAAGGGGGCGGCATGGGCTACTTTTTCGGCGAGCTCAAGGAAGGGCTGGTGATCTCGTTCCGGGCGATCCGGGCCAACAAGATGCGCTCCGTCCTCACGATGCTGGGCATCATCATCGGCATCGTGTCCGTCACGCTCATGGCGACGGCGATCGAGGGGGTGAACCGCGCGTTCGAGAAGAGCGCCGAGGCGTTCGGCACCGACGTCCTCTACATCGACAAATTCCCCTGGTTTTCCAGCGAAGACTGGTCCACGATCCGGAACCGGCGCATGCTCGAGGTTTCGTACGCCGCCCGCGTCGAACGCCAGTCGATGTTCGCCGCCGCGGTGGCACCGGTGGTGCTGACCAACCGGCGCGTCACGTACGGCGACAACAGCATGGACGGGGCGTTCATCAGCGGGACGACCTCCCAGTACCTTGCGACGGCGGGCGTCAACCTGGACGACGGGAGGTTTTTCACCCCCGAGGAAGGCTCCGGGTCGCGCCCCGTCTGCGTGGTGGGGGCGAACCTGGTCGAGAACCTCTTTCCCCGCGGGGATCCCATCGGGAAGACCATCCGCGTCGCCGGGTACCCGTACACGATCATCGGGACGATGGAGAAGCAGGGGGGGCTCTTCGGGACGTTCACCGCGGACAACCGGGTGTTCGTGCCGTTGAATTCCTTCCAGACCCAGTTCGGCGGCAGGCGGAACGTCACCATCCAGGTCAAGGTGGCCGACCTGAAGCAGATGGAGGACGCGAAGCTGGAGCTGGAGGGGATCATGCGCGCGATCCGCGGACTCCCGCCGGGGAAGGCGGACGACTTCAGCATCAACCAGCAGGAGATCCTCACCCAGACGTTCGCGCCGATCAGCCTGGTCATCGCGTCGATCGGACTCTTCATCACCGGGCTTTCCCTCTTCGTCGGGGGTATCGGCATCATGAACATCATGTTCGTCTCCGTCACGGAGCGGACGCGGGAGATCGGAATCCGCAAGGCGATCGGCGCCAAGCGGCGGACGATCCTCATGCAGTTTCTCTCCGAGGCGGCCGCGCTCTGCCTGATCGGGGGGATGATCGGCCTCATCATCGCATTTCCCCTCAGCCTGATCGTGGACCAGTTCCTCCCGACGGCGATGCCCCTCTCGGTCGTGTTCATCTCCATCGGCATCTCCCTCATTGTTGGACTCGTCTCGGGATTCCTCCCGGCCTACCGGGCCGCCCGGATGGACCCGGTGGAGGCGCTCCGCTATGAGTAAGCTCGTTCTGGAGTGGGACAGTTTCCGCGAGAGCCTGCTGATGGCGCTCGCGGCGGTGCGGGGGAGCAAGCTCCGGTCCGTCCTCACGCTCCTCGGCGTCGCGGTCGGCGTTTTTTCCATCGTCTCGGTCATGACGGCGCTGGGCGTGCTCCGCAACAGCATCGAAGAGGGGATCACGCAGCTTGGGGCCAATACGTTCCAGATCCAGAAATTCCCCTCCGGCTTCGGAGACAACGGCCGGGGGAGGTTCCGCAACAGGAAGGACATCACGTACGAGCAGGCCCTGGCGGTCAAGGAGAAGATGACGCTGGCCGAGGAGGTCGGGATCGAGGGCTGGCAGTTCGACCGCGTGGTCTTCTGGCAGGGACTCCGCACCAACCCGAACGTCATGGTCTGCGGGGAGAACCCGGAAGGCGTGGTGACCAACGACTGGGTGATCGAGAGCGGGCGGAGCTTCTCCGACGCCGACATGGACGAGACCAGGATGGTGGCCGTGCTCGGTAAGCCGGTGGCCGAGAAGCTCTTCCCCCCGTACATCGACCCCGTCGGGCAGACCATCCGCGTGGACGGCGCGATCTACACGATCATCGGGGTCTTCCAGAAAAAGGGGGGGTCGCTCGGGGGAAACCAGGACAACTTCGTCTGCACGCCCATCACGACGTTCTTCTCCCGCTACGGCAGGGAGGACCGCGACATCCACATCATGGTCAAGGCGAGAAGCCGCGACGTGGTGGAGGACGCCGTGGAGCAGTCCCGCATGATCCTGCGCGCGGCGCGCCACGTCCCCCCCGGGGCGGAGGACGATTTTGACTGGTTCTCCAACGATTCGCTCATCAACCAGTTCAACGACCTGACGCTCTACCTGCGGATGGGGGTGCTGCTGGTCAGCTCGATCGCGCTGCTGGCGGCCGGCGTCGGCATCATGAACATCATGCTGGTCTCGGTCACCGAGCGCACCAGGGAGATCGGCGTGCGCAAGTCCGTCGGCGCCCAGCGGAGCGACATCCTGACGCAGTTCATGATCGAGGCGGTCATCCTCTGCGAGCTTGGCGGTGGGATCGGCATCGTGCTCGGCGTCATCGGGGGGAACGTCGTCGGCATTCTCATGAGCGTGCCCGCCGTCATCCCGTGGGACTGGGTGGGTATCGGGATCTTCGTCTGCTCGGTCGTCGGTCTCGTCTTCGGCGTCTATCCCGCCTGGAAGGCGTCAAACCTGGATCCCATCGAGGCGCTCCGCTTCGAATAGTATTCAGCATTCAGAATTCAGAGCTCAGCATTCAGCATTGAAGAACATCCTCACATTCTCCACTGCCCGTGAGAGCCTTTTGATGGCCCTCGCCGCCATCCGCGCAAGCAAGCTCCGCTCCATCCTCACGATCCTGGGCATCGTGGTGGGCATCTTCTCGATTATCTCCGTGATGACCGCCCTCGGCGTGCTGCAGCGGAGCATCGAGGAGGGCATCACGGAGCTGGGGGCCAATACGTTCCAGATCCAGAGGTTCCCGCAGACGTTCGGCGGGCCCAACAGGGGGCAATTCCGGAACAGGAAAGAGATCACGTACGAGCAGGCGCTGCAGGTGAAACAGCGGGAGTCGCTTGCCGAAGAGGTCGGGATCGAGGCCTGGCAGGGGGGGCGCGTCGTGTTCGGCGAGCTGGCGAAGACGAACCCGAACGTCGCCATCTGCGGCGAGAACCCCGAGGGGATCGTCACGAATGACTGGACCATCGAATCGGGGCGCAGCTTTTCGGACGCGGAGATGGACGAGACCCGGCCGGTCGCCATCCTGGGCAGGCCCGTCGCCGACAAGCTCTGTCCCCCGTACGTGAACCCGGTCGGGGAGACGATCCGCTTCGACGGTGGGGTCTACCAGGTGATCGGCGTGTTCCAGAAAAAAGGGGGCATCCTCGGGGGGAACGAGGACAATTTCGTCTGCATCCCCATCACGACGTTTTTCGCGAAGTACGGGAAAGAGGACCGCGATCTCCACATCATGGTCAAGGCCCTCAACAAGGACGTGGTTGACGACGCGGTCGAACAATCGCGCATGATCCTCCGCGCAGCGCGCCACGTCTCTCCCGGTGCGGAGGACGATTTCGCGTGGTTCTCGAACGACTCCCTCATCAAGCAGTTCAACGACCTGACGATCTACCTGCGGCTCGGCGTTCTCGTCGTCAGCTCGATTTCCCTCCTGGCGGCGGGAGTCGGGATCATGAACATCATGCTCATTTCCGTCACTGAACGCACGAAGGAGATCGGCATCAGGAAATCGATCGGCGCGCAGAGGACCGACGTCCTCGCGCAGTTCATGATCGAGGCCATCATCCTGTGCGAGATCGGCGGCGCGATCGGCATCGTCCTCGGCATCCTCGGCGGCAACGTCGTGGGCCTGCTCCTCGGCGTCCCCGCGCTGATCCCGTGGGGCTGGGTGGGCATCGGTCTTCTCGTCTGCTCGCTGGTCGGCATCCTCTTCGGCGTCTATCCGGCCTGGAAGGCCTCAAACCTTGATCCAATCGAGGCGCTACGTTTCGAGTAGCGCCTCGAATTCTGAATTCAGAGTTCAGAACTCAGAATTCAGAATTCATCTCCATTGAAATTCCCTCCCCAATGTGCTATCTTTGCGTATCACCACCCCGTTTCATCCGGCAGGTCCATGCAGTCGCACGTGCTGAGTGTTGCCAAGTTCCGCGAGAGCGCCCTGATGGCGATGGCGGCCATCCGCTCGAGCAAGCTCCGGTCTGTCCTGACGATGCTGGGCATCGTCGTGGGCATATTTTCCATCATTTCCGTGATGACGGCGCTGAGCGTCCTGCGCAACAGCATCGAGCAGGGGATGACGCAGCTCGGCGCGAACACGTTCCAGGTCCAGAAGTTCAGCATGGATTTCAACACCACGCCGGAACAGCGGCGGAAGATGTGGAACCGGAAAAACATCACGTTCGAACAGGCGGTGCAGGTTCGTGACAGGGCCACGCTGGCCGACGCCGTGGGGATCGAGGGTTCCACGCAGGGGAAGATGCTGTTCTGGGAGGGGAAAAAGACCAATCCGAACATCACGATGTACGGGGAGATGCTTGAGGGGCAGGTGACCAACGACTGGACCGTGGCGTCCGGCCGGGGGCTCGTCCAGCAGGATCTCGACCTGTCGCGGCCGGTGATGGTGCTCGGTTCGGCCGTGGTGGAAAAGCTCTTCCCTCCCTACATCGATCCCGTGGGACAGACGATCAGGACCGACGAGGGGATATTCCAGGTTGTCGGCGTGTACGCGAAAAAGGGGTCGTCGCTCGGGGGCAACCAGGACAACTTCGTCGTGATCCCCCTCCCGACGTACTTCGAGAAGTTCGGCCGGACGAACCAGAGCCTGCACATCATGGTCAAGGCACTGAACCAGGACGTGATGGACGACGCGATCGAGCAGGTCCGGGGCATTCTGCGGACCGCGCGCAAAGTGACGCCCGGGACGGACGACGATTTCTCCTTCTTCTCGAACGACTCGCTGATCAAGCAGTTTAACGATTTTACCGTGTACCTCCGGATGGGTGTCCTGGTGGTGAGCTGCATCGCGCTCCTGGCCGCGGGGATCGGCATCATGAACATCATGCTCGTGTCCGTGACGGAACGGACGCGGGAGATCGGGATCCGGAAATCGGTCGGCGCCCAGCGCTCCGACATCCTTTCCCAGTTCATGATCGAGGCGGTCATCCTCTGCGAGATCGGCGGCGCGGTCGGCGTGCTGCTCGGCATCGCCGGGGGGAACGTGGTCAGCGTCCTGACCAATTCCCCGGCGGTGATTCCGTGGGACTGGGTGGTGATCGGCCTCGTCACCTGTTCCCTGGTCGGCTTCGTGTTCGGCGTCTACCCGGCATGGAAGGCGGCGCACCTCGACCCGATCGAAGCGCTCAGGTACGAATGAGCCCGCTCCTGACGGTGCGCGCCGCGGTCCTCGCGGCGCTCCTCCTGCTCTGTGCGGCGGCGCCCGCCGCCGGCCCCCTGAGGGCGCAGGAAAAGAATGACAGCCCGGTGTTCAAGAAGTACCATCCCCCTCCCCCTCCTCCGCTCGTCGAGTCATCCGACGCGCTGTACCAGATGTGGCAGACGTTCATCGTCACCCGGAAGGCGAACGCCGGCGACGTGCTGGCGCAGCACGAGCTCTCGATCCGCTACCTGCTGGGGCGGGGGGCCGCGGCGGACACCGTCCGGGCGGCCTACTGGATGCGGAGGGCGTCGGATGCCGGCTACACCCCCGCCATGTTCAACTATGCGATCATGTGCTACAACGGCTGGGGCGTGCCCTGGGACCCGTTCGAGGCGTACCGCCTCTTCCGCGCGACCGCGCTGAAGAAAATGCCGGAAGCGGAGTACGCGATGGCCCAGTTCATGACCGAGGACCTCGTCGTGCCGCGGAACTACGATTCCGCGTACGCCTGGGTCAGGAAGTCTGCCGACGCGGGATACGCCCCGGCGAAGGAGGCCCTGGCGCGGCTGGAGCGGGAAGGCATAGGTCCGGGGCACGCCGACAGCGCGAAACAGGCGCAGCCCAGGGCGCCGAATACCGGTCTTGTCTTCCTGGACTTCCCGCAGAGCGAGGAGCCGGTCTCCGGCGACAGCCTCCTCCTGCGGGAGGCGATCCAGAACGCTTCCCCCTCGCTGCGCAAAGCCCTGGGGGTCTCGAAGCTCCTGGATTCAGAAGCGCCGGCTGACTCCACGACTGTTGCAGCGCTCCTGAGAGCGGGAGACGCCGGGAGCCCGGAAGCGCTCACGGTGCTTGCGAGGTCGTACGAACGGGGGATCGGCGTCACGCGCGACCCCGTGAAGGCGTGCGCCCTGTACGTCCGGGCGATCAGGCTCGATTCGCCCCGCGCTCCGGAGCTGCTCATGAAGCTCCTGGAGGAGAAGAACACGCTTCCCCACATCAAGGCCGAGGCGGGAAAAGGGGACCCGGTGGCGGAATTTGCCTGGGCGGGGCTCTCCGCGCTCGGCTTCGACGGTGCGCTGGCGCAGGCGCAGGTGTACCTGAGCGGCGACGAGGCGTTCCGTCTCCTGGAGAAATCGGGCGAGCGTGGCTACACGCCCGCCATCGTCGAGGAAGGGCTCGCGTACTACGCGGGGAGGTGGGTGCCCCGGAACGTCGAGCAGGCGATGGAGCTCTGGACGCACGCCGCGTCGCTGGGGAGCAAGGACGCGATGGTGAGGATTGCCCTGACCACGCTGCGCGCCCCGGCCGACACGTCGGGGAGGCGGGAGGCGGTCGGGATCCTGGAGAAGGCTTCCGAGGAGGGATCGGTCCTCGCCGAGGTCGGCCTCGGCTACTGCTACGAGACGGGGACCGGCCTTCCCCGCAAAGACGCCGAAGCCGCCTTTTACTACAGGGCGGCTTCGATGCGGGGGAGCCAGGACGCCTTCCGGGCCCTGCGCCGGATGCACGACGCGATCCGGCCGGAGGACCCGGAGTTCAAAATACCGGACTGACGGCTGCGCCGTCAGTACAGGAACATCGGCTTGCCGAGGATGTGCGTCACCTTTGGCCGGTAGTTCTCGCTGTCGTACAACTCGTCGACGTCCACGGTCTTTTTCCCCTGCGAGATCTGCTCGATGGGGTTGACCGTGTACTTCCCCTCGCGGAGCGCGACCATCTTGCCGAATTCTCCCCTGAGCACAAGGTCGGTAGCCAGGCTCGCGTAGCTGATCGCCACCATCCGGTCGAGCGCGTCCGGTTCCCCGCTCCGCATCAGGTAGGCCACCTGCTGGTAGATCACGTGCGAGCCGGTCAGCTTCTGGATCGCGTCGCCGGTGATCGCGCCGATGCCCCCCAGCTTCTTGTGCCCGTAGGCGTCCGCCTGCCCGTACTCGACGATCTTCCCTCCCGTCAGCTGCGCGCCTTCCGAGATCGTCATGATCGCGTAGTTGCTCGGGTTGTTCTTCTTGTCTTCCGTGAGGAATTTTGCCAGCCGCTCCGGGTCGAAATGCACCTCCGAGATGATGGCCCGGTCGACCCCCGCAAGGTACGCCGAGATGAGGGAGGTCTCGCCCGAGTTCCTCCCGAAGAGCTCGACGATCGCGATCCGCTCGTGCGAGCCGGTGGGCGTCCTGAGGTTGGTGATGAAGTCGACGCTCCGCGTGACGGCCGTGGAGAAGCCGATGCAGTAGTCGGTCCCGAAGACGTCGTTGTCCATCGTCTTGGGTATGGCCACGACCGGGAACCCCTCGGAATGGAGGCGCACCGAATAGCTCAGCGTGTCGTCGCCGCCGATCGTGATCATGGCGTCGATCCCGAGGTCCGCCAGCACCCGCAGCACGTGGGGGGTGAAATCCAGCCTCGCGTCGCCGGTGGGGTGCTTCGGGTCCACCAGGAACGCGGGCGTCTCCGAGGCTTTGACTTTCCCGGGGTTCGTCCGCGAGGTGTGGAGAAACGTCCCGCCGGAGCGGTCGATCGTCCGCGTGTTGGTCTTCGTGAGGGGGATGACCCACTGGGAGGACCCCTGCTTGTCGGCCGGGTTGTAGTTGAGCAGCCCTCCCCATCCCCGGCGGACGCCGAGGACTTCGTAGCCCGCGTCGATGGCGCGGAAGACGACCGCTTTGATGCAGGGATTGAGCCCGGGGACGTCGCCGCCGCCGGTGAGTATGCCGATGCGTTTCATGGAGTTAGGCCTTCATTCGTTTTCCTTTTTCCTCGTAGGTGAAGATCCATCCGCAGATCTTGCCCGGATCGATCTCTGCGAGGTTGTTCCAGTAGTCGCGGTTGTGCATCGTGCGTGAACTCGTCTCCTCCGCGGGGAGCGCGTCCACCATGCGGCAGATGTCGTTCATCCTCCTGAGCCAGACAGTCATGTTCTTCTCCCGCAGGTCCACCCATCCGTCGTGCGCCCAGCCGTCGATCGCCCTCGGCGTCACCGGCAGCGCGTCTTCCCCCCTGCGGGGAGGGATCTTGATGGCCGCCCCGCGGAGCATCGATTTCCCGTCGGGCATCAGTATGGGGATGCCGATGGAGATGATCTGGGAACGGAGCTGCGCGTCGATGGCGACCAGGTCGGTGAGCCTGCGGCTCATCGTCCGGGCGTCCGAGCGGGCGACGCTGCGGATGTCGCCGTAGCAGAGCTTCAGGAGATACGATTCGTACAGGAGCTTGGAGAGGCGCGGCGGACCCAGCATCTCGAACGCAACGCTGTCGACCCCGTGTTCGCGCTCGAGCTTGCGCAGGCCGTCCATGGCGCCGTTGAACATGAATCCCGCGCGGTAGGTCGGCGCGAGCGTCGCGTTGTCGAGCGCGTTGATGATGTCGTGCCCGGTGTTCCCGGCCCGTATCTCGAAGATGGTGCTCTCCGCGATTTCCTCCGGGGTCACGAATTCCATCTGCCCGGGAGTGGAGATCGCCTCGAATTCGCCCCGCGAGAAAAGGCCGTTCTCCCCCGTGTCGATAAAGACGCTCTTCAGCGTCTGCCCCGTCGGCGTTCCGGCTTCGGGCATTGCCAGGTGCAGCGAAGTGCCGAGCCGCACCGCCGCCGAAGGGGGACAGTCCACCAGTTCGATCGGACGCCCGCGGCGCGTGATCTCGCCGTAGGCGATGTTCTTCCAGGCGATGGCGGCGGTCGGCTTGATTTCCTTCGTGATGGGGGCGTCGGGCGTCCTCCCCATGAGGAAGAGGAGGAGCGTGTGCGCGCCGGCGACCGCCGATTTCGACAGGAGCACGCGCGACGGCCGCTCCTCGCTGTGCGTGTAGGGGATGTTCAGCCCCATCCCCCCGGTGCCGCTCGTGCCGATCTTCACGTAGATGCCCGTCCCCGCTTCCTGCATCGAACGGTACATGATCTGGACGTGGCGGATCAGCTGCGGGACGTAGAGCGTGCAGAGGAGACGCTCGATGCCGTCGAGGAGCTCTCCGGGCGGGGGCTTCCGCGAGGAGCGCGCACGGCGGACGTCCCGGAGGAGCTGCAGCGAGACCTGGAAGATGTCCTGGTAGGCGATCCCCGTCGCCGAATTGACGCAATCCACGACCACGTCAGGCCGGTACTGCTGCATCAGGCGGTGGAGGCTCGAGCGCCGCAGGGCGGGACCCGAGAGCTCGCCGACGATGTCCTCGATGACCATCGCGCGGTACCGGGCGCTCGCCAGGATGGCCTCCCGGGGCATGTCCTTGAGCTGGTGCCGGACGAAGATGTTCCCCCACCAGGGGATGAAGAACTTCGGCCCCGCCTCCGGGTAATCCGCGCGGAGGCGGGCCACGGCGTCCTCGGCCTCCCGCCGCGTGAGCGACGTGACGACCATCCGTTTCGGGCGCTCGTCCATGAACCGGCGGCAGATCGCCGATCCGACGAGGCCCCAGCCGCCGATGACCAGGACGGTCTTCCCCTGAATGTCCATGCGTGCGTGTCGAGTGGGTCGGGAATGTGACTACGGTGCAAGAACGGAGCAGTTACCTAATGTACGGCGCGAGGGGAAAAGATTCAATACACGATAG
>DATJAS010000055.1:0-11187 GCA_035516035.1 Bacteroidota bacterium | reverse complement strand
GTGCCGAGAAGACATGCCCCTTCAGGATTGAACGGGCGGACCGCGAATGCAATCTCGCATGTCGCATGCGCCTGGCCGTTGTTCACGACGCTCACCTCGATCGCAAGCGTCGAGCCCGTCACGTACACCGTCTCTTCCATTGCGAGTGAGCCGCAGTCGAAGACCGTCCTGACGATCGGCAGCTCCCCGTGTGGGAACTGGCGAACAGAACCGGCGCGCGAGGGGAAGAAGACGATGCCGTCGGACCTGAGCCAGGGTTCGATAGTCCAGCGGTTCCTGAAGGGCATGACCGCGCCCCGCGGGTCGACGACGGGTTCATCGGGAAACGAAGGCGAGCCGACGGCGGTCCAGTTCCTCCGCGAGACGTTGATGGAAAGCCCGAGGTGGGAGCGGGGGACGAACCCCGGGTCTTCGGGATCGTATTGACGCTCAGCCCACCAGGGGAAGACCCAGCCGTCCAGGCTCTGCAGGACCGTGAAGTTGAGAAGCCCCCGCGAGAGCTGCATCGTGTTGAGGGGGATCAGCTCGGTCGGGAGCGTGCTCCGGTCCAGGCCGCTGAGCGCGTTCGCGTGACGGAACATCCGGAGCGCTTCGCCGGGCACCTTCAGGCCGGCGGCGAGGCGGGGGAGGAGAAGATCGAAGATTCGGGAGAAGAGGCTCTGTCCGGGCATTTGTTGTTCACTTGTGCGCGCCAATATCAGGATTTCACCGTCGAACGTCAACGATTTCGCGGCATTTAACGCATTCATAACATTGGCGTAACACTCACGTAAAATATGGTGGGTATCTTGCGGCCGTTAAAGGTGAGGTGGAACATGAAAGCCGCATTCTATTTCACGCTCTGTGTTGTGCTCTTCGTCGCGGAGTTTCTCACGGGGGATCGCACGTCGCAGAAGGGAAATGCGTGAACGAGACAATTGCCCAGACGATCGACGAGCGCTCCGGGCGCCGGCGGCTTCGCGTCGCGTATTTCGCCGGCACGATGAGGCCGGGGCACGACGGGGTCACGCGCGTTCTCTACAGGCTGATCGACGCTCTCAGGGAGACGGGGATCGAAAGCGAGTTCTTCTCGCCGATCATCCCGGCTGCCTCGCTCCAGCCCGTCCCGATGCACAGGGTTCCATCGGTGAAGTTCCCGCTCTACCCGGACTATCGTTTTGCAGTCCCGGGTCAGAAGTATTTCGAAGCCCGGCTCGGGGCGTTCGCCCCCGACGTCATTCACATCAACAGTCCCTGTCCCCTGGGGCGGGCGGCGGTCCGCTACGGCCGCCGTGCCGGCATACCGGTCGTCGCGACGTACCACACACATTTCCCGAGCTACGCGAAATACTACAAGATCAAGGCGCTCGAGGCGTTCAGCTGGACATACCTGAGGAACCTCTACAACGACTGCGAGCGGGTGTACGTCCCCTCCGAACCGATCAGGAAAGAGCTGCGCGGCCACGGGTTCACGACGACGGAGTTCCTCCCGCACGGCGTCGACACGGGGATGTTCAACCCTGTCTACCGATCGGAGGAGTGGCGCCGGTCCCACGGCTTCCAGGGGAAGACCGTCCTCCTTTTTGCCGGCCGGCTCGTGTGGGAGAAGGACTTGAGGACGCTCGCCGAGTCATACAGGATTATCACCGCGAAACGCGACGATGCGGTCTTCGTGCTCGCGGGGGACGGACCCGTCCGCGCGGAGCTCCAGGCGATGATGCCCGGCGCCGTGTTCCTGGGCCAGCTCGGGGCCGAGGCGCTCGCCGCGGCATACGCGTCGAGCGACGTCTTTGTCTTCCCTTCAACGACGGAGACGTTTGGCAACGTGACGCTCGAAGCGATGGCCTCCGGCATTCCCCCCGTGTGCGCACGGGAGGGAGGGGCCTCCGGGTTCGTCCGGTCCGGGGCGACCGGCCTTCTTGCCGAGCCGCGGGACGGGGGGGATCTCGCGGCAAAGATCTCATACCTGCTCGACCGGCCCGCGGAAAGGGCGGCCATGGGGCGCGCGGCGCTTGAATTCGCATCGGCGCAGACGTGGGAGCACATCTTCGATCGTCTCTTCGCCGGTTACGTCGACCTGGCATCCGCGGGCAGAATGCGGAGGGCCGCGTGATGGAGCCTTTCAGGATCGCCCATATCGCCGATCTTCACCTGAGCGCCGAGCACAAGCGCTCGAACCTCCGCAGGGCGCGGCGGCTGCTGGATGAGATCGCCCGGAGGCGGGTCGACCACGTCGTGGTCACCGGCGACATCGCGGCGGACGCCGACGGGAGGGAATTCGAGATCGCCAGGCGGCTCTTCAGGAACGCCGGACTGCTCGATTCGTCGAAGCTCTCGGTGGTGATCGGCAACCACGACGTCTTCGGCGGGGTCCACAGGGCGGAGGATATCCTGACGTTCCCGCACCGCGTGCGGCACACCGATGTCGACAGGCAGGTGGAGGGATTCCGCTCGGCGTTCAAGGAAGCGTTTGACCGTTGCATGTTCGGCGCGCACGGGAAGGCGTTCCCCTACGCCAAGGTGCTCGGCGACGTCGTCCTCTTCGGGGTGAATTCCGTGGCGCGCCACTCCGGGGTGAAGAACCCGGTCGGCTCAAACGGGGAGGTCGGCGACGGTCAGTTCAGGAGGCTGGCTCACCTCCTCGACGTGCCGCAGCTCAGGGACAAGACGAAGATCGTCCTTATCCACCATCACTTCAACAAGCTCTCGGGCGACGGGGAAGGGGCGCTGAACAGCGTGTGGGGGGCCATCGAGCGGCAGACGATGAAGCTCTACGGCAAGCGGAGGCTGTTCGATCTTTTCCGCGGGCACGGCGTGGCGGTCGTCCTCCACGGCCACGTCCACGTGAACACGGAGTACGAGCGGAAGGGGCTCCGGTTTATCAACGGCGGGGGGTCGCTCCTCGGGCCTCTCGGCGACATCGCATTTAACCTGCTCAGCGTTACCCCCGAAGGCATCGAGAGCCGGACCATCACGATCCCGGACGAGCTCCCGGTCTCGCCGGCCGAAGGACCTCTCCCCGAGCTCCAGGCGGCCTGAACGTCATTCCCCGGATGAGTCGCCCGCCCGCCTTCTGAAGAAGAGCACCGGCCGGATGTCCGACGTCCCGAACGCGATATCCCATCCCTGCAGCCCGAGCTCCGCGATGAACCTTCCCGTCGCGTCGTCCTTCGAATCCTCTTCGCGGGACTTGTCCTTCTTGATCTTGCGTGTTTCCGCGCCTTCCGCGGAAAAACGGGTCACTTCGTGACGCAGCGTATCGACGTAGCAGAATTCCCAGCGGTCCATCCGTTGCGCTCCTGTGTGTGTGATTACTCTTCCTTGAGGCTCTCGATCCAGCGCTGCGCCCGCGCCTTTGTCCTGTCGTCGCTCGCCACGAGCGAGGGGAGCCGTGTGGCCGCCGTGAATGCCTCCACCGCCTCCGCCGTTTTCCCCTCCTCCCGGTAGACCATTGCAAGCTCGTACCAGTGTCGGACCACGCCGGGAGCGATCGCAATGGCCCTGTGGAGCGCGGCTTCGGCTTCCGGGAATCCCCCTTCGGGGAGCGACCCGAGGAAGACCGCGGCGAGCTGTCGCTCGATCCAGCTTACCTTCCCGAGGGCGAGGTAGAACGAGCCCATGATCGAATAGGCGACGTCGTCGAGCGTGTCGAGCGAGAGCGCCCGCATCAGCTCGTTCCTGATTTCCGTGCAGAGCCGCACCTTTCCCTTGCTTCCCTCGAACATCGCGATATTTCCCAGCGCGGCGGCCTTCCACGTATGCCCGGCGGCAATCGTTGAATCGGCCCTGACGCAGCGCTCGGCGTACGCGACGGCGAGCCGGTATTCCCGTTCCTTCCCCTCCCCGGGTGCCATGTCCCCCATGCACACGTGAAGCCGCGCCAGGCGCCAGAGGTACTGCGCCGAATCGGGGCCGGTCGCGCACGCCGAGTCGTATTGCGTTCCGGCAACGTCGTACCGGAGCCGCGCGAATTCCTCGTCGCCGGCATATGCGCCCGGTGCCGGCGTCACGCCGCCGGTCAGCACCAGCATGAAGAGAAGGAGCGTCACGCGAGGGGCTCCGCGGCGTCGGCCGCCCCGGCGGTCCGTGCCGGGGGTGCAAACGGCCTGAATGCGTATGCCGACTGCCTGAAGTACCCGCCCGGGAAGGGGGTGGTGAGGCCGTAGCCGGAAGGGCGGGCGCCGGGGCGGACCACTGTTTTGAACAGGTAGTCCCACACCGCGAATTTCGTCCCGAAGTTGATTCCCCCTTCCCTGATCTCCCTGGCGTGGTGCCACCGGTGGAGCTCCGGCCCGTTGATGATCACGCCGAGGCGTCCGAGCCGGACGTCGAGGTTGGAATGGATGAACATCCCCCACACGGCGTCGATCATCCCCTTGATGAGGGGAAGCTCCGGGGAAGCGCCCAGGAGCGCCATCGGGAGGAATTCAATCGTCTGGTTGATGAGTATCTCCAGCGCGTGTGAGCGCGACCCGGCCAGCCAGTCGACGTCGCGTACCGAGTGGTGCGCTTCATGGATCCGCCAGAGGAGTGGCGAACGGTGCTGGAGCCTGTGGAAGAGGTAGATGTAGAGGTCGTGCGTAACCAGGAAGAGGGCGAGCTGCGCCGCCAGCGGCCAGTCGCTCACGATTCGGAGGTCCGAGAGGGCGGTCCACCGGTCCACGGCCCGAATGATCTCCCGGATCACCAGCGCCAGGACGTAGCTCTGGATAAACGTGTACCAGACGAGGTCGGTCCAGAAGCCGTCCCTGAACACGCGCTGCCCCCTGTCATAGGGAAAGATCCTCTCCAGCCCCACGAACAGGAGGGCCGCCGCCGATATCACCAGCGGTGAAACGAGCTCAATGCCCATTTGGGGAGACCGCCTGCAGTGTCACGGGTTTCTCCGCGGTGCGTACACGGCGGAGCTTCGTGCGCTGCCCCATTTCCGCCGCGTAGACGCGCTTCACGCCGTCGCCCATCGCCTTTTCGATGTCACGGATGTTTGCCACGAGCCTCATGAACCCGCTGATCTCCACGGAGGCGGCCTGGTCGCTTCCCCACATGGCCCGGTCGACCGTGATGTGGCGCTCGACGAACGTCGCGCCGAGCGACACCGCGGCCCACGTCGGGGAGAGCCCGACCTCGTGGCCTGAATACCCGATCGGGCACATCGGGTAGACCGCGCGGAGCGTCTGGATCACGCGCAGGTTCAGCTCCTCCGGGGGACACGGATACGTCGACGTCGAGTGGGCGACGAGGAGGTTCGTCGTCCCCACGGCGGCGATGGCGTGCTCGATCTCCTCGCGCGTGGACATTCCCGTGGAGATGATCAGGGGACGCCCGGTCGCCCGCTTCTTCAGGAGCAGCTCCGTGTCCGTGAGCGACGCGGAGGCCGCCTTGTAGCAGGGGGGATCGAACCGCTCCATGAATTCCACCGCTTCCTCGTCCCAGCACGAGGCGAACCAGAGTATGCCCCGTTCGCGGCAGTAGCGGTCGATCTCGCCGTACTCCTTCTCGCCGAATTCCACCCGGTGGCGGTAGTCGATGTACTTCATCCGCCCCCAGGGGGTGTCCCGCTCCACGTCCCACTGGTCGCGCGGCACGCAGAGCTCCGGCGTCCGTTTCTGGAACTTCACGGCGTCGCACCCGGCGAGCACCGCGCCGTCGATGAGCTTCCGGGCGACCGCCAGCGACCCGTTGTGGTTGATGCCGATCTCGGCGATGACGAACACGGGCTGACCGTCTCCCACCGACCGGTTGCCGATCCTGACGTTCGCGCTGTTCATGACTGTCCCCGCGAGGATGTTGAACCGAGTGGATTGTGCTGTCCCCCTCCGGCGGGAAGCTCTCCCCGGAGGGCGATGAGCCAGTCCGCGAATTCCCGGAACGCCCCCCTGCCGCCGGCGGTCGCGCAGTGGTAGTGGACCGCCCTGGCGACGCGCGGCATGGCGTCCGCCGGCGCACCGGTGAGACCTGACGCCCGGACGGCCTCGATGATCCCGAGATCGTTCACGTCGTCGCCGATGTAGGCGATCTCGTTCGCCGAGAGCTTCGTGCTGGCCAGTATGTTCTTGAGCTGCATGAGCTTGTCTTCGATTCCCAGGTAGAGGAAGCGCATCTTCAGCTTCTCCGCGCGGCGCCGGATCGACGGGGATGTCTCCCCGGTGATGATCGCGGTCTCTATCCCCGCGGCGCGCAGAAGCCTCACCGCCATCCCGTCTCGTATCGAGAAGCGCTTGAACACCTCGCCCGCCGGCCCGTAGTAGACCCCGGCATCGGTCAGCACCCCGTCGTTGTCCGTGAGGACGAGCCGCACAGCGCCGGCCCGTTCACGGAGCTCTTTCCGCGTGAGGCGACGGGCGCCGGCGGAGGGGGCGGCCCGTTTCACCATGCCGTCCACCCCCCGTCCACGACGAGGTTTGCCCCTGTCATGTAGGCGGAGGCGTCTCCGGCAAGGAAAACGATCGCCCCGCGGTAGTCGCCCGGGGCGGCCATCCGCCCCAGGGGCGTCCGCGCGGCGTACCGGGCGACGAAATGCCCGTCCTGCGCGTTCTCCACGCCCCCCGGGGAGAGCGCGTTGACGCGGACTCCGTTCCTCCCCCAGTACGCGGCCAGGAAGCGCGTGAACGCGATCACCGCTCCCTTCGTCGCGGGGTACGCGGCGGTCTTGTAGAAGCTCTGCGACCCGTCGGGTTTCCGGTAGAGCGACTGGTCGGGTCCCACGATCCCGTACGTGGAGGCGATGTTGATGATCGACCCGCCGCCCCGCTCCGCCATCACCGCCCCGAACGCCCGCGAGCAGAGAAACGTCCCGTTGACGTTCACGTCGAACATCGTCTTCCAGAGCTCGAGCGGGTACGCCTCGAAGCGCGATTCCTCCGCCGCGGCGGCGGGGTGCTCGAACTTGTCGTTGATCGCGGCGTTGTTCACCAGGACGTCGATGGAGCCGAACCGGCGGAGCACGGCGTCGCGCCCTTCCGCCACCGAGCGCTCGGAGGTGACGTCCAGGGCGAGACCCATGGCCTCGGTGCCGTGGCACGACGCGAGAGAGGTGGCGAACGCCGCGCACGCGTTCCCGTCCAGGTCCGCGGCGACCACGCGCGCGCCGGCTTCGGCGAGCGCGGCGCAGTGCTCCTTCCCGAGCAGGCCGAGCGCCCCGGTCACGATCGCGGTTTTGCCGTTGAGCGTTCCCGCCATGGTCACCGGCTGCCCGCGTGGACGGCGGGCTTCGTGTTGAAATTCCCCGTCCTGCGGAACACGGGGTCGACGGGCTTCCCCCTGAGATAGCGCCCCACCGCGCCGGCGGCGACGGCCTCGGCGACTACGGGTAGAGCCTCGCGGTACGCGTCGAGCGTGTACTCGACGTCCGCGTCCGTGTGCGAGAAGCTCATGTTGTGCGACCCCCCCCAGAGGATGCCCCGCTTGAACAGCTCCTGCTGCAGGAGCGATTTCACCTCGAGCGCGTTCCCTGCGGCTGCGCCGAACGAGACGAGCGTGCGGCAGTCCATCCCCGCGCAGCGGGTGTACTCCATGCCCAGCGACGACGCGATCCGGTTGTAGCCTTCCCGGAGCTTTTTTCCCCGCCCGTGCAGCGCCGCAGGGACGTTCTTCGCCCGGATTTCGCCGATCGTGGCCTTCGCAGCCGCCAGCGAGAGCGCCTCGCCGCCGAACGTGGTGAAAAAGAAGACGTCGCTGTCGAAGAGGCGCATCACGTCGGCGCGCCCCGCGACGACGCCGATCGGCATCCCGTTGGCGATCGCCTTGGAGTACGTCGCCAGGTCGGCGTCGACGCCGAAGTACTCCTGCGCGCCGCCGGCGGCGAGCCGGAACCCGGTCCACATCTCGTCAAAGATCAGGAGCGCCCCGCGGGCCGTGCAGATCTCCCTGAGTTTCTGGAGGAAATCGTCCTTCGGCGGCTCGAAGACCACCGGCTCGAGGATCACGCAGGCGGTCTCGCCGTCCACGGAATCGATGACCGAATTGATGTCGTTGTAATTGAACGTGTACGTGCGGTCCTGCACCGCCTGCGGGATCCCCGCGTTCCTGTCGGTCACCGCGATGTACCAGTCGTGCCAGCCGTGGTAGCCGCAGCAGAGGACCTTTTCCCTCTTCGTAAACGCGCGCGCCACGCGCACCGCGGCGCTCGTCACGTCGCACCCCGTCTTGCTGTAGCGGACCATCTCGGCCTGCGGGACGGTGGCGCGTATCAGCTCGGCCACCTCCACCTCGAGCGGGTGCATCATCGAGAACGTGATGCCGTCCTTGAGCTGCTCTGCGATCGCCCGGTCCACGACGTCGTAGCAGTAGCCGAGCGAGATCGGACCGATCCCCATCTGGTAGTCGATGAACTCGTTCCCGTCCACGTCCCAGACGTGCGAGCCCTTGCCGCGCTTCAGGTATTTCGGCGCGACGCCCCGCACGTACTGGCCGGGCCCCTTGGCGAGCGTTTGCGTCCCCGCCGGGATGAGCGTGCGCGCGCGCTCGTAGAGCGCGTCGGACGCCGCGATGACGGGATAGGTCGGGTTGGAGCGTACGGTGTTGGGCATACTCCGCTCAGTTGGTGTGACGGAACATTGTCGAAATCCGGCGGGCGATCTGCGGTCCCGTGAAGCCCTCGTGCGCGAGGACGTCGTCGAGGAGCCCGGGGGTGAACCACCGCCCCTCGAGCGCGATCGGCAGGAGGCGCGCGGTCTTCCCGGCCTTCTGCAGGACTTCGGCGACGATCGTCGCGAGCCCCCCGGTCTGGAAATGGTCTTCCACGGTGACCAGGAGCGATGTCTCATCCGCCGCCCTGCAGATTGCCTCCTCATCGACCGGGGCCAGCATCCGCATGTTGAGGACCCGCGCCGCGATCCCCTCCGAGGCGAGGATGGGGAGCGCGCGCATCACCTCGCGCAGGAGAAACCCGTGCACGAACACCGCGACGTCGGCGCCGGGAGCGATCGTCTCCGCCCGCCCCGGGGCGAACGGCGCATGGGGCGCTGCCGCGGGAAGCGCGTTGTAGCGGATGTAGCACGGGGCGTCGGAGGCGAGGATGGACGGGAGCCCCGCCACGAGGTCCTCCCCGTCGGCGGGGGAGAACACCTGCATCCCGGGGATGCCGCGCATGAGCGCGACGTCTTCCAGCGCCTGGTGCGTCGGGCCGTTGCCGTCGGAGAGAAAACCGGGGACGCCCCCCACGAGCTTCACCGGGAGGCCTGCAATGCCGACGTCGGTGCGGATGAACTCGAACGCCCGCATGGTCAGGAACGTCGCCAGCGCGTGGACGACGGGCCTCCGCCCGCGCAGCGCGAGCCCGGCGGCCGCTCCCACCATCGTCTGCTCGGCGATGCCGACGTCGATGAACCGCGGGCCCAGCGTGCGGGGGAGGCTGCGGACAGCGACGCGGTTTTCCGCCGTCATCACCACGACGCGCTCATCGGCCTGCGCCGCGGCGCCCAGGACGTCTTCGTATGTCCGAGCGGCCATGCGTCACCTCACCATGAGCGTTTCGGAGACGAGCGCGGCCTTCCGCTCCCCGTGCAGCTCGTCCAGGAGCATGGCGACTTCCTCGTGCGAGAAATTGACGAACCACCTGTCCGCGCGGGCTTCGATGGAGGGGAGGCCCTTCCCCCGCACGGTATCGGCGATGATTGCGCGGGGGGCACCTGCCCGGGCCGGCACTGCGAATGCCCGCTCCAGCGCGGCGAAGTCATGCCCGTCCGCGCGCGTGACGGACCATCCGAACGCCTCGAACTTCCGCTCCAGCGGCTCCAGGGGGTTGAGATCCTCCGTCGCGAGGTTTGCCTGGAACCCGTTCCTGTCGATCACGGCGACCAGGTTGTCGAGCCCCTGCGAGCGCGCGACCAGGAGCGCTTCCCAGACTGAGCCCTCGTTCAGCTCGCCGTCGCCGAGCACGACGAAGACCCTGTTGGCGCCGCCGCGCATCCGGATGTCGAGCGCGACGCCGATGCCGACGGCCAGCAGGTGACCGAGCGATCCCGAGTGGAACTCGACGCCGGGGATCTTCCTGTTCGGGTGCCAGTAAACGGCATCGTCCGTCTTCAGATGATGTGTGAGCCTCTCGCGGCCGATGAACCCCAGCTCGGCGAGCGTCCCGTACAGGGCCGGCACGTCGTGTCCCTTGGAAAGGAAGAGGTAATCCCGCCCCGGGTCGCCGAGCTTCGAAGGGGAGACGTCAAGGACGTCGCTGTAGAGATAGACGAGCAGGTCCGCGCAGGAAAGCGACGCGCCGATGAAGCAGCCCCCGTCCGTGGCCATTCTGATGATGTGTTCCCTCACGCGGAGCGCGAGGTCCCGCAGTTCTTCCTGGTGTGTGTCCGTCATGGTGTCCGGTTGTCTCTGGTGCCGTCGCCGGCTCAGGCGGGTTCCCTGTATTCGGCCGGGGAGACGGTTTTCAGCTCATGCGCGTGGTGCCTGTACCAGTTGACGCCCGCGAAGCGCGCGTTGATCCGCGCAAGGTTCGGTCGCCGCTCCAGGAGCTTCAGGATGTCGCCGAGCGAGAACGGCGTTCCGGCTCCCGTATACAGCTCGTCGTAGACGGCGCTGATGAACGCATAGTCCTCCGGGTAGTCGATCGTCCAGCGGTGCGTCATCGAGAGGTTCTGCCCGGTTTCCCACGGACAGTTCGCGAGCCTGTAGCGCGAGGGCCTCTCCCAGATGAACGGCGTCGTGTGCTCCCGCTCCCAGGGGAGCGTCGCTTCGCGCCATGCCTCTTCCAGCACGCCGGCGGGAATGACCTCCACGTCGTTCCCGTCGGGGTATGTCGCCGGGTGGAGGTTGCCCGCGTAGTCGATCTGGCCGCGGCGCTCCGCGTAGAAGCCGAGCACGCGGTCGATGACCGCGGGGTCTATCAGGGGGCAATCGGAGGGGATCTTGACCACCGTGTCGGCTGCGTAGGGGAGCGCCGCCCTGTAATGCCTGTCCAGGAGGTCCGTCGGGTGGCCGCTGTACGCGGCCACGCCCAGCGTCCGGCAGAGCGCCCTGACCGGGTCGTCGGTCGCATCCGTGGTGGTGGCGACGACAAGCTCGAACGGGAACGATGCCGCCCGCACCCGCTCGATCATCCGCTCCAGGAGAGGCTGTCCCGCAAGCGGCAGGAGGACCTTCCCGGGGAGCCGCTGCGACCCGGTCCTCGCCTGGATCACCACGACCGTCGTCATATGCCGGTGCCGGGGAAGAGCGCCCCCATGATGCCCCGGTGCACACGGGCGCGCCGCGGCGCGC
>DATJAS010000054.1:0-10870 GCA_035516035.1 Bacteroidota bacterium | reverse complement strand
ATCGCACGGAACTGCTCGAAGCTCCTGTACCATTCCCTGTCCCAGTGGGAATGGGAGACGACGTGATATGTCGGTGTCATGGCTAGAGGTATTCGCTGACGTCCCTGATGGCCGTGGAGGCGCCCACGGCCGACAGACTTGAAGCCGCCACGGCGTTCCCGAGCTTCGCCGCGGCAAACGGGTCCGCGCCGCGGAGCAGGCCCGCGACGAACCCGGCGACGAACGCGTCCCCCGCGCCGGTGGCGTCGATCACCCGGCGTACCTTCCGCGGGGGGATGCGTTTTCCCTTTCCGCGCCAGAGGATGTAGACGCCCTCCGCACCCAGCTTGACCCCCACCACGCCGGGCGCACCGGCCGCGACGAGCGCCCCCGCGATCCGCTCCGGGTCGGTTTCCCCCGTGATGACGCTCGCCTCGTCGTAGCTCGGCACGAAGTAGTCCACGTGGGGAATGAACGACGCCAGGAGCCTGTCGTCCCTCCCGGGTCCCCCCGCCGTGTCGAGGAGGACAGGGATGCCGGTCTTCTGGTGTATGGCGCGGAAGAGGCGGCCCAGGTGCCTGTCGCACTCCGGGAGAAGCCCGTAGTAGCCGAAGACCAGTATCCTTCCGCGGCGCACGACGTCGATGTGCGCAAGGAGATCCTCGACCCTGAAATTGCTCATGCATCCGCGCGTGTGAAAGAACGTCCGCTCGCCGGTCGAGTCCACGCCGACGATCGTGGACGACGTCTGCCCCGCCTCGTCCAGGATGAGCCCCCCCGGGGCGATGCCGTGCATTTCGAGCTGGCTCCTGAGGAACCCGCCGAACGTATCGTGCCCCACGCGCGTGACGGCGCCGACCCGGAATCCGAGCTTCGCCAGGTCGATCCCCACGTTCGGGACGTTGCCCCCCGTGGTCATCGTGATGGATTCGATGGCCTGCAGGGATCCCGCCTTCGGGGGTGTGCGCAGATTGACTGGACGACCGATGACGTCGACGACCGCATTGCCCGCGACCACCGCGTCCAGGTCGCGGAGAGAGGAACGGGGAGGGACGTTCATGTCATTGTGTGATGGTGAGTTTCGCGAAGTCCAGGATGAGCTTCTCGCCGCCGTGCGTGATCGTGAGCTTCCTGCTCCCCACCGCCGCGTGGAGGAACGGGCCGTCGAAGAGAGGCGTCGCGGCGAGGTCCACGCTCTTCCCGTTCAGCCAGCGCCCCGCGGGGAACGCGAACTTCATCTTCTCGTTCCCGAGCGTCGTGTATTCGACGCTGACCCGCCCGGGAGCCAGGACCGCTTTCGGTTTCCGGGTGCGCAACATGGCGCAGAATTTTCCGAACGATCCGATTTCGTCCTGCGAGCGCACCTCCACCACCTCGCCGTTCTGCAGGGCGCTGCTCCGGAAGCGCCAGTTCCCCGGTTCCCGGCTCTTCGGGAGGTCTTCCGGGCGGCCGATCACGTTCTTGGCCTGCCCGGGCGTCTCGTGCTCTTCCGTCCACACCCCCTGCTGGAGCGGATACCAGCCGACGTACGTCGCTCCCGCCTTGCAAAGGATCCAGCCCGAGGGATCGAGCGTGCGCTCCTCCAGGTTCAGGGGGAAGAACCCGTCGATGTGCTCCGTCATCGTACCCGGGGGAATGTCGTACAGGACGATGAGCGTGTTCAGGTGCTGGAACGTCCGTTCGAAGGGGGATCCCCCCGTCCACTTGTCGGGGTTGTTGTACGTGCTCTTGGAGGCCACGACGTCCGCGATCAGCGGCTTGACCTCTTCCGGGAAGAACATCCCCAGCTCATAACTCGACCAGTAGGGATGGAGCCCGAATATCGTCGTATAAGGCTTTCCGTACGTGTAACGCACCCCCCACGTATGCTGCTGGATCGGCTGGAGGAGCCCCCCCTGGAGCGACCCGATCCCGTAGTCCTTCGTGACGTATGTATACCTGTAGACCGGGGGATTCTTCTCCGTCCCGAACCGGATCACGTTGCGGACGCGCTTCCGCTCGCGTTCCACGTAGGGGTGGGAGCGGTCCAGGGCCACTTCCTCGATGATCTGCGGCAGCCGGTAGCTGCCCAGTGCGGGCAGCAGCATCCAGCCGGACTGCACGGGGTCGCCCGTCCCGAAATAGAGCCACGCGAACCCGGAGCCGGCCGACAGGAGGGGCTTGAAGACGGCGGGCTGGTAAATCCGGCTGAAGCCCCCGAGGTATTGCCCCTCAAGCTGTTCGTCCGCGAAATCCGCCAGGAGGTAGTCGAGCATCATCGTCCCGCGCCGCTTCATGTCGGGATCCTGCGCGTAGTCGGCCAGGAGCGACATCGAGATCGCATATTCGGGAAAATAGTCGGGGGAATCAAATTCTCCCTGGCCGATCGTCGTGGTGATCGTCATCCAGTGGATCAGGTATTCCCTCGCGTCCGCGAGGTTCTCGTCGGATGATTTCCCGTTGTACCACTCGGATCCCGGGAGTCCCGGCCACTGCTCGGCCGCCAGGAACAGCGTGGAGTAGTACATGGCCCAGTGATTTTCCGTGTCCCCCCTGTAGGGCATGTATGTCTTCCAGGCGTTCCGGACGATGGCCTTCGTGACGGCCGACATCCGGTCCTTGCCGTGAAGATATGTGCCGATGCAGGGGAACATCCAGAACATGTCGCCACGCGGCTCCCTGAGCTGGGCGGCAAATATGCTGTCGGCAACGGCGATGTCCCTGTTGTCGGCGTAGCGCGCCGCCGCCGAATAGTAGCCGCCGGTGAGCGACGTGTCGAAATACGCGGCAACGTACCGGGCACGTTCATCGAAGCCCCGCAGGTATGCCGCCCGTTCGGCGTCCGTCCCCGCGACCGCGCGCGAGCAGGCGGCCGCGCAGAGGAGAATCACCGCTGTCCGTTTCATGTGTCCGTTCCCGTCAGAATGTTGTCACGACAATGCTCCAGACCTGGGAGCCGGTCAGACCGGCGCTCGTCCACGTGGCCCCCGCATCTGCCGAGACGAAGACGCCGCCCCAGAGCGTGGCGGCGTAGACTCGCCGGCGGTTCGAAGGGTCCACCGCGATTGCGTGGACATTTTGCACGGTCAGGCCTTCGCAGGAGCGCTTCCAGGTGTTCGCGCCGTCCGTGGACTTGTAGACTCCCGTCACGTACCCCCCGGCGTAGATGACCGAGGGATCGACCGGGTCGAACGTCACGGCGTAGAACGTCATGTGGTCCACGCCCGACTCGCTCCGCGCCCAGACGTTCCCCCCGTCGTGCGAGACGTAGAGGCCATAGTCTTCCGTCCCCGCGATCATGAACAACGGGTCGCGGGGGTCGATCGCAAGCGTGCGCGTCCCCCCGACGCTGAGCCCCATCCTCTTCCAGTGCCGGGCGCCGTCGGCGCTCGCGAAGAGCCCGTCCTGCGTCACCGCGTATAGCTTCTTCCCGCTGATGACGAGCATCTCCGTATAGAGCGAGGTCAGCCCCGCGTTCATTTCATCCCATGTGCGGCACCCGTCCGTGGTCTTGAAGACGCCGTAGGGACACGAACAGTAGACGGTCGCGGTATCCGCCGGATCGGGCGCAACGCACATGACCTCCGTAATCCGCCAGTCGGTCGTGATCTTCCACGTGCGGCCGCCGTCGCGCGAGAGGTGGACGCCGTTGCCGCCGGCGATGTAGATGACCCGCCCCCCGCTTCCCGGGCCGAACGCGACGCCGAATGCCCGGATGTTCTTCGCCCCAGTATGATCCCAGAGCGTGTCCCCCCCCGTGTGCCGGTAAAAAACGCCCGTGAGCGGGTTTGCGGCCCCCACGACGAAGAGCTTCGTAGCGAGGACGGAGGCGTACACGGTCGGCTGCTGCGCACGCGCGGTGGCGGCGGCCAGGAGCATCAACGCAGTGGCCAGCGCCTTCAATCGGATCATGGTGTTTCGCCTCTGATGTTCGACTCCGCGGTTAAGGATACCACTCGATCTGCTTCACCTGCATGCCGGGGAGTCCCGCGGTCCTCCACGTGATGCCGCCGTCCCCTGATTCGAATATCCCGCTCCCCACGGTGCCGACGAGGAGGTGATCAGCGTCGCCGGGGTATACGAAAATCGAATACACCGCCTCGATGCCGGGCGCAGCCCACACCTGTCGCCAGGTCGCGCCCGTGTCCGTGCTTCGCCAGAGTCCCGTCTGCCATCCGGCGGCGTAGCAGGCACCGTCCGACGGCGACCACCGGAACGTATAGACGCTCGCGGAATCGAGGCCTGCTACCTGTCGCCACGTGCGCCCCCCGTCCGTCGTCCTTCGAATACCCTGCTCCTCGCCAGCGGCGAGCAGCACTTCGGGACGCTGAGGGTCCTGGATCTCCGCGAGTACGTTCTTCAGGCCGCAGCCGAGCGGGCGCCAATCCTCCCCCCTGTCGGTGGAGCGGTACACGTCAGTCTCCGTGGCGGCGTAAAGCGTGTTCCTCTCCCGTGCGTCCATGATGATGCGCTGCACGTACCACGTCGGGATGCCGCGCATTTTCTTCTGCCACGTCGCACCGTCGTCGTCGGAACGAAAGACCCCGAACGGCGTGGCAACGTAGATGAGCGCCGAATCGACCGGGTCGGGGACGACGCAGAGGATCTCCTCCGTCCGCCACGACGTGAGTATCCGCCAGTGTCTCCCGCCGTCCGTCGAGCGGTGGACGCCGTTCCCCCCGGCGACGTAGTAGCGGCGCGTCCTCCCGTTATCAAAGAGGGCGAGCCCGAACGTGAGGGCGCTCATGTTCCGCGTGAACGCCGTGTCGCGCTCCCCTTTCGTGTAGACCCCCCATGTCGCGCCGCTGCCCGGCACGGATCCCCGCACGATCAGCACTGCGGCCCAGAGCCGGCGTTCAGCGTCCGCGCGCGGGACGGCCGCGGTGCGCTGCCCATGGGCGACAGGTGATGCCGTGCCGGTCCCACCCGCGACCTGAGCCGGAGCGCCGGCACCCCCGGGGGAAACCGTGAACGCCGCGATGAAGAGGAGGAGGAGGGGGAGCGACCTCACATCACCACCAGAATGGCTTCACCGAGTCGCGCTCGCGCGGCTCGGCATCCAGCGCGCGGCGGAGCGCCTTCGTCGCTTTCTCCAGCGTCTCGTCGATATCGGCCTCTTTGTGCGCCCAGGAGATGAACCAGCGCGGGTTGATGAATATCCCCTCCCGGTAGAGCTCGCGGTGCCAGAGATACTCCACCCTGGCACCCCAGCCGGGATCTGCGTGCTCGAACGCCATGTAGGGCGCCGGGGGAAGGCCCGCGGCGTGAGCGGCGATCCCCAGTTCCCTCGCAATGGTGTTGAAGCCCTCCATCAGGCGTTTGCCCATGCGCCAGATGTGCTCGTGCACCTTTTCGCGGACCATGATGTCCAGCGTCGCAATGGCCGCCGCGATCGAAAGCGTCTCACCGGCGTACGTCGTCGTCATCTTGAACGTATTGAGCGTTTCCATGCACTCGCGTCTCCCGGCATATGCCGAGAGCGGGAACCCGTTCGCCATCGCCTTGGCAAATGAGGCCAGGTCTGCGTCGACACCGAAATACTCCTGTGCTCCTCCCGGCGCCAGGCGGAACCCGGTGAGCACCTCATCCATCACCAGGAGGGCGCCGTACTCGCGCGTGAGCGACCTGAGCGTGCGCAGGTATGTCCCGCTCGTCTCCTCGTTGAAGTCGTAGCCGATCGCAATCACGCAGGCGAGGCGCTCGCCGTACCTGCGGATCAGCTTTTCGGCCTCCTCGCAGTTTCCCCAGGGAATCGCGTTCACCGACTCACGGACCGTCTGCGGAACGCCGATCGCCGCCCCGTCGTAGGCGGCGAATGTGTCGGGATAGCCGTGGTACCCGCTCGTCAGGATCATCTCCCTTTTCGTGAACGCGCGGGCGATCCTGACGTTGCAGGAGTTGGCGTCCTCGCCGGTCTTCATGAAGCGGACCATCGCGGCGTTCGGGACCATGCGGCAGAACCGCTTCGCCAGCTCCAGCTCGACCGGGCTCGCCATGCTGAAGAGGACGCCGCGCGCAAGCTGCTCGCGGACGGCGGCGTCCACTTCCTCGTTGCAGTAGCCGAGCGTCACGGGCCCGAGCGCGAGCCGGTAATCGATGTACTCCTTCCCCTCCATGTCCCAGATCCTGCACCCCTTTCCCCGGACGATGAATTTCGGCATCGTCTCGGCGAAGAAGGGGAAGGGACGTTTCGCGTTGGTCTGCGTTCCCCAGGGAATGTACCTGAGCGCTTCTTCGAAGTACGCGTCGGACGGTTTCATGGCGTTCACCGTACGGTCACGACCGGCACGCCGGGAGCGACGTCGATGTCGACAGTGAGGCCGCGGCGTTCCAGCGCAATCCGCCAGTGCGTCCCCTCTTTCTCGCAGCCGGCGGGCGTCTCCACCTGCCCGGCGCCGGCCGCGGCGCAGACTGTCAGTATCTCGTGGTCGAGCGCCGGTGCCGATTCGACCTCCGCGTACGGGAAGACGCCGTCGGAGGCGGGGACGCCGAGCGTCCCCGTGCGCACGGCAAGGCGACCCGCCGCGCGGGCGAGCGTGCGAGCCGTCGCGAGGGGGCGCCGGATGACAAAGGCGTCTCCCTCCGCCGCCACGGTCCCCTTGCCGTCGGCGTTATCGACCTGGAACCGCGCCTGGACAGGGAGCGGGGTGCCCGTGAGCTTCACACGGTCGAGTATCACCACGACGTCCGGTTTCACGAAGACCAGAGTACGCGTTACGAGCGCGACGCCGGGGTTGACGAGGCGGTACGCCGCCGTGGCGTCGCTCGTGACGACCGTGGCGCGCGCCTCCGCGCTGTACGCCACGACGTGCGACTCGGCAAGGGACGCGTTTGTCCCTTCGCGCCCGTCGTGGTACTGGTGTCCCTTCCCGTCGATCAGCACAGCCGTGTGCGACGCGGTAAGCCGGAGTATCCACATGGGATCGGTGCGGGGGTACGCCGCGTGAAAGGGGTCGTGGTAGATCCGCTCTCCGTGCGCCGAGAAGACGACGCTGTTCCTGTCGGCGTGCTCGTGGTTGGCCGGACCCCCGCTCCTGAGTGCGACGACGCCGTCCGTAGCCGACCAGCCGCTCCTGGAGACCACCCAGTCGTTCGAAAAACGGACATCCTCGAGATCGCTGCCGGGCTCCACGGCGTCAAACGAGGTATCGAGCCAGATCGCGGACCAGGGGCTGGTCATCTGCCCCACCCGCGTCGCCATGAACTGCGCGATCCGGTCGTTAAACCGCCTGGCGGTCCACGCGGCTACCGCGACGTCGCCGATCTCCCAGGCGTCGCTGAAGTTGACGCAGTCGTTCGGCCGCGCGACTGTGGGCATCCACATGCGCAGACCGTAGCGGACGGTCCCGGAGTAGTTGATGATGCCGGTGATGTCCTTTCCGAGGCGCCGCCTGAAGACTTCGGCCAGGAGCGCCATGTGCGTCGAGGTATAGGCCCAGTACCCCACGCCTTCGTCGTACGCGCCGTCGGGCCCGTACATGACCGAAAACGCCCGGGCGCTCTGCTCCGCCATATCGATCCAGCGATCGGCCTGCGGGTGCTTCCCCTTCAGGAGGCACCCGGCGACGCCCAGGCCGGCGATCGGGATCGCCTTGAGGTTCGTCGAGTTGAGTATGAGAGGCCACCGCGCCATGTCGACGTGGAAGGGGTAGTCATCCGACGGGTCGAACGACCACCCGCGCACGCGGTCGGGGTATTTCATCCCGTAGAGCGTCCGGTAGCAGGCGGGCGCCCCCTTCTCGGCGATCTGCTTTTCGATTTCAGCGATCGTCTCGCGCGGGAGCGCGCCGGCGAGCCACTCACTGGCGCAGGCCATCGCGATCGTCGCCTCCGGCGCCCTCTGGAGGCCGATCACGTCCTCGCCCCCTTCCAGGAAGTAGTCCCAGCGCGGATACTCCAGGATCTTGTCAACGGCCCGGCGGGCAACATCGAGCTGCGCCGCGTCGCCGGTCACCGCCCAGACAAACGACGTCCGTTCAAGGATCTGGCGGACACGGAGCATATCCTTCGCGTGGTCATTGAGCCGGGCCTCGGAGCGGATGAACTTCGCATCGGCGGCGATGTCGGCTTTCGTGATCGATTGCCACCACGGGGCGAGGTGGGGATGTGCCACCGCCCGGCGTATCCGGGGGAGGTCCTCCCGGTCGAAGAAGAGTCCGGGGAGGGCCTCCCCCGGCGCGGGCGATGCGCCGCGGGAGGCGCGCGCCAGGATCGGGATAAACGGAATGCCGGATGCCGCCGCCCCTGCCAGCTTCAGGAAGTCCCGCCGCGTCGAGCCCATGATACCTCTCCTTTCCACGGGAGTGCGCCGCCTACGAAAGCCGGTGCCGCCCGATGAACGATGCGATTTCGCTTTCGCCTTCCGCCACGCCGATCTCGACTTCAAATGCCTCTTCCTGGCCCGGCTCCAGGAACCGGAGCGTCCCCCTCTCCCGCTCCGCCTTCCGCCCTTCCACAAGGCAGTTGGCAGGTTCGATACCCAGGACGTACGTCCCCTCCGCCGTCATCTTCCACTGGATCAGCCGGCGCAGCTCCCGCGTCCGGAACCTTACAACGAGCGCGATTCCGAGCGACGGGTTCCGGAGCATCACGGAGGCGAACCCGTCCTCCCCCGGCAGGCATTCATGGTAAAACACCTGTTCGGCGTACCCCTTCACGGGACCGCCGAACGTGCGCGCGTCGGCGAGGCCCGGTGCTGCATCGGCGTCGCGCGGCGCGGTCCCGGCGACGTTCAGGAGGAGCCGCGCGCTCTCGTCAAGGAGCGGCCATCCCGCATTGATATGATAGAGCATCATGAGGGGGGAGGCGGCGCGTCCCTCGTTCCTCACGCTGTCGTGGAGCGCGATCACGGAGCGCCCGAGCCGCGTCTCGATCACACGCGTGAGGAGCATGTTCTCCGCAAACGTCGCGGACTGCCTCAACTCGCCGGAGAGCGTGAACGTGCATTCCTCCCCATCCCACACGCTCGAGGAGGAGACGCGCTCCGCCTGCAGGTGGGAGAGCCGCCCGTGCTGCCCCAGGTCTTCTCCCGCGTCTGTGGACGGCGAGCCGACGCTCGTCAGGCCGCACCCGGTCATGAGGCCCCCGGGGAATGTCCGGAGCCACCCCGTCCCCGCCGGTTCGAAGTGCGACGGGTGGACGTCTCCGGCGGGGCTCCGGAACGCAAGCGGGATGCCCCTGTATTCGGCCACGGAGATATCCATGCCGCGGTCCAGCGTCACCTGGAACCGGAGGCCCGAACCGGTCCTGCAGTCGGCGATCCGCACTCCCGATTCAGGGCCGTCGGCGAGCGTCATCAGCCGGATCCCGGCCACCTGCATGAGATCGCCGGTCCGGTCCAGGAGTGCGCGCCGTGCAATATCGCGTCCGAAAAGCCTTGCCATGCTTACCTCCCGGGCGCGGGCACCGGGGCGCCCATGAGCGCCCTGAGCGCGCGCACGTTCTTCGCCGATTGTTCGACGAGCGGGAGGCAGTGCGTCTCGATCGTGATGTGGGGAACCACCCGGTCCGCCATGAGGGCGCGCACCTGCCCCGCCCAGTCGATCGCTCCCTCGCCGACCGGCACGCACTGGATCAGCGCCCCGCGGGCCGTGTCCTTCGCGTGCACGTTGAGGATCACCGGCCGGATCGCCTCGTACCCCCGGGGGTACGGGAGCTCGTCGGTGCCGTACGCGTTGCAGGGATCCCAGTTGGCGCCCAGGGCCCCGGGCCCCGCTTCTTCGATGATCGCGCGCGTCGCCGCCCCGGTATCGCAGTGGAAGCCGGGCTCGTTCTCGATGGCGATTTTCATCCCTGCCGCCCCGGCCAGGGCGGCCGCCCGGCGCAGGAGAGCGACCACCTGCGCGCGCTCGCGCGGGCCGTCGACCGGGCGCTTCTGGACGCCGAACACGATGATGAGCCGGGCACCGCACTGCGCCGCGCAGTCGATCGTGCGGGGGAGGACGTCGCGCACCTCCCGCTCAAGCTCCGCGACGCGGTCCAGCGTGTGCTTCAGGATGCCGGGTGAAAGGGCGGTGACCGCCAGTCCCTCTTCCCGCACGGCGGCCAGCACGTCGCTCCATTCAGCCGGCTCGATGCCGGGGACGCGCCCGCTCGCCAGGCAACGGATCTCGTAACGGGTGATCCCCCAGGAGAGGCCGTGCCGGATTGCGGTGCGGAAATCCGGCGCGATCTCGTCGCTCACGATTCCCAGGGGGAGGGCCCCGCCGCCGGGGGCGCTCATGCGGCGGCCTCCACGAACCCGATCGCATGGGAAATCATGCCCGCCTCCTTTTTCAGCGTCCTGATGATCCTCGCGATCGCCTCTTCCTTCTTCTTCCGTTCCGACTGGATGCCGGTCATGAGCGCCGCGACCACCCTGCCGTTGTGGTCGTGGATGGGCACGGAGATGGCACAGAGGTCGAGCTTGTACTCCGCGTCGGCCACGGAAAAGCCGTCGCGCTGGATCTGCTTCAGCCTCTTCTTCAGCCGGACGCCGCTCGTGATCGTCTTCGGCGTGAATTTCTTCATCCCCGTTTCGATGAGCATCCGGTCGAGCGTGTCGGGGGCGAGATCGGCGATCAGCACCTGTCCCGACGCGGTGGCGTGCACCGGCGACCGCGCGCCCAGGCGCGCGACCATCGACCAGATCTCCGGCGTGTCGGCGCGGTCGATGATGATGACCTCGTTGCCGTCCAGGATCGCCAAGTAGTAGCTCTCCAGGGTCTCGTGGGCCATCCGTATGAGGTGCGGGTGCACGATCGTTTTCAGGTCGATCTTCTCCAGTGCGGCATTGCCCCAGTCGAGCAGCTTCATCCCCAGGCGGAAGATCTTCCTGTCGTGGTCCTGGAGGACGATGGCGTGCTGTTCGAGGGCGGCGAGGATGCGGAAGAGCGAACTCTTGGGAATGCCCGTCTGCCGGGAGACTTCAGCG
>DATJAS010000053.1:0-3733 GCA_035516035.1 Bacteroidota bacterium | reverse complement strand
CTTGGCGAGCAGGACGAGCGACCGGGCGTGGACGGAGACCTCCCCGGTCTTCGTGCGGAAGACGAACCCCTCCACCCCCACGATGTCCCCGAGATCCATCAGCCGGAATGCGTCGTACGACTCCCCGAGGTCGTCGCGGCGGAGGTAGACCTGGATCCTGCCGCGCGCGTCCTCCAGGTGGAAAAACGACGCCTTCCCCATTCTCCGGAGCGACATGATCCTCCCCGCCACGGCGACGGAGGCCGCCGGCTCGCCGTCGCGGAACGCCTCGACGATCCCGGCGGAGACGGCGGTCCGTTCGAACGCGTGCGGGTACGGATCGATCCCGCGCGCGCGCAGCGCCGCAAGCTCCTCGCGCCTGCGCGCCATCTGGTCGTTGAGATCGGCTGCCTCCGGGTTCTGGTCCACGCGTCTTCTCCGTCTGTGCAGTGTCTATGGTATCGAGATTCCATTGGGAAATCAACGCGGCGTCGCGCGCCGGGCCGGTCCCCCGCTCGAGCGGCGCCCGGCGCTCATCGCCCCCACGTGCGCGGCGAATTCCGGGAACTTCGCGACGACCCTGTCGAAGTCCTCTTTCCCGAGGCGGTACAGGTCGCAGTAGCTCGCCGCGCGCACCGTGGCGGAGCGGGGGCGGTGCTCCAGGAGCGCGATCTCGCCGAAAAAGTCGCCGTCCCGGAGCGTCGCGATCACCGCGCCCCCCTCCGCGGCGAGCACCTCGCACCGCCCCTTCCCGATGAAGAACATCTCCGTCCCCGGATCGCCGGCGGCGAAGATCGCGTCGCCCGGCGTGTAGACGACGGGCTGCATGACCAGCGCGATCTCCTTGATCAGCTCCCCCGAGGCGCCGCGGAAGAACGGGACGTTCTGGATGATATCCCGTTTCAGGAAGAGCGACACCTCCACCAGCAGTCCCGGGGGGAGTCCCTGGACGATCGAGGATTCGTCGTAGCCGAGGCGGTGCTCCCAGACGTACCCGTAGTAGTCGCGGATCTTCCTCTGGAGCGCCGGGGGAATCTCCCGCGACCGCATGAACGCGCCCAGCTTCTCCATGTTGGCGAGGTAGCGCGTGCGCGCGGGCTGGAGGTTGGCGATGATCGTCGCGATGTTGGCGATGACATAGCCATACATCCCGACGCCGAATATCATCACCGCGATCGCGTAGAGGATCTGCGCGTTGTTCGAGGGGGTGATGTCGCCGTACCCGATCGTCGTGATCGTCGAGATGCACCAGTAGAGGGACCTGAGGTACGCCGTCCCCGCCCCGGCCCAGGGGGTGACGCCCCGCAGGGCCATCCAGCCGGTGGCCAGCCAGTGGACGGCGATGGCGAGCCAGTAGATGAAGTAGACCAGGCGGAGCGTGTTCCAGCGGTGCGGGTGCTGGTGCCGCCACGCGGACATGATCCCGGCGACGCGCACGAGCTTCGCCAGCCGGAGGGCCAGGAGCCAGGGGGCGCCGCTGATGAGCGAGAGGGGAAGCGCCGCGAGCGCGTCCGTCGCCAGGAGGATGCCGCCGTACGGGACGCCCGACCTCCGCGCGTCCCACGCGTTAAAGGCGATGTCCGCCGCGAACAGGATCGTCAGCGCCGCGTCCAGCCACGACCCGGCGCCGGGTATGTTGCTCCCCAGCACGATGCGCAGGGGGGCGATGATCGCGCCCGCGGTGACGAGCACGATGACGAGGACGATCCAGACGCGCGCCAGGAGCGTGTGGTCCCCCCACGGGAGATGCGCCCGCATGGAGGCCCGCGAGAACGCCATCAGCGGAAGACTCCCTTCAGATCCTGATTTTCATGACGGCCTTGGAAAGGCGTCCCGTTCCCCCCAGGGGGGCGTGGGCGTCCCAGGGGAAGAATATCGCAAAGAGGTTCCCGCTGAGCGCGGACCAGAGGAGCGGGGAGTCGCCGTAGAACGCGACGTCGCGCTCAGCGTCGTACGGGGTGACGACGCTCCGGCAGTCGGCCAGGGGCCTCCAGCCGATCTCGTCCCGCCCGTCCAGGACGAGCTGGATGTCGATGAACCGCCGGTGCGCCTCGAGCACCGCCCCCTCTCTCCCCTTCCCTTCCTCGCGGTTGACCAGGAGCGTGAGATCCCCGCCGCGCACTTCGTGCCTCCCGGGAGCAAGCGAGGCCAGGTGTTCCCCGAGGAGCGTCGCGCATGCCAGGGGGAAGAGGGGATGGAGAGCGTCGTAGCGGGACGCCTGCTGGAGCGAATCGATGATCACCGCTCGTGTCGGGTGTCTGTGAATCGGATCATGCAGTCACCAGCTCCCGGATGCGCCGCCGCCGGAGAATCCCCCGCCACCCCCGGAAAAATCACCGCCGGACGACCAGGAGGACGCTCCCCCGGAGGAGGAGGACCCGCTCGACCACCCGGACGAGGCGACGCCCGCAAAGAGGGGAAACGAAGACATGCGCGCGTGCAGGGACTTGCCCGCGGAGCTTCTCGACATCCAGAGCCTGGCCAGTGGGACCAGCAGGGCGTAACTTCCTCCCGCGATCAATCCGGCGGCAAGTCCCAGGAAGGCGATCGGGAAGAGGAACCAGAAAGGGATGAGAAAGAAGTAGAGAAACCACATCTGCGGTCCCCGGGCGAAGAGGACGATGAGCGTGAAGAGCCCGACGACCACGGTGAAGATCGCCCCTCCCACGAGTGTTCCCCCCAGGTCGGGGGAGGCGTTCTCCGCCGGAGGCGCGTAGGAGCCGTGCAGGGCGGCGAGTATGGCGTCCACGCCGGACGTGATCCCCCCGTCGAAGTCCCCCTCGCGGAAGCGCGGGATGATGACGCGGCGGATGATCAGGCCGCAGGTGATATCCGGCAGGACCCCCTCGAGTCCCCGGCCGACTTCGATCCGCACTTTCCTGTCGTCGCGCACGACGAGCAGGATCAACCCGTTGTCGCGGGCGCGGGTGCCGAGCTTCCACGCTTCGGCGACCCGCATCGAGTAGGCGTCCAGGTCCTCACCGGCGAGCGTGGCGATGGTGAGCACGGCAACCTGGTTGGAGGTCGAGTCTTCGTGGCGCCGGAGGAGATCCGTGAGACGCGACACGGTCTCCGGGGAGAGGAGCCCGGCGTTGTCGACGACGCGCCCGGTGAGGAGGGGAACGTCCCCCTCGGCGCGCGAGGCGCAGGCGGACGCGGCGATGAGCGCCAGCGCACATGCGAGCCGGGGGGCCACCTGCCTCAATCCTTCCTGATGCGGAGGTTGTCCGGAAGCACGTCCGCGTCGGTGGCTTCCCGCGAGACGCCGTGCGCGGCAAGGAGGGCGCCGCAGGAGCGGATCGCCTCGACCAGCCCGTCGGCCGGGAGGCCGCGACCGATCGCGGCGACGACGCCGTCGATGATCCCGTCCCACGAGCCGGGAGCGACCCGGCTGTTGATCCCCGCGTCCCCGATCACGAGCACGCGCCGCTCCAGCAGGCTCAGGAAAATCAGGATCCCCGTCCGCTTCGGCGTCGCGAAGACCTCCTCGCTGATAAACGCTTCCGCGGCCCGCTGTTCCACGCGCCGCGCCATCAGGTGCCTCCCCGCGAAGAGGCGCCGCACGGGCCCCGCACTCCGCGCCAGGAGCATCCCCGCACCCAGCGCCAGGAGCGAACAGGCGGCCACGGTCAGCGCGCCGACGCGCATCCACGCGCCGGTCGCCGCGGGGAGGAGCCAGAGGGCGATCACGACGATGCACCAGAGGATGAATCCCGCCCGCCATTCCGCGCTCTCGTAGTGATCGCTCTGCCCC
>DATJAS010000052.1:0-3288 GCA_035516035.1 Bacteroidota bacterium | reverse complement strand
CCACGGTCATCGTGGGAGGGTTGTTTTCCGCGCTCTTCCTGACGCTCCCCTGCCTCCCGTCGATCTACCTGGTCATTGCCGGCCGGCACGCACCCGGCAACGGCGCGCACGAGGGACAGTAATGTCCCCCCGGTTCAGCGGGCGAATTCCGCTCCCACCCGCTCGGGCTCGCCGCGGGATGTCAGCGCCGAGCGGACCGCCGCCAGGAGAGCGGCCTCCCCCGCGTTCTTGAGGACGTAGCCGCAGGAGGGGATATCCCGGGTCCTCACGAGGATTTCCCTCTCCGCGAGCGACGAGATAAACAGGATCGGCACTTCTCCCTCGCGGAGCATCTCCCTCGCGGCCTCCGTCCCATCCTTCCCCCTCCCGAGGTCGATGTCCATCAGCACAAGGTCGGGCTTCGCCGCCCGTGAACGCACCGCCGCGAGCGCCTCTTCGGCGCTGAGCGCGGTCATGACGGCGTACCCGTTGTTCCTGAAGAGGAGGGATTCCGCCGCGGCGATAATCGCCTCATCTTCGACGATCAGTAGTGTTCGTGTGTGCATGTGAGTCGGTTGTTCGTTGCGCCCGTTGCCGTCAGCGCTCCCCGCCGCTCCTGAATTCATACGTCCCCCCGCCGACGGCAAAGACCGTGTAGCCTGCTTCCTGCCTGAGGAACCTGACGCCGCTCGCGCGCGCGGCGGCAATCCCCCCCTCCGTCACCTCCCCGGGCCCCGCGGAGGGGACGCATACCTCGGCGGTGGTGTTGGCGGGGATCCCGACGCTCCACCGGAAGGTCTTCCCCTCCTTCCACCACTCGCTCACGATCTCTCCGTAGGGGGAGGTGTGCGTGGCGCGGACGTGCGTCAGGCTGCCCGCGGGAACCGGCTTCAGGACCGTGCGCTTGAAGCCGGGCGCCGCCGGATCGGGCCTGATGCCCGCCAGGTATTCGTACAGCCAGATGACCAGGTCGCCGACGAGCATCACGTGGTTCCCGGAGTTCATCGCCGGGTCGGCCGTGTTTCCGTTCCACAGCTCCCAGATCGTCGTGGCTCCCTTCGTGGCCATGTATCCCCACCCCGGGTACGTGGTATCCGTCGCGAAGTTGCACACGATGTCGGGCCTGCCGTTATCGGAAAGGACCCGGTTCAGCCACTGCCCGCCGACGAGCCCGGTGCCGATGTGGCCGTGCGTCTCGACAGTGATTTTCCGGACAAGGTGTTCGAACACCCTGCGCCGCTCCGCGTCGGGGACCATGCCGAAGGCGAGCGGGAGGACGCAGGACGTCTGCGACCCGTTGTCATACCAGCCGTCCCCGGGCCGGTAGTACGCCCGGTTGAGACCGTCGCGGAGCACCGCGGCAAGCGCGTCGAACCTCGCCCGGTCGGCGTCGTGCCCCGTGAGCGTCGCGTAGCGCGACATCAGGCGGAGGTCGTGGTAGAAATACGTCGTGGCGAGTATGCCGGGGGCGGTCTTCCGCATCGGGTCGTTGGAGTGGATCAGCTTCGGATCTTCCGGCGGGACGCACCAGTCGCCGTAGCTGTCTTTCGTGATGACGCCGTCAACCACATACGCGCTCATGTGGTCGATCCACCGGACCATGCTTGCGTAGTGCCTGGTGATGACCGCCGAGTCCGCATACTGGTCCAGGAGCGCGCCGGGGATGATGACGGTGCTGGAGGGCCACGTCACGTTGTCGTTATACAGCGGCCAGTAGGAGGGGCAGACGTCGCTGACGCTCCCGTCCTCGCGCTGGGCGTCCTCCATGTCGCGCAGCCACTTCGCATAGAGCGGGTCGATGGCGAAGATGTACGTCTCGCCGCGCGACTCCGCGGAGCGGTCCCCGAGCCAGCCCTGCCGCTCGTCTCTCTGGGGGCAGTCCGTCGGCATGCTCCGGTAGTTCCCCCGGACGCCCCAGACGATGTTCCGGTACGTCCTGTTGATCACGGGGTCCGAGCAGGTGAACTCGCCGGCGCTCTTCACGTCGTCGTTCACCACGCGCCCCTCCAGCGAACCCGGGCCGGGGCGGGCCGGGTATCCCGTCATTTCGACGTACCGGAACCCGTGGTACGTGAAGCGCGGCTCGTATGTCTCCGCTGCTCCCCCTTTCAGCGTGTAGACGTCCGTGACCTTCGCGCCGCGGATGTTGTCGAGATACAGGGTCCCATCGTCCCGGAGCGTCTCGGCGTGTCGCAGCACCACGCGTGTTCCCGCCGTGCCCTCCACGTGGAGCCGGCACCAGCCGACCATGTTCTGTCCCATGTCGAATATGAACATCCCGGGCCGGGGTTCCGTGACCGCGACCGGGGAGATCGTCGCCGTCACGCGGATCGGGTCAGCCATCTGCGCCCGCAGCACACCCCCGGGGGGGGAGACCGCGCGTGCGCGCTGCCACGACCCGTCGTCATAGCCGGGGGAAGCCCATCCGCCGAGCTCCATCCGCGCGTCATACTCCTCGCCGTCATATTCGTTGTTGGCCCGGATCGGTCCGTCGGTCGTGAGGGACCACGTCGTGTCGCTCACGACGTCCGCGGATCTCCCGTCGGCAAACTCGCAGTGAAGCTGGAAGAGGAGCTTCGGAAAGCCGAACGACTGCGTGAACGTCGGCTGGTTCTGCCGTGGCGCGAAGAAGCGTCCGTTTCCGAGCACGACGCCGACGGCGTTGCGCCCCTCCTTCAGGAGGCGCGTGACGTCGTGCGTGACGTAGTAGACGGTCTTCGGGTACTGGCTGAGCGCGGGGGAGAGGACATGGTCTCCGGCCCTGGCTCCGTTCACGTAGAGCTCTGACAGCCCGAGACCGCTGATGCTGGCGGTCGCCCGGACGATCCCCCCGTGCGCGTCGAATTCCTTCCTGAGCCAGCGGGCGGGGAGCCTCCGGTCAGCCGCCACCGAGTCCTTTCCCGCCGGCTCTCCCTTGTCGAGACCGATCCAGACTCCCTTCCAGTCCTCCGGGTCGAGGAGACCCATCGACCAGGTCGCCGTGGCGCTCCAGGCCGTCGCTGCTCCCTGGGCGTCCCAGGCGCGGACCTTCCAGAAATACGCGCGCCCCGACCGGAGCGGCGCGCCGCCGTACGGGATGTTGACCGACTCTTCCGAGAGGATCTTCCGGCTCTCCCACGCATCGGCGCGGTCAGCCCCGAGCGCCTCTCGCGAGGTGGCGACCATGACCTGGAAGGCGGTCTGGCGCTCGCCACGCGCGGGTGAACTCATCCGCCAGCTCAACCGGGGGCTGACGGCGTCGATCCCGGCGGGGTCTGTGCGGTACTCGCACGTGAGGTCTGTGACGGTCATCGGACTTTCTTTCTCCGG
>DATJAS010000051.1:0-21957 GCA_035516035.1 Bacteroidota bacterium | reverse complement strand
TCTCCGAGGTGGTCGTCTCCGGCGAGCGGTCGGACCGGAATGTGACGTCCACCGTCATGAGCGCGAACAGGCTCGAGATGAAAGAGGTCCGGTCAATCCCCGTCCTCCTGGGCGAGCGGGACATCCTGAAGACCATTCAGCTCCTCCCCGGCGTGGCCTCGGCAGGCGAGGGAAATACCGGCTACTACGCCCGGGGGGGAGGGCTGGACCAGAACCTGATTCTCCTGGATGAAGCCCCGATTTATAACCCGTCGCACGCGCTGGGATATCTTTCGGTGTTCAACGCCGACGCCATCAAGGACGTGACGCTGATGACCGGGGGGATCCCCGCCGAGTACGGAGGGCGGCTCTCGTCCGTTCTGGACATCCGGACGAACGACGGGAACATGAAGGAGTTCGACGCGCTGGGGGGGATCGGGCTGCTGGCGGCCCGGCTCACGCTCCAGGGCCCGATCGTCCGCAATGAAGGGTCCTTCATCGTTTCCGGCCGCAGGACGTACGCCGACCTCTTCCTCAAGCTCTCGAGCGACACGTCGATCAACAGGACCAGCCTCTACTTCTACGACCTGAACGCCAAGGCAAACTACACGCTGGGAGAGAAGGACCGCGTGTATATCTCCGGATATTTCGGCAAGGACAACCTGGATTACCCCGACGTCATCGGGCTGCGCTGGGGGAACACCACCGCGACGGCCCGCTGGAACCACATCTTCGGCGACCAGTTCTTCAGCAACACGACGCTGACGTACAGCGACTACAGCTACTCCAACCTGGTCGGCTCGGGCACGAGCCAGTACGACATCACGTCGGGTATCAGGGACCTCAACGGGAAGATCGATTTCCAGTACTTCATGAGCACATCGAGCACGCTCAGGTTCGGCCTGAACGCGATCTCCCACACGTTTCTTCCCGGCTCCGTGAGCGCGGGACCGACGAGCGCGGCCAACTCCATCACGCTCGAGCACCGCTACGCGCTGGAGAGCGCCGCCTACATCTCGCACGAAGTGGAGCCGGTCCCCGACGTCAGGGTGACGTACGGCCTCCGGGCATCGATGTTCAGCCTGCTGGGTCCGGGGCACGTCTACACGTTCGACGAGTACGGCGACGTCATCGACACCGCCTCGTACGGGGCGGGGAAGACGATCAAGGCGTACGCGAACCTGGAGCCGCGCCTTGCCCTGACGTACCTGCTGGACGACGCAAGCTCGCTGAAGGCCTCCTACACGCGCACCGCGCAGTACCTCCACCTCCTCTCCAACTCCACGACGGCGAACCCGAGCGATCTCTGGGTCCCCTCGAGCACGGTCGTCCCGCCGCAGCGCGCAGACCAGGAGGAGGTGGGATATTTCAGGAATTTCGGCGACAACGAGTACGAGTCCTCCCTGGAGCTCTATTATAAGAACATGACGAACCAGATCGACTACAAGAACGGGGCCGACCTCCAGATCAACCCCGCCGTCGAGTCGCTCCTGGTCTTCGGCCGGGGCTGGAGCTACGGGGCGGAGTTCCTGGTCCGCAAGCGGGCGGGCCGCCTGAGCGGCTGGGTGGACTACACGCTCTCCCGGACACGCGAACAGTTCCCCCTGATCAACGGGGGGGCATCATTCCCCGCCCGGCAGGACAGGACGCACGACGTGAACGTGGTGGCGGTGTACGACCTGAACGAGCGGTGGAACCTCTCGGCGGTCTGGGTGTACAATACCGGCAACGCGGTGACGTTTCCGGCCGGAAACTACTGGGTCGACAACAGGCTCGTCCCCTACTACACATCGCGGAACGGCTACCGGATGCCCGCGTACCACAGGCTCGACCTCTCGGCGACCTGGAAAATCGGCGAGCGGTCCAGCCTCAATTTCTCGATCTACAACGTCTACGATCGCATGAACGCGTGGGCGATCTTCTTCCGGCAGAACAGCACGGATCCCACGAAGACCGAGGCGGTGCAGATCACGCTCTTCCCGATCATCCCTTCGATCACGTACAATTTCAACTACTGATGAACAGGCGCAACGCCCCACACACCGCCGTCGTTCCGCAACGCCCCGGGCGGGTCCCGGCCGCGGCGCTCCTCGTCGTCGCGGCGTCGCTTGCGGGATGCCAGAAGGTGATCTCGGTCGACCTGAACAACGCCAACCCGCAGATGGTCACGGAAGCCGTCGTCACGGACCTCCCGGGCCCGTACACCGTGACGCTGAGCCTGTCGGGTGATTACTTCACGCCGTCGCTCTATTTCCCGCCGGTCACGGGCGCCTTCGTGAACATCGCGGACAACGCCGGCACGAGCGACACGCTCAGGGAGCTCGCGCCCGGGACGTACCACACCTCCTCCCTGCGGGGCATCCCCGGCAGGACGTACGTGCTCCGCGTGATCGCGTCGGGGAAGGAATACGACGCGGTGTCCACGATGCCCGCGCGCGTCCCGATCGACACGGTCGTCGCGCTCCACGGGCGCGAGGCGGACGGCGACCAGGTGTACAACCTGTACGTGATCTTCAGGGATCCGCCCGAGCCGGGAAACTTCTACCGGATCAACCTGCGCACCAGCGTGCCGATATCGCCGGATTCCATCGACGGGCGCCGCTACCACCTCTACGACGACCGGCTGACGAACGGCAACGAAGCCGCCGTCCGCATCCGGATGCGGAACTACTTTTCCCCCGGTGACACCGTCTGGGTGGACCTCCTCTCGATCGACAAGGCCTCGTACGACTACTTCAACACGCTGAGCGACATCCTCACATCGGACAGGAGCCCGACTTCGCTCGCTCCCGCCAACCCGAACACGAACCTGACCAACGGGTCGCTCGGGTATTTTTCCGCCTACTCCATGGATTCGAGAATCGTCATACTTCCCTGAACCGTCCCCGGGCCGGAAGCAGAAAATGCGGCGCACCCCCGGCGGGTAACACCGACACCGGGGGTGCGCCGGGTGCCATTCAGAGAGCGACCGCCTTCCCGATATGATAGAAACTCCCGTCCGCCATGTCGGTCACGACATCCCGGACGACCTTGAAGCCCACGCCCCCCATCGGGTAAAATGTGTAGACGTTCCGCGGTTGCAGGTTCTTCAGGACCGGGTTGTCCTTGTGTATCCGAACGGTGAACGTCCGGCGTCCGTGAAGGTACATGAAACGGCAGTCGAGCGCGAACAGCTCCCGCGTCCGGCGGATCCTGCTACCGATAAACACGCGGCGGTGGGAGACGTACACGGCCCTGAACTCGCCGGGCATCCGCCCGGGAGGCGCCTCAGAGACCCTTGACCTTCGTCGACTTTGCATACAGCAACGCCACGCCACCCCAGCCGAGCAGGACGACGAGCGGCAGGATCAGCCAGCTGTCGGCACCCGGCACGACGGTGTGGGAGTTGATCATCGTCCAGACGAGGGGCACGGAGAGGTACGTATTGTGCCGCGAGCGCTGGGCGGCCTGCGCCATGAGCGCGGCGTCAGGCGCCGTCCCCTCCCTGATCGCGGGGATGATCTTTTTCTGCGCCGGCCAGATCCTCATCCAGACATTGCCCACCATGATCGTCCCGAACATCGCGCCGATGTGGATGTTGTACGCCCTGTAGCTGAAGCCGGCCCAGTTGATCATCAGGTATTCGATCACCACGATCGCCACGAATCCGATGGCGCCCATCGCGCGGAGGTTTTTCCCGATGGATGTCCGCGCGACCTGATCGTACAGGCCGAAGATCAGGAACGTGACGGCCACCATTACGCCGCTCGCGACGCCCCACCCCCCCGTGCCCTGTTCAAACATCAGCCCGCCGCTGTAGAAGACGATGCCGAGCAGGAGAATGCCCGCGACAAATGTCCAGAGCGCGGCAAACCGGAAGAAGTAGAGCGCCCGCGGCAGCATCTCCGGGAGTACCTTTTTCTTCGTGTCGGCGTCCAGCACGCCGCCCAGGGGCGTGTTGACCCAGTTGAACCAGTAGAGCAGCCCGATCCACAGGATGCCGGCAACGATGTGGACCCAGCGGAAGAGCACGTGCAGGATGTCGGTGATCTCCATGTGGCGACTCCCTCCGTATGGTGGTGAGAATAGTGTGGTGCGGGTTGCGGTGAGGCGAACGCAGCGTGCCGAATATACCACCGCCGGGCATGAGTGTCAAGGAAACCTTCCTCGCCCGGCGGTCGTTCCAGTAATGAGAACGGAGGAGCACCCCATGCAGGAAACTCCCGCCCAGTACACGAGGCGCATCCTCGGCTACCAGAAAGGAAAACGGGCCGTCACCGTGCTGTCGCGGACGCCGCGCGCCATCGGACGCCTCATCGCGCGGGCGCCCCGCAGGACGCTCGCCGCGCCGCCGGGCCCGGGGCGCTGGTCGGTCGGGGAGATTCTCGCCCACATGGCGGACACCGAGCTGACGTTCGGTTTCAGGATGCGCCTCGTTCTCGGCTCGAACGGCGTGCGCATCCAGGCGTTCGACCAGGACGTCTGGGCCACGAATTTCCGCTACGACCTCCAGGATCCGCGGGACTCATTCGACGCATACCGGGTGGAACGGGCGCACAATCTCCGGCTCCTGCGCCTCCTCCCTCCCCCCATGTGGAACTACTACGGCATGCACGACGAGCGGGGGAAGGAATCCGTCAGGCGGATGACCGAGATGATGGCCGGGCATGACCTGAATCACCTGGACCAGATCCGGAAGATCCTCACGCCGCCTCCCCGTCCCCGAGGAGTTTCCGGGCGTCCCTGAGCCCCTTCAGGTGGTCAGCGTCCGGCTCGGGATACCGGAGATGGAGCGACTGGAGCGCGCGGACGATGATGTCCGCCACCGCGACGCGCGTGAACCACTTCCGGTCCGCCGGTATCACGTACCACGGCGCCCAGCTCGTGCTGGTGGCGTTGAAGACGTCTTCGTACGCCCGCATGTAGTCCCTCCAGAATCCGCGCTCGCGCACGTCCGCCGCGGAAAACTTCCAGTTCTTCTCCGGGGTGTCGATCCTTTCCAGAAACCGCCTCTTCTGCTCCCCTTTCGAGACGTGGAGGAAGAACTTCAGGATGACCATCCCGTTGTCGGCCAGGTACCGTTCGTACGCGTTGATGTCCCGGAACCTGTCCTTCCAGACATTCCTGCCGATGAGCGAGGGAGGGATACGCTGGCTGCGGAGGATCTCCGGATGAACGCGCACGACCAGGACCTCCTCGTAGTAGGATCTGTTGAAAATGCCGATGCGTCCCCGCTCCGGGACCTGTTTCATCGAGCGCCAGAGATAGTCGTGGGCGAGCTCCTCCGCCGAAGGCGTCTTGAAGCTCACCACCTGGCAGCCCTGGGGGTTCACGCCCGACATCACATGCTTGATCGCCCCGTCCTTGCCCGCCGCGTCCATTGCCTGGAATATCAGGAGGAGCGCGTATTTCCCCTGGGCATAGAGGACGTCCTGCAGGGCTGCCATCCTGGCGATATCGGACTGGAGTTTCTCCGCCGCGTCCTCCTTCGAGGAGAACTTCCCCGTCCAGCCGGGGTCAAAGTCTTTCAGGCGCACGGTCCTGCCGGGAGGGACGATCAGGCGTTCGACGTTCATGGCATCAGCACCAGGGGAATGTGGAGGGCCGCCCAGAGGAGATACCGCCAGGCGGTCTGTCTGCGTTGCGTACGGACGAGGAAGCCGAAGTAGGCCCCCTTGGCAATCGTGTTGCTCATCATCGCCACCACGATCCCTGCCACCGCGATTTCCGCGGGCGCGCTGCCGGGCCTGGCCAGCGAGAGGATAAACGGGTCGATGTCGGTGACGCCCACGACGGCGCCCAGGGCAATGAGACCGGAGCTTCCCAGCGTCTCGCGGACGACCGACGTGGCCACGATCAGCACCACGAAGAGGGCCGCAAACAGGAGCGCGGGGGTGATCTCAAACGGGTTGTGCAGCGCCGGGGCTCCCCGCGGCACCTCCTCCTCGGGACGCCGGGGCGTCGCAATCGCCAGCACGACCCCCACCGCGGCCAGAATCACGCATTTCCACCAGAGAGAGGGGAGCAGTGCGGGACCGATGACGGCGATCAGCACCAGGATGCGCAGGTACATCACGCTGGAGGCGAGGATCGCCGCCTGGAGGGCGCTCCGCCCCCGCTCCGGCGCGGTCTGGGCGGTCCGGCCGACGGCGACGGTAACCGCCGTGCTGGAGACCACGCCCCCCAGCAGGCCGCTCACCCAGAGTCCCACCCGGTCGCCGAAACGCTTCGAAAGAAAATAGCCGACGAAGCCGATCGTCGACACCAGGATGACGACCTCCCAGATGTGCGTGGGGTTGAGCTGGTAGCGCGTGTACGCCTGGTCGGGGAGGGCCGGCAGCACGATCAGCGTGACAAGGAGGAACTTGAGCGTGGCGAGGAATTCCACCCGGTCGAGCTTTTCGACCAAGGTTTCGAGCGAGGCCTTCTCGGAGAGGAGGATCGCATTGAGGACGCCGACCGCCATCGCCGCCCAGATGTCCACCAGGAGGGCGAGCGCCCCCGTTACGAACGTCAGCAGGGCGGAGAATTCGGTCGTCGACCCGAAGCGCTCGGCCCGGATCTTGGCGATGTAGGCGATGGACGTCAGGGCGATCATCGCCAGCAGTCCCAGCGGAAGAATGAGCGTCACGCCCATCTGCGAAAGCCAGGCGCAGCCGAACCCGAACATGGCGATCATGGGATGCGTGCGGACGCCGCCGAAGACCATCGTCTTCCGCTCGATTTTCGCCCCCTCCCGTTCAAGCCCGACCAGGAATCCCAGGGCCAGTGCGACGGCGAACCGGAGCTGCGGGGTCCATTCGATGGTGTTCATCGCGCCCCCGCTTCCCCGAGCATCATGCGGATCCTGGCGGCGACCATGTCGATCGCCACGGTGTTCTCCGCGCCGCGGGGGATGATGATGTCCGCCCAGTGCTTGCTCGGCTCAACAAACTGGAGGTGCATGGGTCTGACCGTTTTCATGTACTGGTTCATGACGGATTCGATCGAGCGGCCGCGCTCGAGGATGTCGCGGCGGATCCTCCGGATAAGGCGCACATCGGCGTCGGCGTCGACAAAGAGGCGGATGTCCATCAGGGCGCGCAGGCGCTCGTCCACCAGGATGAGGATGCCGTCGATGATGATAATCTCCTTCGGCTCGACGCGGCGGGTCGCGTCCAGGCGCCGGTGGTTCGTGAAATTGTAGATCGGCTGTTCGACCGCCCGGCCGCCCCGGAGCTCCTCCATGTGCGCGATGAGAAGATCCGTCTCCAGCGAGTCGGGGTGGTCGAAATTGACCTCCTCAGGGGGAAGTCCGCCGTACGCACTAATGTCCCTGTAATACGAATCGTGCTGGATGACGGCAACGCGATCGGGGTCGAGCTGCGTGAGAATGGCGTTGGTGACGGTGGTCTTCCCGGACCCCGTCCCTCCGGCGATGCCGATGACGAGCTGCTTCATGGAAATGACAACGCTCTGCGAAGGGTCGAACAGGCGGTATCGGAGAAGATACGCCGGATGCAGTGGAGAAGCAAATGACAGGACGGAACGCGAGTTGCGGGAATAGGCGCGGTTTTCGTATATTAGTCGTCCGGAAGTGCTGGTGCAACGACAGGAAGGTGTGTACAGGGGTATGAATACGGCAAAGACGGTGCTGTTGATGGGCGTGCTGACCGTGCTGCTGGTGTTCGTCGGCAACCTGATCGGCGGGCAGGGAGGGATGATGATCGCATTCCTCATGGCCATCGTCATGAATTTCGGCACATACTGGTTCAGCGACAGGATCGTGCTCGGCATGTATCACGGCAGGGAGCTTGCGGAGCAGGACAACCCCTCCCTCTTCCAGATGGTGCGGGAGCTTGCCGGGAGGGCGGGCCTCCCGATGCCCCGCGTGTACCTTGTGGAGGGGGATCAGCCTAACGCGTTCGCAACGGGGAGAGATCCCGAGCACGCGGCCATCGCCGTCACGGAGGGAATCCTCCGGACTCTCCCCCCGGATCAGCTCCGCGGCGTGCTGAGCCACGAGTTCGCGCACGTCAAACACCGCGACATACTCATCGGGACGGTCGCGGCGACGATGGCGGGCGCGATCAGCATGATCGCCAGCATGGCCCAGTGGGCGCTGATCTTCGGCGGCGCCGGGGGGAATTCCAACGACAGGAAGGGAGGGAGCCCCCTGGGAGGGCTGCTGATGATCGTCGTGGCGCCGATCGCCGCAATGCTCGTCCAGATGGCGATCAGCCGGTCGAGAGAGTTTGAGGCCGACGCGGGAGGCGCGGAGATCTCGGGGAACCCGCTCGCGCTGGCAAACGCCCTGCGGACGCTCGACACGGCATCGCACGAGATCCCGATGGAGGCGAGCCCCGCGACGGCGCACATGTTCATCGTCAACCCGCTCACGGGGGGCGGGCTCGCTAACCTCTTCAGCACCCATCCCCCGATGGAGGAACGAATCGCGCGGCTGGAAGGGATGACCTACGGCCCCGGCGCCGCCGGCCGATGAAAAAACTCCTCCTGATCCTCGCAGGTGTCCTGGCGATCGGTGTCCTGGGATTCTCCATCTGGCTCTACCAGCACAGGGAGCGCATCGTTACGGTGAACATCGAACGGGGGCTGGCAAAAGTCGAGGAACAGGTGATCCAGAAACTCCCGGACGCGGCCGCGATGGCAGGGGGGAGGGCGGACTTCCAGAAGCTCCGCGACATGCTGGAGGCGGGCCTCGTGCGGACGGAGGATGTGCAGTCGCTCGAAGAGACCTTCCAGATGAGCTACAAGGCGGGCACGATGGATTCGGTCAAAGCGAAGGAGATCGCGGGAGAAGTCCACCGGCTCGCCTCGGCGCCCGCGAACGACGGGCACTGATCCACCCGGCGCTCAGCCGAGGCGTTTCCCCCAGAGTTTCAGCGCCTTTGCGACCTCGGCCGGCGATGTGGACCCGGCCGAACGCTTCATGGCGAGCGACGTCCGCGCGTGGAGCAGCTCCGCGACGTCATTCCCGAACGCCTTCGATCGCCTGCGGTACTCTCCCAGGGGGAGCTCCCCCAGCGAAATTCCCCTCCCGGCGCACAGCGCAACCAGCTCGCCCACGATCCCGTGCGCCTGGCGGAACGGGATCCCCTTACGCACGAGGTAGTCAGCAACTTCCGTCGCAAGAAGCTGGTCCCCATTCAGCTCATCCTCGAAGCGCCCCGCGTCGAACGTCACCGTATCCAGCATCCGCGCCAGGATGTCGAGCGACGAGGAGACCGTGTCCGCGGCGTCGAAGAGCGGCTCCTTGTCTTCCTGCATGTCCCTGTTGTATGCCAGGGGGAGCCCTTTCATCACGGTGAGGAGCGCCATCAGGTCCCCGTACACGCGCCCGGTTTTTCCCCTGATCAGCTCCGCCATGTCGGGGTTCTTCTTCTGGGGCATGATGCTGCTCCCCGTCGTGAACGCCTCGCCGATGAACGCAAAGTGCCACTCCCGCGAGCTCCAGAGGACGAGCTCCTCGGCAATGCGGCTCGCGTGCATCATCGTGATCGCCGCGGCGCTGATGAACTCCACGAGCGCGTCCCGGTCGCTCACCGCGTCGATGCTGTTCGCCACGATGCCTTCCAGTCCCAGCGCCTTCGCCACGCGGTGCCGGTCGATGGGAAATGACGTCCCCGCGAGCGCCGCCGCGCCGAGCGGCGAAAGGACCGCGCGGGCGCGGCAGTCGAGGAACCGGCCCCGGTCGCGCTCGAACATCTCGACATAGGCGAGCAGGTGGTGCGGGAGCAGCACGGGCTGCGCCCGCTGAAGGTGCGTGTACCCCGGCATGATGACGTCGCTGAAGGCGCGCGCCCTGCCCAGGAGCGCCCGCTGCACCGCGCGCAACAGCTCCGTGATGCGGTCGATGCTCCCCCGGAGATAGAGCCGCGTGTCGAGCGACACCTGGTCGTTCCGGCTCCTGGCGGTATGAAGCTTCCCGCCGACCGGCCCGGTGAGCGCCGTCAGGCGCCGCTCCACGGCCATGTGGACGTCCTCGGCGGTGAACCGGCCGGACGCGCCGTCAAGCTCAAGCCAGGCGGGCACCCCGTCGGCCGCCTCGCGGCGAATGGCCCGGAGCGCGCGAACGAGCGTCCGCGCCTCCCGGGAGGTGAGGATCTTCCGGGCCGCGAGCATCCCGACGTGCGCGATGCTCCCGTCGATGTCCTCGTTCACGAGCCGCCTGTCGACGGCGAGCGAGGAGGAGAACCTGAGGGCGTGCGGGTCGAGCGGTTCCCTGAACCGCCCCTTCCAGTCGCTCATCGCACGGGAACGGACTGCATGACGGCCGGTTCCGCGGCGGTCTCCTCCGCCGCGGCGGCGTTCCTGACCTCGTGGAACGTCCTGACGGGGAGGCCGTAGATCTTGATGAAGCCCTCCGACGCCTTGTGGTCGAACTGATCTTCCTCGGTATACGTCGCCAGTTTTGCGCTGTAGAGCGAATAGACCGACCTGCGGCCGGCGACCCCGATCGTCCCCTTGTAGAGCTTCACCCGCACGGTCCCGGTGACGGTCTTCTGCGTCTCGTTGACGAACGCGTCAAGCGCGTCGCGCAGCGGGGAGTGCCAGAGGCCGTTGTACACCAGGTTGGCGTACTCCGCCGCGAGCTGGGATTTCATGTGGAACACGGAGCGGTCGAGCGTCAGCCGCTCGAGCTCCGTGTGCGCGAAGTGCAGGATGGTGGCCGCCGGGGCTTCATAGATCTCGCGCGACTTGATGCCGACGAGACGGTTCTCGATGAGGTCGATCCGTCCCACGCCGTGCGCGCCGCCGATGTCGTTCAGCGTGAACACCAGGCTCACGGGCTCCAGGCGCGAGCCGCCGACCCCGACCGGGATCCCCTCCTCGAAATCGATGTCGACGTATTCCGGCGCATCGGGAGCCAGCTCGGGTGCGATCGTCCGCTGGTACGCGTCGGCCGGGGGCTCGGCCATCGGATCCTCGAGCACGCCGCACTCGACGCTCGTCCCCCAGATGTTCTCGTCGATCGAGTAGGGGCTGGTAACCGTGGCGGAGACCGGGATGTTGTTTTTCCGCGCGTACGCGATTTCCTCCTCGCGCGACTTGAACTCCCATTCCCGCAGGGGGGCCAGCACCTTCAGTTCGGGCGCCAGCGCCGCCACCGAGACCTCGAAGCGTACCTGGTCGTTCCCCTTCCCCGTGCAGCCGTGCGCAACGTGCGTCGCCCCCTCCTTGCGCGCGATGTCCACCAGCATCTTGGCGAGCAGCGGCCGCCCCAGGGAGGTCGCCATGGGGTACGATTTCTCGTAGACGGCGCCCGCCTTCAGCGCCGGAAAGACATACTGCGTCAGGAACTCCTCGCGGAGATCCTTGACGTACACCTTGGACGCCCCGGTGGCGTACGCCTTCGCCTGCACGCCGTTCAGCTCTTTCTTCTGGCCGAGATCGCCTGTGGCCGCGATCACCTCCGCGTCTTTCCGCTCGATGAGCCATTTCACCATCACCGACGTATCGAGCCCGCCGGAATACGCCACCACAACCTTCGTGGATTTCATTCCTGTCCCTCGATGAGTTTAGTTTTGAGAAATTGCAATACCGTATGAGTCTTCTTCTGAGAGCCCGGGATGATGAGCAGGGTGTTGTCACCGGCCACCGTGCCGATCACGTCGGGATGCCGCTGGACGTCGATGAACTCCCCCACGGTGCTGGCGCACCCGGGGAGCGTGCGCACGACGATCATGCTTTCGTTCGCGTCGATCGAGAGGATCTCCGCATTGACAAGGGGGCGGAGTGCGCGGACCTCGTCGGGGGCCTGGAGCGCGTAATGGCCGCCCCCCGAGCCCGCGACGCGGCTCACGCCGAGCTCCTTCATGTCGCGCGAGAGCGTCGCCTGCGTGACGTCGCACCCCCGCTTCCGGAGCTCCAGGCGGAGCGTGTCCTGGCTCCCGATCGTCTTTGTCGCTATGATCTCCCTGATGGCGTACTGCCGTGCCTGCTTTGTCATGGTCGTCCTCAGGCCGTGGCGGCCGGGCCCTCCGCCGTGTGCACGAGCTCGGTCCCGACCCCCATATCGGTGAAGATCTCCAGGAGGATCGAGTGCTTGATCCTCCCGTCGATCAGGTGCACTTTGTTGACCCCCGCCGCCAGCGCCGTGAAGGCGGAGCGGATCTTCGGAATCATGCCGTCGCTGATCACCCCGTCCGCCATGAGCCTCTCGGCCATCCTCAGGTCCATGCTGGGCACCAGGAGGTCGGAGGCCATCACCCCCTCCACGTCGCTCAGGAAGACGAGCTTTTCCGCCCGGAGGGCGGCCGCGATGGCCGAGGCCGCGACGTCCGCGTTGATGTTGTGCGCCTCTGATGCGTCGTTCACGCCGATGGGGGCGATCACGGGCATGATCCCGTTGTTGAGCAGGAGGTTCAGGTACACGGTATTCACGCCGGTGATCTCGCCGACGAAGCCCAGGTCCGTGCCGTTCTCCTCGAACTTCTTCGCCTTCAGCACGTGCGCGTCGATCCCGCAGAGACCCACGGCATCCCCGTCGTGCCTGTTGATTTTCCCGACGATGTCCTTGTTCGTCTTGCCGGCCAGGACCATCTGGACGACCTCCATCATCGGCGCGTCGGTGTATCGCTGCCCGTTCACGAAGCGGGACTGGAGGCCGAGCTTTGCGGCGATCCCGGTGATCTCCTTCCCGCCGCCGTGGACGATGGCAACCCGGATCCCGATCTTCTTCAGGAGCGTCACGTCCTGGGCGAAGGCCTCCTTCAGCTCGTCGTCCACCATTGCGGCGCCGCCGTACTTCACCACGAAGGTCTTCCCTTCGTACCGGGAGATGTACGGGAGGGCCTCGATGAGAACTTCGGTCTTGGCGCCGAGCGACGTGATCATCGTCTCAGGTCCTGTAGTTCGCGTTGATCGCGACGTACTCCTGCGACAGGTCGCTCGTCCAGAACGTCGCGCTCCCCTCCCCCCCGTTCAGGCGGACGTTGATCGCGATCTCCTTCTCGTGCAGCACGCGCGCTGCCGCCGCCTCGGAAAATTCGATCAGATAGTTCCTCCGCAGGATCGGAAGGTCCCCGAAGGCAATTTCCGTTTTCGCAGGGTCGAACTCGATGCCGGAGTACCCCACAGCGGCCAGGATCCTCCCCCAGTTCGCGTCCTCGCCGTTCATGGCGGTCTTGACCAGGCTGGAATTGGCGATGGCACGGGCCGCGCGCGCGGCGCTCGCATCGTCTGCGGCGCCGGTCACGTTGATTTCGATGAATTTCGTCGCCCCTTCCCCGTCCCGGACGATCATCTTTGAGAGGACCGTCAGCACGTGTTCCAGCGCGGCGGCGAAGGACTCGTATGCCGGACCCTTCGGCTCGGTGACCGGTGCGGAGCCCGAGGCGCCGTTGGCCAGCACGGCCACCATGTCGTTCGTGCTCGTGTCGCCGTCCACGGAGATCCTGTTGAACGACCTGTCTGTAGCGCGGACGAGCGCGACATGGAGGGGGCCGGGAGCCACGGCGGCGTCCGTGGTCACGAACGCCAGCATCGTGGCCATGTTCGGCATGATCATCCCCGAGCCCTTCGCCATCCCCCCGATCACCGTGCGGGCGCCGCCGCAGTCGAACTCGACGGCGCACTCCTTGACAAACGTATCGGTGGTCATGATCGCCTCGGCCGCGGCGTGGCCGCCCGCGGGCGAGAGGGCCGCGGCAGCCGTGTCGATCCCGGACGTGATTGCCTGGATCGGGAGATACTGTCCGATGACCCCGGTTGAAGAGACAAGCACCTCCCCGGGTGCGCACTTCAGCGCAGCGGCAGTGGCCGCCACCATCGCCCGGGCGTCCTCCATCCCCCGGTCCCCCGTGCAGGCATTGGCATTTCCGCTGTTGACGACGATCGCGCGAAAGACACCCGACCGCGCCATCTGCTCGCGCACAAGCACCACCGGCGCCGCCTGGACTTTGTTCGTCGTGAGGAGGGTCGCGGCCGAGGCCGGCGTCTCCGAGAGTATGAGCGCGAGGTCTTTTTTCGCCTTCTTCACCCCGCAGTGGATGCCGGAAGCGCGGAACCCCTTCGGCGCGGTGACGCCGCCGGGGATTTCGTTCAGTACGGCGCCCGACGCGGGAGATTGCTTCGCGTTGCCTGCGGCGCCGCTCGCAATGACAGGTTTTGTCCCGACGTTCTCACCGACGGAGGGGGTGCTTTTTGTTTTCATGACAGCTGGCTCAGTCTCGTGCATCAGATTCTCCATGGATCCGGATTACTTCAAACCGGTGGTTTCGCCGAGGCCGAACATCAGGTTCATGTTCTGCACGGCCTGTCCCGCCGCCCCCTTGACGAGGTTGTCGATCACGGACATGATGATCACCTGGTTCGTCCGGGGCTCGACCGCCAGCCCGATATCGCAGTAGTTCGACCGCGTCACCGCGAGGATCTGCGGGATTCCCTGTGTGATCCTCACAAAGGGATGCGGCGCGTAGAATTCCCTGTACATGGTGATGAGCTCCGCGGCGCTCACGCCGACCGCAAGCGTGGCGTGCGTCGTCGCGTAGATCCCCCGCGTGATCGGCAGCAGGTGGGGGACGAATGAGGCGGAGACCGGGGAGCCGGATGCCCCGGCCAGCACGCTCTCGATTTCCGGGATGTGCTGGTGAGCCCCGACGCGGTACGCCCGGACGTTCTCGTTGATCTCGGCAAAGCTCATGTCGACGGAGGCGCTCCGCCCGGCCCCGGAGACGCCGGAGAGGGCGTTGATGACGATCCCGGCAGGCTCGATCACGCCGTGCTTCAGGGCGGGGAGCAGCGCGAGGATCGCGCACGTGGCATAGCAACCGGGGTTCGCCACCAGTGACGCCGCCGGGATCGCCTCCCGGTTCAGCTCCGGCAGTCCGTACACGGCGGAGGCGAGGAGTTCCGGCTGCGTGTGGGGGCGCTTGTAGAATTTCTCGTACAGCTCTTTCGCCTTCAGCCGGAAATCGCCCCCCCAGGTCGATGACCCGTTCGACCTTCCCCCTGAGGGCCGGCACGATCTTCAGGGCTTCGCCCGAGGGAAGGGCGACGAATGCGACGTCGATTCCCCCGAGCCCAGGGGGCACCAGCTCATCGTACGCGAGGTCGTACTGTCCCGCAAATGCGGGATAGAGCGCGTCCACGCGCTGGCCGGCCGACGAGGCCGCCGTCACCTTTCGGACGCGGGCCCCGGGATGGGAGGAGAGGACGCGCAGGAGCTCCGCCCCCGAGTACCCTGACGCGCCGATGATGGCGACATTGACCATGGCCGCTCCCTTTTTCGCAAAGAATGTTCTTGCATAATTATGCAAAAACTTGTATTATTATGCAAGCACTTTTTTCACTTTCTTTCCCGGAGCCCCCATGAACCTCCACGACAGGGAAGCAGCGGCGCTCTTCCACACCTACAAGCGTCTCCCGCTGGACATCGAGCGGGGAGAGGGCGTCCACCTGATCGCCCGGGACGGCAGGCGCTACCTGGACATGTTCGCCGGGCTGGCGGTGAACGCCCTCGGGTACGCCCACCCGCGCGTGACGCAGGCCATCGGCGCGCAGGCCTCCCGGTTCACCCATCTCTCCAACTACTTCCTGCAGGAAAGCCAGGTCGCGCTGGCCGAGCTGCTTGCCCGTCACTCGGGGTACCCCCGGGTCTTCTTCAGCAACAGCGGGGCGGAGGCGATCGAGGGGGCGCTGAAGATCGCGCGCAAATGGGGCGCGCCGCAGGGGAAAACCGACATCCTGGCGCTCAGCAATTCGTTCCACGGGAGGACGATGGGAGCGCTCTCGCTCATGGACCGGCCGAAATACCGGGACGGGTTCGGCCCGTTCCTCGATCACTGCTGCGTCATTCCCTTCAACGACGTGGCCGCGCTCCGGAAGGCCGTCGGGGGGAAGACGGCCGCCGTCGTGCTGGAGTTCATACAGGGGGAAGGCGGCATCCGGCCGGTCTCGGCGGAATTTGCCCGGACGCTCGCCGCGCTCCGGGAAGAGTTCCGCTTCCTGCTGGTCGCGGACGAGATCCAGTCGGGCGTCGGGCGCACCGGGAAGTTCTTCGCATTCCAGCACTACGGCGTGCAGCCGGACCTCGTGACGCTGGCCAAGCCGATCGGGGGCGGGCTCCCGCTGGGCGCGGTGCTCGCGGGGGAGGAAATCGCATCCGTCCTCCAGCCCGGGATGCACGGCACCACGTTCGGGGGGAACCCTGTCGCCTGCGCAGCCGGGACGGCGGTCCTTGCCGAGATCGAAGAGAAGAACCTGATCTCCCGGGCCGCGCTCATGGGGGGACGGCTGATGAACGGACTGAGGACGCTTGCCGCCGAGTTCCCGAACCTGATCCGGGAAGTCCGGGGCTACGGCCTCATGGTCGGCGCCGAGCTGGACCGCCCTGGTGACGGGATCACGGACTCGATGAGGGAGAAAGGCATACTCATCAACTGCACAGATACGACTGTCCTCCGGTTCCTCCCCCCTCTCATCATAGGGGAGGAAGACGTGGACCTGACGATCACCACGCTCCGGGGCGTACTCGCCGCACAATAGCGGTCGCAATGCCTCCCCGGGCCCCCGTTCCAGAATTGGCAATGCTCTTCCGCAATTGACAATTCCGGGCGGGGACCCGGGGGTGTTCCTGCCCGATACCCCTCCTGTTTCCCCCCAAATTGATACTTTTTCTGATAATTCATCTGGCACGTCTATTGTCCCCTCGTGCGTAATCTCGAGTATCTGCCCAGGACCAGGCACCCGGAGGGGGCACATGTACCCGATCATCGACAGAAAGGCCATCGCTCCGACCATCACACGGTTGGAGATCAAGGCCCCGTTCATTGCGCGCAAAAGGAAGGCGGGCAACTTCGTCATGGTGAGGGTCGAGGAGGGAGGGGAGAGAATCCCCCTCACGATCGCCGACGGTGATCCAGTGGCAGGGACGATCACGCTCATCGTCCAGGCAATCGGCGGCACGACGAAACTCCTCTGCAGCAAGAAGGCCGGCGATGCGCTCCTTGACGTCGTCGGTCCGCTCGGCAATCCCACGCCGATCGCCCGTCACGGGACAGTCGCATGCGTGGGAGGAGGAGTCGGGACGGCGGAGCTCTATCCTATCGCAAGGGCACTCAAGGAGGCGGGGAACACCGTCCTCACGATCATCGGCGGGAGGTCGAAGGAGCTGGTCATACTGGAGCAGGAGATGGCGGCCTGCACCGACAGAGTGTTTGTGACGACGGACGACGGGACATACGGCAGGAAGGGGCTGGTGACGGCCCAGCTCAAAGACATTCTCGACAGTCCGGGAGGCGTAAACGCAGTGTACGCGATCGGGCCCCTCCCGATGATGAAGGCCGTCGCAAACCTGACCCGGTCGTACGGCGTCGAGACACTCGTGAGCCTCAATACGATCATGGTGGACGGAACCGGGATGTGCGGCGGGTGCCGCGTCACCGTTGCAGGAGAGATGAAGTTCGCCTGCGTCGACGGCCCGGAGTTTGACGCCCACACGGTGGATTTCGACGAGCTGATGATGCGCAACCGGACGTACGTCGACCTCGAGAAGATCTCCGACACAAAGCACGTCTGCCGCCTGACCGGGCAGGTGCAGGAGGCCCACCCGTGAGCGCCCATAATCCCCTCAAGCCGTCGGAGCGGATGAGAATTCCCCGCCAGGAGTCGATCGAGCAGGAGGCGGCGATCCGGAGCATCAACTTCCTGGAGGTGTCGTTCGGGTTCGACGAGGACCGCGCGCTCCGTGAGAGCCAGCGATGCCTGGAGTGCAAGGAGCCCTATTGCACGGACGGGTGCCCGGTGGGGATCGACATCCGGGCGTTTATCGACCTCGTGGTGCAGAAGGATTACGTCGGAGCGGTGAAGAAAATCAGGGAAGCGAATTACCTCCCCGCGATCTGCGGCAGGGTCTGCCCCCAGGAGTCGCAGTGCGAGGAGGTCTGCGTGATGGGGAAGAAACATCCTCCCGTCGCGATCGGGAAGCTGGAGCGCTTCGTCGCGGACTACGAGATGAAGCACGACCTCTTCACTCCCCCCGAGGTGAAGGAGAAGCGCACCGAGAAGGTCGCGATCGTCGGCTCGGGCCCCTCGGGGCTTACGTGCGCCGCGGAGCTGGCGAAGATGGGGTACCGCGTGACGATATTTGAGGCGCTCCACGCGGTGGGGGGCGTCCTCCGCTACGGCATCCCGGAATTCCGACTCCCGAAGGAGATCCTCGACCTCGAGGCCAGCCGGATCAAGGCCCTGGGCGTGGAGATTTTTACGAATTTCGTCGTCGGCAGGACCGCCACGATCGACGAGCTGTTCGACGAGTGGGGTTTCAACGCCATATTCCTCGGCACCGGGGCGGGCACGCCGACGTTCATGGGGATCCCCGGCGAAAACCTGAGCGGCGTCTACTCGGCGAATGAATTCCTCACGCGCGTAAACCTGATGGGGGCATACCGGTTCCCGGCCAACGACACGCCGATCAAGGTCGGAAAGGCCGTCGGCGTGATCGGCGGGGGGAACACTGCAATGGACGCGGTGAGGACATCGAAGCGCCTCGGAGCGGAAAAGGCGTACCTCATCTACAGGAGATCGCGCGGCGAGATGCCCGCCCGTGAAGAGGAAATTCACCACGCGGAGCAGGAGGGGATCGAGTTCCTCCTCCTCACGGCACCCGTGCGGATTCTCGGCAGCAGCGATAACTGGGTGCGCGGAATCGAATGCCAGAAAATGGAGCTGGGCGAGCCTGATGAATCGGGACGCAGGAGGCCTGTGCCGGTGAAGGGCTCGGAGTTCACGATCGAGCTGCAGACGATTATCGAGGCAATCGGCCAGAAGCCCAACCCGATCATCCAGGCGACGACGCCCGGGCTGGAAACGAGCAGGCGGGGGACGGTAGTCATCAACGAGAAGCAGAAGACGAGCAGGGATGGTATTTTTGCAGGGGGCGACCTCTCGCGCGGCGGCGCGACGGTCATATTGGCGATGAAGGACGGGAAGGCGGCTGCCTCCGCGATACGGGACTACCTCACAGGTCTAACCGCGCCCCAAACCTGATCTGCCGCGGAGGGCCCCAGTTGCCGGAGTTCTTCCCGGTGTACACGGCATTGTAAAACGACGCGAACTGCTGCCCGTACGTCTGCACAATGTCCCTTCCCGAGGGGGTCGAGAGAAACCCGTCGTTCGAGGGATCTCCGCTGAAGGGGAACACGTTCACGGGATTGTCAGTCCCGAGCAGGTTGATCACGTATATATAGAGGTCGACAGTCCCGGGTCCCCACTGGAACGCTTTATCCAGGCGCGCATCGAGCTGGAAGAACCAGGGGGTGGTTGATCCCCCGATCGGGCCCGCGGGGGCCCAGGAGAACGGGTTCAATTGATATCCCTCGAGCATGGTATAGCTGTGCCCGCTGTTGAATGTCATCAACAGATCGAGGCCCGATTGCTCTAACACGGGTCCCCCATCTTCCCTGCCAAACCGGTAGTCCAACTGGATGCTCCCCCGCAGCGGCTGGTTAAAATCCAGCGGGTGCGCGTCGGTTGTCGCAGGTATCCAGTAGATCGGCAGGTTTCCCGGCACGACCGGCAGGGCGATTTCTGTTCCCTGGACATTTTCCACCGTACAGTTGAGTTTTGCGGCGAACCGGTGCTGCCTCCGGATTGAGAAGGCAACAGAGATTCCTTTCGCGGTGGTCAGCGCCTGGTCAGTCCCCCCTGTCATCGGCCAGCCTGGCGCCGCTATGATCCACTCGGCTATCGGAAGTACGCTGGCCAGCTCGATCTCGGGAATCCGATCCTGATCCTCGCGATAGAACGCGGTGACGTCGAGATTCCCGAAATCGCCGATTGCGTATGACACCCCGGCTTCCTCCATCGTCGTCTCTGTCGGCCTGACACCCCAGTTGAAGGGGGGGGAAGCGAATCTCTGTAGCTGCGCCATGAGCCCGGTGCCAAGATAGGATTCCGCAAGGGCCCGCTCCTGTATGTACCGTCCATAGCGCACATGACAGAGTAAATTCCGGGCCGGCGAAAACGTGAGACACAGCCGGGGGCTGACGCGCGATGTGGTGGGAGTCGGCGCAACTTCCCAGACAGGTATGAGGCCGAACCTTCCGTCCGTTGTTGTCGACGGCTCATCCCTGCTGTCCGGATCGATATAGTCATAGCGGAGGCCGATCTGGAGCGAGACGTCTCCGAGCGCAATATTGTCCTGCAGGTATCCCCCCGCAAACACCGGATGCCGCGGGCCCAGATAGTAGATCGTGTCGCGGCGGACGTCGTCCCCGGAGATCTCGTTCCCCCAGATGTCGTACCCGTACGAGTCCGACCCCGTGTCCAGGATAAGCCTGGTCTCAAGCGCGGAGGGTGTGGGACTGGCCTTGGAGAGATTCCACCAGTTGAAGACGTTTGACGGCGCGTAGCGGCGGATCGTGTATTGCGTGTAGTCGACGCCGAATCCGAGATCGTGCGCCCCGAGACGCAGCGCGAAGGCCGCGTGGCCGCCGAATGATTGCTGTTTGTCCCGCTCGAACCCGGCGATCTGCGTCCCCGGCTGATTGAGCGTTATGCCCAGGCCTCCCCAGAGCTGGTATGGATACAGGTTTGCAGACTGGCCGTTCGTCACGGGCAGGTTATAGCCGAATGCGGCGTTTGCAGCGGGATCACCGTAGGCAAACACGTTGCCCAGGAGATCGGGATCCTCAGACACGAACGTGCGGGCAAAGTAGTCGAGACCGGCTTCAAGCGACAGTGAGGGGGACGCTGTGACAGAGAGCTTCGCGCTCATGGCGCCGTCCCGTTCGATCGAAAGAGGGAGGCGGCTGAGATTCAGCATGTTCACAAATGTCGCCGCCTCGCGGCTCCTGTCGACGCTATATGATCCCGCGAGTCTGATGCGAGCAGGTGAGGCGTCAAGGAGTGCCGAGCCTCCGAACGACCAGCGGTTATCCAGGCCGCCGGGAGCATTGCCCCCCCGTGAGACGAGGTTCAGTGTGTCGCTCCGGACTGTTGTCAGTGTGGGCGCAATGACGGCATTCGCGCCGCTGAAATCCCAGCCTGAGCGGACACTCACCGTCGGATCGCGGTAGAACGTATTCTGTGCGAACCCGAACAGACGAAGGGCACCCCCGGTGCCCGGCATAGGGCCCCCGATCGTCCCCGTCCAGTCCGAGTACCCGTACGAGTAGGCGCCGAGCGCGCTCTTGTTCATCGTTGTGAATCTGTCCGTCTCGGCAATGAGCGACCCTCCCCAGGCGGATGCGGAGCCCGTGCGCATCTGCATCTGCACGCTCCCCGCAGAGCCATCATGGTCCACGGTCCGGCCGTCAGGACGGATCGAAATAGCCTCAAGGGCTTCGGCGGGTATATTGATCCCCATCCCCCCGAAAAGCACGTCTGCGACGGGGAAGCCCTCGAGGTAGTATCCCGTCACGTCGCTTCTCCCTCCCCGCACAAATATCGCAGGCTCACCTGCCGCATTAGCCCCCTGTATCACGATCCCGGGCTGCAGTGCGACTACGCTCACGACGCCCCTTGCCGGGAGGTTTCTGAAGAGGTCCTGGTCGAGGAGCTCTACCGTATCTCTGGCGACTGCTTGTACGGGTGCGGTTGATTCGCCGACATTTGATGAATCTGACGGGGAGACGCCAGGGGGGACGTTTGCCTGTGCATACGATTGATAATCGAGGCAGGCAAACAGCGCGAGGATGAATATGTGCCTGTTCATCGGAATTATAATGAAGAAGGGGCCCGTCGCAAATGCGTGCGGAGCCCCGGAGTGAACAGAACTGCCTGGTGGAATCTACTGCGTCATTGAGGAAGAGGCAAGGGGGAAATTTGTTGCGGAATCTAAATCTGCTAATCAGGCGGATATTTTTGAGTGAGATTGCTTCGCGGAAAGCACTCGCAATGACAGAAACGATCTAGGCTGGCATTGGCTTCTTCGCCCAGGGGACGGAAAGCTCGCCGAGGAGTGCGTGCTCTTCGACGGCGACTGTCATGTACTCGTCCATCTTCTTTACGCGGTGGAACATCCCCTTCGTGCCGGGAGGGAACATCTCCCAGTCT
>DATJAS010000050.1:0-65570 GCA_035516035.1 Bacteroidota bacterium | reverse complement strand
TTTCCTGAGAAACGGAATTACGTTGATGCGGGGGCGGAGCTGACGCTCACACGGACGGTCGCTGTGAGGGGGGGATACCAGTTCGGGTCGGAAGGACGCGGCCTCACGCTCGGCGCGGGCATTGCGTACGGGCTGGTGGTTCTGGACTACGCGTATGCGCGGATTTCATCCGATCTCGGCGACGCGCACACGATCTCGCTCTCGCTCAATTTCTAGTCCTCCTGTCGGCAAACCGCCCGACCTCCTCCGCGATCCTCTCCAGATCGATGAGCTGCACGCATTCCAGGTTGTACGGGCACTCATGCTTCCAGCAGGGCGAGCAGGAAAGTCCTTCCGGGATGAGCTTCACGCCGCGGTCGAACAGATCGATCTCGGCTGCGCAGCTTACCCCGAACCAGACGATGACGAACTTCCTGAGACCGATCGCGGCGTGCATGCCGAAAGAGTCCCCTGTCACCACCACGTCGCAGAGATCGACGTAGCAGAGTCCCCGCCGGAGGCCTTCAGTAGTCGGCGTGCTCAGAACGCGCGATCCCGCCTGGCGCGCGATCTCCGCGTTCCTGACCGTGTCCTCCGGTCCTCCCAGCAACAGCACTTTCACCCGCGGAATCTTCCCGAGAAGGCCGATCAGCGCGACGTGCTGATCGATGGTCATCTTCTTGTTGGGGTATAGCTCCGAGCACCCGGTGTTGAGCCCGACAACGAGCGGGGAGCCCTCGGTCAGCCCCTGTTCCCGGGCATACCTGGCAGCGAACTCCCGCTCCTCCGTGGTCAGCGCGAGTACGTACTCATCCCGCCGGAACGGGAGGCGGAATTGCCCGCACTGAAGCTCATTGAGCGTCTTCGTGTTCCGGTGGAATTTCAGCTCGTCGTCAAGCCCCATCCTGTAGTTCAGGTGCGCGTCTTTCGTGAGGGGGATAATCTGCCCGTCTGCGTTCATGCCGAAACCGAGCTTCGTCTTCGCCCTGACAGACATCGCGAGCGCACCCGAACGGCGCGACTTGTCGACGTTCAGGACCACGTCGAACGTGAGCTGCTGGAGAACCAGCCAGGATTCAGGCTCCCAGGTGAATATCCTGTCCAGGTGGGGGTTGTGCTGCAGGAGCGCCGCCGTCCGCTTTTCCGTAATCCAGGTGATTGTGCTGTGAGGGTATTTCCGCTTGAGGGCCGGGAGTATGCTCGTCGTCGCCAGCACGTTCCCCATCGCGTCAAGGTTGATCAGCAGAATCCGCGTCCCGATCGGATCGAAATCCACGCACTGCTCGTCGCACCGCGTCCCCGGGAAACAGGGCTTGTACCCTGTGAAATGCTTGCAGCGCGGAGGCCTGCTGAGCGAGGCGGCGCGTCTTCGGCGCGCGGGTTTCTTTTTCATGGCCTGATCTGGTTCTTTGCCAGGAGTTGCCGCACCCCTGCGAAAACCGTCTCGACGTCAAGCCCGAGCATGCAGGGATGCCCGATCGGGCACTTTGTCAGGTTACACCCGAGACAATCGATCGATTCGTTGCGGACGACCACGTGCTTTTCACCGTAGGGTCCCTGCAGGCGCGGATCCGTGGGGCCGTAGATCCCCAGGACCGGAGTCCCCACAGCGGCGGCGATGTGCATCGGCCCGGAGTCGTTCGTGATCACGATGTCGCAGCGCTTGAGCAATGCGCCGAGCTGCCCCAGCGTCGTCGGCGGGGGGACGATCGGCTCCGAAGACATCCGGCGCCGGATCTCCTCCACCTCCTCCCTCTGCCCCGGGCCCCACGCAAGGACGATCTTCGCATCCCATTCCGCGAAAATCCGGTCCGCCAGCGCCGCATAACGGTCCAGGCCCCAGCGCTTGGTATACCATCCCCCCCCGCTGTTGATGCACACCAGGAACGGACGGCCTGCCCGGCGCGGTGGCAGAAACCCCTCCACGAACCGGGCATCTTCGTCATCGACCACAAAGTAAATTCCCCGGTCCTGAATAGCAACGCCGAGCGCCACCAGTGCATCGAGGTTGAATTGCGTGCTGTGCACGCGGTCACCCCGCGGCTCGGCGACGATGTTATAGGCGTACGTCCTTCCCCGAAAACGGAAGCCGACCCGCCGCGCGGCGCCGCTCAGGCGCGTCAGGAGCGCGGTCCGCGGGTTGCAGAAGAGATCGATCACCGTGTCGTAGTGCCCGCGGCGCACCTCGCGTATCAGGTCGAGGCCGTTCATCAGGCTCCTGTCGTAGACGATCACCCCGTCGATATACGGGTTCCCTCTCAGCGCCTCCTTCCCCGGCGGCTCGGTCAGGAAATGGATGGCGGCTCCGGGAAATGCGATACGGAGGTTCTTCGTCACCACCGTTGACTGGACGATGTCGCCGATGGCGCGCAGCTTCACGACGAGAAGCCGACGGACGTCATCGACGGGAGGGGGAAGGAGCATTGTCAGACGTTATCCAGGAGCATGAATGATCTGTCCGCCCCCTGGCGCCGCGCGGTGCGTCCGTTCCGGCGCGCCTTCCCGTCATACGTGCACTCCCCGTACAGGGGGCAGCGCCCGCAGCCGGGATTCGTCGGACGGCAGAGCGTTCGGCCGAAACGGATCATGTTTGTATGGAGCGAGTGCGCGCGCCCCGCTGGAACGAGGCCGCGCATCGCCTCGAACGTCTTCTCTGGCGTCCTGCACCCGGGAGCGAGCCCGAGCCTCGAACAGAGGCGATGGACATGCGTGTCCACGGGGAAAACGTCTCTTCCGAGCGAAAAGAGGAGGACACACGCCGCGGTCTTGACGCCCACGCCGTCCAGTTCTGTAAGCTCACGGAGGATCAGGTCGCTGGACTTGCGGCGAATCGGTGCCAGGTCGTATGTACCGTACCGCTCCCTGATGGCGGCAAGCGCGCCCCGGATGTGCCGGGCTTTCTGGGTTGCCATGCCTGCAGTCCTGATTGCAACCCGGAGAGCCGCCGGAGAGGCCCCGGCCACGCCGCTCCACTCCGGGTACCTCTCCCTCAGCCCGCTGTAGGCGCGGTGACTGTTCCTGTCATTGGTGTTTTGGGAGAGTATTGTCGCGACGAGCATGTCCAGCGGCGGAGGTCTCCTGGGATTCCGGTGCGGGACGCCGAGGTGCTTCTCCAGAAGAAGCGCGACGCGGAGCGTCTTTGCCTGCAGTCCCCGCGTGCGTCCCGGACTGTTGCGCTCAATTGAGTGGGACATCGAACTCACCGTCGGGTGCTCCGGATCCGAAGAATTCCTCGTGCAGGGAGCCCAGCGAACGATCGAGATGGGACCGGTCAACAACGACCGTCAGGCTGTATCCCGAAGCGCCGTACGCGATCAGCGTCGCCTTCACTCCCGCGAGCGCACGAAACACCCGCCCCGCAAGCTCCGGGCACTCCCGGAGTCCCTTCCCCACGATGCAGAGGCTCGCCTGGTCGGGGATCACCAGGAGGTCACCGAACTCCCTCAGGCGGAGCGTGACGCCATCCAGGTCACACGCTCCCGTCACCGTGAACGCGATGCGGTATTCCGACGTCGCCACCGACCGGACGTCTATGCCGGAACCCGAGAGAACGCCGAAGACGCCTTCCCAGAAATGGTACTGGCTGGTGCGGCGCAGCGGCGACACGCAGACGACCGTGACATCCTCCGAGAAAGAGATCGACTTGACGCCGGGCCCCTCACCGGGGAGCGCGTCTCCCCTGAGAATGAGAGTCCCTGTCCCATCCTCCCTGCGTGAATTCCGTATCTCGACCGGGATGTTCTTCTCCAGGAGAGGAAGCATCGTGCGCGGGTGGAGGACCTTCGCGCCGAAGTACGAAAGCTCAAACGCCTCCTCGAACGACATGCGCCGCACCTTGCGCGCGCCGCCCACCTTGCGCGGGTCCGCGGTGAGGAGGCCGTCGACGTCCGTCCAGATCTGGACGCGATCGGCATCCAGGGCTGCCCCGATGATTGACGCGCTGTAATCCGAGCTCTCGCGTCCCATCGTCGTGTAGGCGCCCGAGGATGTCACCCCGATAAACCCTTGCGTGACAGGTACTTGCGAGTGTTCCAGGAGTGGAATGACGACGCGCGCAAGGTTCGAACACACGGCCTCCATAACCGGAATAGCGCGGCCGAAATTCCCGTCCGTCACCATGAACTCCGCGGCATCGACCCAGACGGCGTCGACGCCCTCTTCCTGGAGCCCCGCAGCCACAAGTCTCGACGAAAAGCGCTCGCCGTATGAGCAGAAAGCATCGATGGTGCGCGGCGTCAGCTCCCGGAGTATGGAGACCCCGTGCACAAGGCGCAAGAGCTCCGAGCGGTACGCATCGAAGGCCGTTGCGATACTGTCGGCGCGCGCCCGGTCATGAACGAGGGAAGAGCTTATGGAGGCATGCCGTGCGCACAGGCCTTCGATCACCGCGCGCGCGCCCGGCTCCTCCCCCGCCGCCGCCGTGCGCGCCGCCTCCTCCAGTTCGTTGGTCGCGCTGGCAATCGCTGAAATGACAACGACAGGGCGTTCGCTGAGATGGTGTTTGATAATGCGGAGGACGTTGCTCATCGCGGCGGCATCCCGGTTCGACGTGCCGCCGAATTTCATGATGATCATGCGGTGTGCTAGCCCGGTAAGATGAGGGTGCGGCTGAAGACGGGCAGGAACATGCCCGCCCCCGGAGTCTGGCCGGAAGCGGGCAGGCGAGCTTCCCGCTCAGTGGCCGTGCTTGTGCCCTTCTTTTCCCTCCCCCTGGTGGGAGCCGTGCTTGTGCCCTTCCTTCCCCTCCCCGTGGTGTTCGCCGTGGCGCCCCTCCGGAGCCTGACCGGAATCCTTCATGAGGACCTTCCGGCTCAGCTTGTAGCGCCCCTGGTCATCCTGGTCGATGATCTTCACATCGAACGTGTCCCCGACCTTGACGACGTCGGAAGGCTTCTCCACGCGCTTCGTGTCGAGCTGCGACACGTGGACCAGCCCTTCCTTCCCCGGGAGGAATTCGACAAACGCGCCGAAATCGGTCACTTTCTTCACCGTCGAGTGGTAGACCTTTCCCACTTCGGGGACCTCTGCGATCCTCTTGATGGCGTAGATCGCCTTGTCGGCGGATTCCTGCGAGGTCGCCGCCACGACGACAGTCCCGTCGTCTTCCACGTTGATCTCCGCGCCGCTGTCCGCGACAATCGCCCGGATGTTCTTCCCGCCGGGGCCGATGAGGGCGCCGATGAGATCCACCGGGATCTTGAAGGACGTCAGCCGCGGGGCGTAGGGCGAGAGGTCGGGCCGCGGCTTGTCGAGCACCGCTTCCATCTTTCCCAGGATGTGCATGCGCCCTTCCTTTGCCTGCTCGAGCGCCTGGCGCATGATCTCGAGGGAGATCCCCCTGATCTTGATGTCCATCTGGAATGCCGATATGCCGTCGCGCGTCCCCGCGACTTTGAAGTCCATATCGCCCAGGTGGTCTTCGTTCCCGAGGATGTCGCTCAGGATGGCAACCCGGTCCCCCTCCTTCACCAGGCCCATGGCGATCCCTGCCACCGAGCGGCGCAAGGGCGCGCCGCCGTCGAGCAGCGCCAGCGTCGCCGCGCACACCGTGGCCATCGACGAGGAGCCGTTCGACTCCAGGATATCGGACACGATGCGGACGGTGTAGGGGAACTCCGGCTCGGGGGGCATGAGGTTCTTGATGGACCGCTCGGCCAGGTTGCCGTGACCGATTTCCCTGCGGCCGGTCGTGCCCAGCCTCCCCACCTCTCCGACGGAGAAGGGAGGGAAGTTGTAGTGTAGCATGAAGCGCTTCGTGGTGTCGGGGAGCAGGCCATCGATAATCTGCTCGTCCATCTTCGTCCCCAGCGTGAGCGTGGTCAGGCTCTGCGTCTCCCCGCGCTGGAAAAGGGCGGAGCCGTGCGTACGGGGGAGCAGCCCTACTTCGATATGGATCGGTCGGATCTCCCTCAGGCCGCGCCCGTCCAGGCGCTTTCCCTTGGCGAGGATCATCTCGCGCATCGCGGCGTACTCCATATCGTGCACGATGGCGCTGATGGCTTTCTCCTGCTCCGGGTATTTCTCCGCGAGCGCCGCAAGCGCGCCGGCGTGGATCTCTTCGGTCTTCCGCGCACGCTCCTCCTTCAGCATCGGCGTCTCGGCGAGCACCGTGATGCTCTCCCCGACTGCCGCCCGGACGTCCGCCATGAGCTCCGCCTTCGATCCCAGCTCGGGCGGCACGCGCTTCGCCCGCCCGATTTCCCGCGCAAGCTCGCTCTGGACCCGGCACATCTCCCGGATGTAGCCATGGGCGAATTCGAGCGCCGCGAGCATGTCCTGCTCGCTGATTTCGCGCGCTTCCCCCTCCACCATGACGATCGAGTCCTGCGTCCCCGCGACTGTGACGTCCATGTCGCTCGTGGCGAGCTGCGTGAACGTGGGATTGATGACCATCTCCCCGTTCAGCCTCCCCACCCGAACCTCGGCGATCGGACCCTCGAATGGGATGTCAGACAGCATGAGCGCGGCTGAGGCTGCCACAGCGCCCAGCACGTCCCCGTCGTGTTCCTGGTCTGACGAATAGACCGTGACGATCACCTGCGTCTCACACCGGAACCAATCGGGGAACATCGGCCGTATAGGGCGGTCGATCAGTCGGGAGGAAAGGACCTCCTTCTCCGAGGGACGCGCTTCCCGCTTGAAGAACCCTCCGGGGATCTTTCCTGCCGAGGCGAACTTCTCCCTGTATTCGACCTGAAGCGGAAAATAGTCCAGCTTGTCGTTCTCCTCTTTGCTCGCCACTACGGTCGCCAGGACCATCGTGTCGCCGAACCGCGCCATTACGGCGCCGTCGGCCTGCTTGGCAAACCTTCCCGTTTCGAGCGAGAAGATCTTGCCGCCCAGGTTGATTTCTTTCGTTACCGTCATTGTGTCTTCAATTCCTCCGAACAGTACCCGGCCGCACGCACACGCCTCTAGTGACGTCGTGCCGCAGCACGGGCTTATTTCCTGATCTGCAGCTCCCCGATGATCTTCCGGTAGCGCTCGATGTTCTTTTCCTGCAGGTAGTCGAGCAACCGGCGCCTCTTGCCGACCATCTTCAACAACCCGACGCGCGAATGGTGGTCTTTCGAGAATTTCTCGAAGTGCGGCGTGAGGTCATTGATACGTGCCGTCAGAAGGGCGATCTGCACCTCCGGGGTCCCGGTGTCTTTCCCGTTCTTCCCGAACCTGGCGACGATCTGGGCCTTCTGTTCCCTGGTTATTGCCATTGCACTACTCCTTCAGTTCTCTGACAGTGAATCGTTGGTTAACGTCCGTTCTTCTTCAGCAGCGCCGTCCGCAGGATCTCGTCCCTGTCCCGCTCGAGCTGGCGGACGAGATCGGACAGCGAGTCGAACTTCTTCTCGTCCCTCAGGCGCCGCAGGAACGAGACGACGACCCGCTCGCCGTAGATCTCCCTGTCGAAGTCGAACAGGTGCACCTCCATCGTCCGGGGCTCATCCGGGGCGACGGTCGGCCGGCGGCCGATGTTCATCATCCCCAGCCGCTCCTCGCCTCCCACCGCCACGCCGACGGCGTACACCCCGTCTGCCGGCACGATCTTCAGGGGGGACTCGCCCAGGAGGTTCGCCGTCGGAAACCCGAGCGTTTTTCCCCTCCCGTCTCCGCGCACGACGGTGGCCCCCAGCGCATAGGGGCGGCCCAGGAACTGCGCTGCGCGGTCCACATCGCCGAGCGCGAGCGCCGAACGGATTGCCGTGCTGGAGACCGTTTCCCCACCGACAGAAAAAGGGTGGACGGCGAACACGGAAAAACCGAACCGCTTCCCCATCTTCACCAGCTCGTCGATCCCCGCCGCCCGGTCCCGGCCGAACATGTGGTCGTAGCCGACGATCACCTCATCCACCCCGGTACCCTGGACGATGTACGAGCGGTAAAACTCCTCCGGGGTGATCCGGGAGAAGGCGTACGTGAATTCGAGCAGGAGCAGGACGTCCACGCCCAGCGCGCCGATCAGGGCGATGCGCTCGTCGATCGTGCTCAGCAGATCCACCACCCCCGCGCGCGCCCCGACGACCTGCTTGGGATGCGGATCGAACGACACGACGACGCTCCGTCCCTCCCGCATCCGCGCGCGGGTGACCACTTCGCGGATGATCTCCGCGTGCGCCAGGTGGACCCCGTCGAACGTCCCGACGGTGACCACCGAAGCGGCATCCCGCCCCGCATCCTCCAGCCGCCGCGCGACGATCATGCCGCCCCCGCCGCCGCGCAGGAAGCCGCCAGCTCTTCCAGCGTCTCGGCCTCCGCCAGCGTGAAGGGACCGATTCTCGTCCGCTCGAGCGCCGTGAGGTACGCGCCGCAGCCCAGGTGCTCCCCCATTTCGTCCACCAGGCTCCGGACGTATGTCCCCTTGGAACACGTCACCCGGAAGCGAACGAGGGGAACGTCCACCGCGAGCGCTTCCAGTGCGTGGATCACGATTTCGCGGGGCTGCCGGACCACCTCCACCCCCTCCCTGGCGTACCGGTAGAGCCGTCTCCCCCCCACGCTCACCGCGGACCACATCGGCGGGACCTGCATGCGTGGCCCGGCAAACGACGCCATCGTCGAGCGGACCGCCTCAGGCGTGATCCCATCCGTGGGGCGCGTCTCGATCACAGGCGTCGCCGCATCGAACGACGCCGTCCGGCCGCCCAACTCCATCTCCCCCTCGTATTCCTTCTCCAGCCCCATGAAGGACGCGATCTCCTTCGTTTTTTTCCCCGTGCAGACGATCAGCAGGCCCGTGGCAAGCGGATCCAGCGTCCCCGCGTGGCCGACTTTGCGCACGCCCGTGATGCGGCGTATCCTGTGCACCACGTCGAAGGACGTCCACCCCTGCGGCTTCCGGACGAGCAACACTTCCCCTTCGGCAAAGCTGCGCTCACGGTTCTGTCCCATCGTGGATCTTCTTGATGAGCGTGTTGATCCGGTCGACGTGGTCCAGCGTGTCGTCGAGGTAAAACTGGAGCGCCGGCGTGAATTTCATCCGGAGGTGCGAGCCCACCTCCTTGCGCATCCTGGGCCTGTCCGCCTCGAGCAGGTCCATCGTGGATTTCCTGGCCGCCGGGCTGCCGAACACGCTGAAATAGACCCTGGCGATCTTGAGATCCGGGCTCATCTTCACGTCGGTCACGGTCGTGAAGCCGTGGGCCGGGTCGCGGTAGTCGCGGATCAGTATGGCGCCGATTTCCTCCTTGATCAGCGAGGCGACGCGCTCCGTCCGGATGGACATTAGAGTTTCCTTTTTGCCTCGACGATCCGGTAGGCCTCGATCACGTCCCCGACTTTCACGTCGTTGAAGTTCTCGATCCCGAGCCCGCACTCGAAGCCCGCCTCGACCTCCCGGACGTCGTCCTTGAAGCGCTTCAGGGAGGCGATCGATCCCTCGAAGATCTGTATGCCGTCCCGCACCAGGCGGATCCTGTTGTTGCGCATGATCTTCCCGTCCTGCACGTGACACCCGGCGACGTTCCCCACCTTCGGGACCTTGAAGACCTCGCGTACCTCCGCCGTCCCCACGACCTCCTCCTTCCGCTCCGGCGCCAGGAGTCCCTCCAGGGCCTTGTGGATGTCGTCGATCGCGTCGTAGATGATGTTGTACGTCCGGATGTCCACTTTCTCTTTTTCGGCCAGCCGCCGCGCGTTCAGGTTCGGGCGCACCCGGAACCCGATGATCACGGCGCCGGAGGCGGCCGCCAGGATGATGTCGGATTCCGAAATGGTGCCGACGCCGCTGTGGATGACCCGGAGCTTGACCTCCTTGTGCTCGGTCTTCATCAGGGAGTCGGAGAGCGCCTCGACGGACCCGTCGACGTCCCCCTTGACGATGACGTTCAGCTCGCGGACCTGTCCCTCCTTGATCTGCTGCGAGATGTCGTCGAGCGTGGTCAGGTGGATCTGGCGGAAATCCTGCTCCCGCTTGAGCTGCTGCCGTTTGAGGCTGATCTCCCGGGCCTCCCGGTCTGTCTCCATGACCAGGAAGGAATCGCCGGCCTGCGGGAACCCGTCGAGCCCGGTGAGCTGCACGGGGGTGGAGGGACCCGCGGCTTCGAGCCGCTTTCCCCGCTCGTCGAACATCGCCCGCACCTTCCCGCTGAAGATCCCCGCCAGGAACGGGTCCCCCACGCGCAGCGTCCCCTTCTGGACGAGCACGGTGGCGGTGATCCCCTTCCCCTTGTCGAGCTGTGCCTCGACGATCGTCCCCATCGCGAGCCGGTGGGGGTTCGCTTTCAGGTCGAGCACGTCGGCCTCCAGCCCGATCTTCTCCAGCAGCACGTCGACGTTCTTGCCTGTCCGCGCGGAGAGCTCGACGCACTGGTATTTTCCCCCCCACTCCTCCACGAGGATGTTCTTCTCGGCGAGCTGCTGACGGATGCGGTCCGCGTTCGCTTCCGGCTTGTCGACCTTGTTGATCGCGATGATGATCGGCACCGCCGCCGCCTGCGCGTGGCTGATCGCTTCCAGCGTCTGGGGCATCACGCTGTCGTCGGCGGCGACCACCAGCACGACGATGTCCGTGATCTGCGCGCCGCGGGCGCGCATGGCCGTAAATGCCTCGTGACCCGGGGTGTCCAGGAACGTGATCGGGCGCCCGCTCCCCGTGGTGACGTTGTACGCCCCGATATGCTGCGTGATGCCGCCGGACTCGCCGGCCACCACGTTCGAGCGCCGGATATAGTCCAGGAGCGACGTCTTGCCGTGGTCCACGTGGCCCATGATGGTGACGACCGGGGGCCGGCGCGCGAGGTCCTCCGGCTTCTCCTCCGCCTCGCTCGAGACCTCTTCCTCGGTCACCTCCTCGTAGAAGCTGATGGCAAAGCCGAACTCGTCCGCCACCAGCGTGATCGTATCCTTGTCCAGGCGCTGGTTGATCGAGACCATGATCCCCAGCTCCATGCATTTCTTGATCACGTCCGCCACGTTGACGCGCATGAGGTTGGCAAGGTCGTTGACCGACACGAACTCGGTGACCCGGAGCTTCCCCTCCTCCCGCTGGGCCTCTTCCGCCAGGCGGGCCGATTCCTCCTCCCGTTCCTTCTTCTTCCGTTTCTTCAGCACCGCGCGCCCGGTGGAGGGCGTATCGTCCATCGCGGCGAACGTGCGCCGGATGGCGTCCGTCACCTCCGCCTGGTCGATCTCCTTGTGGCGGATCTTCTTCTTTTTCTTTTTCCGGACAAGCTCCTCTCCTTCGACCGCTTTCGTCTCGGGAGCGTCCTCGCGGACCTTTTTCTTCTTTTTCTTCCTCCTGTGCTCATCCGTCTCGGAGGGGACCGGGGTCGCGGTCGCGGCCGGCTTTGCCCCCCGCGCCGGGGGCTTCATGTGACGTGTGAGGTCGATCTTCCCCTTGATCGTAAGGCCCACCTTCGTCCGGCGTTCCTTCTCCAGCGGGGAGAGCATCTCCTCGCCGCGGGGCTTCCTGGGGGGCTCGGCCTTTCCTTTGACGGGGGCCGCCTGCGGAGGCGCCGCGGCCGGCGTCACGGATTCAGGCGCAGCGGCAGGCGCGATCGCCTCGGCGGCCGGACGGATCTCGGCCGGCGGCTCCTCCTGGACGACCTCGGGCGCGGGCTCGGGCGCCGGCGTGACTTCCTCCGGAACGGCGACGGGCGCCGCCTGGACGGGTTCGGCGTGCGGCACCGGGGGAGGCGGCGGAACGGCTACCGCGGGGGCGGCGGCCTCGGCCGCCTCCTCTGCCTTCCGGTCTGCCCGTTTCTTGGTCTCGCGGATCTCGGCAATCTTCCGCTGGTGCTTCTCGGCGACGTCCTTTTCCTTCTTGAAATGGACGAGGATCGCCTTCATCATCTCCTCGTCCACGGAGGACATGTGGCTCTTGACGTCGTACCCCTTCTTCCGCAGGAATTCGACCAGCGTTTCGTGGGAGACGTTGAGCTCCGTTGCCACCTTGTACAGCTTCTTCTTTTTTTCAGCGGTTTCTGCCATGTCTGCCCTTTTGTGGATCTTCAGAGGAACAGCGCTGCAACCCCTGTCGCAGATTGCCCCGCCTGCGGCGGGACGCAAAACGCGCGCTTCGTCAACAGCGCTTGCAATGACCGTGCATCAGTCCTGTGCCGGTTCCTCCTTCGACGCGGACGGCTCGCCGGCCCCGGCGGACGGCGCTTCGGGCGCCGGCGTTGCCGCTTCGGGCGCGGGCGTTGCCGCTTCGGCCGCCGGCGTTGCCGCTTCGGCCATCGGTGCCGCCGGTTCTGCTTCCGTGGCAGCCGCCTCCGGCGCCCCTGCGGCTTCCGCCTGCGGCGCCTCGTCTTCTTCCTCCTCCTCTTCCTCCTCTTCTTCGTCCACTTCTGCCTCGTCGAGATCGCGCTGCATCATCTCCCTGATCTCGCGGATTTTCTCTTCCGTCAGTCCTTCGATCGCCAGCAGCGTGTCCAGCTTCGCATTGATCACGTCCTTGGCGGTCTCCAGGCCCGCGTTGATCAGCTTGAGATACAGCTCCTCGCCCAGCTCTTCCTTGAAGTCCACCAGCTCGATGTCGTACTCGTCCTCTCCCCCCTCCTTGATCAGGTTGATTTCGAACCCGGTCAGCTTCGATGCCAGGCGGATGTTCTGCCCGTTCCGCCCGATGGCCAGCGACACCTGGTCGGCCGCCACCAGCACGTTCGCCGTCTTTGCCTCGTCGTTCACCTCGATCGACTTGAGCTTGGCGGGAGCCAGCGCCCGCTGGATGAACACCTCGGGCTGCTCGCTGAAATTGATGACGTCGATGTTCTCGTTGTTCAGCTCGCGCACGATCGTGTGGATGCGCACCCCCTTCATCCCCACACACGCGCCGACGGCGTCGATGCGGTCGTCGTGCGACTCGACCGCCACCTTGGCGCGCTCGCCCGGCTCCCGGGCGATCTGCTTGATTTCGATAATCCCGTCGTAGATCTCGGGGATTTCCAGCTCGAAGAGCTTGGAGAGAAACTTGGGATCCGCGCGTGAGACCACCACCACGGGGTTGCCCGCGTTCTTCCGGACTTCCTTGACCACCGCGCGGATCGTGTCCCCCTTCTTGTACCGCTCCTTGAAGATCTGTTCGCTCTTGGGGAGGAGCAGCTCGTTCCGGTTGTGGTTGATGAGGATCTCGCTCCTGCGGATCTGGTAGATCTCCCCCACCACGATGTCGCCGATCGCGTTGCTGTATTCGTTGTAGATGCTCTCCCGCTCGATCTCCTTGATCCTCTGGTTCAGGTTCTGCTTCGCGCTCACCACGAGCCTGCGGCCGAACGTCACGAGGGGCACCACCTCCACGAAGTCCTCCCCGACGGCGAGCTCTTCGCCCGAGATTTCCTTCGCGGTCTGGACGTCGATCTGCGTGACCGGGTTCTCCACAGTCTCCACGACCTCCCGTTCCAGGAAGATCTCGATGTCACCCTTGTCCATGTTGACGACGACGTCGAACTTGGCGTCCTGGCCGTATTTCTTCCTGACCATCATGGAGAACACGTCCTCCACGATGCCGGTCAGGATGTCTTTGTCGATCCCCTTTTCCCTTACCATCTGGGCAAAAGACTCGACAATCTCCGAATTCATCATATCCTCCGCATAAGGTGAATCTCCGCCCCCGCGGGGCTACCAGGGTGACTTGACGACGGCCTCCACGAGAGAGTCGAACGGGATCTCCAGGGGCGAATCTCCGTGCGCCGTTTCCAGCAGGATCGCCGACGGACCGACGGACACCAGGCGCCCGCTCCGGTTCGCCTCTCCCGTATCGGTGCGCTGCCTGACCGAAAGCGTCCTGCCGACGTGTTTCTTGTACTGCCAGAGGAATCTGAGGGGTCGCGCGATGCCCGGGGAGGAGACTTCCAGCCGGTACGAGCCCTGGATCCATCTCTCCCTGTCGATCAGGAGCGCGGCCTCCCGGCTTACCGCCGAGCAGAGTTCGGTCGTCACTCCCTCTTCCGCATCGATAAAGAGCTCGACGATCGTATTGCCGCGCGCACCGCGGACGACCAGGTCGATCAGGTGCGCGGAGAGGCGGGCCGCACATTCCTCGAAACCGGCCCGCATTTCGTCATGCATCATCCCGTTCAGCGTCATCTTAAACAAAAATAGCCCAATTTGGGCTATATCTGAAACAATTCAAGATAGACACTTCCGCGATGAAAAGCAAGGGAAATGTGAAATTCCCGCCTCTGTGGCCCTCTAATTCATAGTTTCCCTTATTATCCTTGCGGCACGCTTCACTTCTTCCATGGAAACGTCCAGGTGCGTGACGGCCCTGATTCCCATGTAATTGCCGAGCGTGAGGAGCACTCCTTTTGCGCGCAGGGCCGAGAGGATCTCTTCCGGCATCCTGCCGCTCCTCTCCGCACTGATGATGATGATGTTCGTTTGCACGCTCTCGAGATCGATGTCGAATCCCTTCACGAGTGCGAGCTCCCGCGCGAGGTAGGCGGCCTTCTCATGGTCCTCCCCCAGGCGCGCGACGTTGTGCTCCAGCGCGAAGAGCCCCGCAGCCGCCAGGACGCCTGCCTGCCTCATACCCCCGCCGAAGATCTTTCTCACGTGTCGCGCCTCATCGATGAACGCGCGCGACCCCGCGATGACCGATCCTACTGGGGCGCCGAGACCCTTCGAGAGACAGACCGAGACGGAATCAAAGTGCGACGCGTATTCCGCCGGCGCTGTCCCCGTGGCCGCGCAGGCGTTCCAGAGCCGGGCGCCGTCAAGGTGGAGCCGGATATTCTGGCTCCGGGCGTACGTGCTGATCTCCCGGATGAGATCCAGCGGATAGATCGTCCCCCCCGCCCTGTTGTGCGTATTCTCCAGGCAGATGAGGCGGGTCTTCGGCATATAGTACACGTTCGGCCTGACCGCGCGCTTGATCTGATCGACAGTGAACGCCCCGTGATGTCCCTCGATGGCATGCACCTGCGCGCCCGAGAGGAAGGCGATCCCTCCCGTTTCGTAGTTGAAGACGTGCGCCCCTTTCTCGCAGACCACTTCGTCACCCGGCTGTGTGTGGACCTTGATGCATGTCTGGTTCCCCATGCTCCCGCTCGCCACGTAGAGGGCGGCTTCCTTGCCCAGGAGCGCCGCCACGCGCTCCTGGAGACGGTTGACCGTTGGATCCTCCCCGAACACGTCGTCCCCCACATCCGCGTGCGCCATCGCTTCCCGCATGGCGGCCGAAGGCTTCGTGACTGTGTCGCTCCTCAGATCGATGTAGTCCATGAGAGTTGTCTCGTCCTGTTCGTGAATTTTCTCCCCGCAATGGCCGCCGCGCACATGCACGCTGCGAGCAGGGCGCACATCCCGAGCCAGTCCCCGTGCCGGGTGTAGAATGTCGTCTCCGAAGACGCCGCAATTTGCCGCGCGATCGTCCGCCGTGTGAAGAGCTCCGTATCGTCGTAGCTCCGCCCGTACGGGTCGATGAAGCAGGAGATCCCCCCCACTGCGCAACGGGCAATCCAACGCCTGTTTTCCACGGCCCTGAACACGGCGAACTGGCGGTGCTGGTAAGCCCCCGACATCTTCCCCCACCAGCTGTCGATCGTAATCAGCGCAAGGAACGACGCCCCCTTCCTCACGAACGAGGCCACAAACCCCGGGTACGTCGATTCATAGCAGATGAGCGAGGAAAAGCTGACACCCGTCGCCGAGTCGTGGAAGACGGTCTGCCGCGGGCCGATCTGCCATCCGCCGATACCCACTCCCCACCGGAGGAAATCCAGGAAGGCGAACATGCCGGCATACGGCACCCGTTCTGCGAGAGGGACCATCTTCATCTTCCCGTACCAGTCGATGCGCTCAACGTGCGGCTGGATGAACGCGGCAGCGTTAAACGCGTCGTACTTCTCACCGGTCGCCTTCACCGTGCGGGCGCTCGAGGGCGAGCGGGCGGCATCATCGTAAAAGACGGCGTGTGTGATCCCTGTCAGTATCCCGACGTGCATCGTGTCAGCCATCGTGCGGAGCCCGTCCAGGAGCGGCCGGGAAGCCGGGAGGAGCGGGAAGCCGGTAATGGCCGTCTCAGGCCAGAGCACGATGTCGGGTTTCGGACCGTGCGCCGCGACCAGGTCGTGCGTGAGTCCGCCGTAGAGTGCCAGGAGATCGCTTCCGGAGCGCGCCCATTTCTCCCACGGGTCGACGTTCGACTGAACGATGCCGATTGTCACGGGCGTGCCGGGCCCCGGCTCACCCGCCGGCGGCGCGCCGGAGAGTATCGCAAGTCCTGCCGCATCCGGAAGCACGCCTGTCACGAGAATCACTCCGCCGAGCGCCAGCGCGCGCCGCGTCATGCGGTGGGCCGCCACTTCCCTGTACAGAACGTACGTGAGGACGTTGATAATCAGGATCCAGAGTGAAAGTCCCCAGATGCCGGTGATCGAGATGAACTGTATGCGGGCCAGGTCGTACGACTGGCTGTTCCCGATCGTGAGCCAGGGAAATGACCACTCGGAGAGCGTGTGGGAATACTCGTATCCCACCCAGAGAAACGGGAGGGCGACCAGCGCGGGAGTCTCCCCCAGCCACCTCCGCGCGCCGTGGTAGAGGCCCATGGGAATGAAATAGAAGAGGGGGTGGACAATCATCGTCACCGCCCCGGCGATCATCATATAGGGGTCGTTGCCGTGGACATAGCCCCCCGTCCAGTTGAGCGTGATGACGTGGAAGGCCAGCATGGCGACGTACGTGAGGCGCAGCGTCCGGCGAAGTCTTGTGGTCCGCCCCAGGGAGACAAGCAGGGGGACGAGCCCGACGCACGCGAGGAGCCCCAGGCGGAAAGGAGGGAATGAAAAGCCCAGCATCGCGCCCGAAAGGAGGGCAAGCGCGTAGTCCCCTTTCATCCCGCGGCTCTCCCCTTCTCCCCCAGGCACAAGCCTCTTCCCCGTCACGGCGTTACTCCCTGCGGCGGTTCGACCGCGATGCGGGGGAACAACTTCCGACAGAGGGTGTTCCAGGCAACGACCAGCACGAGCGAGACGCACACCCCGATCAGGGCGCCCCCCAGGATGTCCGAAGGATAATGGACGCCGACCGCCGGGCGCGAGAGCGCAACGAGCGACGCCCAGGAAAAGAAGGCGGGGGCCCATTTTCTGTAGTACGACGTGAAGAGCGTCGCCACGGCAAAATTGTTCACCGCGTGGGAGGAGGGAAACGACATCCCGGGACCGCACGAGACAAGCATGTGGATCCCCTGCACGATCGTCACGCCGTTTACCTGGTGGCAGGGGCGCGGCCGCGCGATCAGCTCCTTGACCAGTGCGCTGCTCAGCTTGTCCGCGGCCAGAAGGACGGGAATCAAAAGGAGTGCCGCGGTGCGTCCCCGCGTCCCCCCCCTGACGAGCAGGAGGAGCCAGACGACGCCCAGGACGATCCTGACGGGAAGCAGCCGGTCGTAATCCGTGATGAGGGGCCAGAGCACGTCGCCGACCGGGTTGGCGATCGTGCCGTTCAGAAAATGGAAGACCGCGACGTCGATCGAGTAGAGGAATTCCGTCACCGGCGCGCTCCGTTGGCAAGCCGCCGCCGCATGTAGAGAACGCCGAGCACCAGGAGGACGAGCGCAAGGCACGCGCCAAGGCCCGCGCTGTATGCAGCGAGCGTCCCGCCAATCCGGGCCCAGTTGTCTCCCAGGTAGTACCCCCCGGCCAGGAGGACGGCGTTCCATGTGAGCGCGCTGATCGTGCAGAGCACGATCGTGGGGAAGAGGCCGATGCCCGACATCCCCGCGACAAACGACACCGCCGTACGGGTTCCCGCGATGAACCTGTTGGCGACGATAAGCCAGTAGCCGTACCGGCGGAACCACGCGTCCACGCGCTCGACCGATTCCCGCTGGATAAACCGGATGCGACCGGTTACCAGGATCTTCTCGCCGAACCACCGGCCGATGCCGAACATGATGACGAACCCGATCGTCCCCCCCGCGCTCGCCGAGATGAGCGCCGGGGCGAACGACAGGCGCCCGGCCCCGATGAGCGAGCCGCCGAAGACGATGACGAGGTCGCTGGGAAACGGCGGGAAGATGTTCTCCAGGAGTGCAATGGAGAAGAGCGTGAGGCACACGATGGAGGGGTCGAGCGACCGGAGCGAGGCGACCAGGACCTGGAGTATATCGGGCATCGCGCGGCTCACTCCCTCACAGTGCGACAATGAGGGCAATCGCATGCGCCGCGGCCCCGCTTCCGGACCCGATAAAGCCGAGCGATTCGTGCGTCGTGGCCTTGACCGACACCTGGTGCGGTGCGATCCTGAGCGCGTCCGCGATGTTCCGCCTCATCAGGTCGACGTAGGGTGCGATCTTCGGCGATTCGAGAACGACCGTGGCGTCGACGTTCCCGACGGTGAACCGGTGTCCCGCGATCAGGTCGGCCACGTGCCTGAGCAATATGAGGCTCGAGACCCCCTTGTAGCGCGGGTCCGTGTCCGGGAAGTGCTTCCCGATGTCCCCCAGCGCGGCTGCGCCCAGGAGGGCATCGGCCACGGCGTGGAGGAGGACGTCGGCGTCCGAGTGGCCGTCCAGTCCCGTGGGGTGGGGAATCTCGACCCCGCCGATGATCAGTTTCCGCCCCTCGGTCATCCTGTGCACGTCGTACCCGAAGCCGATGCGGGCCGGGTGCACGGCGGTCTCAGCGGATTTCAAACTGTCCTCCTTTTGCCGCCACGGGGGGTCCCCAGTTGATTTTCAGATTCCTGACCTGGGCGGAGCGGGGTCCGACCTTCAGATCCCCGATCAGCTCCTCGACCATCGAGCGGTCTCCCCAGGCTTCAACTTCCACGGTCCCGTCGTACAGGTTCCGGACGCTTCCACCAAGGCCGAGCGCCTGGGCGCGGCGCGCCGCAAACCAGCGGTAGCCCACTCCCTGGACGAGCCCCTCGACGATGATGTGAACCGAGACCTCCACGCTCCGTGCTCCTCTACGAGTCGGCGGAGCCGACCGAACGGTTGAGGAGGGGGATTCCGTCGGAAAGCTCCGAGAGGAGCACCCCGCCGATGATGAGTCCCCCGCCGAGTGCCCCGCCAACGCCGATCTGCTCTCCGAGCACCACCGCCGCGCTCACGGCGGCGAAGACGGGCTCGATCGTGAATATGACGGCCGCCCGCGTGGGGGTGGTCTCCTTCTGGTAGCGCGTCTGCATGAACGTCGTGAGCACCGTGGCGAAGAGCGTCAGGTAGAGTATCGCCACGATCGCCCCCCCCGGCACGCGGGCAGGAAGCGTATCGAAGGCCGCCGAGCACGCCACGGCGAATATCGCGTTGCTCGCCATCTGGATAAACGTGAGCTGCAGGGCCGTCATCTCGTGGGCCACGACGTCAATATACACGATGTAGACGGCAAAGAGCACCGCGCACAGGAGCGTCAGCGCGTCCCCGGTGCCCAGCGTCTCCCCCGCGGGCGACGTCAGGAGCCAGAGCCCGGCGGTCACCACGCCCACCCCCGCGAGGTTGCCGATCCGCGGCGACCGCCGCTCGATGACCACCTGGAGCAGCGGGACGAACACCACCATCATACCGGTGATGAACGCCGACTTGGACGCGGAGGTCATGGTGAGACCGACGGTCTGCGCCACGAAGCCGAGAAAGAGGAATATGCCAAGGATCCCGCCGCGCGCGATCTGCCTGCGCGTCAGCGGGAATATGCGCCGCGGAAAGAAGACCAGCAGGATGGCGGTGGCCAGCGTGAAGCGCATCGCGATCATCTGCAGGGGCGTGAGGGAAACGAGAACGAGTTTCCCCACGACGAACGTGCTTCCCCAGATCAGCGTGAGGGCAAGCAGTACCCCTTCCGCCCGCGTCTTACGCGTCACTGCGCGGCGGCCGCGCCTGCACCTGCGCGCCGCGATTCATACTCGCGGAACAGTCCCCCCCACTCCGTCTCCGTGCGCCACCTGCGGAATGCGCGCCCGTCCACGAACTGCCAGCGGTAGTAGTCGTGGTACGCCTCCGAGCCGAAGATAAATGCGTGGACCAGCGGCGTGCGGAAGAAGAGCTTCTGCATCCCCCTGAGGGGGCCGAACCACGCCAGGTTGCCGAAGAGGCTCACGCCGTTGTTGCCGACGGTGAAGCCCCACGATTCGCCGCTGATGTCCGCGCCCCGCACATCGATCTCCCGCACGTCGCCCGTTCCCAGGCCGTCCTCGTGCGCCATGCGGATATAGCCGATCGACATCGGGTCGAACCCCATCATCCTGGACGCCACCGCGTCGATGGCGACCTGGTCGGCGCTCGCCAGGATGAAGTTCTTCACCACCGGGATCATCGTCCGGGGACCCGGCCCGTTCCCGGCAGTGGTGCCGTCCATGAGCGCGAAAATCCCGGGGTGGATCTCCTTCTGAATCGCCAGGAGGTCCACGAGCGTCTCGTGGATCCAGGAATGGGTGTAGTGCCTCCGCGTGTTCAGCAGTCCCCCGAACGCGTTCTTCATCGCGCCGGTGGTCGTCGTGTAGATGTGGCATTTCACCGTGGGGAGATGGACGATGTTCTTCCCCTGGAAAAAGTCCGGGATCCGGATGCCGTCCGGGAATATGGTGTCGAGCACGCGCATCTTCGCTTTCGGCCGGTAGGGGACCCACTGCATGTCCCCCTCCCGGAAGTTGAAGCGGACCGGGATGCCGTACTGCCGGAATATCGGCACGTAATTGTTGAGATCCTCCCCCTTGAAGGCGTCCGTCACCACCGTCTTGTTCTGGACGCACACGAGGTCGTCGAAGCCTTCCTTCTTCAGCGCGAGGATCGCCCCTTCCATCTGCCAGGGCGCGGTGTTGGCCCCCGGGAAGGGGAAATGCCAGGAGATATTGTCCTTCAGGATCGTGGCGGCGCCGCGGCGGAGGACGGAGGTCATCCCCGCGAGCTCCGCGAGGCGCTGGTAGTCGTCCAGCACGGTGGCCGGAGATGTTTTCAGGACTGCGACAACGGATTTGCTCATCGATGCTCCACGGTAAGTTCTGTGCCCCCGCTCAGAACACGGGGACCTCCTGGTGAACCCCGAACACGCCGGCAAGCTCCGCACACATCTCGCCGAGCGTCACGTACGCGCGCGTACAGTCAAGGAGCCGCGGGACGAGGTTCGTCCCCTCCGCCGCCGCACGCTTCAGCTCCCCGAGCGCCAGCGCGGCGCGCCCTGCATCGCGCGACTGCCGGACGTCGGCGGATCTCCGCCGCTGCCTCTCCTCGACCCCTGCCGGGATCTCGAGGATCGGGATGCTCGTCGTCTCCTCCTCCTCCACGAAGTCGTTCACCCCCACGATGATCTTCTCCTTCGCGTCAAGCTCGCGCTGGTAGCGGTATGCGGCTGCAGCGATCTCGCGCTGGAAGAACCCCGCCTCGATCGCCGGGATCACGCCCCCGAGGGCGTCGATCGCCCGGAAATAGGCGAGCGCCTTTTCTTCCAGGTCCCGCGTGAGCGACTCGACGTAGTAGCTCCCCCCCAGGGGGTCCACGGTGTTCGTGACGCCCGTTTCGTGCGCGATAATCTGTTGCGTCCTGAGCGCGATCGTCACCGCCTTCTCGGACGGGAGCGCGAGCGTCTCGTCCATCGAATTCGTGTGGAGCGACTGCGTCCCCCCGAGCACGCCGGCAAGCGCCTGGAACGCGGTGCGAATGATGTTGTTCTCGGGCTGCTGCGCCGTGAGCGTGCATCCGGCCGTCTGCGTATGGAAACGGAGAGCCAGCGAGCGGGGATTGCGGGCGCCGTACCGGTCCCGCATCCGGTGCGCCCAGATCCGGCGCGCGGCGCGGAACTTGGCGATCTCCTCGAAAAAATCGAGATGCGAGTTGAAAAAGAACGAAAGCCGGGGCGCGAACGCGTCCACGTCGAGCCCCCGCTCCATGCCCGCCTCGACGTAGGCAAAGCCGTCCGCCAGCGTGAACGCCAGCTCCTGCGCCGCGGTGGCTCCCGCCTCGCGGATGTGGTACCCGCTGACGGAGATGGGGTTCCAGCGGGGCATCTCCCCGGTGCAGAACTCCACCATGTCCGTGATGATCCGCATCGAGGGGCGCGGCGGATAGATCCACTCCTTCTGCGCGATGTACTCCTTGAGGATGTCCGCCTGGATCGTCCCCCGGAGGTCGGCCGCCCTTGCCCCCTGCTTCTCGGCCACGGCGATGTAGAACGCCAGCATCATGGCGGCCGGCGCGTTGATCGTCATGGAGGTCGACACGTCCCTGAGCGTGATGCCGTGGAAGAGGGCCTCCATGTCCGCCAGCGAGGAGACCGAGACGCCGCAGATCCCCACTTCCCCTTCGGCCAGCGGGTCGTCCGCGTCCCGCCCCATCAGCGTGGGGAGGTCGAATGCCACGGAGAGCCCGGTCTGCCCCTGGGCCAGGAGATAGTGATAGCGCGCGTTCGTGTCCTCGGGCGCCCCGAACCCCGCGAACTGCCGCATCGTCCAGAGGCGCCCCCTGTACATCGTGTGGTGGATCCCCCTCGTGTACGGGAACTCCCCCGGGAACCCGATGTCGGCAAGGTAGTTGATCTCCGCCGTTTCCTCGGGAGTATACAGGGGAGCCACGGGCTCACCGCTCACCGTGGTGAACCGGACTTCCCGCTCGGGCAACGCCCGCGCCTTCCCCTCCCACGCTTCACGCGCCGCGTGAAGTGACTCCGGATGATTCGTGTCCATCGTCATCCCCTCGTGTGACTGACAAAGAACGGGAAAACCTGCTTCTAGTTCAAGTTGTGCGGCCGAACCGCCTGTCCAGCTCCTCGATCGAAATGCGCAGCACCACCGGCCGTCCGTGGGGGCAGACGTACGGCATCTGCGTCGCGAAGAGCTGGTCGATCAGCGAACGCATTTCCTCCTCGGTGAGCGGATCCCCCGCCTTGATCGCCGAGCGGCACGAATACGACTTGGCCAGGTTGTCCCGCACGCTCGCCGGGTCGTTCTGCCGGTATTCCTTGTAGAGCGCGAGCATCTCCTCGACGAGCTTCCCCTCCGCGCCCGCCCTCGTGTCGGGGGGGACGCCGTCGATCACGACCGTGTTCCTGCCGAAGGGCCTGATCGTGAATCCGAGGAGATCCAGCTCTGGAAGCAGCTCTTCCAGGAGCGCCATATCGGGGGGGGAAAGCTCGAGCGTCACCGGAAAGAGGAGCTGCTGTCCGCTCCGCGCGCTCGTCGCCAGGCGGCCCAGCGCCCGTTCATAGAGGACCCTCTCGTGCGCGACGTGCTGGTCGACGATCATCAGCCCGTTGCGGATCTGCGACAGGATGTACTTGTTGTGCAGCTGCCAGATGAGCGCCGGCCCCCCTCCTTCTCCTCTTGAATCCGGCCGCTGCAGGAGCGAAGCGGCGATATCAGCCCCCGCGGGAAATCCCGCCGCGGCCAGGGGGTGATCCTCCCTGCTCCCCGGCTCGGCCACGCGGTCCGAAGGGACGAAAGGGAGGATCTCTCCCGTCCGCGTATCGACGCCGGGGCGTTCCGGGAACGTCCAGGGCGTCCCGCCGGCGTCCCCGGGCCACGCGTGCTGGCGGGGGGTAAACCGGGCGGCAACGGTGCCCGGTTCGATTCCCTCCTGTGCGATCGTAAGCGCGGGGACGGCGGGCACTGCGGCGAGCGCCCTGCGGACCATGGCGGAGACGAAGCGGAAGAGGGACTGCTCGTCTTCAAATTTCGCTTCGAGCTTCGAGGGGTGGACGTTGATGTCCACCCGGTGCGGGTCCACCTCCAGGAAAAGGAGAAAGAAAGGGAAGGAGCCTTTCACGAGGAGGTGCTCGTACGCGGAAAAGACCGCCGCATTGATCGTCCGGCTCAGGATGAAGCGCCCGTTCAGGAAGAGGAACTGCCCCTGGCGGGTGCGCATGCCGAAGGCCGGCTTTCCGATGTAGCCGTGCACCGTGATCCGCTCGCCGGTCTCCTCGACGGGCAGGAGCCCCTCGCACCGCCTCTGCCCGAGCACGTCGGCCAGCCGGGTCTCGAGCGGGGCGGGCTTCAGCCGGAACACGGTCTCGTCGTCGTTGACAAAGTGCAGTGCGATCGAGGGCCGGCTCAGGGCGATCCGCTGCACCTCCTCGTACACGTGGCGGAATTCCGTCGCGGGACTCTTGAGGAACTTGCGGCGCGCGGGCACGTTGAAAAAGAGGTTCTGCACGGTCACCGTCGTGCCCGGCTCGCGCGCCTCGCGCTCCACGCGGGGGGGACCCCCGCCGTCGATCTTCACGACAACCGCCGCCTCGTCCGCCTGGCGGCGCGTCTTCATCGACACGCGCGCGACCGCGGCGATCGAGGCGAGCGCCTCGCCGCGGAATCCGAACGTGGCAACGGACTCCAGGTCCTCGTACGCCGCGATCTTGCTCGTGGCGTGCCGCAAGAACGACGCACGCGCATCCTGCTCATCCATGCCCCGGCCGTCGTCGGACACCTGGATCAACGCGCTCCCCCCCTCCCGCACGCTCAGGACGATCGAGGCCGCGCCTGCGTCGATCGAGTTTTCCAGCAGCTCCTTGACGACCGAGGAGGGCCTCTGGACGACTTCGCCGGCGGCGATCCTGTTGGCGACGTGCTCGGGAAGAACGGTCACCCTGCGCTCGCTCATGGCGCGAACAGTGCCTCCACGAACGCGTGCTTGTCGAAGGGCTGCAGGTCGTCGATGGCTTCCCCCACGCCGATGAACCTCACCGGGAGATCAAGCTCCCGTGAGATCGCGAGCACGATCCCTCCCCGGGCGGTCCCGTCCAGCTTCGTGAGGACGACTCCCGTCACACCCACGGACGCGCCGAACTGCCGGGCCTGCTGCAGCCCGTTCTGCCCCGTGGAAGCGTCGATCACGAGCAGGACCTCGTGGGGGGCGGTGGAGTCCTGTTTCTGTATCACGCGGCGGATTTTCCGCAGCTCTTCCATGAGGTTGACCTTCGTGTGGAGCCGGCCCGCGGTGTCGATGATGACCACATCGGCGCCCCGGGCGGACGCCGCCCGCACGGCGTCGAAGGCGACCGCGGCGGGGTCCGCTCCCTGTTTCTGATGGATCAGCTCCGCCCCTGCTCTCCGGGCCCAGACGGCAATCTGTTCGTTCGCCGCGGCCCGGAACGTGTCTGCCGCGGCGATGATCACGCGGCGCCCCTCCTTCGCGTGCCGGGCCGCCAGCTTGCCGATCGTCGTCGTCTTGCCTGCCCCGTTGATACCCACCATCATGATCACCCACGGCCGCGCCGGGCCGATCGCAAACGGATCTCCCGCGCCGTCGCTCCCCCAGCTCCGGGCAATCTCTTCTTTCAGGAGCGGCAGGAGCCGCGATGCGTCGGCTGCTCCTTCTTCTCTCACGCGCACCCGGATCGCCCCGATCAGTTCCGTTGAGGTCTCCGCCCCCACGTCCGCGCCCAGGAGAATCTCCTCGAGCTTCTCCAGCATCTCCCCGTCAATCGCCCCTCCCCCCGCGGCCAGCCGGACGACCCGCGCAACGATCCCCTCCCTTGTGCGCCCGAGCGTCTCCCGGAGCCGCTGCACCTGTTCGAGGAGTCCCATCAGGCGCGCGCCTCCCCCCCGGACAGGATCTGGATGAACCGCGCGCCGTACATCACGAGCGAGACCGCGAGTCCCGCCACGCAGACGGCGATGAGCCAGGGGCGGACGGACGCGAGAACGCCGAGTATCGCGACGAGCATCGTGACGGCGATTGCCGTCACAGTCCATTTGCCTGCGGCGTTGGAAGGAACGACGATCCCCCGCCGCTTCTTGATGTAGAGCCCCCCCGCGAGGATCAGGAGGTCGCGGCCCAGGAGCGCCCCGACGAACCCGACGGGGAGGTCTCCCAGCTTCATGAGGACCAGCGCCATCACCGCCACGCAGATCTTGTCGGCCAGGGGATCCAGGATGCGCCCCCACTCGGTCTCCTGGCCCCGTGCGCGGGCGATGTCGCCGTCCAGCTTGTCGGTCACCATGCCGAGCGCGACGATCCCCGCCGCCGCAAGGCGCAGCGGCTCGTCGGGGAGAAGCATGACCAGCGTGAAAGGGACAGCAAGGAACGCGCGGAAGATGCTCAGGAGATTTGGGAGGGTGAGGAACTCACGCTTCATGCTCTTCTTTCGACACTGTGGCGTCGATCGGGACGGGGTAGCGGCCGCTGAAGCAGGCGGTGCAGTAGTTCTCCCCCTTCTCCCGGGGCGCGGAGTCAAGCAGGTCTTCGATGCTCAGGTAGCCGATGCTGTCGACGCCCAGCTCTTTCCCGATGCGCTCGACGTCCCCGCCGCACTTGTTGGCCACGAGCTCGCTCGGGGTAGGGAAGTCCATCCCGTAATGGCAGGGGTACATGATCGGGGGGGACGTCACGCGGAAATGCACCTCGCGGGGCCCCGCCTGTTTGACGAGCTGCACGAGCTGGCGGGAGGTCGTCCCCCGCACGATCGAATCGTCGACGATGACGACGACCCGGTCCTTGAGGACGCCGCGCACGGTATTGAACTTGGTTTTCACCTTGTTCTCGCGCACTTCCTGCCGGGGCTGTATGAACGTCCGGCCGATGTAATGGCTCCGGATGAGCCCGATCTCCAGCTTCGCCTTTCCCCCCATCTTGTTCGTCTCCTGGACGTACCCCATCGTGGCCGTGTTGCTCGAGTCGGGGACGTTGATGACGATGAGCTTCTCCGAGGGGTCGGCGGGCTTCACGGGGTGGGCGCGGGCCAGGTTCTTCCCGAGCTTGCGGCGGACCTTGTCGACGCTGTGGCCGAAAATCCGGCTGTCGGGACGCGAGAAGTAGATGTATTCGAATATGCAGTGGTGGGGGGACGCGGGCCGTTCGTCGATCCGCATCGAGGTCACGCTCCCCGATGCAAGCGATGCCCGGTCGATCACGACGATCTCCCCCGGTTCCACGTCGCGGACGTACTCGGCGTCCATGATGTCAAAGCCGACGGTCTCCGAGGCAACGACGAACGCCCCGTTGACCCTTCCCAGCGCGAGGGGGCGGAACCCCGCGTGGTCGCGCGCCGCGATCAGGGCGGTGTCCGTCAGGATGACGATGGAGAACGCTCCCCGCACGGCCGCGATCGCCTCGCGGATCTGGTCAAGCTGACGCTCGCGGCGGCTCCGCGCGATCAGGTGGAGGATCACCTCCGTGTCGGAAGTGGTCTGGAAGATCGTCCCCTGGTCCTGCAGCTCCTTCCGGATGGCGCGGAAATTGGTGAGGTTCCCGTTGTGGGCGATGGCGATGTTCCCCCCCTTGTACATCACGGCGAAGGGCTGGATGTTCGCCTTGTTGTCCGATGCGCCCGCGGTGGAGTAGCGGTTGTGCCCGATGGCCGCGCTCCCCTTCAGCACGTCGGTCAGCACCCCGTCCTTGCGGTAGACGTCGTCCACGAGCCCGAAATCCTTGTGCACGTGGAAGCGGGTCTTTCCGGAAGCCGCGTCCTGCTCGGCGGTGACGATACCGGAGCCTTCCTGCCCCCGGTGCTGCTGTGCCATGAGCCCGTAGTACGTGAGCTGCGCCGCGCCCGTCGCTCCGAAAATCCCGAAGACCGCACAGTGGCATCGCGGCTTGTCGGCGTCTCCCCGCTGCGTTCCCTTGTCGTTCACAGAGCCCTCCCGCCGTGAAATATACGACTCGCGTGCCGGATTTCCAAGACGCCGCTCAGTCGTCCAGCACGGTGTCGTGCTGGAAGTGTTCGTCGTCCCGCGCCCGGTAGTCCGTCGTGACGTGCAGGCCGCGGCTCTCCTTCCTCTTCATCGCGCACCGGATGATCAGCTCCGCGCAGATCGCGATGTTCCTCAGCTCGAGGAGCCCCTCGCTCACCCTGGTCCTCTTGTAGAACGCTTCCACCTCGCTCCGGATCAGCTCCATGCGCCTGCGCGCGCGCTCCAGCCGCAGATCCGAACGGACGATGCCCACGTAGTCCCACATGATCTGCTGGATCTCGCGGCGGTTGTGCGAGACCAGGATCCATTCCTCGCTGTTGAACGTCCCGCTGTCGTCCCAGGTCCTGACCGCCGGGATCGACCCTGTCTGCCCGGCGAGGTAGGCGGCCGATGCGCGGGCGGCACGGTCGGAAAAAACCAGCGCCTCCAGGAGCGAGTTGCTGGCCAGCCGGTTCGCGCCGTGCACGCCGGTCATGCTCACTTCACCCGAGGCGTAGAGGCCGCGGATGCTCGTGCTCCCGTCGATCGCCGTCACGAGCCCGCCGCAGGAGTAATGGGCCGCCGGGACCACGGGGATCGGTTCCCGCGTGATGTCGAGCTTGAACCGCTCCAGGCAGGTCCTGTAGATGTGGGGGAAGTGTTCCCGCACCGCGTCCGCGTCCAGGGACCGCAGGTCCAGCAGGACGAACTCGTCCCCCCGCTTCTTCAGCTCCGTGTCGATGGCGTACGCGACGATGTCGCGCGGGGCGAGCGCTTTCCGTGCGTCGTACATCTGCATGAACTCGTCGCCGTTGCGCGCCCGCAGGATGCCGCCGAACCCCCGCACGGCCTCCGAGATGAGGAACGAGGGGCTCCCCGAGTTGAACAGCGTCGTCGGGTGGAACTGGATGAACTCCATGTTCGCGATCCGCGCCCCTGCCCTGTACGCCATCGCCACGCCGTCGCCGGTGGCGATCCCCGGGTTCGTGGTGTGGAGGTAGACGTGGCCGAGCCCCCCGGTGGCGAGCATCACGACGGAGGCCGCAAAGACGTCGACGCTCCCCGAGGCGCTGTCCAGCGCGTAGGCCCCCCAGCAATGGATGTTGTCCCTGTCGATCAGGCGTTTTTCCGCGGTGTGGTGCTCCGTGATCAGCTCGACGGCCACGTGGTTTTCGAACGTCGTGATCGCCGGGTTCTCCGCCACCGCTTCCAGGAGCGCACGCTCGATTTCCCGCCCCGTGAGGTCGTTCGCGTGGACGATCCTGTTCGTGGAATGTCCCCCCTCGCGGCCCAGGTCGAGGTGCCCGTCCTTCTGCGTGAAGCGCACCCCCACGTCGATCAGCTCCCGCAGACGCTGGGGCCCCTCCCGGACCATCACCTCCACGGCGTCGCGGTGGGAGAGCCCCATCCCCGTGGCCAGCGTGTCGCGCACGTGCAGGTCGAACGAGTCCACGGCGGACATGACCGCGGCCACCCCCCCCTGCGCGTAGTTCGTGTTGGACTCGGACTTTTCCTTCTTGGTGACGATGGCGACTGTGCCGTGGCGGGCGGCTTTCAGGGCGTAGGAGAGTCCCGCGATCCCTGTGCCGATAATGAGAAAGTCGTGGCGGTAATTCACTCTTCGGGGCCGGGCGGTCGGTGACACATGTGAACAAAAAGGGGCGGCCACCCTTGAAGGGGAGCGCCGCCCCGCGAAACGGTCACGCCTCAGGCCTCAGTCAAAGCAGTAGCTGGCCGTGACGTAGCCGAACGTGTTGATGTTGTCGGATGCCCCGATCAGGCCGAGACCCCTGCGGATCGCCTGGTCGCTCACCGTGCCGTCGAGCGCGAAGTTGCCGAAGTGGAGCCCGAGGCCGATCGTGATCAGGTTGTTGTCCGTGCCTGCGAGGCTCCCGATCGCGAGCGTGCTGTTCCCGTTCCAGGTGATGATTTCCGTCGTGGCCGCGCCATTGGGACGCTCGGTCTTCGTATCCACCGACTGGAACGTCCGGTAATACCCGAGTCGCCCGGTCAGCCAGTCGAGCAGCGTCCACTCGAGTCCCATGTTCACCACGGGAAACTCGTTGGCGGATGCGGTCGTCGTGGTCGTCCCTATTGCGGGGAGCGGCGGCGACACTTCGCTCTTGAGGTCCGACATCTTGTAGGAGAGCCCCCCCGCGAAGTAGAAGTTGGTGATATGGTATTCCATCCCCGCGCCGACCGCGATCAGCGTGGCGCTGAGCTTTGTGCTGCCGGTGTACGACGTGGCGCCCGTCGCCGGCGCGTCCTGTTTCGGCTGGCCGGAGATCGTGCCGAATGCGGCGTACGGCACAAAATTCACCCGGTTCGACATCTTGAGCTTCAGGCGGGCTTCGAGCTGGATTTCGGTCGTCGAGGCCGAGTAGTTCCCGGGATTGGCCGGCGCCGTGCCGACCGTCGCGCTCTCGTTATCGGTGGCCTTGTCCAGGCGCAGCGCCCCGCTCACATCGAAGGAATTCCCTCCCCCCATATCCACGAGCGCCCCGGCGCGGAACCCGAACAAGCTCGCCGAAAGCTCCGACGAGTTGCTGCCCGGCGGGACAGGGGGTCCGACATCCGATGTGGTGTTCTTCGACCACCCGTACATGATGCCCACGCCCACGGCGAGGTTGCCCAGGTCGTACGAGCCCGTCACCTCGAAGACGTCCACCGGCTTCAATCCTGTCTGCGGAGCGCGCGCCCCGACGCTCGTCACGAAGCTTGCGAGTTGATTCACCATCAGGTTCGTGATGGAGGGATCGTAGCTCAGCACCGCACCCAGCGTCGCTTCCCTGCCGAATGCGAAGTTCGCCCCCGAGAACTGCCTGCCGTACCCGTCCGCGCTCTGCCCGGTGACCGCTCCCCCCGCCATGTTGAACCAGGCGTAGTTCCTGTACTCCTGCTGGTACGCGGGGTTGATTAGCATCAGCGTCGGGTCATCAAAGATGAAGGGGTTCAGCGCAATGTTCGGGCCCAGTCCCCCTGGTGCCAGTGGTCCCCCTCCCATCGCCAGCTCGCGGGCTTCGCCGCCGGGATGAGATCCCGCGACGGCAGCCCCCGCAACCAGGGAAAGTGCGATCGCGGCAAACAGTATGCGCTTCAGCATGGTGCCTCCTGAGTTTGTGAATGTGGACGTCGATGCGACACGGGGAAGGGCGGACGTCACGCGCCCGGGGACGTGCGAATATAAAAAAAACCGCTTCGTCAATCAAGCGGTTCCCGTCGCATCCTGCGAGATTATGGGCGTTTCGGCCCGAAGCGGAGCGCGAGTACCCTGTCGACAAATACCACGCGGGGCTCCAGGTCCGCCGGCGTGCCGGCGTTGTCAATCACGAAGTCGGCCCTCCGCGCGGCCGCCTGCGGGCTGATCTGCGCGCGCATCCGGGCATTCACCTCATCGCGCGAGAGCGCGCTCCGCGACATCACCCGCTCCATGCGCAGTTCCTCCGGGGCCCTGACCAGTATCGTCGCATCCAGCCGCTCGTCCATGCCCGATTCGAACACGAGCGCCGCCTCGACCACGGCATAGGGGCTGCGGGATGCGGCGGGAAGGCGTGCGAGGGCCGTCTCGATCGCTCGGAACACGCCCGGATGGACGATCGCGTTCAGCGCGCGGAGCCGGGGAGGGCTGGCGAACACGACGCGCGCGAGCTCTCCCCGGCGCAGCTCGCCTGAGGGGCCGAATATCTCCGCGCCGAACTCCCGCGCGATCTCCTCCCGCACCGACGCGTCGCGCTCCGTCAGCCCGCGCGCCAGCTCGTCGGCCGCGATCACCGTCCGCCCGAGCCGGGAGAGGATCCTGCAGACTTCGCTCTTGCCGCTGCCGATCCCTCCCGTCACGCCGACCAGGGGGACCCGCTCACTTGGCATAGGAGACAGAGCGGTACTCCCTGATCACCGTCACCTTGATCTGACCCGGGTATTCCATCTCCGCCTCGATCTTCGCGGAGATGTCGTGGGCGAGCTGGTCGGCCATCGCGTCGTCAACCTTTTCCTGCTCGACCACCACGCGCACCTCGCGACCGGCCTGTATGGCGTACGTCTTGGCCACTCCCTGGAACGACTGCGCGAACGCCTCCAGCTTCTCCAGGCGCTTGATGTAGCCTTCCACCGACTCGCGGCGGGCTCCCGGGCGGGCCCCGCTGATCGCGTCGGCCGCCTGCACCAGGGGGGCAATGGGAGACTCCATCGGGATGTCGTCGTGGTGTGAACCGATCGCGTTGGCCACCAGCGGGTGCTCCCCGAATTTCTTCGCCACCTCGTACCCCAGCAGAGCGTGGGGTCCCTCCATCGACTTGTCGACGCATTTCCCGATGTCGTGGAAGAGGCCCGCCCTCTTCGCCAGGTTTGCGTCCAGCCGCAGTTCGCTCGCCATCATCCCGGTGAGGAACGCGACCTCGATGCTGTGCTGGAGCATGTTCTGCCCGTAGCTGGATCGGTATTTCATGCGCCCGACCAGCCTCAGGATCTCGTTGTGCGCCCCGTGGAGCCCCACCTCCAGCAGCGTGTTCTCGCCGATCTTGAGGACCTCCTCCTCCAGTTCCCCCCGCACCTTTTCCACCACCTCCTCGATGCGCGCGGGGTGGATCCTCCCGTCGGCGATCAGCCGTTCCAGCGAAATCCGCGCCACCTCGCGCCGGAACGGATCGAACGCCGAGAGGATGACGGCCTCCGGTGTGTCGTCGACAATGACGTCGACGCCGGTGGCCGCCTCGAACGCGCGGATGTTGCGCCCCTCCCGCCCGATGATGCGCCCCTTCATCTCGTCGCTCTGGATGTTCAGGACGCTCACCGTGGTCTCCACCGAATGGTCCGCGGCCGTTCGCTGGATGGCCTGCACGATCAGCTTCTGGGCCTCCCGTTTCGCCTCGTCGCGGGCCTTGTCGCGGATCTCCTTGAGCATCCGGGCCGCTTCCGCGCGCGCCTCGTTGGCCAGGTTCTCCATCAGGATGCGCTTGGCCTCGTCGTGCGAGAGCCCGGAAGCCCGCTCCAGGCGGAGGTTTTCCTCCTGGATCAGGCGCTCCAGCTCCGTTTGCCTGGCATCCACGGAGCGCGACTGCTCGTCCAGCGCGCGCTTCAGGTTTCCCTGCTCGCGCTCCTTCTTGCCGAGCAGCTCCACCTTCCGGTCGATGTTTTCTTCCCTCGTCTCGAGGGCCTTCTCCTGCGCCTGGAGCTTCGACCGCTTGCTCTGGACGTCGGCGTCAAACTCCTTTTTCTTCTGGTACCATTCGTCCTTGACCTCCAGGAGCTTCTCCCGCTTCACCGTCTCCGCCTCCTTTTCGGCGTCGGCGAGCACCTTGCGGGCGGCTTCCCTGGCGGAATTGACCTTGTTGTGGCCGGAGCGGGCGTTCAGGAACCAGCCGAGGGCGAACGTGATACCGCAGGCGAGGAGTACCAGGGGAATGACGATCTCAGATTGCATACTGCCTCCGCATTCTCGGTGCGCGCGGACAAAAAAAATCCGCACGCGTCAATCGTCTCAAAGAAAAGGCACTTATGAAAGAACCCTTCCAACACAGTGGGTGCTCGCCTGGACGTCTTTTACTTCCACCCTCTCGCTCGTCCCGCCTTTCAGCGGGAGGTCATCGCAAGAATCCCGCTTGCGCGGGATGAGGCATGTAATCGACGCCCGAGAGCCGGGCTCCCATTATAAAAATGTTGGTTCTTTATAATGTGTGTGAGACGACTGACGGTGCGGAAAATCCGGAACCGTCAGGAACCGAGATGCAAAGAACAGCGACACACGCGCACGGACAGATCACACCTCCCGGAGTGCGTTGTCCAGGTAATGCGTGACCTTGCCGAGTTCCCCCTCCAGGAGAGCGGTCATGGTGCGCACCTTTTCCCGCTCCTTGAAGAGATCCTCCGTGATGTTTAACGCGGAGAGCACCGCCACGGTGAGCGTCGGCTGCTCGGGCAGCTTCGCGTGGATCGTGTTGATCATTTCGTCCACGTACGTCGCCACCCTGCGCGTGAAATCCTCGCTCTCGCCGCGCAGCGGGTACTCCGAACCGAATATCCTGACCTTGATGCTTTTCTTGTCGGTGTTCATCTGCGGCGTGTACCACTCCATCCTGGTTCACCAGCCGTCCCACGGGGACAGGGCGCGCCCCGCCTGTTCACAGGTACGCGTCCAGTTTCGCGATCAGGTCTCTGATTTTCGCCGCGAGGAGATCGCGATCTCCGCCGGCGATACTGGCTCCTCCCTCCTTTGTCTGCTCCGACGCCTGTTTTCTGAGTTGCACTGATTCACCCCTGGCCTGCTGCAGCTCCTTCTCGAGCCGGGCAACCTGTTCCTGCAGGGCCTGCCGTTCCTGCCGCAGGCCAGCGATCATCTCGGCCGCACGGCGTGCGCTTTCCCAGAGCGCCCTGACGCTCCCCTCCACCGATCTCACGTCCTCGGCGGGGCGGGGGCTCTCGTCGACAGCCTGAGGATCAACGCTGTTGCTCACATGTGACCCCGGATCGTTAGCGCATGCTCCGCAACACGGCGCCGTGAGCTTTCCCGACGCCCGCAACGACGCGGCCGACCTCCGTCTCGATCTCGGCGTCAGTCAGCGTCTTTTCGAGCGACATGAACTCGAGCGTGAACGCGATGCTCTTTTTCCCTCCGGGGAGCTGCTCTCCTTCGTAGACATCGAACACGTCCACCGACCGGAGGAGTTCACTCGCCGAATCCCGCAGCGTCCGTTCAAGATCCTCTGCCGGGATTCCCGCGTCAACAGTGAACGCAACGTCCCGCCTCACGCGCGGGAAGCGGGGGAGCGGGACGTACACCCTGGGAGCACTCGTGCCGAGCACCGCAATGTCGAGCTCGGCGGCGAAGACCGGCCGCTCGATGCGGAACTCCGCCAGCACGTCTCCCCTGACCGGACCGAGATAACCCGCGTTACTCCCTTGAATTTCAATAGCTAGCGGGCGCTCAGTTAAACCATTGCTGGTAGAATAAGAAATAAACCGACTTTTGTCAAGAGCGAACTTGGCCAGCAGGAACTCGATATCTCCCTTGATGTCAAAGAGATCCGCTTCCCTCTTCGGGGAGCTCCAGTGGACGGGAGCGGAACTCCCTGTCAGGACGAGACACACCATCTCCCGTTCAAGGAAATTCTCCACCGCGTGCGGCGTCCCGGTCTCGTCCACGCTGAAGACGCGACCGATCTCGAACAGCCGGAGGTCGGGATTCCCCGCGTTCTGGTTCCTGGCAACGACTTCCAGGAGGCCGGCCAGGAGCCCCGTCCTGAGGGCTCCCATCTCCTGGTTCTGGGGATTGCCGATCTCCACAGGCGTGCTCCCGCCCAGCCGGGCGCGCTTCAGGCTCAGCATGGAGTTGGTGATCGCCTCGTGATACCCCCTGCCGATGAGCGCGCTGCGCACGCCGTCGCGGGGGGAGGAGATCGGGAACTGCTGGGATGTGCTCACGCTGGCCGATTCCCCGGGTGCAATCCTGTCGTACCCGTGGACGCGGGCCACTTCCTCGATAAGGTCGATCTCCCGTTCCACGTCCACCCGGTACGTCGGCACGCGGAATTTCGAGGCATCGGTCCCTGCCGACGACTGCGTGATGCCGATCAGCGCCAGGTCGGCGATGATCTCCGGCTTCTTCAGTTTCGTTCCCAGTATCCGGTTGACACGGGAGAACCGGAGCGGCACGCTCCGCTCCCTGATCTTCTTCGGGTAGACGTCCAGGCATCCCTTCAGGAGCGTGCCCCGGGCCAGCTCCACGACGAGCTGCGCCGCCCGGTCGAGGGCAAACCGTACGCCGTTCGGGTCCGCCCCGCGCTCGAACCGCATGGATGCGTCTGTGCTGATCCCCAGCGACCGCGCGGTGCGGCGGATGGAAGCGGGGTTCCAGCAGGCGGCTTCCAGGACGACGTCGCGCGTCGAGTCCCCGATTTCCGAGTTGGCCCCCCCCATCACGCCCGCGATCGAGACTTCCCGTTCCGCGTCGCAGACCATCACGGTCCCCTCGGGGAGCGCATGCTCGTGCCCGTCGAGCGTGGTGAAGCGCGTCCCCCCCCGGGCCGCGCGGACGCGGATTGCGCCCCCCTTCAGGAGCGCGTGATCGAACGCGTGGAGCGGCTGCCCGCATTCGTACATCACGTAGTTGGTGATGTCGACCACGTTGTTGCGCGGACGGAGCCCCGCGTTCCGCAGCGCGTTCTGCAACCACCGCGGCGAAGGACCGATCGTGACCCCGGTGATCATCCGCGCGGCGAAGCGGGGACAGAGACCGGCGTCTTCCACGGTCACCGAAAGATGCTTGCCCACGGGCTCGGCCGATTCCTTCAGTTTCACCGCCGGCATGCGCACCCCGGTCCGGGTGAGGATCGCGATCTCCCTCGCCACGCCGATGTGGCTCAGCCAGTCGGGGCGGTTCGGCGTGATCTCCAGGTCGAACGCCACGTCGTCGAGGCCGAAGTAGGCGGCAAGCGGCTCGCCCGGCTTCGCATCCCGGTCGAGGACCATGATCCCGTCGGCGTCGCTTCCCATGTGGAGCTCGTATTCCGAGCAGATCATGCCCGAGGATTCCACTCCCCGGATCGTCACGCGGGAGAGGACGAACGGCCCGCCGGAGGGGTCGTGCTGGTTGCGGGGCACGGTCGCCCCGATGAGTCCCACGGGGACCTTCTGCCCCTGCGCCACGTTGGGGCCCCCGCACACGATCTGGAGCGTCTCCCTGCCGATCCCCACCGTGCAGACCGAGAGGCGGTCCGCCTTCGGGTGTTTCTCCTTTGCGAGCACCTCCCCCACCACGAACCCGTTGTAGGCCTCGTCGAGGCGCCGGACGCTCTCGAATTCCAGGCCGAGCATCGTCAGGCGTTCGGCCAGCTCCGCGGGGGGAATGTCGAAATCGATGTACTGCCTGAGCCACCGCTCGAGGATTCTCATGATCAGAACTGGTTAAGGAAGCGGACGTCGTTGTCGAAAAAGAGGCGGATGTCGTCGATCCCGTAGCGCAGCATCGCCACGCGGTCGATCCCCATGCCGAAGGCGTACCCCGAGTATTCCTCGCTGTCGTATCCCACGGAGCGGAAGACGTTCGGATCCACCATCCCGCACCCCAGGATTTCCAGCCAGCCGCTCTGCTTGCAGAGCCGGCATCCCTTCCCGCCGCAGATGAAGCAGCTGATGTAAATGTCCGCGCTCGGCTCGGTGAAGGGGAAAAACGTGGGGCGGAACCTGTACTTCAGGTTCGCGCCGTAGAACCTCCTGATGAACTCGATCAGCGTCCCTTTCAGGTCGCTGAACGTCACCTGCCTGTCGACGCAGAGCCCTTCCACCTGGTGAAACATGCAGTAGCTCCGCGCGCTGACGGCTTCGTTGCGGTAGACCCGCCCGGGCATGATTACGCGGAGCGGCGGACGGTGCGTCTCCATCACCCGGATCTGGACCGGGGAGGTGTGGGTCCTGAGGAGAGCGCCCCGGCCCAGGAAGAACGTGTCCTGCGTGTCGCGCGCGGGGTGGTCGGGCGGAAAATTGAGCGCCCCGAAATTGTGGTAGTCGTCCTCGATCTCGGGCCCGTCGGCAATCCCGAACCCCATCGACACGAAAATCTCCTTGATCTCGTCCAGCGTCTGCGTGAGGGGGTGGCGCGTCCCCAGGAGGCCCCGCCGTCCCGGGAGCGACAGGTCCGGCCCCGCCTGGGCGGCCGGCCTCCCGGAGGCGAGGACGGCCGCGCGCTCGTCGTGAGCGCGCTGGACGTCGGCCCTGAGCTCGTTCAGGAGCCGCCCCAGGGCTGGACGGTCCGCGGGCGCGGCGTCCCTGAGCTTCTCAAACAGCGACGCGACCAGCCCTTTGCGGGCGAGGAACCTGACGCGGAATTCTTCGAGCGACCTGTCGTCCGTGATGGCGCCGGCGGCGGCCTGCGCCTCGGCGCGGACTCGGCTGATGTCGGAGTGCATGGGGAATGCCGGAAATAGATCTTCCCATCAGCGGCCCGGGGGTTGTCCCCCCGCGCTCACCGATGGGAAGAGGTTGATCGGATTACGCGAGGGCGAACTTCACCACCTCCGCGAACGCGTCGGGATGCGTGACGGCGAGATCCGCCAGCATCTTGCGGTTGATGTCGACGTCCTTCCTGTTCAATCCGGCGACGAGCCGGGAGTAGGTCGTCCCGTGGAGCCGGGCCGCGGCGTTGATGCGCGCGATCCAGAGCTGGCGGAACGTCCGTTTCTTCGTCCTGCGGTCGCGGTAGGCGTACTGCATGCCCTTGTCGACGTGGTGCTTGGCGACCGTCAGGACTTTGCTTCTCGCACCCCAGTAGCCTTTCGCCTGCGCCAGAATGCGCTTGCGACGGCGGTGGGAGGCAACCTTATTCTGCGAACGAGGCATAGTTGCTCTTGTCCTGTGTGTGTTGGTGAAATGCCGCGGGACACGCCGCGGCGAACTCCGCGGAACTCAGACGTTCAGCATCGCCTTGACGGCGGGGGTATCCTGCACGGAGACGTAGTGCCCCCTGCGGAGTTTCCGTTTCCGCTTTGTAGTCTTCGATGTCAGGATGTGGCTCCGGTACGCGGTCGCCCGCTTGACCCTCCCCGAGGCGGTGAGCGTGAACCGCTTCTTGGCGCTGCTCCTGGTCTTCATTTTCGGCATGGAACTCGATTCCTTCCTTATGCTTCGGCCGCCTTCTGTTCGGGCCTGGTGATTTTCTTCTTTTCCGGGGAGAGGATCATGATCATGCTCCTCCCCTCCATGTGCGCCGCCTGGTCGATCTTCGAGATGTCGGCGAGCTGCTGCACGAGCCTGGTCAGCAGCACCTCCCCCTTCTCCTTGTACGTGATCTCTCTCCCCTTGAACACCACGGTGGCCTTCACCTTGTGCCCCTCCCCGAGGAACCGCTTCGCGTGGCGGACCTTGAAGTCGAAGTCGTGCACGTCCGTGTTGGGGTGGAAGCGCAGCTCCTTCAGGAGGGAGACGTGCTGGTGCTTTTTCTGGATCTTGTCCTTCTTGGCCAGCTCGTACTTGAATTTCCCGAAGTTGATGATCTTGCAGACGGGGGGGACGGCCGTCGGCACGATCTCGACGAGATCGGCGTCCCGTTCCCGGGCAAGGGCGATGGCGGCAGCCGGGGTCATCACGCCAAGCTGTCCGCCGTGCTGATCGATCACGCGCACTTCGGGAACGCGGATCTCATCGTTGATGCGGGCCCGTTTTTCCTTGCTAATGGTCTGCCTCCCTGTGTGTGAGTCCCTTGCCTGCGATCTCCTTCTGCAGCGTGCGAAGCAGCTCCGCACGGGGCACCGCCCCGAGGTCGCCGCGGGTGTGCGCCCGCACGGCCACCGTGTCGGCGGAGCGCTCCTTGTCCCCCACCACGAGCATGTACGGCGCCTTCCGCAGCTCCCACTCCCGGATCTTGTAGCCGATCTTCTCGTTCCGGTCGTCCAGCTCCGCGCGGATGCCGCCGGTTTTCAGATCTTCGTGAACTTTTCTGGCATAATCAAGCGACGCGTCGGTGATCGGCAGCACCGCGCACTGCACGGGCGCGAGCCAGAGCGGGAACTGGCCGCCGTAGTGCTCGATCAGGACGCCGATGAACCGCTCCATCGACCCGAACGGCGCGCGGTGGATGATGACCGGGCGGTGCTTCGCGCCGTCGCTCCCGGTGTATTCCAGGTTGAACCGTTCGGACATCACGTGGTCCACCTGCACCGTGCCGAGCTGCCATGTGCGGCGCAGCGCGTCGAGCACCATGAAGTCGATCTTCGGGCCGTAGAACGCCGCCTCCCCGATCCCCACGAAATAGTCGAGGTGCATCGCGTCCGCGGCTTCCCTGATCTCCCGTTCCCCCTGCTCCCACTGCTCGTCCGTGCCGCTGTACTTCTCCCTGTTCTTCGGATCGCGGAACGAGAGGCGCGTCCGCACCTCGCTGAACCCGAGCGTCCGGAACACGAGCTGGATCAGGTCGATCACGTTGCAGAGCTCTTCCTTGAGCTGGTCCTGCCGCACGTACATGTGCGAATCGTCCACGGTGAACGACCGGGCGCGCGTCAGCCCGTTCAGCTCGCCCGACTGCTCGTACCGGTAGACCGTCCCGAATTCCGCCAGCCGCAGCGGGAGGTCCCGGTAGCTCCGCGGCTTCGCCAGGTAGATCTGGTGATGGTGCGGGCAGTTCATCGGCTTCAGGAGGTACGACTCGTTTTCCAGCGCGATCGGGGGGAACTGGCTCTCCGCGTAGTACGGGTAGTGCCCGCTTGTCCTGTAGAGGTTCAGGTTGCCGATATGGGGCGTGATGACCGGCTGGTACCCCCGCTTGCGCTGTTCCTCCCTGAGGAATCCCTCGAGCGTCTCCCGCAGTATCGCCCCCCTGGGGAGCCACAGGGGAAGGCCGCCCCCGACGTTCGGCGTGAGCAGGAAGAGCTCCAGCTCCTGCCCCAGCTTCCGGTGATCCCGCTTCTTCGCTTCCTCCAGCCGCTGGAGGTGTTCGTCAAGCTCCTTCTGCGTGGGGAACGTGATGCCGTAAATCCGCTGCAGCATCCTGTTCTTCTCGTTCCCCCGCCAGTACGCTCCCGCCACGCTGAGCAGCTTGATCGCGTGGATGCGCCCGGTCGAGGGAATGTGGGGTCCGAAACAGAGGTCGGTGAAGTTCCCCTGGTGATAGAACGTGATCTCCTTCCCCTGCAGCCCGTCCAGGAGCTCAAGCTTGTACTGGTCCCCCTTCTTCCGGAAATACGCGACCGCCTCCTCCCACGGCTTCACCTCGCGGCTGTACGGCTCGTCGCGCGCGGCCAGCTCGGCCATCTTCTTCTCGATGCGCGCAAGGTCTTCCCCGGTGAGGGAGTGATCCCCCATGTCGATGTCGTAGTAAAACCCGGCGTCGATCGCGGGACCGATGCCGAACTTCGTCCCCGGGAAGAGGGCCTCCACCGCCTCGGCCATGAGGTGCGCTGAACTGTGCCAGTACGTCCGCTTTGCCTCGTCGTCCTTCCAGGTGTGTATGCGGATGGCCGCGTTGCCCGTAATCGGGCGGAAGAGGTCCCGGACCTCTCCGTCCACCGAGATGGCCAGGGCGTCCTTTGCCAGACCCCGGCCGATGCTCTGCGCGATCTCCTGTCCCGTCACCCCCGCGTCATACTCGCGCGCGGACCCGTCGGGGAGCGTTATGGTGATCCTGTCCATGTCTTCCAGTCACAGCAAAAAAAAACGGAGCAGGCTCCGCTTCTCGTTTTTGTCGCAGTGGGCGATACAGGAGTCGAACCTGTGACCTCTACCATGTCAAGGTAGCGCTCTAACCAACTGAGCTAACCGCCCAACCCGCTTCCCGCGCCAAGCGCCGGTGAGAATCCCGCCGTTCGTGCCGAGGGCCGGACTTGAACCGGCACGGACCTTGCGGCCCCCGGGATTTTAAGTCCCGTGCGTCTACCAATTCCGCCACCCCGGCCTGAATCCGGCACATCATGCACCCGGTGAGGAGACCCCGGGGCCCCCTGCGCGCGGCAGTCCTGGTGGAGCGAGGCTGACACTGAGAGAGTGATGATACGAATTCATTGAAACAGATGCAAGGCAGAAACGGCGAAAGCCGCCCATTCTCGATGAGATGGGCGGCTTTCGCGCCGATTGCTCGTACGTTCCAGAGGCGACGACCGGATTCGAACCGGTGCATAAAGGTTTTGCAGACCTCTCCCTTACCACTTGGGTACGTCGCCGTCACCTGTGCGGAGCCGGATGAACGGCCCGGGCAATAAAAAAAGCCCCGCCACCTGGTGGGATTGGGGGCGGCGGGGCCACTTAAAGAGGAAGTGTTGTTACAGAGACGTTCGGTGCGATTACCGACCGCCCCCTGCCCCGAAGGGCAGAGCGGGAAACGGGACTCGAACCCGCGACATCAACCTTGGCAAGGTTGCGCTCTACCAACTGAGCTATTCCCGCATTGGCAGAAGCAATGTACGGAATCAACCCTGAAGTATCAAGTCCTGCCGGAAAGAGCCGATCCCTTTTACCAATGCGACGACGTGAAAAATATAATGCGCCGGTGAGTGAAAGTCAAGCGCCTGAGGAAAAAGTTTTGGCCCTAATCACCGCGTAATATCGAGAATCTGGTATTTGAGCAGCCCTGCGGGGACCTTGATGTCCACGGTCTCCCCCTTCACTTTCCCGAGCAATGCCTTCCCGATCGGGGACGTGACGGAGATCTTGTTTTCCTCGTAGTTCGATTCTTCCGGGGAGACCAGGAGGTACTCGTGCTTCTCGTTCGTCTTCAGGTCCTTCAGCGTGACCCTGCTGAGGATATAAATCTTGTCGTTCGGGAGATCCCGCGCCTCGATGATCTTGGCCCGGGAGAGCGTCTGCTCGAGTTTCGCGATCTTCAGCTCCAGGTGCTGCTGCTCTTCTTTCGCCGCGTCGTATTCGGCGTTTTCGGAGAGGTCGCCGTGCCCGCGCGCGTCGGCGATCTTCATCGCCACGGTCTTCCTGCCGTTCGTCTTGAGCTCCCGAAGCTCCTGCTCCATCTCCACGAGCCGCTCTCGCGTCAGGTAGACCGCCTCCGGTATCCCGTTCGCCGTCATGCTCCACCTCTCGCTGAAGAAAAGGACAAAAAGAATAGCCATCATTCGCGGTAACGAATGGTGGCTACCTGTTGGCACCAAAGTACTAAAGGGGGGCGGTCAAAAGCAAGCGGAAAATGCTCAGGCGTGGCCCGACCGGGGGTCCACCAGTATCAGGTGGCCCAGTTTGTCCCGTTTCGTCCTGAGATAGCGCTCGTTGACCTCGTTCGGGTCCATTTCCAGCGGCACCCGCTCGACGATATCGAGCCCGTACCCGTGGAGCCCGACCACTTTCTTCGGATTATTGGTCAGGAGGCGCATTTTCCGCACCCCCAGGTCCCTCAGGATCTGCGCCCCGATCCCGTAGTCCCTCAGGTCTGCGCGGAACCCGAGCTTTTCGTTCGCCTCAACGGTGTCGAGTCCGTCGTCCTGGAGGCGGTACGCCTTCAGCTTGTTGACCAGCCCTATCCCCCTCCCCTCCTGCCTCATGTAGAGGACGACGCCCGTTCCCGCTTTTTCGACCATCCGGAGCGCCGCCATGAGCTGCTCGTTGCAGTCGCACCTGAGCGATCCGAATATGTCCCCGGTGAGGCATTCCGAGTGGACGCGGACGAGCGTCGGGACATCGGGCTGCACCTGCCCCTTCACAAGGGCGATATGCTCCTTGCTGTCGGTCTCGCTCCTGTAGAGGGAAAGCTCGAACGTGCCGTACTTGGAGGGGAGGTGAGTCGTCACGATGCGCTGGACAAGTTTCTCCCGCATCATCCGGTACTCGATCAGGTCCCGCACGGAGATGATCGGCATCGAGAACGTGCGGGCGATCGCCATCAGGTCTCCCACGCGGGCCATCGTCCCGTCCTCGTTCATGATCTCGCAGAGCGCCCCGACGGGCGTGAGCCCCGCCAGCGTGCAGAGGTCGACCACCGCCTCCGTGTGCCCCGCGCGCCTCAGGACGCCGCCGTCCATCGCCCTCAGGGGGAAAATGTGCCCCGGCCGTGCGAGGTCCGAGGGCTTCGTCGCCGGGGATGCGAGCGCCCGCACCGTGGCCGCCCGGTCTGCGGCGGATACCCCCGTCGTCGTCCCGTGCGTGAAATCGACGGAGACCGTGAAGGGCGTCTCGTGGAGCGACGTGTTGCTGTCGACCATGAGGTCGAGCGCCAGCTCCTTCGCCCGTGCCGCCGTCAGGGGGGCGCAGATGATCCCCCGCCCGTGCCTGGCGAAGAAGTTGATGACCCCGGCGTCCACGAATTCCGCGGCGCACACGAAGTCCCCTTCGTTCTCCCGGTCGTCGTCGTCGACGACGATCACGGTCTTCCCCCGCGCGATCTCCCGGATCGCGTCGTCGATCTCGTTGAAACGGACCTGCGAGCCCGATGTCCCGTCCACGTCGCTCACTCCCTTACTTGATCTCCTTCACGTCCTTCGACTCCGTCCCGTCGCCGAGCACGCTGGTGACGGAGGAGCGCTCGAACTTCATCTTCACGTTGTCGGCCACCTGGATGAGCACGGTCTTCTCGTCTATCCCCGCGATCGTGCCGTACATCCCGCCGGCCGTGACCACCTTGTCTCCCTTCTTCAGCGCGTCCAGGAGCTTCTGGCGCTCCTTCTGCCGCTTCTGCTGCGGCCGGAGGATCATGAAGTAGAAAATGCCGATGATGAGCGCAAACATTACCAGCGTGCTCGCCATTCCCCCTCCCCCATCTCCCCCCGACGGCGCCATGAATGCCATGATTGTCGCTGTAGTCACTGTGTCCTCCCGGGTGTCACTGTGGTGTCGTGTCAGCCCCCGCCTCTTCGGCGGAGAGCGCATTGAGCATCATTGTCTTCCACTCGTCGAATCGTTTGGCCAGTATCGCCTCGCGCGCCTCCGCCACCAGGCGGCAATAAAACGTCAGGTTGTGCAGTGTCGCGAGCTGGAGCGCCAGGATCTCACCCGCCTTGAAGAGGTGGCGGATGTACGCCCGCGTGAAGTTGCGGCACCCGTAGCAGGAGCACGTCGCGTCCGCCGGCGTGAAGTCCCCGGCGTGCGCCGCGTTTCTCATGTTCAGCTTCCCCTGCCGCGTGAAGAGGACGGCGTTCCGCCCGTTGCGCGTCGGGAGCACGCAGTCGAACATGTCGACCCCGCGGGCGATCGACTCCAGTATGTTCTGCGGGGTCCCGACGCCCATCAGGTACCGCGGTCGCCCGGCGGGGAGGATCCCCGTGCACAGCCCGGTGATCCCGTACATCTCGTCCGCCGGTTCGCCGACGGCCAGTCCGCCGATCGCGTACCCGTCGAAATCCATCGCTGCCAGTTCACGCGCCGAAGCCTCGCGGATCTCCGGGTACGTGCTCCCCTGGACGATCCCGAAGAGCCCCTGTTCCTGCCCGTAGAGAGGGGACGTCCGCTCGCGCCGCTCCCTCGCGCGCTCCGCCCACCGGAGGGTCATTGCGTTCGAGGCCCTGGCGTACGCCTCGTCGCAGGGATACGGGGTGCACTCGTCCAGCACCATCATCACGTCGGAGCCGAGCGAGCGCTGTATGTCGACCACCCCCTCGGGGGTGAAGAGGTGGCCCGACCCGTCGATGTGCGAACGGAACCGGACTCCCTCTTCGGTGATGTCGCGGAGCCCGGCCAGGCTGAACACCTGGTACCCGCCGCTGTCGGTCAATATCGGCTTCGACCAGCCCATGAAGCGGTGGAGTCCCCCCGCCTTCTCAATGAGGGGCGTCCCCGGGCGGAGATAGAGGTGATACGCGTTCCCCAGGATGATGGAGGCCCCTGTCTCCACGAGCTCACGGGCTTCAACCGCTTTGACCGTCCCCTGCGTTCCCACGGGCATGAACGCGGGCGTGGGGATCTCTCCCCTCCCGGTGCTCAGGATTCCGGCCCTGGCGCTCCCGTCACGCTGTACGAGAGAGAACTTCAAGGGATTAAGGTAGGTATTCGGGTGTGGAAAATCAACGAAAAGAGGGGTGTCACGCGCTCTGGCATCACGCGAGCGTGGCTATCGCCTCGGGGAGGGCCTCGGCTATATCCGTGGCCACCATGCCGCGCATGCCGTGTCGCGCACGCGCGATATCGCCTGCTTTCCCGTGGACATAGACGCCACCCCACGCGGCCCCTTCCGGGCTCCCCCCCTGCGCAAGCATCCCGGCGATGACGCCCGTGAGGACGTCGCCGCTCCCCACTGTGGCCATCCCCGGGTTCCCCGTGGAATTGACGTAGACGTTTCCCCCGGCAGAGGCCGTCACAGTCGGCGACCCCTTCAGGACCACGATCGACCGGAATGAGCGCGCCGCCCTCCTCGCCGCCTCCACCCTGTGCGCGTCCGCCTCAGCCGAAGGGACGCCTGTGAGCGCGGAAAACTCCCCCGTGTGGGGGGTCAGTATCCTCGGGCGCGGCGAGCCGAACCCGGCAGGCGAAATCCCCTTCAGCGCGTGGAGCGCGTCTGCATCGACCACAACGGGGAGATCCGCCTTCGAGAGGAACTCCCGCACGAAGCGGAGCGCCTCCTCGTCGCGGGATATCCCGGGACCGAGAGCCACGACATCCGCGCGCGACGTCCTCGAAAACGCCTCTTCGAGCGATCCCTCTCCGAGCGTCCCCCCGGGGGTCTCCTCAAGCGGGGCGAGTATCACCTCCGTCAGGCGGCGGGCCAGCACCGTGCGAAGAGATGACGGGAACGCAAGGACGACGGAGCCTGCCCCGGTGCGCAGCGCCGCCTGGGCAGCCATGAGGGGAGCCCCGCTGAATGAACGGGAGCCTCCGATGACAAGGACGCTCCCCGCGTTATACTTGTGCGCGCTTCGCGGACGGGGAGGCATGACCCCGGCCGCATCTTCGCTCGTGACGCGGAATACGCCCCCCCGCTTCACGCTCATGAGCGCCGGGGGGATGCTGATATCCGCCACCCGCACGACGCCGCTCAGCTCCGCTCCCCGCCCGACATAATGCCCCACCTTTGCCAGTCCCATGGCCACCGTGAGGTCGGCCCGGACGGCGGATTCCCCCGCCGTCCCCGTGGTCGCGTCGACGCCCGAGGGGATATCGACGGAAGCGACATACGCTTCCGCCCCGTTGATCCATCCGATCGCCCTGGCTGCAGGCCCGCGGGCATCCCCCGTGAAGCCCGTGCCGAATATGGCGTCCACGATGACGTCCGGCCGACGGGGAAATCCATCGCCGGGTTTCAGCTCTCTTACACGGAGCGAGGCCCGGCCCGCGCGGCTCATCCTGAGGGCGATATCGAGGTTCGTCCGCGCGTCCCCCCCGACGGATCTCCGGGGAGCGAGGAGGAGTGCAAGCACGCTTCCCCCCCTGTTCGCGATGTGGCGCGCGATCACGAAGCCGTCCCCGCCGTTGTTCCCCTTGCCGCAGAGGACGACGACCTCCATGCCCCGGATCGGTCCCCGCGCGCGTTCGAGCTCGTCGACGAACGCCCTCCCCGCGTTTTCCATCAGCGCAAGCCCGGGGATACCCAGCGAGGCGATTGCCTGCCGGTCGAACCCCCTCATGAGGTCAGCCGTGGCGAGGAGATCCATGGAGGATGCCCTTTTCCAGGGGAAAGGCTAGAAGCAGCGTGACGTGAGAGCGAGCAGCGTCGACGGGAAGACGCCGAATGAGATGAGCGCCGCAGCCGCGATGACGAGGGCCGCGAGTCCGAGCGGGCGGACGGGCGACGCGGTCGCCGCAGCCGGCTCCCTGAAATACATCAGGACGACGAGCCGCAGATAGTAGTATGCCGAGACGACGCTCATCACGACTCCCGTGACGGCGAGCCACGTCATCCCCCCCTCGATCGCGCCTGCGAAGACATAATACTTGCCGAAGAACCCGGCCAGCGGGGGAACGCCGGCCAGCGAGAACATGAAGAGCGCGGCCAGCGCGGCCACCAGCGGGGAACGCCTGGAGAGCCCGGCGCAATCCTCGAACGTGAGCGTCGCGCCGTCTTCCCTCTCGAGCAGCGAGACGACGCCGAACGCCCCCGCGTTCATCATCGTATACGACATCAGGTAGAAGAGGACGCCTCCCGAGCCGGTAGCATTGGCGCCGACGACGCCCGAGAGCATGTAGCCGGCGTGGGCGATGCTCGAATATGCCAGCATCCTCTTGATGCCCGACTGTGCGACGGCCATGAGGTTGCCGGCCACCATCGACACCGCGGCGACCAGTGCGAGCGCCTCGCGCAGCGCGGGTTCCCCCAGGAGCACGGCCGGCGTGAAGACGATCAGGAATCCCGAAAACGCTGCCGCCTTCCCCCCCGTCGACATGAGCGCACTGACGGTCGTCGGCGCCCCCTCGTAGACGTCGGGCACCCACATGTGGAACGGGACCGCCGCGACCTTGAACATCAGGCCCACCATGACGAGCGCGAGTCCCGCCGCCAGGAGCGCCGGCTCCCCGAGGCCCCCCGGGAGCGCGGGGAGATGCATGAGGCCGGTCGAGCCCGTGGCGCCATAGACCAGCGCGATGCCGTAGAGGAGGAACCCGGTGGCGAACGCACCCAGGAGGAAATACTTGAGCGCTGCCTCGTTGCTCGTCGTCCTCCCCCGCGCGATGCCCGCAAGCACGTAGAACGATACGGACATCAGCTCCAGTCCAAGGAAGAAGACCACGAGGTCGGCCGCGGACGCCATCAGGATCATCCCGGCGACGGAGAAAAGCATCAGCGCGTACAGCTCTCCCCTGTCGGGAATCTCCACGCGCATGTGTGAGAAGGAGAGGAGCACGGCCAGGAACCCGCCGGCACAGAAGACGACTGTCAGGTAGGCGGCGAACGACCCCGCTCTCACCATGCCTGCGAATGCCGTCCCCGCCTCGGTCGAGCCTGCGAGCGCAACGCCCCCGGCCAGGAGGAGCCCGGCAAGTGCAAGGAGGGGGGGAATGATGCCCGCGCGCTTGACGAGCGCGTCGGCGAGGACGACCAGGAGCGCCGCCGCCGAGACGATGAGGAGCGGCGCGATCGCCACAATGTCCGTCGAGGGGAGCGTCATTGCCGCCCCCCGGGGACGCCTTGAGGATACTCGTGCATGGCGAAGCCGGTCCGCCGCGTCTCTTCGATCCTGCGGACGAGGTCTTTCGCGGTCGCCTCGCTCTTGGCCAGGAATATCCCCGGCGCCACGCCGATCCAGACGATAAAGAGCACGACCGGGAGCAGCACGGCGATCTCGCGCATGCCAATGTCTTTCACCGCCTGGTTCTCCGGCTTCTCCGTCTTCCCGAAGAACATCCTCTGGTAACTCCAGAGGAGGTAGACCGCCGCCAGGATCACGCCCGTCGTTGCGACGACCGCGTACCAGGGTGTGCCAAGGAAGGCCGAGCGGAACGACCCGAGCAGGATAAGGAATTCCCCCACGAAGCCGTTGAGGCCCGGGAGACCCATCGAAGAGAGCATCACGATCATGAAGAGCGCGGCATACACGGGCATCGGCCGCGCCAGCCCCCCGAAATCCGCGATGAGCCGGGTGTGGCGCCGGTCGTAGATCATCCCCACCAGGAGAAACAGGGCGCCAGTGGAGAGCCCGTGGTTGATCATCTGGAGTATGCTCCCCTGCAGCCCCTCTTCCGTGAGCGAGAATATCCCCAGGACGACGAAGCCCAGGTGGCTCACGGAGGAATACGCGACCAGCTTCTTCAGGTCAGGCTGGACCATCGAGACGAGCGCGCCGTAGATGATCCCGATCACCCCGAGCGTGGCCAGGAGCGGGAGGAACCTGATTGCCGCATACGGGAAGAGAGGAATGGAGAACCGGAGGAGGCCGTACGTCCCCATTTTCAGGAGGATGCCCGCCAGGATCACGCTCCCCGCCGTCGGCGCCTGCACGTGGGCGTCCGGCAGCCAGGTGTGGAGCGGGAATATCGGGACCTTGATCGCGAAGCTGAGCGTGAACGCGGCGAACATCAGCGTCTGGACGCCCATCGGGAGCTTCGGGGCGATCGCGGTGAGATGGATGAGGTCCGTCGTGAACTTCTCCCCCGGCATCCACGATGCGTACACGCCGAGCGCGATGATCGCCACGAGCATCAGGAGGCTCCCGGCCATCGTGTAGAGGAAGAACTTCACCGCCGCGTAGACCCTCTCGGCGCCCCCCCAGATCCCGATGATGAAGTACATCGGGACAAGCATGAACTCCCAGAAGACGTAGAAGAGAAAGAGGTCGAGGGCCATGAACACGCCGAGCGTCCCCGCCTCCAGCAGGAGCATCAGGGCGACGTAGCCCCTGAGACGGTCGGTCACCGACTCCCAGGACGCCAGGAGCGCCACCGGGGTGAGGAACGTGGTCAGCACGACGAGCAGGAGCGAGATGCCGTCGACGCCGAGATGGTACGACGCGCCGAGCTGGGGGATCCAGGCCGCCTTCTCGACGAACTGCATGTCACTCCGCGAGCCGTCGAAGGCGACGAAGAGCCACACCGAGGCGGCGAACGCGAGCGCGGAAAAGACAAGCCCCGCGACCTTGATGAAGCGCGCGGCCCCCTTCCCGGCCAGCGCCACGACCAGGGCGCCGAGCGCCGGCGTGCAGAGTATCAGGCTCAGGATATGCTGTTCCATGCGATCCGGCGTCGGTTCATCTGACCAGGAGCCAGCCCACGAGGAGGAACGCCCCGGTGAGGAACACGAGGATGTAGTTCCGGGCCACGCCCGTCTGCACGCGGCGGAGTGCGTCGCCCGCACCCTGCGCGGCGCGCGCGAGCCCGTTGACGATCCCGTCGATCACCGCGACATCGACCCCTTTCCAGAGGAGCGTGTCGGCGATTTTCACCGCCGGGCGGACCACGGTGCCGTCATAGACCTCGTCGACATAGTACTTGTTCAGCAGGACGCGGTAGATCCCGCTGAATTTCTTCACGAGGGCGCCGGGCACGTCCGTGCGCTTCGTGTACCACGCGTACGCCAGGAACGTCCCGGCGAGCGCGACCGCCACCGAGACGGCCATCAGGAGGTACTCGGTGAACGCCCCGGGGAAGCCGACGAGCGCCATCTTCTCGGCGGCCGGTGCGAAGACCGGCTCGAGCCACCGCTCGAACGCGTTCGAACCGCCGAGGCTCTCGGGGAGTCCCGCAAACCCGCCGATGGCAGAGAGGAGCGCCAGCACCAGGAGCGGCACGGTCATGGCCGGCGGCGCCTCGTGCGGATGCGTCCCCTTTTCCCATCGGGGTTCTCCCGTGAACACGAGCGCCACGAGCCGGAACATGTAGAGCGCCGTGAGTCCCGCCCCCGCCACCCCCGCAAGCCAGAGCACCCAGCTCCCGCGCGCGAACGCGTTCCAGAGGATTTCATCCTTGCTGAAGAATCCCGCCAGCGGAGGAATGCCGGCAATGGCGAGCGTGCCCGCCAGGAACGTCCAGAACGTGACCGGGAGCGCTGAGCGGAGTCCCCCCATGCGCCGGATATCCTGCTCGTCGTGCATCGCGTGGATGACGGCGCCGGAGCCCAGGAAGAGGAGAGCCTTGAAGAAGGCGTGCGTCATGACGTGGAATATGCCCGCGCTGAATGCCCCGACGCCCAGCGCAAGGAACATGTACCCGAGCTGGCTGATCGTGGAATAGGCGAGCACCTTCTTGATGTCGTTCTGCACGAGCCCGATCGTGGCCGCCATCAGCGCCGTCGCGGCCCCCACCACGGCCACCACCGCCATGGACGCGGGGGCCAGCGCGTAGAGGACGGAGCAGCGGGCGACCATGTAGACGCCGGCCGTCACCATCGTGGCCGCGTGAATCAGCGCGCTCACCGGCGTGGGGCCCGCCATGGCGTCCGGGAGCCAGACGAAGAGGGGGATCTGGGCCGATTTCCCGGTCGCACCGAGGAAGAGCGCCAGCGTGATCAGCGTCGCCACGGGGGCTCCCACCTGGAGTGCGGCCGCCTGGGAGAAGACCGTCTGGAAGCGGAGCGAGCCGAACGTGACGAAGATGAGGAACATCCCGACCAGGAACCCGAAATCCCCTATCCTGTTGACGACGAACGCCTTCTTTGCCGCGTCGGCGGTGGTTCCCTTCTCGAACTTCCTGTCGTACCAGAACCCGATCAGCAGGTACGAGCAGAGGCCGACCCCCTCCCATCCCAGGAACATCAGGAGGAAGTTGTCCGCGAGGATCAGGATCAGCATCGCGACGATGAAGAGGTTCAGGTAGGCGAAGAAGCGCGCGAATCCCGGATCGCCGTGCATGTACCCGATCGAATAGACGTGGATCAGGAAGCCCACGCCCGTGACGATCAGCATCATGACGACCGAGAGCTGGTCGACCTGGAACGCGACGTCGGCGTGGAGCCCCCCCGCCGCGATCCAGGGGAAGAACGGCACGTCGATCGTCCGCGCCCCGGGGGGGAGCCCCAGGAGCTGGACGAAGCAGGTGCACGCCACACAGAAGGACCCGGCGACCGCGCCACTGCCGGCGATGCCCGAGAGCGCCTCGCTCCGGAGCTTCGCCCCGAGAAGCCCGTTGAGGAGGAATCCCGCAAGGGGGAGTAGGACCGCCAGTCCCGTGAGTTCCGCCCCCGTCATGCGCGCGTCACCATTTCAGGATATTGATATCGTCGATGTCGACGGACTGCCTGTTGCGGTAGACGCTGATCACGATTGCCAGCCCCACCGCCGCCTCCGCCGCCGCCACGGCCATCACGAAGAGGACGAGCACCTGCCCGGCGATCGATCCCAGGTACGCCGAAAACGCGACCAGCGTCAGGTTCACCGCGTTGAGCATCAGCTCGATGCACATGAACACCACGATGACGTTCCGGCGGGTGAGGACCCCGGCGGCGCCGACGGCGAAGAGGATCGCGCTCAGGCAGAGGTAGTATGACAGGGGGACGTCCACGCGGCCTACCCTCTCCTCCGGGCAAGGACCACCGCGCCCAGTATCGCGGCGAGGAGGAGAAGGGAGGTGACTTCAAACGGGAGGAGAAACTTCCCGAAGAGCGCGTCGCCCATGCTCTCGACAGTCCCGAGAGATTCCGGCGGCGCGCCAGGCGGGCGGCCCGCACCGCCGCGCGTCAGGACGGCATAGACGATCTCCGCGAGGAAACCGGCCGCCAGCACGAACGTGACGCCCGTGCGCGGATCGACGCGGGCCCGCGTGCGCGCCTCGTTCCCCAGGTTCAGGAGCATGATGACGAAGATGACCAGCACCATGATCGCGCCCGTGTACACGACGATCTGCAGCACCGCCAGGAGCTGTGCCCGGAGGAGGAGATACAGGGCGGCGAGCGCGAAGAAATTCGCGATCAGGTAAATCGCGCTCACCAGCGGGCTCCGTTCCAGGATCATGAGCACGGCCGTCGTCACGGCGAACGCCGCCAGGAAGAAAAACACAAGGGATTCTGCGGTCACGGGCGGATCAGACTGTCACGATTGGTCGTTGAACATACGGGTTTTCCGGCAGAGAATCAAAGCCGCCGCTCAGTAGAAATAGTAGTGCATGCCCACCTGCGGGAGCGGCAGCACGTTGCCGTCCGAGAAATACGTGAAGAGGAGTTCGCCGGAGAAGTGGAACCCTCCCTGCACCGGGACCTCCGCGCCGATTCCCGCGCCGACCCTCCCGGGAGCGTCGATCTCGTTGCCGCCTCCTTTCCCCGCGTAGTAGTACCCGAGCGCTCCCGCGGCGAAGAAGCGCACCCCCGATCCCCGGATGAAGTCGTACTGGAACTCGCCGCCGAACGCATACGACGTCCGGTTGTCGACCTTGATGATCCCGCCGATCAGCTGGTAGCTGAAATACCCCGGGAGGTGATGCCGGAAGCTGAGGCCGATCCCCGAGGCGGCGCCCACGGCGAGGCCGAGACCGTAGACGTTTTCTCTCAGGCCGCCGTCCCTCCCCCGCTCCGGCAGGACCGCCTGGGGATAGGCGGGAGAAACGTACGTGAGCGCCAGGAGCGCGGCCGCAACGCATCGCAGTGGTGTCATCTGTCGGTCATCCTTCCTTCGCCCAGCGGACAATCTCGGCGAGCTTCGGGCTCTTTCCCGTCGAGAGGATCGCGATACGGAAGATCCTGCCCGCGGCGATCATCGCCAGGCAGATCGATGCCACCATCAGGAGTATGGTCGCGAGGATCTCCCACGGCGAGGGCATCTGGATCGGAATCCTGAGTGCCATCATCGTGGGCGTCAGGAACGGGATAAAGGAGAGGACCTTGAGCCACGTCGCGTCCGGGTTCTGCATCGCCGGGAAGGCGAGCGCGATGGGGAGCACAAGGAGCATGACGAGGTAGGACGTGACCTGCTGCGCCTCCTGCTCCGTCGTGAGGGGAGATCCCGCCCCGATGAAGACCGCGGCGTAGAAGAGGTACCCCAGGACGAAATAGATCACCAGGAGCGCGGCCACGGCGGGCGTCACGAGCGTGACGCCGAACGCCAGCGTCGCCGCGGCCCCGATCAGCGACCAGAACCCGATCTGCGTGAACCCGAGCGCGCTCAGGCCCAGCACTTTCCCCGCCATCAGCTCCGTGGCCGAGCAGGAGGAGACCAGCACTTCCACGATCCGGTTCGATTTTTCCTCCAGTATGCTCCTGACGAGAAGCTGCCCCGACGTCACGATGAGCAGGAAGAGCATGAAGAGGAAGACGTACGCGGAGAAGAAGACCTGGAGGAACCCCGAGTCCTCCTTCTCTCCCGAGCGCGTGAGCTTCACCTGCTTCATCTGCACGCTGACGTTGAGCGCCCGGATCACCGCCGTGTCGAGTCCCAGGATCACCCCTTTCCTGTCGGAGAGGACGCTCCGGAGCCCCTGGCGGAGGTGCTCCAGGAGCTGGAAATCGCCCACGGACTTCGACCGGTATTCGACAGACGTGTCCGCCTCGGGGGTCGCCCCGAGTATGCAGTACCCGTCGATCTCCCCCGAGGCGGAGAGGCGGTCCCCCTCGACCGTGGCGGAATCGGTGCTCTCCTCCGGTCCCACCGCGAGCGGACGGATGATGTAGTTCGGCGCGCCGTTGTCCAGGCGGTACCGGTTCTGCATGGTCTCGGCCAGCGGGGCGGCCACGAGGCCGCTCGGGTCGACCAGGCCGATGACCTTTGTGCGGGTGTCCGCCTGCGTGATGAGGAGCGTCGGGACGACGCCCATCCCGATCATCAGGAGCGGCGTCAGGAAGAGCCCGATGAGGAACGCCTTGCTCCTGAGCTTCTCCACGTATTCCCAGCGGGCGACGGAGAATACCTTCGACATCATGCGGCGTCTCCCTCCGCGGGGACTCCCACCGCCTGGAGGAATATCGACTGGAGCGACGGCTCGACGAGCTCCAGGCGCGAGATCTCCACGCCCGCATTGATCGCGCCGATCAGCTCCTGCACGCGCGCCCCCTCGTCAAGCTGCAGCTCGGCGGCGTTGCCGTAGAGGAGCGCGCGGCGGACGCCGGGCAGATTCCGCATGAACGAGCCGTCCCCGGAAAACTCCGCGCGCAGCGCGTTTGCGCCGTAGCGCTTCTTGACCTCCCGCAGCGTCCCTCCCAGGACCACGCGCCCCCTGTTGATGAGGCAGAGCGCGTCGCTCAGCCGCTCCGCCTGGTCCATCTGGTGCGTCGAGAAGACGACGGTCTTCCCCGCCGAGCGGAGTTCCTGGAAGATATCCTTGAAGAGGATCTGGTTCACCGGGTCGAGCCCCGAGAAGGGCTCGTCCAGGATCACGATGGAAGGGTCGTGGATGATGGCGCAGATGAACTGGACTTTCTGCTGGTTCCCCTTGGAGAGCTCCTCGACCTTCCTGTCGCGGTACTCTTCGAGCGAGAGCCTCCCGAGCCAGCGGAGCGCCCGGGCGCGGGCCTCGGAGCGCTTCATGCCCCGGAGGCCGGCGAAGTACATGATCGTATCGATGAGGCGGCTCTTCCTGTAGAGCCCCCGCTCCTCGGGGAGATACCCGACGCGGTTCCTCACCTCCTGGGAGAACGGCTTCCCGTCGTATGTCACGCTCCCGCTGTCGGGGGCCAGGATGTTGAGGATCATCCTGATCGTCGTGGTCTTGCCTGCGCCGTTGGGACCCAGGAGGCCGAACACTTCCCCGGTCCCGGCTTCGAACGATACGCCGTCCACCGCGACGACGGTGGCGAACTCCTTGCGCAAATCGGTGACTGTCAGCATGCGACGTGACGGCGCGGTGCGGGACGTCAGGGGGTCAGCCGGTATATCATGCGGGGGAACGGTATTGCCTCCCGCAGGTGCTCCAGGCCGCAGATCCAGGCCACGGTCCTTTCCACGCCGAGCCCGAACCCGGAGTGGGGAACCGACCCGTAGCGCCGGAGATCGAGATACCATTCGAACGACTCGCGCGGGAGGTTCTGCTCCCGGAGCCGCCCGAGCAGCACCTCGAGGTCGTCTTCCCTCTGGCTCCCCCCGATGATCTCCCCGTATCCCTCGGGGGCCAGCACGTCGACGGCAAGGGCGAGCTTTGGGTTTACGGGGTCCCGCTTCATGTAGAACGCCTTCACCTCCGCCGGGTATCGGTGCACCATGACCGGCCTGTCGAACTTGCCCGACACCACGGTCTCGTCCGTCCCCCCGAGGTCGTTTCCCCACTGGAAGTCGATGCCGTTCTCCTTCAGTATGCCGACCGCCTCGTCGTACGTGATCCGGGGGAAGGGACGACGGACTTTCTCGAGCGTCGACGTGTCGCGCTCCAGCGTTTGGAGCTCGGCCCGCCGGTGCGTCAGGACGGACTGGACGATGTGCTCGAGGAATTCCTCCGCCAGGTCCATGTTCGCGTCGAGGTCGTTAAACGCCACCTCCGGCTCCACCATCCAGAACTCCGTCAGGTGGCGCCGCGTCTTCGATTTCTCCGCCCGGAACGTGGGACCGAAGACATACACCTTCCCGAACGCCATCGCACCCGATTCCCCGTAGAGCTGACCCGACTGGGTCAGGTACGCCTTCCCCAGGTCGAAGTAGTCGGTCTCGAAGAGCGTGGACGTTCCCTCGCACGCGGCGGGGGTGAAAATCGGCGCGTCGAAGAGGACGAAACCCCGCGAGTCGAAGAACTCCCTGATGGCCCTGATGACCTGGTGGCGGATGCGGAGTATGGCGTGCGGCTTGCTCGACCGGAGCCAGAGGTGCCTCCGGTCCATGAGGAAATCCACGCCGTGTTCCTTCGGGGTGATCGGGTAGTCGACGGCGGCGTGGATGATCTGCATGTCCGTCACGTCCATCTCGTATCCCCCGGGAGCCCGTTTCTCGGCCCTGATCTTCCCCGTGAGCGCGAGCGACGACTCCTGCGTGAGCTGGTCGAACCGCGCAAACACCTCGTCCGGGACGTTCCCCTTGACCATGACGCCCTGGAGGTAGCCGGTGCCGTCGCGGACGACCGGGAAGCGGATCTTGCCGCTGGAGCGCTTGTTATACAGCCAGCCGCGGATCGTGACGGTCTCTCCGTCATGCGCGGCGAGATCCTCGATATAGACCCTGTTCATCGTTCAGGTTGGGGGCGGTGGGAATGGACTGACCGCGGGAATATACACAAAACGAACTCTAAATGCTGATTTCTGAGCTCTGAACTCTGAATTCAATTCAGAGTTCCCAAATCAGAACTCAGAATTCAGAGTTCATCTCTAACTCATGGCCAGCATCCGCTCGATCGGCGCGCGGGCGCGCTCAATGACGGAAGGACTCAGTGCGATCTCTGGCGTCCTGTTCTTCATGCACGAGAGCAGTTTCTCCATCGTGTTCAGCTTCATGTACGGGCAGTCGTTGCATGCGCAGTTCGCCTCCGGCGGGGCGGGAATGAACTCCTTGCCGGGGCAGGCTTTTGCCATCTGGTGGAGTATGCCCGACTCGGTGGCGACGATGAACTCGCGCGCCGGGGAGTTCTGGACGTACCGCAGGAGCGCGCTGGTGGACCCGATGAACCGTGCCCGCTCGAGGAGAGGCTCTTCGCACTCCGGGTGGGCGATCAGCTCGGCTCCCGGGTGCTCGATCTGGAGCCGCGCGAGCTTCCGCAGGCTGAACGTCTCGTGCACGACGCACGACCCCTCCCACAGGAGCATGTCGCGGCCGGTCTTCCTGGCAAGGTAGCGGCCGAGGTTCCTGTCGGGGGCGAAGAAGATCTTCCGGTCCAGCGGGATCTGCCTGATGATTTTCTCGGCGTTGCTTGACGTGCAGATGATGTCGCTTGCCGCCTTGACTTCGGCCGAACAGTTGATATACGTGATGGACACGTGGTCCGGGTGCGCCTCCCGGAACGCCGTGAACCGGTCGGCGGGACACCCCTCGGCGAGCGAGCAGCCGGCGTTGACGTCGGGGAGGAGGACCTGCTTGTCCGGGTTGAGGATCTTCGCAGTCTCGGCCATGAAGTGGACGCCCGCGAACACGATCACGCCGGCCTTTGTCGCCGCCGCGCGCCGCGCAAGCTCCAGGCTGTCCCCGACGACGTCCGCGATATCCTGTATCTCCCCTTCCTGGTAGTAATGGGCGAGGAGAACGGCGTTCATCTCCTTCTTCAGCCGGAGGATCTCCTCCCGCGTCTCATCACTGCGTCGTCCGTTCATCGCTCGCGCTCCCGGCGGAGCATTTCATGTGCCGCATCAATGACGTTTTCCAGCGGTATACGCGTAATATCTGATCCCTCCCCCCGGATACAACGATGCTGCGGACCCGTTGGTGCCCACTGGCGGGGATCCGTCGGGCCGAAGAGCGACAGGACAGGCGTGCCCACAGCTCCCGCGACGTGCATGATCCCGGTATCGTTTGATACGACAAGATCGGCAAATCGGAGTGCAGAGGCAACACGCCTGATCGGCTGGTTCCTCATGATCCCGTATGGCCCCCGCATGCCCCCCGTCATGATCTCCACGGGCGCGTCGTCCATGGGGCCCGCCGTGATCACCGTGGCGCCTGCAGCCGAGAGGGATCCGGCGAGTGCGGCAAAGCGTTCCGCCGGCCAGCGGTTCGGGACCTTTCCCGCTCCCGGGTGATAGACGATCACGCGGCGCGCGCCGGGGGAGAGCGAGCGCAGGTACGCCTCACCGTCGCGCAGCTCATCGGGGTCGAGCGAGATCTCCGCGGAAAGGTCCGATTCCCCCCCGAGCGCCAGGGGCCAGATGTCCATGTTCCGGAGCGCCTGGTGGCGCTCCGGCGTCTGCCGCCAGTCGAGGGCGCGCGGGTGCGTGAAGAAAAAGGCGGAGGGATTGGCCGCCCCCTCAATGCTCCCGGCCCCGATCCGCACGGGCGCCCCCGAGAGATACGCCATGAGGTCGCTCGTGAACGACGTCGACACGGTGGATGGGACGATCGCCACGGTAAAGCCTCGCCGCCGGAGGTCCCGCGCATAGGGACGGAGCCTGAGCAGGCTCCCTCCTTCCCTCCCCATGAATTCCCTCTTGTCGAACCGGATGACCTCGTCAACGAACCGGTTGCCTGCCATCGGCTCGTAGTTCACGGGGCTCGCCATGAGCGCGATGTAGGCTGAGGGGTATGTCCTCCTGAGCGCGCGCAGGAGCGGGACGACGCAGAGCATGTCGCCGAGCTGGTTGTGCTGCCTGACGACGAGGATGCGGGGAGAGGGACCGGGGTCGAACGGCGGGATATCGGAGGGGGCAAACAGGAGTCGCAGGCCGGCGGAGAGCGAGCGCTTGAATGCCGGTTCGAATGTACGGAGCACTGTGCCCTGTGAGGATTATGAGCCCGCGGGGGGGTCGGGACCCTTGTCTTTGGGCGTGATGTCGATAAAGTCCGCGTCCTTGATGTCCCGGTAATCCGGGACCCGCGGCTCGGGCGGCCGCGGCTGCTCTTCTCCCTCCGGCCTCTTGCCGGATCCCGACATCATCCTCCCCGCAAGCTGCACCACGCGGAAGATGAAATAGCCCACTATCGCGAACAGGATCAGCCGCAGGAACATCGCTGGCGCCTCCTCACTTTTTCACGATCGGGTTGTAGTACTCCACCGCGGCCCGGTTCTGCCGGAAGACCTGCGTCAGGAGATCGCGGTAGTGTTCCGGGTTGTTCACGAAATCCAGTTCCACGGCGTTGACGATCAGCAGGGGCGTTGCCTTGTACCGGAAGAAGAAGTAGTTGTAAGCCTCGTTGAGGTCGCGGATGTAGTCTTCCGCGAGGGCGTCCTCGATCGCCCTCCCCCGGTGCCTGATGTTGTGCATCAGCCGGGGGACGCTCGACTGCAGGTAGACGACGAGGTCGGGCTGTATGATGTTGTGCTCGATGCTCCCGACGAGCGTCTCGTACAGCTTCAGCTCCTCGTCCTGCAGGTTCAGGTAGGCGAAGATCTTGTCTTTCTCGAAGATGTAATCCGTGACGAGGAACCTGTGGAACAGGTCGGCCTGCGACAGCGACCGCTGCTGCCTGTAGCGGGTCAGGAGGAAGAAGATTTGAGTCTGGAACGCGTAGCGCTCCGGGTCGCGGTAGAAGTCCTTCAGGAACGGGTTTTCCTCGAACTGCTCGGTGACGACCTGCGCGCCGAGCGTCTCGCCGAGCATCGTGCAGAGCGTGGTCTTCCCCGCCCCGATCACTCCTTCGACGGCAACGTACCGCAGGTCGGTGTGCGCAATCAGTTCCTGGAGAGAATCCTGTGAGTCCAAACGGTCTCCGGCGGTGGCAGTGTCAGGATCGGATGTGATGCGTCGATTTCACGACGCGGGAGCCGTCACTGCAGGCGTGCGCCATCTCCGCCACCGTGAGCCCGCTGACGGGGTGCACGACGTCGGGGGCGATCTCCCGCAGGGGGACCAGCGCGAACCGTCTCTCCGCCAGCGCCGGGTGCGGCACGGAGAGCCCGTCCGCGGAGTAGACCAGGGCGTCGTACAGCAGGATGTCGATATCGATCTCCCGCGGTCCCCACCGCTCCCCTGGTGTCCGCCCAAGGAGCTGCTCGATCCGCTTGAGCTCGGCAAGGAGGGCCGGCGGATCCAGCGTGGTCTCGATTTCCACCGCGGCGTTCAGGAAGCGTCCCTGGTGCACGTCCCCCCAGGGATCGGTCTCGTAGACCGACGAATACCAGACGATGCGGACCCCCGGGGTCCGCCGGAGTTCTGACGCGGCCCTGTTCAGGTAGTCCTCCCGGGTCCCCAGGTTGGACCCGAGTCCCAGGAAAGCGCGGTAGGTCATCGGGATTGGGTGATTTCGACCTCCACGTAGTCGACGACCCCCTTGACCGGGGGATGCGGCTTGCGGACCCTGACCGTGACCGTCTCGATGTTGAAAAACTCGCGGATCAATCCCCGCGCGATGGCGTGCCCGAGGGCTTCCAGCAGGTAGAACTTCCGGGAAAGGAACGTCTTCTGGACGAACGCGTACACCGATTCGTAGTCGACGGTTTTCTTGAGCGCATCGCTCTCCGCGGCAGCGGAGATATCGCACTCCATCTCGACGTCAACCTCGAACTTCCCCCCGAGGTTCTGCTCGTCCTCCATCGCGCCGTGATAGGCGTAGAACACCAGGTTCTTGAGGCGGATCCGGCCGAACTCTCGCATGGAAAAATATACCCAATGCGTGCGCGAGAATCAACCGAGCGCCCGGATCGCGGCGGCGATGCGCCGCAGGCACGTCTCCCTGCCGAGCACCGCCATCAGTTCGAAGAGTCCCGGTCCCTGTCCCACGCCCGTCAGCGCCAGTCGCAGAGGGTGGATGAGCGTCCCGGCCCCGACGCCGAGCGCCGTCGCGCAGCGCCGCACCTCGGCCTCGATGTCGGGCGGAGCGAACGCCGTCATGCCTTCGAGCCCCCCGGCGACCGCGCGAAGCCGTGCGGGAGTTTCAGGCTTCCACTGCTTCGCCGCCGCCTGCGCGTCGAACGAGTCCGGGTCGCGGAAGAAATACTTCCCCTTCTCCACGATCTCCGACGGGCGCACCGCGCGCTCCTTCAGGAGTCGGATGACGTCAAGGGCCAGGGCATCCGGCACTCCGGTCAGCCCTTCTGCCTCCATGACCGGGCGCACGATCGCGAGCAGCTCTGCGTCGCCCATGCGGCGCAAGTGCTCGCCGTTCATCCAGGTGAGCTTCTCGAGGTTGAACACGGCTCCCGATTTGCCCACCCGCTCGAGCGAGAATTCCCGCTCCAGCTCGCCGAGCGTGAAGATCTCGCGCTCGTCCCCCGGGTTCCAGCCCAGGAGCGCCACAAAATTCACGAGCGCCTCCGGGAGGTAGCCTTTGGCCCGGTATTCCTCCACCGCGACGTCTCCCTGGCGCTTGCTGAGCTTCGACCTGTCGGGATTCAGGAGGAGCGGGAGATGAGCGAATGCGGGAGACTCCCAGGAAAATGCGCGGTAGAGGAGGACGTGCTTGGGCGTGCTCGGGAGCCATTCCTCCCCCCGGATCACGTGGGTGATCCCCATGAGGTGGTCGTCCACGACGTTTGCCAGGTGGTACGTCGGGTACCCGTCGGACTTGAGCAGGACCTGGTCATCGAGCGTGTCGGCGGCAAACTCCACGCGCCCCCGGACAATATCGTCGAATGCGACCGTCTCCCCCTTCGGCATTTTCATCCGGATCACGGCCGGCGTCCCCCCGCCGAGCTTCCGGCGCACCTCATCCGGCGGAATCTCGAGCCATCTCCTGTACTCCCTGAGCAGCACCTGGAGTTTCTCCTGCTTCTTCCGCATCTCCTCAAGCTCCTCCGGGGTATCGAAGGCGTAATAGGCAGCCCCCGAACTGACGAGCCGCGCGGCGTGCTCCCGGTAGATCGCCAGGCGCTCCGACTGGACGTACGATCCCGAGGGTCCTCCCCGGGGCGGTCCCTCGTCCGGGTGGAGCCCGGCCCAGGCAAGCGTCGTGATGAGGTTTTCGACGGCGCCTTCGACGAACCGGTTCCGGTCCGTGTCTTCGATGCGCAGGATGAATGTGCCGCCACTACGGCGTGCGAAGAGGTAGTTATAGAGCGCGGTGCGCAGCCCCCCGACGTGCAAAAATCCCGTGGGACTTGGCGCAAATCGTACGCGGACGGTTGACACGTTTCGGAATCCGGTTGGTGACGGGGATTCCCAAATATACAAATTCAGAATTCAGAAATCAGAGTTCAGAATTCAGAATTCGTCTTAAACGCAAACGCTCCCGGTATTATCCCCACCCCGAATGTCGTCCGCAGCTCTCCGTCCGGCGCATACACCGAGACCGTTCCGGGACCCACGAAATCTCCGGCATCCGCCAGGTAGACGTCTCCCGACGACGGCTCTACTCCCGTGGCGTAGTAGACGCCGGTGCGGAACGTCCCCGTCAGCACGTCGGCGCGGGTGTCGACGCGGTAGACGGCGGCCGAGCCGGCGATGTACCCGATGCCGTCGGCACCGATGGCGATGTCCATGGCGTGGCCGCCGATATAGATCGAATCCACGACAGCGTCGCTCGCAGGGTCGATCACCACGATCCTGGCAGGCGTGTCTTTTGAGGGATCGGTGAAATCGTAGGCTCCCGTGCAGACCACGTAGACCTTTCCCGACGGCGTCACTTCGACCCCGTTCGGGTTGTCTGCCACGCTTATTGTCCTGGTTGTCGTGAGCGTGCCGAGCGACACCACGGAGACCGTGTTACCGCTTCCGAACCCGGAGTTGGCCACGTAGGCTTTCCCCCCCGCAATCGCGATTCCGGCAGGGTTCGCGCCGACCGCGACCGAGCCGGTCACACGCTTCGTGTGCACGTTGACGACGATGAGCGAACCCGAGTAGAGATCGGTGACGAGCGCCACCGAATCGTCGGCGAACGCCATCACGTTCGGGCTCGTGCCTGCTCCTGTCTGGATCGTCCCCGTGTTCACGTTCGTCCCGATATCGATCACCTCGATCTTCGCGGAGTTGTTGACAACGATGTAGCCCGATGCGCCCCGGATCGCCATCGACTGCGCCACGTCGCCGAGCTGCTTGCCGTTGACCGCCGTGAAGACGTCGTTGTACACGTGGAACGTCGCAAGGTCGTAGTAGGAGAGCGAGGCATTCCCCCGGCCGAAGTTCCCCTGGTCAACGACGTAGACTCCCCGCGAGGAGGGTACCGGGACCTCGACGAGCGCCGAGACGGGATCCCTGACACAACCTGCGAGCGCACAGGCCGCGAGGAGGGGGAGGACCATCATGGAATGTCTCATAGTCCGGCCTCCAGCGTGAGCCGGAAAGAACGGAGCGGCATCGGGTAGAGTGCGACGACCTGGTACGTCGTGTTGAGGAGGTTTCCCACCTCCGCCTTGAGCGCCGCGCGGGGAGGGTTTTCGCCGAGCGCGTAGCGGAGGGCGAAGGATTCGAGCGAGTACGAGGGGAGAAACCTGTCGTTCACCTCCGTGGTGTACCTGTAGGCGGTCCATGAATGCCGGAAGAAGAGGCGCACGGGACCCGCCCCCGCGTCCGCCACCGCATTAAACGTCTCCGGCGGCTCGTAGATGAGGCGTTTCCCCTGCGTCGGGTCGCCGGCATAGTCCGCGCTCGTCTTCGTGACGTCGGTCCATGTCGCATTCAGGGCGACGTGAAGCGCGCCGCCCAGGCCTGTCCACTCTGTCTCCGCCTCCCATCCCTCGGACCGGACGGCGGCGATGTTTCTCGGTGACCAGAACGTACCCGAAACCGGGAGCCACACGATCCTGTCCGTGCTCCGGATCGAGAACCAGGTGATCTCCGCCCGGAACGGGCCCCCGATGTCGAAGTCAGCGCGCAGTCCGCAGTCGAACGCGAGCGCCCGCTCGGGCCTGAGCGCGGGGTTCCCCCCCTCGATCCAGTAGAGATCGTTGAGGACGGGAGCCCGGAAACTCTTCCCGTAGCTCGCCCTGAGCCGGAGCGATGGTGAGCGGAGTATCCCCACGTTCATCCCCAGCATCGGGCTCACATCCCCTCCCGTGTCCGAATACCTGTCGTAGCGGATCGAGGGATAGAAGAGGACGTCAAACGGCGCACTCCAGGGGAGTTCCACGTCATGCTGCGTGCTCAGGTACGCGCTCTGCTGGACCCTGAGCGCGTCATACGTGTCGCTGCTTTTGAGCGACGCCTGCGCATACTCCACTCCCGCGAGACCCTTGAGGAGCGGAGAGACCTCGAACAGGGCTTCCGGCGTCAGGATGTAGTCCCTGTTCGTGTAGATGCTGTGGAGCGTCGAGCCGTTCAGGAGCTGCCCGGGATCGTCGTAGTGCTCGAATCCGTAGTGGCCCATGGCGTTCAGACGGAGCGCGAGCCCGGGAGCCGCATTCCAGCTGATCCCCGTCCGCAGGTATTCGAGCCTGTCCCAGAGCCTGGCCGTTCCCTGTGAGCCCGGATCGGTGACAACGCCCGGGCTCCCCCTGTCGGCGTTGTCATAGGAGAAGTCGGCGTACGCCTTGACTCCCCCCGCAGGTTTCCAGTCCGCGCGGAGGTCTCCCGTGAGGACCGAGTAGTCCTCGCCGCTCCTGCGGAGCGTGGTCACCGTGTTCCCGTCGCTGAAATCGAAGAGGTAGTCCCCTCTCCCCTCGTCGTGCGAGATCGAGGCGCGCACGCCGACATCCTCCGATCCTCCCTCCATCCAGAGCGACGCCCCTCCCTCGTGCGCCGTCCCTTCAGTCACGGACCCCCCGCCGTGAAGCCCCGTGCCGGGTGATCGCGTGATCACGTTGATGACCCCCCCCACCGCGTCCGCGCCGTAAAGCGCCGATGAACCCCCGCGGAGCAGCTCGACGTGGTCCACGGATGCCGGGGTGAGCATGCCGAAATCTGCCAGTCCGTTCTCGAACGAATTATACCGCTGACCGTCGATGAGAACGAGCGTGTGCTCGGGGGACATGCCCCGCATGGAGATCGTCTGGACGGATGCCCCGCTCCCGTACGAGCGGAGCGAGAGGCCGGGCGTCCACGAAATGTCGTCGGCCAGGAGCATCCCCGGCATGGCGTCGATTGCGGCCCGGGAGACGACTGTGACCGCTGATGGAGCAAGCGCGGCCGCGATCTCCCGGCGTGTCGCGGTGACGACGATCTCCCCCACCGAATATGTTGGCGCGGCGGTGTCGGGGATCCCTTCACCGGGGGCGCCGGTGGTGCCCGAAACGCCTGATGCGAGGGGAACGGAGAGCGGAACGAGGAGTGCAACGAGCGGGAATGTGCGCATGATCGTCCTGGAATAATTTACCCCGGCATTCACTCGGGAATGACGGGGTTCCAGGACACCGGAAACGGCGGCGGAGAATCCCGAACCTTCCCGCGAAGGTGCTCTGGGGAGTGTTCGGCAGGTCTCCTGGCTCATGGCGCTGGAGCGCGCGGCGCCTTCCCGTCCAGACGATCACGGACAGTGGCGTTCGCGCTGGTTGCCATTTACAGTTGCGGGGCAGCTTCCGGTTTGAACGGAATTCCCTTTTCATCCCGCCCGGGGGCGGGACACCGAACGCAATATGTGCGCGCCAGCGGGCGCGCGACGAACGAATATACTCCCGCGCGCGGGGAATGTCAAGCCCTCAGACTGCAATGATCGAGTGCGCCGCGGATTGCACGGACCCACCGCCCGAGTGAGGGTTCGGATTCTCCCGCGAGTATCCGTTTGAGGAGGGCGCTCCCGATGATCACACCGTCTGTAGGACCGGCGGCTGCGGCCGCCTCACCGGGGGTGGAGATGCCGAACCCGACCAGCACGGGGTTGCAGGCGGCCGCGGACCTGACGCGCGTAAGGAAGTCCTCACCCGCCCGCTTCCCCCCCTCTCCCGTCACGCCGGTCGTGGAGACGCAGTAGAGAAATCCGCTCGAAGCAGCGTCGATCCCTCTTATCCGCTCCGTCGGCGTCGTCGGCGCAACGAGGAGGATATTG
>DATJAS010000049.1:0-4939 GCA_035516035.1 Bacteroidota bacterium | reverse complement strand
AACCGGAGATTGCCACGCCAAAGAACGGCGTGGTCCAAAGAACGGACTTCGCTCGCAATGACAGTTACGTGAGTTCACCGGAACAGCAGGTTCACGATCCACACCGCGGCGAGCATCCCGGCAACGTCCGCGATGATGCCGACCGGCACCGCGTGGCGCGTGTCCTTGATCCCCACCGCCCCGAAGTAAACGGCGAGCACATAGAACGTGGTCTCGGAGCTCCCGTACATCGTCGAGGCCATGATGCCGATGAGCGAATCCGGGCCGTGCGCCTTCATCAGCTCGGTCATGACGCCGAGCGAGCCGCTGCCGGAGAGGGGGCGCATCAGCGCCATCGTGAGCGTTTCCGGAGGCATGCCGACGAGCGACGTGACGGGGGAGAGGATCCGCGTGAGTATGTCGAGCGCGCCGCTGGCGCGGAACACGCCGATGGCGACGAGCATCGCCACCAGGTACGGGATGATGCGCACCGCGGTCGTGAATCCTTCCTTCGCCCCTTCGACGAACACCTCGTACACCTTCACGCGCCTGACCAGGCCCCAGACCAGGAACACCACGATGACCAGGGGTATGGCCGCGACGGCCACGGCGTTGATCAGCGTCCTGAGCGCGTCAGCCACGGGAGGATCCCTCCCTGCGGTAGAGGGGGAGCCGCTCGAGGATGCGTGAGGCCGCCACCCCCGCCACCGTCGCACACCCGGCCCCGATGATGGATGTGCCGATGATGATCCCCGGGTTGGCCGATCCGGCGGCCGCCCTGACCGCGATGGCCGTTGCGGGGATGAGGATCAGCCCGCCGGTGTTGATGGCCAGGAACGTGACCATGGCGTTGGTGGCGGTGCCGAGCTTCGGGTTGAGCCTGTTGAGCTCTTCCATGGCCTTCAGTCCCAGTGGGGTCGCGGCGTTGCTCAGGCCGAGCATGTTGGCCGCGATGTTCATGATCATCGCCCCCATCGCGGGATGGTCCGGCGGGACGTCGGGGAAAAGGCGCCGCGTGAGGGGGGCGAGCGCACGCGTGAGGACGTGGAGGAGGCCCGCCTTTTCGGCGATGCTCATCAGCCCGAGCCAGAGCGCCATGACGCCGATGAGCCCGATAGCGATGGTGACGGCGGTCGCGGCATAGTCGAGCGCCGCGGCGGTCACGGCGCGGAGCTTCACGAAGCGGATGGGCTCGAAGACGATCTGCATCGACGCCGCGGCGCTGTCGGCGGTGAACGCAACTCCGGATGCTGAGGCGGAGAGGTTGTCCTGCACGGAGGCGCCCCGTGCCATCTCCCGCCACCTGGCGGGGGCGGAGGGATCGACGGCGAGGGCGAGGCGCCCTCCCCCGGTCCCCTCCCGCACGAGCGTCGCCCGCTGCCGGATCGCGGAATCCGCGGCTCCTGCGCCGTAGACGGCGTCAAATGCCTCCGCGCTGAGATCCACGGTCCCCTCCCAGGCCGGGCGCAACGGGGTGGCGCGCCGCGTCACGGTGAACGTGACGGGGATCGCCTCGCTGTTCCGGTACCTGTTCCCCGCTTCGTCGGCAATGTCGCTCCCGGCGGCCGCACAGATGCCGAGCGCGATCAGCGAGATCCAGATGTAGTTGAGCATGGAGGCACCCCCCGCTGTCAGAAGTGGAGCGTGAGCGTCACGCCCGGCGACGGCCCGGCAGGGCCGGACCCCACCGGCAGGACGCGGAGCTTCAGGTCCGGCCCGACGTCGAAGTCATACAGCGACGCGTCGACGTAGGCGTCGGCGATGTTGACGACGTATAGAATAAAGAAATACCAGGCGAACGTATCGCGCTGTTCCTTGTAGAATTCCCGTTCCGAGAGGTAGAGGGCGGAATCGGCGTAGTCCGGGGCGCCCGGAAGAAGGCTGGCCGCGTACTTCTGTCGGTAAATCTGCGTCCGCCTGTTCTGGTCCAGCCACGTGGAGGCGAAGTAGAGGCCAAGGCCGACGACGACAGGGACTTTCCAGTACGAGCGGTTGTAGAGCTGTCCCGCCCCTGGCGCGACTGCGGAGAGGAGCATTGCGAGCGACGGGGAGTGCGTCGGGCGGAGCGCGAGCGTGTCGGACGCGCCTGCGGTGTCGCGCCGTGCGGCGGAATCGCGGGGTGCGAGCGGACCGCGCCGTGTAACCGCATCGCGATGCTCAACAGAGTCGCGCCGTGCGACGGAGTCTCGGCGTACCGGGATTCCGGGCGCGGCGCCGGCCCGGGCGCGGAGTGAGTCTGCGGGGACGTCCGCGCGGGACGCCGCAGCGGTCATCAGGAGAAGGGCCGCAAGGAGATTCCGGAGCACCGGTCGCATTGCTCGTCGGTCAGCGGGAGCGGACGACTCCGATCGCTTCGATCTCGATCCGCACGTCGCGGGGGAGCCTCGCCACCTCCACGGCGGACCGCGCGGGAGGCGCCTGCGGGAAAAACTCCGCGAAGATCTCGTTCATGGCCGCGAAATCCGACAGGTCTTTCAGGAAGACGGTCGTCTTCACGACCGATGAGAGGTCCGATCCCCCCGCCTCGAGGATCGCACGCAGGTTCTCCAGCACCTGGCGCGTCTGCACCCTGATATCCCCCCCCACCAGCTCGCCCGTGGCGGGATTGAGGGGGATCTGCCCGGCGGTGAACACGAACCCCCCCGGCGCGACCGTTCCCTGGCTGTACGGCCCGATGGCCCCGGGAGCGCCGGCGGTGGCGATCACGCTCTTGCTCATGGTGTCTCCGGCATCGTGTGCATTGTCATCGCGGACGGTCTTCGAGCGCGGCAAACAGCTCCAGGATCCGTTCCAGGTCGTCGGGCGAGTAATACTCGATGACGATCTCCCCTTTCCCTTCCTGGAGCATCCGCACCTGGACCTTTGTCCCGAGGAATTGCCTGAGGCGCTCTTCGATGTTCGCCAGCGAGCTGGCCACGGCCCCGCCCGTGTGCGCGCGCTGGACCGGCTTCCGCCCCTTCCGTTCCCTGGCCAGCCGCTCCACGTCCCGGACGGAGAGCCCCCGCTCGATCATCTTCCGGAAAATCTCCATCCGCCGCGGCTCGTCGTCGATCGCGATCAGGGCCCGCGCGTGTCCCGTGCTGATCTCCCCCCGCCGGACCGCCGCCTGGATCGGCTCCGGCAGCTTCAGCAGGCGGAGGAAATTCGTGACCGTCGTCCGGTCCTTCCCGATCTTCTGCGAGACCTCCTCCTGCGTGTAGCTGCACTCGTCGATCAGCCGCTTGTAGGAGATCGCGATCTCGATCGGGTTCAGGTGCTCCCGCTGCAGGTTCTCGATGAGGGCCAGCTCGAGCATCTCTTCGTTCGAGCGGACCCTGATGATGTACGCCGGCACCTGATGGAGGCCCGCCTCCCGCGCCGCGCGCACCCTCCGCTCGCCGGAGATGAGCTGGTAGCCGTCGCCGATCCGCCGTACGGTGATGGGCTGGATGATCCCCTTCTCCTGGATCGACCGCTTCAGCTCGTCGAGTGCGACGGGGTCGAACTCCGCGCGGGGCTGGTACGGGTTCTGCTGGATCCGCTCCAGGGGGATCGAGGCGATGATCTCGTTCGTCACGCCGTCGTCGCGTCCGGCGGAGGGGAGCGGGGGGACGGACGCCCCGCGGGGAATGAGCGAGGCGAGGCCCCGCCCGAGCACGGGTTTCAGCTTGGCCACGGCACCCCCTACGTTGTGATGATCTGGTGGTTGTTCTTCACCAGCACTTCCTGCGCGAGGTCCATGTAGTTGCGCGTCCCGGTCGACACCGCGTCGTAGAGGATGATCGGCTTCCCGAAGCTCGGGGCTTCGCTCAGGCGCACGTTGCGCGTGACGACCGAACGGAAGACCTTGTCCCCGAAGTACTTCTTCACCTCATCGACGATCTGGTTGGAGAGGCGCAGCCGTCCGTCGAACATGGTGAGCAGCACCCCCTCGATGTCGAGCGACTCGTTGAGCTGCTTCTTCACCATGCTGATCGTGTTGAGGAGCTGCCCGAGCCCCTCGAGCGCGTAGTACTCGCACTGCACGGGGATGAGGACGGAGTCCGCCGCGGTGAGCGCGTTGAGCGTGACCAGGCCCAGCGAGGGGGGACAGTCGATGAATATGAAATCGTAGTCGCTGCGGACTGGCTCCAGCGCGGTCTTGAGACGCTTTTCCCTGTCCTCGAGCTGCACCAGCTCCAGCTCCGCCCCGACGAGGTTGATGTGGGAAGGCATGACCGAGAGATAGGGCATCTGGCTGGCCTGGATGGCCTCGGCTGCCGAGAGGCCCCCGACCATGACCTCGTATGTGCTCCGCCCCTCGGAGGAAGCCTCCAGCCCGATCCCGCTTGTGGCGTTGGCCTGTGGATCTGTGTCGACGAGGAGCGTTCTCTTCTCGGCTGCGGCAATACAGGCCGAGAGGTTGACGGCGGTGGTCGTTTTTCCGACCCCCCCCTTTTGATTCGCTATCGTGATGATCTTGCCCAAGGGCGTGCGCGTGAAACACCGTGAAACATCGGGTATCCTCGAAAGATATCACTTTCGGGGTTCCCGCGCAATGAAAGAATGAGGGAATTAACGGGTCAGGATCCGCATGAGAGCTGCGGATCAAGAGGCGCTGAAGCGCCTCAAGACCCGCGTAAGCGCGCGGGTCAGGATCCGCATGAGAGCTGCGGATCAGGATCCGCATGAGAGCTGCGGATCAGGGATGGGTTGAGGGCTTTTCTTCGGCGTGGTGCTTGACGATCTGTGCTTCGGCCACGAACACCACCTCTTCGGCGATGTTTGTCGAGAGGTCCGCCACGCGCTCGAGGTTGCGGCTGACGCGGATCAGGTCGAGCGCCTGCTCCAGGACGGCGGGCTGAGTGCGGATCAGCGCCACCAGCTCGCCGACGATCGCCCGGTTCAGGTCGTCGATCGTGTCGTCCGTGAGGAGGACGGCCCGCGCTTTCGACGAATCCGCGTGGATGAATGCGTCGATCGAGTCCCGGAGCATCTCCTT